>JAJDDQ010000078.1 GCA_029260215.1 Phycisphaerae bacterium
GTCGGAGGCGGCTAACCGTATCGCGTACCGCGCGGTTCAGGTTCACGGCGGGTCGGGCTATGTGAAGGAATGTCGCGTCGAGCAACTCTTCCGCGACGCGCGCATCACGACCATCTACGAAGGCACGAGCGAGATTCAGCGATACGTGATCGCGAAAGAACTGCTCAAGAACGGGTAGTGGTTTGGGTCCGGCTGCGTCCTTGATCCTGAAATAACACGTGCCGGGCGTGCCCGACGTTTGTCATTATATTACCCGTTCGGGAACGCGGGTGGCCGCCTTGTCGTTTTACTCTTTCTCCGGACACGTCCCCGATATGCCAAGCCACAGTGATCAACGAAGCAGCTCCGGATCACTCCAGTGCTGCCCCGTCTGCGATTACGATCTCACCGGCTTGCCGGAGGCGTATGCGTGCCCGGAGTGTGCGTTTGAGTACGAGCCCAGCATTCGCGTCATCAACGAGCGACGCATTAACCCTTGGTTGCGCGGGATATTCGCGATCATCACGCTTGCATTAGGCGTGGGCGCAGTGCGCGGCGGATTCCTATGGTTCGAGAGATCAGGGCACTCCGATTACGTTGGCGTATTGGTAGCTGTGGCGGGTGCAAGCATCATGTTGATTGCGGTTATCCTTGCGTTTCAGGCGTATCGACGTCTCAAACGCCAAACTGGCAAGATTGTCTTGACGTGCGCGCAGATCGTTTACGTAGACTTTTTCGGAAACACGAAATCAGCTATTTGGCGCGACACTTCAAGCGTGACACTGACTGGTTCGGAAACACGTGTGTCGGTCGTTGATCGATCCGGGCACAACATATTCGTGGTCCCAACCGAGTTCTTCGGCTCCCCGCGCAAAGCGATGGAATGCGTAGCCGAAATCAGAGCGTTCTGGTACGAACACTTTATCCTTCGGCCCGATGCGCCCCACGGAAGAATAGTTCTGTCTGATGACGGAGCATCGAATTCGAGAGCAATGTGCAAAGACGAGCAAATCGAGCGGTGCCCGATTTGCTCGTATATCCTTAAGGATCTGCCGCAACCGCCGACCTGTCCCGAATGCGGACTGCAATGTGGCATAAGGCTACTTGTGTTTGGCGGTGAGCGCGCTCGTTCCTTGACTGAGCCAATCATTGGGATTGGCTACGCGATCATCGCCATCTTTGCCGGGACGACCGTAGGATTCGGCAAGCCCCTAACATGGATCTTTGCGGTGTTCGCGGCGACTACGTTGCGCAAAGTCTACCTTGCGCACCGCTACAGCACCACGAAAATTGCGATGTCGGCCACGGGATTCGTCGCAACATTGGCCGACCGCAGTGTCGTGCGATTGTCCTGGGATGCCTTCGGTGATGCCGGTTTCGATCACTATCCCTTCAACTCAGGACGGGTTGTTGTCCGTCGACGTGACGGAGTGAGATTCCTTTCGATAGCATCGCACGTGTTTGCGGGTCTTCCGCATAAATACGAATTTGTAATGATGACCCGAGCCTATCGGTCCGTCTTTGCGAACTCGAAATTGTGAGACGACGGTTTCACAAAGACGGAAGATTCAGCATTGAGGTGGCCAACAGATATTGTGCCGAAAAACGCACTACTCGATCAGCGGTGATCCGGTGACCACCAAAACTTGACGATGCGTTGTGCGGCAGCGATGTTGCGCAATCATGAGCGGTTTGATGAACGATTCCGGTAAATCCCTTGGTGGCCCCACGCGCTGCCCCGTCTGCGATTACGATCTTACCGGCTTGGCGGATGTTCACAGGTGCCCGAAATGCGGCCTGCATCTTGACATGGAAGTGCTTGTCTGTGAAGGCAAGTTTCCTTTTTCAGTGCCGTTCTATCTTTCCTGTCTTGTGCTTGTTGTGACTGGCTGGCTTTTGTTCGACAGGTACTACCTGAATGGCACGGGTAGGCTCATCGGATTCCGCGACTTGTTTGTTTGGGGTCCGCTCGGCGCGATGGGCATTTTCATCTACGGAATCTCCAGGGAACTCGCTTGGCGCTCCGTGAAAATCGTCTTGTCTTCTTCCGAATTGCTGCTGGTGAATCGAAATGGTAAATCGAGGAGAGTAAATCTGTCCGACATCTTCCAAATATTTCCCTATTCTTGGATGCCGTATGTTAGGGTTCAGGGACATTTCGGACAGACGATCATGATGCTGCCTCCCTTCGCTTCGGGAAATTATTCAGAATTTCTGCGCACAGCCGACCGCCGTGTGAATGCGCTGCGCAACGCGAGCGCCCGCTGCCATGTATGCGGGTACAACTTGTCAGGCCTGCCGGAAGCATATACCTGCCCGGAGTGTGCGTTTGAGTACGATCCGAGCGTTAGTGTCATCGATGAGCAACATTTCTCTTTCTGGTCATATGGTGTGTTCGGAGCAGCAACACTAATCGTAGGCCTGACGTTGGCTGGACCGAGAATCCAAAGCCTTCGTTTCGGTTCCGGCGGCGGGTCCGAGATTGCGCTCTTCATCGCGGGAACGGCGATCATTTGGATTTCGATCACACGAATGTTCCGAGCGTATCGGCAAATATCGCGTCACAAGGCGAAAATCGTCCTAACCACGACGGGCGTCACGTACGTAGCCCCCTTTGGCGAAGCGAAGACGACGACGTGGGGCGACATAGCACGTATCGACTTGATCAGCCTTGGGCGCGGGATACGGGTCGTCGATCAAGCCGGGCGATTCGTCTTCATCGTTCGGCCAAGCTTCTTCTCTTCCGTACACGGTGCGTCAGTATTCGCATCGGAAGCAAGAACGCTTATGCAAGCCGGTCGCGATGGACCCGATCCTCCAAACACGTAGAATGTCAGCATAACGAAACCGCTTCGTCAGGCAGACTTGTACATCCGAATCGGAGAAACGAATTGAAGGCTACAGGAATCATACTCATCTTTTCGCTGGCGATGATGGCTGGCTGCGCCTCGACGGGGCAGCACGTGACGAAACACTCCTGGCCCGTGCCGAAATACGACGCGCGGACTTTTTTCGAAACGACCAGCCTGGGCGGAGCGTCGTTTTCGCACGATGAATCGCGCATCCTCATGTCCAGCGACGCGACGGGCGTGTTCAACGTCTACAGCCAACCGGCGACCGGTGGCGAGCCGACCATGCTGACCAACTCGGCCAGCGAATCGCTGTTCGCCGTGCGTTATTTTCCGGACGACGACCGTGTGCTCTATCGGGCTGACAAGGGCGGCAACGAGCGCACGCACGTTTACGTGCGCGAGGTCGACGGCTCGGTTCGTGATCTCACACCGGGCGATGAAGTGCGTGCGAGCTTCGCCGGCTTCTCCGAAGATCGTAAATCCTTCTGGATCACGACCAACGAACGCGATCCCAAGCATATGGACCTGTACCGCTTCGCGACCGACGGCTACGCGAGAGAGCTGGTATTTACCAACCTCGAAGGCTGGGATGTTTCCGACGTTAGCCGCGACGGTCGATGGATCGCACTGACCAAGGTACGCACCAACGCCGACAATGATGTCTTCGTCTGGGACACGACCAATCCCGAGGCGGAACCCGTACTGGTCACGTCGCACGAAGGCAACGTCAACCACGGCGTGCTCACGTTCACGCCTGACGGGGCGGAACTTTACTACACAACCGACGAGCACGGCGAATTCGCACAGGCGTGGTCGGTGTCGCTCGAAGATCGATCGCACAAGCTCGTCGTGCAGGCCAACTGGGACGTGTCCAACGTGACGTTTTCGGAGAAGGGCCGATACCGCGTGACGGCGACCAACGAGGATGCGAAGACTGTCGTGCGGATTTTCGACACACGCACGAATCGCAATGTACGCCTGCCGCAGTTGCCCGCGGGTGAGATTCAGAACGTGCGTTTCTCGCCGAGCGATTCGAAGATGGCCTTCTATGCAAGCAGCGATCGTTCACCGCCGAATCTGTATGTGCTGGACATGAACTCGGGTGGTTTCCAACGGCTGACCGATTCGATCAACCCGGCCATCAAGTCGAGTCATCTGGTCGACGGGGTTGTTGTGCGTTATCAGAGTTTCGACGGTCTGGAGATTCCCGCCCTGTTGTATCGTCCGCGCGGCTCATCGGGCGAGAACAAAGCTCCGGGGCTGGTGTGGGTTCACGGCGGACCTGGCGGGCAGAGTCGCCTTCGATACAACGCGGCGCTGCAGCATCTCGTCAATCACGGCTACGCGGTGTTGGCTGTCAACAATCGCGGATCGAGCGGTTACGGCAAGACGTTTTTCCACCTCGACGATCGCCGCCACGGCGAGGACGATCTTCAGGATTGCATCTGGGGTCGGCGGTATCTGGAATCGCTGGACTGGATCGACGGTGACAGCATCGGAATCTTCGGAGGCAGCTACGGCGGGTTCATGGTGGCGGCTGCCCTGACGCTGGAGCCGGAGGCGTTCGATGCGGGCGTCAACATTTTCGGCGTGACCAACTGGGTTCGCACGCTGACGAGCATCCCGCCTTGGTGGGAGTCGTTTCGCGAGATGCTTTACGCGGAGATGGGCGATCCCGAAACCGACGGCGAACGACTCCACCGGATTTCGCCTTTGTTTCACGCTTCGAATATCACCAAGCCGCTGCTCGTCGTTCAGGGTGCGAAAGACCCACGCGTGCTGCCGGTCGAAAGCGACGAACTGGTAGCCGCCGCCCGCAAGAACGGCACGCCGGTCGAGTACGTCCTGTTCCCCGACGAGGGCCACGGGTTCCGCAAGCGCGAGAATCGCATTACGGCTTCGGAGGCGTATGTCCGGTTTCTGGATAAGTATCTGCGCGACTGACGCTCGGTTGGTGCCGAATTTATTCGCTGTCGCCGAAGAGTTCCGCCGCGTCGAGCTTCTTGAACAGGAGTTGGGCTTGTCCCAGGGGGGCGCCGTCTTTGAGCGGCTGCGTGGCGACATCCCAGCTTAGTCCGTCCGCGCCCAGATTGAACATTTGCAGACACTTGGCAGCGCTGTGCGGCAGGAAGGGAGCCATCAGTGTGGTTAATGTGCGTGCGGTTTGTAGGCAGACATTCACCGCTCGACCGCAGGCGTCCATGTCGGTCTTGCGGGATTTGAACGGCGCGGTGGTGTCGAAGTAGCCGTTGCCGTCGCGGGCCAGTTGCATCACACGCGCCAACGCGGATTTGAAACGGAACGCCTCCAGCTCAGCGGCTGTTTCATCGGCTGCGCTTTTACAGCGGGCCAACTGCTCGTTGTCCACGGCGTCGCGTTCGCCGGCGGGCGGCACTTTTCCGTCGAAGTATTTGTGTGCGAATGTGATCGAGCGATTGAAGAAGTTCCCCAGAGCAGCCAGCAATTCGCCGTTGTTTCGTGTGATGAAGTCGTCGAGGTCGAACACTGTGCGTTGCGTTTCCGGTGCGATGGCCGTCAGGTAATACCGCAGCGGGTCAGGGTCGAACGATTTGAGATAGTCCTCGATCCAGACGGCTGTCCCGCGCGATTTGCTGATCTTCTCCTCGTCCTTGCCCGGAAATTTGATGTTCAAAAACGCGTTGGCCACCACGTTGGACGGGAGTTGGTACTCGCCGGTTTCGCCCTGAAGCGAATCGCTGTCGTGCGTGGCCAGCATCATGGCTGGGAAGGTCAGCGCATGAAAGACGGTGTTGTCCTCGCCGATGAAATTCACCACCTTGCAATCGGGGTTCTTCCACCACTTCTCATACGATTCCCAGCCCTCGCCAAGCTGCTCGCACAGTTTGGCTGTAAAGGAAATGTATCCGATGGGCGCGTCGAACCAGACGTAGAGCACCTTGCCCGTCGCGTCGGGATCCTCCAGCGGCACGGGCACGCCCCAATCCAAGTCACGCGTCATCGCCCGATCGGGCAGGCCGCCCGCGATTTCGTGCGCGACACCTGCTTCCCTAAGCATTTCGACGGCCCGTTCCCGTTCGGTGCGCGTTTCGAACGTCAAACGCAGGTGCAGCTTGTCGTCGCCGAGCGATTGACCCTTGTGCGGAGGCAGTTTCGCATGCACGTCAGCCACCTGCTCAGCCGACGCAAAGCGCACATCAACTGCCGGAATCATTTGGCCTAGTGTGAAGTTGATGACCGTCGAGCGCCAGGTTTCCTTCTTGCTCTCAAGCCAACTGCGAAGCTGATCCTCCAGTCGATCGAGACGTAAATACCAATGAATCGTCTCGCGCGGTTCCGGCTTGGTGCCGCTCATGGCGCTGACCGGATTGACAAGTTCGAGCGCGTCGAGACTCTTGCCGCAACCCTCGCACTGATCGCCGAACGCATTCGGGCTGTCGCAATGCGGGCAGGTGCCCTTGACGAATCGGTCGGGGAGAAATTGCCCGGCTTCGGTGTCGTAAAGCTGCTTCGTGGTTCGTTTGGTGAAGAAGCCCTTCTCGTGAATTTTGAGGAAGAAATCCTGGCTGATGCGTTCGTGCATCTCGACGAAGTCCGGCTGATGCGTTCCGCCGTAAATGTCGAACTCAATACCCAGCCCGGCGAAGCTGTCCCGTTGCGAGGCGTTGAAGCTCGCGGTGAGTTCCTCGACGGATCGCCCCTGCTCGCGGGCGGTTTTGACGGCTGCTACCCCGTTGTCATCGCTGCCGCAGATGAAGCGTACGTCGGCACCGGTAGCCCGCAGATATCGGATGTAGATGTCGGCGGGGAGGTAGGCTCCTGCGATGTGCCCGACGTGCAGTTTTCCGTTGGAATAGGGCAATCCCGATGTAATCAGATACCGGCGTGTTGTCATAGCGTGGGTCGTTCCGTCCTTTCCAATTGCGGTGGGAGAGATTCTATCCCCATCGCGAAACGCCACAACCGCACGTTACCCACGCGCCCGCAGCGCATGAGAAAAAGGGGGCTGTCGGGTGCCCCGCCTCTTTAGAGGTGGGGAAGTCGAATGGTTCTTGGATTTGACTTTCCCGCGGCTAAAGCCGTGGGGCACCCAATTCTTCAATTGAGTCGTGAGAATGCACCAGCCATACGCCCGAATCACATGAGAAAAAAGGGCCGGCTGCCAAAGCCGACCCCCTTCGTGTGGTCTTTTTCGCAATTGCCAAGCGGGCGGCTACGCGGTCGCGCTGGAACCGGCCTCGGGTTTTGCCCCGGGTGACGATCGATTGTTGGCGATCGTCTGCATCAGCTCCCGCAAGTCGAGGCCCAGCACCGATTCGACCGTGCCCAGCGATTCCGCGAGCATGCGCGCCCGACCCAAAGCCGCGTTCGCGATAGACGACCCGCTCCCGCCGTCGAAGACGGTGATGTCGCCAAGTTCGACATTCTTAATGGTGCTCGCCAACTCCTGAACCACGCTGGGCATCATCTCTGCCAGCATGACCTTGAGCGCTTCGGGATGGGCTTCAATCGCTTTACCAATCTGCTCGATGGAGGCGGCACGGGCTTTGCCTTCTTCCTCAACCATCGCAGCCGCACCTTCCGCGTTTGCTTTGGCCACGTCGCGTTCGGCGTTGGCTCTTACAACGTCGGTGGCGAGCAGGCGAGCCTCTTCGGCGATGGCTGCCGCCTTGTTGCGTTCGGTCTCTTTTAGGGACGCCTCACGAGCCAATTCCGCCTTGCGAATACGCAGCTCGTTATCGGACTCGGCGATGGCTTTGTCGGCGGACAGGCGTGCCTGTTCTGCACGCTGACGACTCATCGACTCCGCCTCTTTCGCATCCGCGTCGCGCTCGGCCTGTGCTTGTCGCGAGGACGCGTCGGCTTCAGCCTCTTTGATGTCAGCCTCAGCCTTCCGTTGTGCCTCCCACTGCCGCGCGGTGGCGCGTACCGCAGCGGATGCCTTGCGGGCAATGGATTCGAGGTATTCATCTTCGTCATGCACGTTTTGAATGTTGACGCTGTCGATCACCAATCCGAGCTTGCGAAAATCATCGTTCACCTCGTTCATGACGGTGGCTACGAATTTGTCACGGTCCTCGACGATTTCTTCGGGCGTCATCTTGCCGATCACGGCGCGTATGCCACCCTCAAGCGTCTCGCGCGCGACGAGCTTCATCTCGTCCTGCGGCTGGCCCAGGAACCGCTCGATGGCGTTTCCGCGAACTTCAGGTTCCGACGAAACCTTGACGTTGGCCACCCCCGTTACGGTTACGGGAATCATCTTACCGCCGCCGGACTGAGCTTTGACTTCCAAGCCAACTTGCATGTTCCGCAGGCTGACGCGGGCGACTTGCTCGATGATCGGGATAACCAACGTTCTCCCGCCGATCAAGGTCCGATAGCCGACGCCCTCGCTCGAGCGTTTTCCGCTGATGACCAGCAGTTCGCTGGGATCCCCGACCACCATGATCTTTGCGACCAGCACCGCGAACGCGACAATGATAAACAGAATACCACCGCCGATCATCATGACGGCCTCAGTGTTCATCTGTGCGATCATCAAATTATTCATCGCTTCCTCCTGTTTTGGAATTCGTTAGGAATTCGTATTCGCGCCGCGACACGACCTCAGCCGTGCCGTTGTGGAACCCGACGATCACGACGCTGTCCGCGACCTCGAATGTGTCGTCTGGGCGTTTGGATTTCGCAGGCACAAAGCGTTCAACACCCTTAACATGAACCGCCACCTCGCCGCGCTGAGGCGGACGGACCGCCAACGTCACCCGCGCGATTTTCCTGAGGAAGTCGTGCTTGAGCGCCTGCGTGTTGCCGCTCGATCGACGCAGCGAATTGAGCGCCTGGTGAGCGCCCTGTCCGATAACCAAGCCGCCCAGGACAGCCCAAGCCGCCACAGCCAACTCGCTCATGTCAGTCAGGAACGTCAAAACCGTTCCCACCAGCCCGCAAGCCGCAGCGAAATACACCATGAACTGCATCGAGAACCAGTTGGACAGCGACAGCCACGATGCGTGCTCACCGGCGGCACCGAGCGCATCGCCATCAATGTCTGCGTCCAGATCCGCGTCGAAATCGATGTCTGCATCAAAGTCAACGTCAACCTCGACATCCAGCCCGGCGTCGCTGTCACCGCCGAAGAGCGTCGAAATGACCAGAAGCCCGCCGCCGACAATGAGAAGGATCGAGTAGCCAGCCCCCATCGTGGACATGGCTGGTATCGCCGCGACAAGTGCTTCAACCGTATGTACATTCCACATAGCTTTGTCTCCCCGTACGCGCATGTTCCTCGGAAGCGCGTGTGACCTGCTTCTAATGTACCTCACCACGGAAAAGCCGCCATTACAATCGCCCACCGGTTTCCGAATCGGGAAAATTGTAAGATTATGCACGAAACGGAGTTTAACGCTGCGGAGTCGCATGTGCGTCCGGAACGCGTTCTTGCTACAATGCCGTCGGACACGATAATCAACATCGGAGACTGGATGTGACAGGCGAATCGAGCCGGACGAAAGACGTATTCTCACCCGTCGAACAGGCGTTTGAAGACCTGCGCGCCGGGAAGCTCATCATTCTCGTCGACGACGAGGATCGCGAGAACGAGGGTGATCTGGTGATGGCCGCCGAACTCGCAACGCCCAAAGCCGTCAACTTCATGCTGACTGACGCGCGCGGCGTACTGTGCGTTTCGCTGCCGGGCGAGCGGTGTGAACATCTCAACCTCTCGAAACAGGCCGCCGAGAACACCACGCGATTCGGAACAGCCTTCACGGTTACGGTCGATGCCCATTCCCGCTTCGGCGTGACGACCGGTGTGTCTGCCTCCGACCGTGCCAAGACCATCGAAACGCTCGTAGCCGCCGACACGCGCCCGACCGATTTGTCCCGACCCGGCCACGTAAACCCCCTGATGGCCGTCGAAGGCGGCGTGCTCGTCCGCGCGGGGCAGACGGAAGGCTCGCTCGATCTCTGTCGGCTGGCGGGGTTGAAGTCCGCGGCTGTCCTGATCGAGATCATGAACACCGACGGCACGATGGCTCGCGTGCCGCAGTTGACCGAATTCGCACGCACGCATCAGCTTAACATGTACACCGTCGCGTCGATCGTTGAATACCGCATGCAGCGCGAGACGTTTCTCAAGCGCGGCGAGACCATCAAACTGCCCACGCGCTTCGGGGAGTTTCTGCTGACGGAGTACCACTCGCCCGTTGACCCCGAGCCGCACCTCGCCATCTACTGCGGCGAGATAGGCAGACTCGATTCGCTGGGCAACCCCATCCCCGTGGACAGGCCCGTATTGATCCGCGTCGAATCGGAATGCATGACCGGGCACGTCTTCGGTTCCAGTCGTTGCGACTGCGGCCAACAACTCGCCAAAGCGATGCAACTCATTCAGGAAGAGGGTGAAGGCTCGATCGTCTACCTCCGGCAGGAGGGGCGTGGCATTGGTCTGCACAACAAGCTGCGTGCGTACCGTTTGCAGGATGAGGGTTTGGATACGGTCGAAGCCAACGAGAAGCTGGGCTTGCCCGTGGACCGTCGCGATTACGGCGTCGGTGCCCAGATTTGCCGTGACCTCGGCTTGCGGAGCATTCGCGTGCTGACCAACAATCCCAAGAAGATCAATCGTTTGCAGGTCTATGGGCTGGACATCGCCGAGCAGTTGCCGCTGACCACACCGCCGAACGAGCATAATCTGCACTACCTGCGCACAAAGAAAGAAAAGCTCGGACACTCACTCGACCAGGTTTGACTTCCGGGGGGCACACGGCTATGCAGCCCGCCGTCGCACGCATTCTGGACGCCAACGCCAACCGCGCCCGTGAAGCCCTTCGCGTCGTCGAAGAATTCGTTCGTTTCGACCTGGAAGACGCGCGACTCGTCGAACGAATCAAGACGCTGCGACATGAGTTGAGCACGCTTGTACGCTGGCCGTCGATGGCCCGATTGGCTGTCGCGCGCGACGCTGCCGGTGACGTTGGGCGGACGGTCGAGACCGAGTCCGAGTTCCATCGAGCCGATGCACGCGCCGTCGCGAGCGCGTCCATGAGTCGCGTGACTGAAGCGTTGCGGGCGTTGGAAGAATACAGCAAGCCGGTTGATGTCGATTTCGCCCGGGCGATCGAAGCACTGCGCTACCGCACCTACGACTTGGAAAAGGCCGTCAAAATTCGCTGGGACGCCCGTGACCGGCTGCACGCTTGTCGCCTTTGCGTGATTGTGACCGAATCACTCTGCCACAGTCATTGGCTCGACACCGCCCGGCGCGTGTTGGATGGCGGCGCGAACGCCGTGCAACTCCGCGAAAAAAAACTCACCGATCGCGCTTTGCTCGACCGGGCCACAACGCTTGCGGAATTGTGTCGTGATGCTGGTGCCTTGTTTTTCGTCAACGATCGTGCGGACATCGCCCGGATGTCCGCCGCCGCCGGCCTGCATCTCGGGCAGAATGATGCCCCCCTCGCACGGGTCCGACGATTTCTGGGGACGGAAACGCTCGTCGGAGTATCGACCCACACTGCCGATGAGGTGAAACGCGCCGCCGACGAAAACCCAAGTTATATCGCCGTAGGACCCGTTTTCCAATCAACCACCAAGCCGCAGGATCACGTCGCGGGTGTCGCGACGGTCGCCGCCGCCCAGGCGACAACATCGCTGCCGATATGGGCCATCGGCGGCATCACACAGGGCAACATTGGCGAAGTATTGGCCGCCGGTGCAACCTGCATCTGCGTCTGCTCAGCCGTCATCTCCCAGCCATCGCCCGAGCGTGCGGTCCAAGCCCTGCGCAAGCGTATGAACGAGACACCTTGCGGCACTTGACGACTGAGATTCGGTCGCGATGCTTGGCGCATGCTGATGGACGCTTCTGAATCCCAATTGACTGACGCGCCTCCTGCGACGCTGTCGAATACGCCCGGTCCTGCTGGCAGATGGTGGTTCGGGGTTGGTGTGGGTGCGGTCGTTGTGCTGCCGTTTGCGTTTGTCCTGTCCTACCTGGCTTCTTTGCCGTTTATGCTCGGGATGTTCTTTTTTGCATTATTCGGCTTGGTGGTGGGGGCGGTGGCGTTTCGCGTTTCCGCACCGGCGAGGCCTGTGCCTCGGGCGTCGGTCGTGGCTGGCACGGCCATCATCGTCCTGGTTGGATGGTCGTTCTCGCTGGTGAAAGAGTCGCGTGACTTTCCCCACGACATGGGTGACTACGTCGTCGATAACGTGCAGATGATTCCCGAGGGGATGGACGTGGCTTCGCTCAAGCAGGATGTCGTGCGTCACGTACGCCAACATTTCGAGGAGCATTACGGGAGTGCCGGCTTCCTTGGGTATGTGCAGTGGACGCTGACCGATGGAAGCCTCGACTATCCGGTTTCGATGATCAAGAATCCCATCGAATTGCGCGCCGCGCAAGCGCGGGGCTGGTGGGCTGTGCGCGTTTTATTGTGCGGCGTGTTGCTTGCGTTTGGTGTGTATTCGCAACTGGCTCCGCTCGCACGCCCGAGCGCGTTGCCGACGGGCGATCCAGAGACCCAGGCTTGAATACATGAGCAGCCAGACGCCCAAACTCACGGTTACGTCCTGCATCCTCGAAAGAGGCAATCGCGAGGTGCTCATCTGCCTGCCCAAAGGCGACGCAGACCCGCGTCAATGGGAATTCCCAACCGGTGAGAAGCAAGACGGCGAGTCGTTTGAAGCTGCGGTTCGCCGCGTCTGCCGCGCGTGTCTCGGCGTTGGGGTGGCCATCACCATCGGGCAGCCTCCGTTCGTGGCGGACTACCACGGGCGATTAGCCACCTACCGGTTTTTTCTCGCCACGATCGAATCCGGCGAGCCTGAACCGCTCGATTATGCAGAGATTCGCTGGATTCAGGCGGGGCAGCTCTGTGAGTATGACTACAACGACGTCGTGAAGCCGGTCGTGGAATGGTACACGCAGTAGTCGCGATTGCGACACAGCGTCACCGCCGGATTTCCTCGACGTGCGTGCAGTCGCCCGCTCATTCCCATTCGATGGTAGCCGGCGGTTTGCTGGATATGTCATACACCACACGGTTAATGCCGTGGACTTCGTTCATGATCCTGGTGGCGATGCGGCCCAGGACATCGTGATCGATGTGTACCCAGTCAGCCGTCATGAAATCCGTGGATTCGACGAACCGCAGGCACGCTACGTATTGATCGTGATAGCTGCGGTCGTCGCCCATCACGCCGACGGCCTGCACGGGCAACAGCACGACCAGGGCTTGGGCGATTTTGGGATACCAGTCGGCTGCGACGATTTCGTCGAGCATAATCTTGTCGGCCTGTCGCAACACAGCCAGTTTTTCCGGTGTGACAGCCCCGATCACGCGGACCGCCAATCCAGGCCCCGGGAACGGATGTCGCCACGCGATGTGGTACGGCAATCCCAACTGTTTTCCGAGCAGGCGCACTTCGTCTTTGAACAGTTCGCGTAACGGCTCGATCAGTTCAAACCCAAGTTCCGCCGGCAGCCCGCCGACGTTGTGGTGCAGTTTAATGTTCGCGGCTGTTCCGCCGACGCTGTGGCCTGACTCGATTACATCGGGGTAGAGCGTCCCTTGAGCGAGGTACTTCGCGTTTGGGATGCGCTTGGCTTCGTCT
This sequence comes from Phycisphaerae bacterium, assembly GCA_029260215.1. Classification (GTDB taxonomy): domain Bacteria; phylum Planctomycetota; class Phycisphaerae; order UBA1845; family UBA1845; genus OFTM258. The sequence goes on from JAJDDQ010000078.1 coordinate 13,428, forward strand.
TTGAATACCGCGATGAATTCGTGGCCTATGATGCGTCGCTTTTCCTGCGGATCGGCAATTCCATCAAGCTTTGAAAGGAAGCGATCGGCTGCACGCGCCACGCGCAGATCGATCTTGAAATGGTCTTTGAATGTGGCTTCGACCAGCTCGACTTCACCTTGTCGCATTAAGCCATTGTCAACAAAGATGCAGACAAGCCGGTCGCCGATGGCCCGATGCAGCAGGGCTGCGGTGACGGAACTGTCCACGCCGCCCGACAGTCCGCAGATGACGCGCTCGTCGTCCATGACCTGTTGACGCAAACGTTCGGTCGTGACGCGAAGGATGTCGCCCAATTGCCAATCGCCCTTGCACCGACACACGTCGAAAAGAAAGCTGCGAATAATCAGTGAGCCTTCCGGTGTGTGTGTGACCTCCGGGTGAAACTGCACGCCGAACACGGGCTTCGTGCGGTGGCGTACGACCGCAAACGGACAGGTTTCCGTTTCCGCGAGCGACTCGAAATCCGCACCGAGTTCGTTCACGATGTCGCCGTGGCTCATCCAGACATCTGTCACGGGCGACAAGTGTCGAAGAATGCTCTCTTTGCGCATCACACTCAGCCGCGTTCGGCCATATTCGCGTGTGGATGTCGCGTTCACGCGACCACCGAGCGCCTCGCATGCGATTTGCATCCCATAGCAGATGCCGAGGATGGGGACGCCCATATCGAGGACGGAAGGGTCGCATCGCGGGGCACCTTCGGCATACACGCTCGACGGGCCGCCGGACAAGATCAGCCCCACAACATTCTCGGCCCGCAGCGCATCGGCTGACACTTCAGGCCCGGTGATGATGCTGCGAACATTGTGTTCGCGGACACGCCGCGCGATGAGCTGTGTGTACTGACTGCCGAAATTCAGAACTGCGATGGTTTCGACCGGCTTGTTCACTGATTCACCAGGTTAATCGTAACAGAGGCCAACAGAATTCATACGAATACGTCAAACCGACCTGCCACGCCGCGACAATTCCGCCAACGATAAGCGGAGCAATCGCGACGAATGTCGTCAGACGCCTGCGACCGGGAAGAGACGACGTCTGGGCCAGCCGCAACATGAACAGCCACCACATCAACGCAGTCACCCCCATCATGGCGGCGGCGACGCGCAGCGGTGTTTCCCTCGGCGGCGACAGAGGCCACCGAGCGACTTCCCACAAGTCGAAAAGCGGCACAGCGGCGAACACAACGGCTGCCAACCATACCCACAAATACCAAACACTCCCGTAGTGCAGCGCAGCCCCAAACCGCCCCTCGTCGCGTTGAGCGGGCGACAGTGATCGCCGCACGCCCGCACCGACTACCAACTCCATCAGAGCGACCATCGCCCAGGCAGCCATCACCAGCGGCACGATCGCGACAGCCATGCGAACAGGGTTGATCCACAGTGCGACGCATCCGAACTCGTTCGGCAGGTAGTCAGCCGACAGCACCTGCGTCCACCCGCGCCCCTCGGGCGTCAATACGAGGTGGGATGCGTTGTCCGGCGTGCGCATCACGCGATGCCACCCAACGCCGACCAATGCGTACAAGACAGCCGCAGCCACCAGAAGAACGCGATGCCGGCGGGCGAATGATCGTGACGCTTCGGACGGTCGCATCAATGTCAGGTGACGAAGACGATCCGCGCCGGCACGACGAATCCAACGACGCGTTTCACGAAGCACGCCGCGATCGCGTCGGGCCGCCTTCGCGTAGGGTGTCCCGTCGTCGCTGGTGACTGTGTCGAGCACAATCGCCCCGCAACTCGGGCACTTACCCGAATCAGACACGATGTAAGGTTCGGCGCACTCCGGACACTGACGCGACGAATCTCCCTGCCGTGATTGGCTGGGCGATTCGCAGCCCGCAGGCGAACGGTCAATCTGGGCGAAGTCGCGATCGGCTATTCTTCAACCGCCTTCTCCGCAGCCTCATCAGCCGCGGGTTCCATCGAGTTGTCCGCTGTCGCCGCATACGTTCCAGCCGGATGCGCGTCCGGCGGCATGGGGGCGTCCTGACACGGTTCCGCATCGTAGGCCGGCAACCACCTCCGTCGCGATTGCTGCTCGACGCCGTCACTGCACTGCACGTCACCGACATGATCGAACACCATGCTGAACGGCATCAGCACGAGATTCACAAAGAACCGTCCCGTGCCGTACCAAAAGTAGACGTAATCTTCCCCCCTCGTCTTGAAGCGGCCGTCGTTGCTGCCGTTCATTTCGTACGGATCTTCCATCCACAAAGGAGCGTGCGCGACCACGCCGGATTGAGCCCCGATGTGGTACTCCTCAAACTCCCGAGGCCAACGTACGGATTCCGCGGTCGACATCTGAGCACGATGCATGGACGCCGTCGTAATCGTATCCGTTCCCGGCAGATCGTCGGTGAAGGTGTTGGGAAACTCGTGGCAACCGGCGCTCAGACACATCGCAATCGCCGGCAGCAACCCGCAGCCAACCGCAAGACTATTTTTCCGAAAGGTATTCAATCTCATAATTCGGAGACTCTTTCGTAATGGAGACATCATGCGGGTGCGATTCCAGCAGCCCCGCGTGCGTTACCCGACAAAATACCGCGTTCTCGCGTAGGGCGTCAATCGTGATTGCACCACAATAACCCATGCCCGATTTCAGGCCGCCGACAAGTTGATACACAAAGTCCGAAAGCGGGCCTCGGAACGGCACGCGACCTTCAACGCCCTCGGGAACGAACTTGCCGTTGCCAACGCGATCCGCCTGACTGTAGCGGTCGGCCGACCCTTTGGCCATCGCCCCCAGCGAACCCATCCCACGGTATTCCTTGAAGCGCCGGCCCTTCCACGTCACCTGCTCGCCGGGCGATTCCTCCAGCCCCGCGAACAGCGATCCGAGCATCACGCAATGGGCACCGGCAGCCAGCGCCTTGGGAATGTCGCCCGATCGCCGGATGCCCCCGTCGGAAATCACCGGCACGCCCGCATCATGAGCCACCGCGGAAACTTCCATAATGGCGGTCAATTGCGGCACGCCGACGCCGGCAACGACGCGCGTGGTGCAGATGCTGCCCGGACCGATCCCGACCTTCAAAGCGTCCGCACCGGCATCGATCAGATCGGCGGCGGCTTGGCGCGTCGCGATGTTGCCCGCGATAACACCAACCTCATATCGCGAACGAATCTCACGCACGGTGTTGATGACATTGTCACTGTGGCCGTGGGCGGTATCGACGACCACCACATCGACCCCTTCGGCAATCAGCGATTCGATGCGTTCGAAATCAAACACGCCGACCGCTGCCCCGACGCGAAGCCGACCGCGTTCATCCTTGCAACTCTGCTGGAAGTCGCGACTTCGTTCGATATCGCGCATGGTAATCAAACCCGCCAGCCGCCCGTCCTCGTTGACCAGAAGCAGTTTTTCGACCTTGGCTTTGTTGAGAATGCGATCCGCTTCGGGCAGCGTCGTGTTCGGCGGGGCGGTCACCAGATTAGCAGCGGTCATGACTTCCGCGTTCGTTTGGCCGGCGGACTCGAGAAACTTCAGATCGCGTCGCGTGATGATGCCCCGCAGCGTACCGTCCTCCTCGGTAATGGGCACGCCGGAGACATTCTGACGCTGCATCAGTTGCTGCGTCTTTTCGACAGAGTCAGCCGGTCGAAGCGTGAACGGGTCGGTGATAACGCCGCTCTCGCTGCGCTTCACCTTATGAACCTCCCGACACTGATCCTCGATCGAGAGATTCTTGTGAATAATGCCCATGCCGCCCTCCTGAGCCAACACGATGGCCAAGGCGGATTCGGTCACGGTGTCCATCGGAGCCGAAATCAGTGGTATGTTCAGCCGGATGTCCCGCGTGAGTTGCGTAGCCACATCGATCTTATCGGGGACAGCCGACGACCGCTGCGGAACGAGCAGCACATCGTCAAACGTCAGCGCGAGTGGGATAAAGCGGTACGGATCGTTGGGGGGTGTGGGCATTGGCAGCATTTCCTTTCAGCTAATGCCCCATATTGACTACCGCGCAAAGCCCCGCCCGTCAACCGCGACCATTCAACCACCCAATGGGTGCATCTCATTCTGGGTGGCACGGTCTGGCGTAGCCAGGCCGTGGCGGTCCGCAACTCCCACGGCCTACCGGCTGCGCCGTTAGACCGTGCCACCCTGCACTACGAATGGCCATCCGTTTTCGGATGCACCCATTCTTCAAGAAACAGCGATATTGTCCGGGACAGGAGGGCCGGATAGCCTGCGGTGACATGGTTAATACCTGCAAGTTCGATCCGCGGGCCAAAATCACGCAAGTCGTAGCGATGGTGCCAGGTGTCGACATTTATCGGTTGTTTTCATGAACCTTTGGGCGGCACTTCTCGATGTATTGATCCTGTTGTTGGCGGCATTGCTGCTCGGAGCGTTGGCCGAGCGACTCAAACAAAGCGCGATCCTCGGCTATCTGCTCGCCGGCACACTGCTGGGGCCAAACGCACTCGATCTGATGCCGAGTCACAAAGCGCTAACCACCATCGCGGAACTCGGCGTGGCTTTGTTGTTGTTTACGATCGGGCTGGAATTTTCCTGGCGACGGCTGCGCACCATCGGGCCGATCGCTCTTGGCGGGGGAACTGTTCAGGTATTGTTGACCATCGCTCTGGCGGCTGGGGCATGCATGGCTTTGGGCGTCAGCGGGCGTTCATCGCTGGCCATCGGCGCCGTGGTAGCGCTCAGCAGTACCGCTTGCGTGTTGCGTCTCCTGGTAAGTCGCGCGGAAATCGACGGTATCTACGGTCGCAATGCGCTGGGCATTCTGCTCTTGCAAGACATCGCGGTCGTGCCGCTCGTGCTCGTCGTGACAGCTTTGGGCGGCGAGGGTCCGACGACGACGGCTCAAATTGCGTGGGATTTGGGCCGGGCGGCCGGCGTGGCGGGGTTGCTGGTCGCAGCGCTCTTCCTCTTGCTCAACTACATCGTGCCGCTGCTGTTGCGCGCCAAAGAAGCGGCACAGAATCGGGATCTGCCCATTCTGCTTGCGATGGTCACAGCCGTGGGGGCGGCTTGGGTGTCCCACAAGCTGGGTCTCTCGCCGGTATTCGGAGCGTTCATCGCCGGCTTGCTCCTGGCTGAGTCACCCTTCGCCACGCAAATTCGAGCCGACGTCGCCTCTTTGCGAACGCTATTCGTGACTTTGTTCTTCAGTTCGATCGGCATGCTGGGCAATCCGGCGTGGGTGCTGGAAAACTGGACGCTGGTCGCGGCTGTCGTGGCCGCCATCGTGTTCGGAAAGGCCATTGTGATTTCCGGCATCGCGCGCATTTTTCGATCCTCGCCCAGCCATGCAGTGGCCACCGGTGTTTGCCTGGCTCAGGTGGGCGAGTTTTCGTTTGTGCTCGCCGAGGTAGCGCGACATGGCCGATTGATCGACAGTGAATTGTTCGAACTGATCGTCGCGGCGACAATTACCACACTGTTTCTGACGCCGTATCTGGTGGCGCTCGCGCCGCATCTTGTAAACGCCGTGGGCAGGCTCTCAAGGGATGGAGCTCGGGCGTTGCATGAAGAGGAAGCGTCACGCGCGGCCACCGAGAAACTGGTCGGGCACATCGTGATTGTGGGCTTTGGCCCGGCAGGCCAGGCTGTCGCCAACGCGCTCAAAGAAGATGAACGGACAACCGTCGTGGTTGTCGAGTTGAGCGTAACGTCAGCGGCTGCGGCACAAGCCGTCGGTCTTCGCACGTACATCGGCGACGCCACCCGCGCAGAAATGTTGGAGCAAGCGCGCGTCGCAACGGCGGCGGCAGTCGTGGTAACGGTCCCGGACCCAGCCACAGCGCGGCACGTCATCGAGCAGGTTCGCTCGCGGTCGCCGCAGACACCTGTCATCGCCCGGGCACGGTACCATCGGTACTATGCGGATCTGGTGCAGGCCGGCGCGATCACGGTTATTGACGAGGAGCGAGCGGTCGGCTTCCATCTCGCGTCCACGGTGCATGACAAGCTCCATCCTGCTCAACCCGACGCTCGGTAAGACGTGGACTGCGGTGAAATTCCACGGGGTCAACCGGAGGACATGCAATCTGCCCCACGGGGGTGCATGACATTTCCGGCAGGTCGCGTTCGCAGCCGTCAACGGTCAACCGAGAGTTGGAAGGCAGACACGTCGTACAAATCGACGAAGCCCTCCCCGGTCAGGTCGGAACACGCGCAACCCGCGGGTAGCGGGACAGCCGGTCCTTGAAGGCAAAAGAAATCGAGTTTGGGTCCACCGGCGGATTGAAGAGCGTCTTGATCGCACGCATCGAAATCGACACCGGTCGCGTCCCCGTACGCGACATCGACGAATTCGATGACGTCAAGGTCTGAGCGTTGAATGGTTTGCGTGTTGTGGTTCGTGATGTACATGGCGCTTTCCCAAGGCGATATTCTGATGAACCGTTCGCGGGAACCACTGACCACATCGCTGCGTCCGATGCTTTCGAGGATTTCTGAGTTGTTCCCGTCCAGGTCAGCCCGATAGAGAAAATCGACATTGGCCCCGGTATTGGCATTGAATTCACTCATCCACCAGTACAGCTTCTTGTTTACCACGTCTACGGCTATATCCTCCATGAGAGGGGACGCATTCGAGACGAAGATGATTTCACCGCCCGATCCATCCAATCGTGATCGGCGAATATAACCTGTTGCATAATTCGCGTAGGAGACGAAGAGATACCCGCGCAAGCGATCGATCGCCGTATTGCCGGGTCGAAAGAACTCGTGGACGGGAATGGGAATATCAAACAGAACGTCAACCTCGCCGTTATCGATCCCCGTTCGTTGCAGCCTGACACCGTTCGTGAAGATCGAATAAATACTGCGCGTACTCGTGTCCAGCGTAAGCGACGCGTGCCTGCCCAAGTCATTCCTGACGGTCACGGGATCGCCCGATATGGGCGAAAGACGAAGCTTTTCAATATCAAGCCAGAAGAGTTGGTTGCTTGCCCGGTTCACGACCAGGCTGTCCGTCCTAATGATGTCGTTGGGAAAAAGGTTTGTCGTCTCTCCGGAATCAAGCTCCGTCGCAAAGATCGTCGAATGATCTTCGTTGCCCCAGTAAAGTCGCCGGTTGTCGACATCAACATCGACCCCCGCGAATCTCCCAGGGAAATTGGGGGCCACGGCGAACCGTATCGCATCGTTACCGTCGAGGTCCGCTCGGTATATGCCCTTGAGTCCCTGCTCTTCGTCAGCCCAATAAATGTGCCCACCGACGGGATCAACAGTGATCCCAACTGGATAGATGTATTCCGAACTGATCAACGTCTGGATATCTGTCCCATCCATGTTCGCGCGGTGAATCGCACCTGTTGAGCTTACAACCGCCCAGTACATTCTGCGGTTCGTCAGATCGAGCGCGATGGACTTAATAAAACCGCCGGTTTGGGCCAGCGTTTCGATATCGGAGCCGTCGAGATTTGCGCGACGGACCAGATAGTCAGTCTCTTCCGTCCAGTATATTTTGCCATTGGGAATATCGAGCGCAATGTCCGTGGGCGCACTGACCTCTTCCAACAGAACATCCTCAATGTTCGAGCCGTCAAGGTTGGCTCGTCGGATTCTTGATAATCCGGCCATGCCTGAAGCAACATTTGTCCAGTAAACCTTGCCGCCCTGCGTGTCCAGCGCAATCCCACTCGGAAACGCATCGGTCGAGTCAACAACGACCTCAAGGTTTGAGCCGTCAAAGTCCGACCGCTCGATCAGTCGCCTTACCGCATCAGTCCAGTAGACTTTCCCAGCCGCCGAATCGACCGCGATCCCACTCGCGCGTGGGCGGTGGTTTTGCAAGATAAGCGCCTCAGTTTCGCCCGTGGATGTCGGCTGGCGAAAGACGCCGTTCGGTTGGGTCCAGTAGAGTGTTTGGCCTGGCGAAGGAACGGCGGACGCGATCAGCGAGGTGGAGAATAGGAACAGCGTGGTGGAACGCGACGTTTTGGGCATGACACGAGTCCTTTTTCGGATATACAGAGAATCCTGCAAGATCGAGAAAAATCGCCACGCTCCTCCCCTGCAGCCGCGATTCTACTTTCCTTGACGGCCAAATACGAAGGTTTTCGTTCAATTGAGGCGCAGGCAAGTACCTGATCTATGAGGTTCTTCAGCGCGGAAACCGGGATTGGGTAAAATCAGGCACCGGTTGGCGCGCGTGTTCTTCCGCTGGGGGCTGGTAGACGGAATGACGCCCCCCTGCGGCGTCAGCTTACAAATGCACCGGGGGGGATGTCCTCGGACGTGGTCAGCGTGACCGTTCGCGTGCGGTCGGCGTCGCTGGCAGCCAGGAGCATCCCCTGGGATTCGACGCCGCGCATCATGCGCGAGGACAGGTTGGCGACGATGATCAGCTTCTTGCCCAGCAACTGCTCCGGCGTGTAGACCCCCTTCAGCCCCGCGCAGATTTGACGCTGCTCGTCGCCGAGATCGACCTTGAGCACGAGGAGCTTGTCGGCGTTGGGATGGTCGGCGGCTTCGATGACCTTGCCGACACGCAGCTTGACCTTCACGAAATCGTCAAACGAGATCGTTTCGGGCTTTTCGGGCGTTGCGGATTCTTCGCTCATTGCTTCCAACTCCTTTACCAGGCGTATGTTGCAGCCGATATCGACCCTGCGGGGGCAAACGCACCGCACTGTACGACGCTGGGCAGGCTTCGACAAGCTTTGGTTGCGGCTGATTCGCGGTTGCGGTTGCCGAAATGGCTCGTAAAATCCGATGATGACTGTAAGGAGGTATTCTCGTTGCGCATTTGTCCGCTGATATTCCAGCCGATCTTCAAACCCAAGATATGGGGGGGGCGCCTGCTCGAACAGATTTTCCCCAAGCAGCTCCCGCCGACCGAGCCGATCGGTGAATCCTGGGAGTTGGCTGACCTGGAAAACGATCAATCCGTCGTGCGTGACGGACCTGCCAGGGGCAAAACCCTCGGTCAGCTTGTGAAGGAGTGGGGCACGGGCTTGATGGGACGGGCGGAGCTTTTCGAGGGTCGATTCCCGCTGCTGATCAAATTCCTCGACGCCCAGCAGGATTTGAGCGTTCAGGTCCACCCGGACGAAGCCATGGCCCGCAAGCTGGGCGGAAACGTGCGCGTCAAGAATGAAGCGTGGTACGTGCTGCATGCCGAGCCGGACGGAGCCATCTACCACGGCTTCAGGGACGGCGTGACGCGGGAGTCGTTCGCGGCGGCCATCAGCGAGGGGCGTGTACCGGAAATGCTGAAACGCATCCCGGTCAAAAAAGGACACTGCTACTATCTGCCCAGCGGCACGATTCACGCGCTGGGGGCTGGCGTCGTGGTGGCGGAAGTGCAGACGCCTTCGGACATTACGTACCGCGTGTACGATTGGGACCGCATCGACGCCTCGACGGGCAAGGGCCGGGAGCTGCATATTGAGCAGGCGATGGAGTGCATCCATTTCGACTCGGACACGTCCGCTCAGCAAGAGCGGTCACACGTCGGAAGCGTGTGGACCTCGGTCACGCGGCTGGTGCTCAGCGATTCGTTCATCCTCGAGCGTGTGCGCATGGTGGAGGGCGTCAATCAGGAGATTCCCACGGGCGAATTGATCGTCTGGATCGTGCTCGAAGGAAAAGGGCGGGTCACTTTCGACAACAATTCCGAGACCTTGTCGTTTGCGTCGGGTGACACCGTGCTCATACCGGCTGGTTTGGGGGCGGCGCGGATCGAGACGCTCGACGAATGTGTTTGGATCGAGGCAACGATTCCGCTGGCCAGCGATCTGGCAGACTTTCCCAGGCCCGACCGATCGACCTTGAACGAGCCGGACGATCACGGACTCATTCAGATAACACTACCTTCCCAAAACGAAAAATCGTTGTAGTCCGCAATTCATTCCGCTCGTCGCAGGCATTTAGGTAAGTGTTTGGCGCTTAGTCCCATAATTTATTTCGCTTGTGTGCATTGAATCGAATCGCACTGTCGGCTAATTTAGCAGAACAGGAGGCGAACGGTCGCCAACGTCAAGGATCGACGGGAAAAGCATGTTTGAGCAGGGCATTTCAGCGAAGTGGATTCAGCGGGCACAGTGGGCGATTTACATCTTTTTCGGCGGTTTTGCATTGCTGGCGCTGTGGTATGTCTTCGCCGCAGCCTTTCGCCGCGAGGTGTTTCAGTCGCTGATCGGTGCGGGCGTGGTGTGGGGGTCGATCGGGCTGGGTATCGGTATGCATTGCGTGTCGCAGATGGCCGCCGTCGTAAACGCCAACCGTCAGTCGATCCTGGAATTATCGGACCGTATCGCAGAGCTTCAGGCGTCGCTCGCGGAGGCTCGTCCGACGGTCGAGCTGGGGGTGAGCGAAGAGCGGGTTGATGAACTGGTCGCTGCCGACGCTCAATCCGATGCCTATCCTCGTTTGACCGAGCCGGCGGAAGCGATTGAACCGCTCGCAATGGGGCAGGACGCGTTATCGGACGAGCAGGCTGCGGAGTCCGATGATGCCCCGTCGGATTTTCGTACCGCGTTTCGCGAGGCGTTGTTCGACGGCCAACTGGCCGAGGCCCTCGATATCGGTCAGCGCATGCTCGACGCGGACCCGCAAAGCGCGATGGCCAAGCAGTTTGCGGAACTTCGCCCGCTTCTGGAGCAGCGAAACGAAGCTCTTATCGACTCCGGCGAACCTGTCTTGGTTTGACACTTTGTTTTTTTCGGCATGCCCGCAATCGGTCGCCAAAGACCGGGCTTCGCGTTGACTTGCTTTCCGCCGAACAGCTATTATTCATTGCATCGCGGTTTTCACTTCGGGGAGATTATCGACCCGTCGATGGGTGCGAGCCGGCGAGTCTCAAGAATACTTTCCCTGGGGTCAACACGATGAATCGAGTACTCGTCATAGCGGTCTACGCCGCGATGCTGACCGGCTGCAACGTTTCACGCGAAGCGAACAGTCCTCGTCTGCACACGTTCGCGACGACTGAGCCGGCTGCGTTTTCGCAATCGGAATCCATTTCGATCGGCGGGCGTTCGCTGGGCCGTGTCGATGTGCAGGCCAATGCGTTTACGGGCAGCCGCCAGGATTCCGTGTCGATCGCGCCGATGCGAAACGGGGACATCGTTGCGGTTTGGCAAAGTCGGCGGCAGGAGGAAGGGACGTACGGAATCTTCGCCCGGTTTATCGATCGGCGCGGGCGGAAGCTCGGTCCGGAAACGCACATCAATGCCTACACGGCCGACGCACAAAAGCAGCCCGCCGCCGCTGTGGACGGCGCGGGCGGTGTGTGGATCGCGTGGGAGTCGTTCGGGCAGGACGGCGACGGGCGCGGTGCTGTGCTTCGACGATTCGACGAGAAGCTAAAGCCGCTGACGCCGGAAATTATGGTGAGCGAAGAGTCCGCCGGGCATCAACGGTCGGTCTCGGTCGCGGGATTGCCCAACGGCGGCGTGAGCGTCGTGTGGGTTTCGCAAGGACATGACGATAGGCTGAGTCGCGTGTTCTCGCGCCGATTCGGGATCGCCGGGCAACCGATCGGCAAGAGTGTTCGCGTCGATCAGTCGGATGCATTCCGGGATGGCCAACCCGTCATTCGATCGGACGCGGGCGGTCGAACGGTTGTCGTCTGGCAGCGGTGGGGCGATCCGTTTTTGCCGTCGGGCATTATGGCTCGACGGTTCGATGCGGAGGGTTCGTTCCTTGGAGATGAGTTCGCGGTTTGCGATGTTGAGGACCGTGCTCATGTTGAGCCGTCGCTGGCGGTGGCGGCGGATGGCCGATTCGTGGTGGCTTGGGCGACAGCCGCCGACGACGATTACGTGATTTCGATGCGTCGCTTCAGCGCGGACGGCCGACCGGCGTCTGATATCGAGCGTGTTGATCAGGGGGAATTCGGCGGGACGACGGGTTTGTCGGTGGCTTTGACGCGAGACGGGGCGTTCGTTGTGGCGTGGAGCAGGCAGGCGGAGCGCGAGACGGACCTTTACGCGCGGGCGTTCGATTCCGACGGCGAACAATTGAGCGATATTTTCCGTGTGACCGCTTCTGCGGAGGGCGATCAGCAGATCACTATTGCCGGTGGGGGGCAGCGCATGGCTTGTGATGAGCGTGGTCGCATCGTCGTCGGATGGTCCGGCCAGGCTGGGGCGGGCGATTCTTCTGCGGCTGTTGTGACGATTATTTCAGCCGATTCGTTGCCAGCCATTGCCCATCGTTACAACGCGGGCGTGGAAGATGTGCCCGCGGCTGCTCCGCATCAGCCGCCGACTTTCTCGGCCAAGGAGCAGCCGATCGATCGGGCGGCGATCGCGGAAGCTGAGGCTGGCAAAGCTGAGGCTGACGGGTTTCTCGGTATCGTGGACACCGGCTGGAACCCGCCCGATCCGCATTTGGCGGTCGGCATGAATCACATCGTTCAGGTGACCAACGGCGAGATCGCGTTTTTCACCAAGGAGGGTGTGATGACGTTTTCGGATGATCTCGAAGGCGCGACGGGTTTCTGGGGTCCGCTTGGCGCGACGACTTTCCTGTTCGACCCGGAAGTTATTTACGATTCGTTCGACGATCGATTCATCGCAATCGCCAACGAACGCGGGTCAAACGGAATACCCTATCTCCTGTTGGCTGTCTCGGATGACGGGGATCCCAACGGGTTGTGGCACAAATACCGCTTCGACATGTCCGCGTTGGGTAACAACACCATCGATTCTCCGAACGTGTCCGTCGACGCGACGGCTGTGTACATCGGCGTGGATTTTCTGAGCAATTTCAATCATGTCGTGTTGATTGTGGAGAAGGCGGCTGTGCTCGTCGGCGACACGCCGGTGTTGAACAACACAACGGTTTCCTCGGTCCGCGCGATGGGGATGGTGGTCAACGCCAGCCTGCCCCCTGCACAATACATGATGGAATCGACGCTGAATCTGTCCAGCACCAACGTACGCATGTACGCCATCACCGACCCGTTCGGCGCTGCGACCGTCGAGACGTATGACGTGTTTGTTTCGCTTTACGATCAGCCCGAAAACCCGCCGAGCCTTGGCACGACGATGCGCGTGGACACGTTCGATTCGCGATTCTGGAGCTGCATGTATCGCGACGGGTTCGTCTGGGCGACGCACCACATCGGTGCGGGGTTTGCACGCCAGCGCTGGTATCAGATCGACATGAACGGTTGGCCTGAGGGCGAAGGGACGCCGCTGGTCGTGCAGTCCGGGACGATCAGCCCGGGCGACGGTGCGCGTACGTACTACGGCAGCATCTGGGCGGACGAGTTTCAAAACGCGGTCATGTATTTTTCGCGATCCAGCCCGACGGAATTCATTTCCATGAGCCGGACGTACCGTTTGGCCGACGATCCGCTGGGGCAAATGCGTACGCCGGAGTTCGTGAAAGTCAGCACCGATCCGCTGTCGATCACCGGCTCGGACCGCTGGGGCGATTACTCGATGGTCGTGACGGACCCGGCGGTCGCGGGTTTGTTCTGGGGCGTGGGGGAATACCTCGACAGCGAATGGCGTACGTGGGTGAATCCGTTCCCCGTCGTGGACCTGACGCCGCCGTCGATCGCGTCGGTCAGCCCGTTCGACGGCTACATCGACCCGCGTCTGGAGAGCACCAACGGCCTGGATTTCAACCTGGGGATCAGCCAACTTACCATCACGTTTGACGAACCGGTGCGTAACGTCGGCGGCGGTTTGCTCGATGCTTCCGCCTTTACCATTACAGCCGATGCTGGCGTTGTGCCGCAGGTTGCGATCGCTAATTCGGTGGGCAATCCGGTGGTCGAGGTTTTTCTTGAGGACGTCATTCCCGTGCAGGCCAACACGACGATCACGATGGACATCGAAGACGAAAACGGAAACGCAACGACGCTTGAGATTCGTTATGGCTTCCTGCCGGCTGACGTGGATCAGGATGGGGCTGTTGGCCCGTTCGATCTGTTGCGATTCCGCCAGATTGTGAATGGTGTTTTCACACCGACGGAAGGTGCAAGCAAACTGTTCGCGGACATCGATCGCGACGGTGCGATCGGGCCTTTCGACCTGCTGGTATTGCGACAACTCATCAACGGCGTTGGGAATGCGACGCAGCCGTGGGCGGGTGAAGAACTGCCGTAGCGGAGACTCTTCAGCCGCTTGCAATCCCTGATGGCAGCAAGAAAACCGCCGCCTGATCATGAGGCCATCCACAACATTTGACTATATCTCGGCTTGACGCAGGGCGCGCAGCAGGTTGCCGCCCAGGATCTTGTGGATGTCCCGCTCGGAGTAGCCGCGGCCTAGCAGTTCCTGGGTGATGAACGGATACCCGGAAACATCTTCGAGCTGTTCGGGCATGGTGCTCGCCCCGTCGTAATCCCCACCCAAGCCGACGTGGTCGATGCCGGCGACGCGGACGATGTGATCGATATGATCCACAAGCATGCCGACGTTTCCGTGCGGGATGGGGTGGGCCTCCTTCCACTGCCTCAGCGCCCTTTCGAACGCCTGCTCGTCGGGATGCTCCGCCTTGAGCTTGCGCTCGTCCTGAAACTGGTTCGCTTGCAGCAAGGAGCCCTCCGGATGAATAAAGCCGGAGAAGAAGTTGACCATCACGACGCCACCGTTTGAGGCGACCATACGAAGTACATCGTCGGGCACGTTGCGATCGTGCCGGGCAATAGCATAAGCCGACGAATGCGAGAAAATAACCGGGGCCTCGCTCACACGCAGGGCGTCGCGCATGGTTTCAGCCGAGACGTGGGCGAGATCCACAAGCATGCCCAGACGATTCATCTCCAGAACCACCTGTTCACCGAACTCCGACAGCCCGTCGCTGCGCGCTACGTCGGTAGCTGAATCAGCCCAGTCGATGGTCTCCGAGTGGGTCAGCCCCATGTACCGGGCGCCGAGCTCGTAGAATCTGGCCAAAGTATCCAGGGAGTTTTCGATTGTGTGTCCACCCTCGACGCCGATCAACGAAGCAATTTTTCCATTTTTGTGGATACGGGCGATGTCTTGGGCCGTGTAGGCCAACTCGAACACGGCGGAGTAGCGCTTCACCATTCGATGTATCAGGTCGAACTGCTCCAGTGCCATATCGGTAGCCGTCCCGGAATGCGCCGTTTCGGGCGGAACGTACACCACCCAGAACTGCCCTCCAAGGCCGCCCCGGCGGAGCCGCGGAATGTCGGTCTGCAGCTGGTCCTGCGGCAGAGCGATGTCCATATTGTCGAAGGAAGAACCGGCCAGCGAGCGTATCTTCCAGGGCAGATCGTTGTGTCCGTCGATTACGATGGCGGCTCGGTGGACGCGCATCGCCGCGACCATCGTCTCACTGTAGCCTATTGGTCTGGGATTCTCCATATCCGAACTTCTCCTCCTTGATCCTAACGAACATGGTTCACAGAACCATACGCTGATCGTGGATTCCACCGTGAACCAACTTGTTTGGTCGCTCCAACGTGCTAACTCCACTCCTGTTGTCCTGAGGACGATGGCGCCAGCTTGTTTTCGCGCGCGGGCAACCCCTGCTCCAGCACGAACTTTCCGTTTTGAGGCGGATCACGACGAGGTCGTTGACTAGATGGGAATGGAATTCCTCGGCCTTCCTGCCCAAGAACTCCGGTTCAAAACGCCTATACCTTCAAGAACGGCAGCCTAAGCGTCTCCTTTTCGCTGGCCGCCGCGAACTGTCAAGAACTCTCGAATGCGGTTGGCACGACCCATAAAAGGTCTTAGCGAGACGCGGCAAGTGGTTCATCCGCCTTCGTGAGACGATCGAACAGCGACTCCCAGGGTGAGAGCTCATGCAATCGCCTGGCGTTTTTCGTTCGACCAACGTATACTGTATAGCAGGAAGGGGAGTTTCCGTGAAGTGCAAGCAAGCTCCCAAGACGACTCGAATACGAGTCATCGGATGACTAGCTAGAGGGCAACCCGGTTATGCCGGGGGGCTCGTTAAACAGTAATCCACATCGATAAGCACCTTCAGGTGTTTGACCACGTCGGCTTTTTTGCATGTCGAGGTATCATTGAGGTTCCCTGGGACGGACTCGATGGATCAGTCCGCTCTTGAACGGGCGCAGCGGATCGTCCAGACCGCCAAGGATCTCGATCAGTAGACGGCCTGACAAACAGAGACGCTCTCGAAGGAAAACGGCCAAGAGAGGATCGTGAAGTGATTGAGTATGAAACTTCTCCGAGCTCAGCTCGAGGAATAATGAGAGACATCGATGATTGTGATGTGTCGATATTTGCGCAGCCACGATTCAGCAGTCCAATGGAACGAGTCGCAACCGCAATCGTTTATTGCGAAGCCAACTTCGGTACCGTCGATGGAAAGACCGCCAACGGGCTCGTTCGTTACTCGGAGCTGTACGACATCCTCTCGGTCATCGACAGCGAGAAGGTTGGCCTCGATGCCGGAGTCGCGCTCGGCGAAGAGCCAAAGGGCATCCCCATCTCTCGCGATCTCGCCGACGCGCTGGCCCGCGCCGGAACTGTACCCGACTATTTCATCTTCGGAGTGGCACCGGCGAGCGGCATGTTATCGATAAGCGAACGCGGAATCGTGCTCGAGGCCATGGCTCTCGGGATGAACGTCGTGAACGGTCTGCATGAGTTTCTGAACGACGATCCGGAGTTCGCTGCGATGGCCGCGGCGAAAGACGTGCAGATCCTCGACGTTCGGAGGCCCCGCGCAAAGAAGGACTTGCGGCTGTTCAGCGATCGCATCGTTGAGGTCACCTGCCCGCGTATCGCCGTGTTAGGCACCGACTGCGCCATCGGAAAGCGCACGACCGCTACGATCCTTACGCGCGCGCTGAATGATTGTGGCGTAAACACCGTGTTGGTCGGCACCGGCCAGACCGGGTTAATCCAAGGAGCGCGCTACGGTGTCGCGCTCGATGCTGTACCATCACAGTTTTGTTCGGGTGAGTTGGAGGCCGCCATCGTCGAAGCGTTCGAAGGCGAAACCCCCGATGTGATCGTCATTGAAGGACAGGGCGCACTGAGTCACCCCGCCTTCTCGACCTCGAGCCTCATCATTCGGGGCAGCCGTCCCGACGGCGTCGTCCTGCAGCACGCACCGAAACGCACTCATCGTTGCGACTTCGCACAAATGGCGATGCCGACGCCCGCCGCTGAAATCAATCTCATCCAGACATTCGCCGATACGAAGGTGATCGGCCTCACGATTAATCACGAGAACATGTCCGATGCTGAGGTCAGCGCGGCCATATCACTGTATGAGAATGAACTCGGCATCCCCGCCACCGATGCGTTATCCCGTCCACCCGAGCGTCTGGTTGATATGGTCCTTGCGGCGTTCCCGGCACTCGAGGCGAAGCTGACGGCAGGCGTGTGATGACAGGGCCGCGATTGGAAATCGATCTCGAAAAGATCCACCACAACGCCCGCACCCTGATCGAACGGCTGGCCGAACGTGGCATCTCTGTCACGGGCGTTACAAAGGCAACCCTCGGCTCACCGGAGATCGCGAACACGTTACTTCGGGCGGGCGTGAGTGCACTCGGTGACTCCCGAATCGAGAACATCGAGGCGATGCGTCGTGCGGAGGTACGGGCGTCTATGACACTCATTCGCTCTCCCATGGTCAGCCAGGCTGCCCGCGTCGTCATGCACGCCGACGTCAGTTTTAATACGGAACTCGACGTCATCAGCAAGCTCTCGTCCGCCGCGCAGAAAGCGCGTCGAACGCACGGGATCGTGCTCATGGTCGAGCTTGGAGACCTCCGTGAAGGCATCATGCCCGGCGATCTTGAGAACACCGTACGTGAGACACTTCGCTTCCCGAACATCGTGCTCAAGGGTATCGGCACCAACCTCGCATGTCGCAGTGGAGCGTCGCCCGACGTCAAGAACATGACCGAGCTGTCCGCGCTGGCCGATTCGATAGACGCGACGTTCGGCCCCATGCTCAGCATCGTCTCGGGGGGCAACTCCGGCAACCTGCCGTGGGCGCTCGGCGGTGTGGACACCGGGCGGATCAACGATCTCCGCTTAGGGGAATCGCTCCTGCTCGGTCGCGAAACGCTCCATCGCCAACCGATCGACGGTCTGTACACCGACGCCATCACGCTCATCGCCGAAGTGATTGAGTCGAAGGCCAAGCCATCGCAGCCCTGGGGCGAGATCGCACAGACCGCGTTCGGCGAGAATCCACCCGCCACGGACCGGGGCCTCATCTCGCAGACGATCCTTGCCGTTGGACGCCAGGACACCGATCCGTGCGGCCTTCAAGCGCCAGCGGGAATCGAAATCCTCGGCGCCAGCAGCGACCACCTCATCGTAGACACCGGTCGCGACCGCCCGTGCGTCGGCGCAGAGATCACCTTCCAGCTCAACTACAGCGCGCTCGTCCGCGCCATGACCTCACCCTTTCTCGCCAAGGTCGTGAAAGCCCATGTTCCCGTGTGACGGGCGACGATCAGCTTAAGTTCCGGAGGGGGTTCGAACCGCTACTTTCAAATGCGAGCCGCTCTGCGTGTACCCGATGAGGACCCGACGAAACCGGTCCAATTCCCCGCGAAGGTAGTCCGGATGGTCGTCTCGTTCTTCTTGCGAGCCGAAGTGTCGTTCCGGTCCAACCCCCCCTGTATCCCCCCGTTGCAAGGGGGAAGAGGACATTCCCTGTCGGACGATTTTGATCGTGCGTGGTCGCGTTTACGCGTCGCCTTCGCGTAGGCCTGCTACGATGTCGGTGAGCGATTTCTTGGCATCGCCGAAGATCATCATGGTCTTGTCCATGTAGAACAATTCGTTGTCGATGCCGGCGAACCCCGCGCCTAAGCTGCGTTTGCAGATCATGACGGTCTCGGCTTTATCGACTTCGAGAATGGGCATGCCGTAAATCGGTGAGGTTTTGTCGTCGCGGGCGGCGGGGTTGATGACGTCGTTGGCACCGAGAATCAAAGCCACGTCCGTCGTTTCAAAATCCGGATTGATCTCCTCCATGTCGATAAGCTGCTCGTAGGGGACGTCGGCCTCCGCCAGAAGCACGTTCATGTGCCCCGGCATGCGGCCAGCGACGGGGTGGATCGCGAACCTCACGGTTGTGCCGTTTTTCTCGAGGATTTGGCACAATTCGTAGGCGACGTGCTGGGCACGTGCGACGGCTAACCCGTAACCCGGAACGATCACGACGGTGGAGGCGTTGTCGAGAATCATCGTCGCGTCTTCGATGCCGTAATTGCGGACGGACCTCTTCTCACCCGAAGCCCCTGACGTGCCGGTGGAATCGGCAGCGCCGAACGCACCGAAAATCACGTTGCCCAGTGAGCGGTTCATGGCTTTGCACATCAGCGCGGTGAGAATCATGCCGGCGGCTCCGACCAGCGAGCCGGCGGTGATGAGCAGTTGGTTGCCGAGTACGAATCCTGTGGCACAGGCAGCCAACCCGGAGTAGGAGTTAAGCAGCGAGATGACGACGGGCATGTCCGCTCCGCCGATGGGGATGACCAGGAGCACGCCGAGCACGAAAGACAGCACGAACATGGCGTACATCGCCCATGTCGGTCCTTCCGTGGTGCAGATTGGATAGAAGACCGCGAGAATAGCCATAAAGAGCGCGGCGTTTGCGAAATTCTGAAACGGGTAGGTGATCGGTGCCGACGAAATCTTGCCCGCGAGCTTGCCGTATGCTACGACGCTTCCGGTCAGCGTGACGCCGCCGATGAGAATGCTTATGCCCATGCTGACCAGCATGACGTGGTCCTGATCGGCTATCGGGGTTTGATGGAATTCGCTCATCGCGACCAGGGCGGATGCGAACCCGCCCGAGCCGTTGAGCAAGGCTACCAGTTCCGGCATGCCCGTCATCTGCACGCGCACGGCTGCAATGATTCCGATGACCGCGCCGACCGCGATGCCGCCGTAGATCCAGTTTTTGTCCACGACATCGTGATGCAGCAGCGCAGCGATCATGGCCACCAGCATGGCTAAGCTGGCGAGCAGGTTGCCGAATCGGGCCGTTTTGGGGCTGCCGAGCTTCTTGATGCCCACGACAAAGCAGGCGACCGAGGCGAGGTAAGCAAGTTGAACGTAGACATCCATCGTATATTTGCCGTATGGGACCGCCGCGCGCGGTGATTAATTCTTTTTCTTGTTCTTGAACATTTTGAGCATGCGGTCGGTGACCATGAAACCACCGACGACGTTGATCGACGCGCACGCGACGGCGGCTGCACCGAGCACCTTGGAATAGGTGCCGATGCCCAGAGCGCCGGTGCATAGAATCGCACCGACAATGGTGATGCCCGATATAGCGTTGGCACCGGACATGAGCGGCGTGTGCAGCATGGACGGTACTTTCGATATCAACTCGAAGCCGAGGAAAATCGACAGGAGGAACACGAATAGCAGGGGTATCAAGTCTTCCATCAGGATGAGCCTTGTGCTGTCATGCGTTGTCGGGACTGCTCGTGAACGACTTGGCCGTCGCGTGTGATCAACGCGCCAGCCACGATTTCATCTTCCGGGTCGAGCTTCAACTCTTTGTCTTTCCACAAATCCAACAGGAGTGTGGATACGTTGCGGCTGAACATCTGGCTGGCGTGTACGGGAATCGTGCCGGGCAGGTTGAGACGCCCGCAGATGGTTACGCCGCTTTTTTGAACGACCTGTCCCGGTTCGGTCAGTTCGCAGTTGCCACCGCGTTCGGCTGCCAGGTCCACAATGATCGAGCCGTCGCGCATGGATTCGACCATGGCGGCGGTGACGATGATGGGGGCCTTTCGCCCCGGAACGAGGGCCGTCGTGATGACTATATCGGATTGTGCAACGTGGGCGGCGAGTGCTTCTTTTTGCTTCCGCTGCTGATCTTCGGTGAGTGACTTGGCGTAGCCGCCCTTGTCTTCGGCGTCTGCTTTGCCCAGATCGATCTCGACGAATTTCGCACCGAGGCTCAAGACCTGTTCCTTGACGACGGGTCGGGTGTCGAAGGCTTCGACGATGGCGCCGAGTCGCTTTGCGGTCGCGATGGCCTGCAAACCTGCGACGCCCGCGCCGATGATCAACACGCGTGCCGGCGAGATCGAGCCGGCGGCTGTGGTCAGCTTGGGCATCATCTTTGGCAGCAGTTCCGCCGCAATGAGGACGGCTTTGTAACCCGAGATGGTGGCTTGCGAGGAGAGGATGTCCATGCTCTGTGCGCGGGTGATGCGGGGGACGCAATCGAGCGAGAGGGCGCTGATCTTGCGCTGGCAGAGTTTTTCCGCCAGCCCCTCGTCCACACCCCCGCCGAGCGCTCCAAGGTTGGCGATGAGGATGCTGCCTTCCTTCATGGTGTCGATTTCGTGGCCGCCGTTTCCGGGGCATTCTGCGGGCGCGTTGATTTTCGCGACGATGTCGGATTCACCGAGCAGCTTCGCGACGTCGGCTTCGATGAACGCACCCTTTTCGGTGTAATCCGAGTCGGCCGCACCGGACGCGATGCCCGCACCGGCTTGCACCGCGATTTCGAATCCGGCTTTGTGCAGCCGTGCCACATCGGCGGGCACGAGCGCGACGCGCGTCTCGTCGGGCGTGATTTCCTTTGGAACGGCGATCCTCATGACTGAACCAACCCGAGTTTCGGGGTTTTTGCATAAGCACAACACCGAGGCCATCGGGCTGGTGTTTTACACGGTCGTACCATCGTCGGCACGCCGCGTAGCATATCGCACGGAGCGACCGCTGTCATGGCGATGCGTGGTCCCATGAATCAAAAAAAAGACCGACTGATTTCCACCAGCCGGTCTTTTCACATTTTGAGAATTCCGCGTCTTGTGCGGATTAGCGGGGATCGCAGTCTTAGCCCCGGTGACCTCTGGCTTGGCTGCTCTTGTTCACGAATTCCGCGTCCAGGACCTTCTCGATGCGCTGCTTCGCTTCATCGAGGTGTGCGAGCGTGTAAGCGTCCAGCTTGTCGCGCGAAAGGTCGAGCGCGACCTCGATGTCGTCGTGAATGTCCTTGAGCGTCATGCGTACGATCGAGTATGCATCCGCGTTGAGGCCTCGGCTCGGGCCGGCCAAGTGTATGTTGATCAGCCGGTTGAGGTAGGCACGCTGGAGGTTGCGTCTCGTGCTCGAAATCCTCGGCTTGCGATTGGTGTACCTGCCGGACGGTGCGCCGTCGAGTTCGGTCCAGATCGCTTTCGTAACCGTGTTGAACAACTCGGGCACGGTCATGGCGTCCTCATCGGCGGGCACTTTCAGCTCTCCGTCGTAGATGCGATTGATGACCATCGGGTTGATGAGAATCGTCAACACGCGCGACTGCATGCCGAGGATGCGGTCGTGGACGTCATAGGAAACGTCGAAGTTCATCTGATCGCTGTCCCAGTGAATGAATCGTCCGGCGGCCAGCTTGTTCAGCAACTCCGGCGAGAAATCGTAGTATTCGTCGCTGAAAACCGTGTCAGCCAGAAGACTCAGCGCTTCACGCTGTTTGGCGACCGGCACGATTTCGATGGGCGGCTTGGCGTTGGGATCACCCTTGTGGTGACGGTGGACGACCTGTCCGCCGACCAGGCGGGCGGCGATACGGGCACTGAAGCCGTATTCGTTGGTGACGATGTTGAACGCGCGGCGCATGCGTGCGTAGCTCTCACCATCCTTGACAGCCCGATCGGGAAGGTCTTTTAACAACCGGCGCGACAAAGCCATACGGTGCTTGGCGTAGGCGATCGGATCGTCGCCGTTGTCGTAGCGGTACGTGTAGGGGTCGGGTCCGAACTCGGAAGTATCCTCGTCGGTCCCGTAGGCCAACCCGTCCTCCGCCACGCGCGAGAGAATCGTTTTGAGCATGTCGCCTTCGGATTTCGCATCACCACCGGACGAGAACTGACTGTAGCCATACGCGATGGCCCAATCGTCGTAGGGGCCTGTAGTCTGGGACACGAAATCGCTCTGCTCGATCTCAGACTGAGCGTACTCGGCGGGGTTGTAATCCATGATCGATCCGGTGAGCGCACGGGATTCGGAACTGGGCGAGAGCACATCGCTGAGTTTCTTCCAGGAACTGCCCTTGAAGTTGTGACGAAGCCCGAGCGTGTGCCCGACCTCGTGGGCGACGATTTCCCGGATGACCTGTCCGACGAACTCCTCGGGCAGATCGCGATTGCCATTCTGCACGGAAAGAAGCTGGTTGAAAGCCATTTGATGTACCATGCCGCGTCCAAGATCGCAGGCGCTGTCCCGCTGATCGAAAAAGCGTGTGGGCGTGGACACGGTCTCGGTCTCGAACATGTGCGCGCCAGCCGCGTATTCGGGCGTCAGTTGTTCCATCATCGGCGTGAACTTGTATTCGGGGAATTCGCGGAAGAAGTCGTCACGCATAGGGTCGTCGTGCATGTCGAACGCCGACGAACCCATGAGCGTATTCTCCTGGATGTAGAAGCGGACCATCGAATCATCGAAGATGATATCCGCATCGAGAATCTGGCCTGTGAACGGGTTCACGCGTGAAGGTCCGCGTGCGAAGGCTCGGCCGCTGACAATCCAGCGGAAGAAGTTGTAGCGGATATCCTCCGGGTCGAGGTCTTTGAATTCGTTGGTGTCGGTTTGCTGGCGGACTTGAACGGCGCTTAGCAGGCCGACCTTCTCAAACGCGTCGTTCCATTCAAGGATGCCTTCGCGCACGTAGCGACGGAACTTCACCGGCACGGTCTTTTCGATGTAAAAGACGATCGGGTTCTCGACGGGTGATTCCGTGGCTCTGGGGTCTTGCTTGCGCAGGTTCCACCGATGGATGTAGCGTTTGAAAATGGTCGGATCGTTGTGATCGGTGCTCCAGTCTTTCTGTGCGGTCATGAAGTAGCCGATGCGATCGTCAGCCTCGCGCGGCTTGTAATCGTTCTTCGGGATTTCAGAGAGGCTGACATACACCGATGCGATCACGCCGTCCGATGCAGGCCCCTTGCCCATGTAGGCAGCGTCGACGGAAATCTCCACGTTGTGCGGAAAGGTTTTGATCGTGCTCCAGCGCGAGAGTTTGGCGTCCATGCGCCGGCTGCCGTACGCGCTGCCCAGACCGACGAAATCCGTCTTGAGCAGGTCGCCGAGGTCGATGACCGGATCACCGCCGGGGGCTTCGGTCTTGATGTCGAGGGCTTTGACGATGGTGTCGGTGTAGGTTCTGCCGACAACGTCCTCAACGGTGCTGCCCTTGGCATCCTTGTAGCGCGTGTCGGACTCCATGAGGACGAGCTTCTTGTCGTGACGCTCCCAGTAGAGGGCGCTGCCGCCGAGCATCCAGCCAGCGTAGGTCGGTCCTTTTGAGACCGAGAGGCTGAGCAGGAAAGGCTTCTTGATTTTCGATTTGGGAATCCTGGCCAGCAGCGTGTCTTTTTCCTTGTCGAAGTAGAGCGTGAAGAACCCTTCCTTGACTTCCATGTCTTTGACGACTTCGTCGAATTTCGGGAAATCGTCCTTGTCTTTCTTGCCCGCGAGCGCGGACGACGGAGCAAGCATGCCGGCAAGCAGCAGGACCATCGCCGCTCGAGCGAAATAGTTGGTCGAGTTTGTCATTGCGTGATTCATATCGAAAAATTCCTTTGGATTCTGGTTTGTTAAATTAAATTAGAGCTTGAAGTCAGCATCGAGGGCTTTGTCGATTCGGGCCTTTGATTCGTCGAGGTGTGCCCGTGTGAACGCATCCAGCTTGCCGTCGCCGGCTGCCAGGAAATCGCCGATTTGCTGGGACAGTCCCTTCAGTGTCAGCCGCGTGACCGAGTGGGCGTCCGCTGGCATGGTCCTGCCCGGTTTTTCCAGGAGGATTCCGACGAGCATGTTGAGCTGCGTTCGCTGCAGCGAGCGGCGAATGCTCGAAATGCAAGGTTTGCGGTTTGAGTAATTGCCGTTGGCAGCGCCGGTCAGCTCAGACCAGATAGCCCGTGTGACCCTGGACATCACCTCGGGGACGGTCATTGCGTCTTCGTCCGCAGGAATCTTTGATTCCGCGTCGTAGATGCGTCCCAGTGTGATCGGGTTCATTAGGTGGAACAGCGGCCAATACTGTGTGGCGGCGATGCGATCGTGCAGTGGATAGTCGCGTTTGCTGTCGAATTCATCGCTGGCCCAGTGGCGCCAATGGCCCGAGCCCAACCTGGTGATCAGATCGGGGTCGAAAATGAAGGCTTTGTCGCTGAAAAGGTGTTCTACGAGAAAGTCCAGCGCTTCGCGCTGCTTCTTGACCGGCACGACGACGGTAGGCGGCTGCTCGTCGGGATCGCCTCGGTGGTTGCGTGTGACGTATTGTCCGCCCACAAATCGCCCGGCGAATCGCGAGACCCTGCCGTACTCGAAGAGCAGCGCATCGAACGCCCGGCGCAGGCGGCTGTAGGCATCGCCGTCTTCCATCGCCCAGGAATCGATGTCCTTTTGAAGGTGCTGCACCAGTTCGATGCGGTACTTGGCGTAGGCGATGGGGTCGTCGCCGTTGTCGTAGACGTTGACCAGCGGGTCCGGTGCGAACGTGCCCCGATCCTCGTCGGAGGCGTACGCATGTCCCGGCTCGGCTGACCGCGATGCGATGGACTTCAGAAGCTCTTTTTCGGTTTTGAACTCGTCGTCCGTATGCCGGTAGCCGTATTCGATCGCCCATTCATCGTAGGGTCCGAGACCGACGCCGTAGAAATTCTTCTGGTTGTCTTCACTCGTGTTGAACATGGCTGGGCAGTAGTCCATCACCGAGGCCGACGTGGGTACGTTGGCATCGCCGTTGGTTGCGAGGATTTCCTCAAGGGATTTCCACGAACTGGCTTTGAAGTTGTGACGCAGACCCAGGGTATGCCCGACCTCGTGGGAGACGAGCCATTTGACGAATTGGCCTGTGTATTTCTCGCTCAGCCCTTGGCCGCCCTCGGCTTTGAGGATCAGGTTTGCAAAGGCCATCTCATGGTTCATGCCGCTCGCGTAGGTGCAGACAGCCTGGTCCTGGTGGAGCATGCTCTGAACCCACTCGTGATCCCAGGCTGTTTCCGCGCCGCCGTAGTGCGTTGTGTTGGGGAGCAGTTGCTCCTGTTGCGGTACGAACGCCCATTCAGGGTGAAGGGAAAGAAACTCGCGGGCCTGGGGATCCCAAGCGGCTGTCGGACCCTTGGCGGCCATCCGTTCGTACTTGGCGTTGATGGCGCGCAGGAACGAATCGTCGATGACGATGTCGGCGTCGAGGATTTGCCCGGTTTTGGGATTGGTTCGCGACGGGCCCATTGCGAACGCCCTGCCGCTGACGATCCAGCGGATAAAGTTGTAACGCACGTCTTCGGGATCGAGGTCTTTGAATTCGTTGGTGTCGGTCTGCTGGCGGACAGCCACCGCGTTCAGCAAACCCGCTTTGGCGAAAGCGTCGTTCCACATGAGCACGCCTTCGCGGATGTAGCGGCGGTACTGGAGCGGAATCGTTTTTTCGAGGTAGAAGACGATTTGGTCGTCCGGGTGGACGTCTGAGACCTTGGCATCGGGGTCGGCTTTGCGCAGATGCCAGCGATGCACGCGGCGATCGAAGACGGTCGTGGCGTTGTGGTCTTTGCTCCAATCCTTGACCGCGCTCATGAAGTACCCGACGCGGTCGTCGGCTTGACGCGGTTTGTAGCCGTTTTTTTCCGGCAACTCACTGATGCTGTAATGCACGCGGGCCAACACACCGTTTTCGTTGCCGCGCATGAGGGCGGCTTCGACGGTTAGCTCGATGTTCTTCTCGAAGGCTTTGGTGGTCACCCACTTGCTGAGCGACGCACTCATGCTGGCTGAGTAAAACCGGCTGATGCCGATCCGGTCGCGTTTGAAGACCTTATCCAGATCGATGACCGGGTCGCTCCCGCGCTTGCTGACGATCTTGGTCGCGAAAAGAATGCGATCGGTATACGTCCTGGCCACCACATCCTTGACCGTGGATTTGTCCGCCGTCGCGTAGCCTAGGTCGGGGCTGACCAGGATGAGCTGCTTGTCGCGTTCCTCCCAGCGGACGACGTAGCCTCGCCACATGTACCCGGTCATGGTCGGCCCGCCGGATATGCTCGTCGAGATCAAAAAGTCCTTGCCGATCATTTTCTTGGGGATGACGCCGAGCAGGTGGTCCTTCTTCTTATCGTAATAGAGATCGAAGAATCCGGGAGTCTTTTCGTGCCCCTCGCTGACTTCGTCAAAGGGTGGGAAGTCGGGCTTTTTCTCCTTCTCTTTTTTCTCGTCCTTGGGTTTTTCCGCTGCCGGTGGGGCATGGGGTTTGGCGGGCGGATCTTCCGCGCGCGTCGCACCGGGCGACAGGGCGATCAAACAGGCACAAACGCCGACCCATCCGATTGACGAACCGGGCGACCACAACTTGAGATTCATGATTAAGGCTCCTTGCATCCACCGTCACCAAACGTGCCGACGAGTTTGTTTCGAGATTCTGAACGAAACGCTCATGCCCTCCGCCCGATTCTCGCAATTTCGAGAGTATAACGGAAGTTGCCGCGAAAAAGCGTGCCGCCAACCGGCGAGTTGACAGCTTATTACATATTGAGTTTCCTACCCAAACCGGGTATCGACCGGGAGTCGCCCGCAGCATTTGTCGAAGTTGCCGGTGTTTTCGCCGGTTGTGTGGCTGGCTGGGCTGGTGGCGGCCAGGATCGTGGCGGCGATTCCAGCGTATTCGCACCTGACGCGACGCGCGTCTTTTTTTGTAGGAAATATGGATCCCAAGCTTATCAACGCCCAGGACCGTTCGCGCGCGCGGCCGGTACCGCTGCACACTTCCGTCGCGTTTCGGCGGATGATTCGCTCCGTTCTGCCCCATCGCAAGCTGGTTTTCTCCGGAATCGCAGCCTCCATTGTCTACGCCCTGCTGCACTCTGTGAGCATTTTCGCCGCGCTGCCCGTGCTGCGCGTCATGCTTGACGACGAGGGCCTGCACGGATGGTCGGACAGGCAACTGGCTGAGAAGAGGCTGGGGGTCCAACTCGCCTTTCCCGGTGAGAAATCGGGGGAAGACGATGCCATTCTGATCGTTCGGCAAATCGAGCCGACCAGCCCGCTAGCAGGTTCCGCGATCCGCGTGGGTGACCTGATCGTGTCGTTGAACGGCGAGCAGCCGGGCGCGAAAGCTTGGCTGAAGCGCGTTGCGTTCGCGGAAGTCGGCGAGGAGATTCGGTTCAAAACCCGAAGCGCAGAGGGTACGACTGCACAGCCCTACTCCGTCATCGCAGCCGAGTACCCGTTGAAGCTGCGTGTGGCGCGCGATGTGCTGTCCTTCATCCCTCGTGACCCGAGCGGTTCCAATCGGCTGACCGTGTTGAAATATGTGCTGGTTTGGCTGGTCCTCGTCGTGATGTCAGCCAACGCATGCCGATTCGCCGGTGAATACTGGGTGCGGCTGGGTGTGTTGCGCGGGGTGATGGACCTGCGGCGGCAGCTTTACAAGAAGGTGCTTCGCCTGCCGATGTCGCGTTTCTCGCGCGATACCGGGGATATGGTCACGCGATTTGTGCAGGATATTCAGGAGATACAACGCGGGCTGATGTCGCTGTTCGGCAAGACGATTCGCGAACCGTTCAAAGCCGGATTCATCCTGCTCTGGGCGCTGGCGCTCGATTGGCGTCTTACGCTGGCGATGTTTGTGATCGCGCCGGGTGCGGTGCTCGTGTTCTGGAAAACCGGATCTTCCGTCAAAAAAGCCAATAAAAAGCTGCTACGCGGCTACGGGGCGATGATCAGTGCGTTGTCCGGCACGCTGGCCTCGATCAATATCGTCAAAGCCTATACCGGTGAAGCGGCGGAGCGGCGACGGCTGTGGCAGGTGGACCGGTCGATGTTCCGCCAGCAGAAAAAGATCATTCGGCTGGAGGCTATGCTGAGTCCGCTGATCGAGGTGGTCGCGATCGTGCTGGTCGCGGGCGGGGCGGTTTGGCTGGGCAAGCGCGTCATCGGTGGGGAAATCGATCTGTCCGTTTTCGGGACGCTGGTGGTGGCGCTCGGAATGCTTTTCGATCCGCTGCGCAAGCTGGCTGATGTGTACACGCGGGTTATGCGCAGCGGAGCCGGTGCTGAACGCCTGTTCGAGCTGCTCGACGCGCCGGAGGAAACCGAACCCGACAAAACCGGGCAAAAGCTGGAATCCTTCACCGATTCGATCGAATTTCGCGGGGTGACTTTTACCTATCCCGAATCCGATCATCCCGCGTTGTGTGAAATCGACCTGAAAGTCTGTTGCGGTGAGACGATCGCGCTGGTCGGGCGGAACGGGTCCGGAAAATCGACCCTGATGGGTCTCCTGACGCGGTTTTACGATCCGAGCGACGGCCAAATCCTCCTCGACGGCGTCGATCTGCGTTCCTACGCACTCCGCAGCCTCAGGCGAAACATCGGGCTGGTGACGCAGGATGCCGTCGTGTTTCCGATCCCGCTGGCCGACAACATCGCTTACGGAACGCGCAATGTGAGTCGCGAGCGGGTCATGGACGCTGCCCGGCGCGCTTTCGCCGACGAGTTCATCCGCCAGACCCCTCAGGGTTACGACACGGTTCCGGGCGAGATGGGCAGGACGCTCTCCGGCGGCCAGCGGCAACGCATTTCCATCGCCCGGGCCATCCTGCGCGATCCGCCGATCCTCATCTTCGACGAAGCCACAAGCCAGGTGGATTCGGAATCAGAGCAACGCATTCAGGCCGCCTTGAAGGATTTCGCCCAGGAGCGCACCACGTTCATCGTAGCCCATCGTCTGAGCACCATTCGCTTCGCCGACCGAATCGTCGTGCTCGACGAAGGGCGTATCATCGACAACGGCACGCACGAGGAGTTGTCCGAGCGATGCTCGTTCTATCGAGGCCTGTGCGAAACGCAGTTGCAGGCGTGAGGGAAACGCAGATTCATGTGAGGTAGGAATCTAGCTGCGTCCCCGTTTCAACGTTTCAAAATCTTTCAAAATCCTGTTCCGCGCGGCGGGCCATCTCATCAAAAGAACCACGTAAAGTCGGCAGACGAAAGACAAGTACGGCGGGTTGGTTCACAACGGTCACTTCAATGGCGTAGTGCGATGTCATGAGGATGAGCTTGGGAAACCGCTGCAATGGAAAAAGCCGGGCCGTAGCACGTCTCGGTGAAAACGAAAAAGGCTAATTGACAAATCACGAGCACGAAATTATGGCTTTCTGTCGGGCACTGTTAGCATGGTGATCGATGAGTGAGAAGATCGGCATGGATGAAGAATCACAGAATTCTGTCGTAGATTTGATGGCGTGCTTGGAACGCGGATACTGCCTACGGGGGCTCGCAGAGTCACGGTGCCCAGAGTGCGGAAAGTCCTTTGATCTCGAATTAGTCATGCGGCGTAACGCCGCTGTTCAAGCGAGCGATCGCTATTTCAAGAACTACTCAGTCATACTGGTTTTGTGGCCGGTCATAGTCTTGTTGGAAAGACCGTTGTTCGGTACAAGCGCCCTGACAAGTGTCTTCGACCGTTTGACCTCTGACCACGCGAACAACATGTTGTGGAAAATGACATTCTTGAATATCCCACTCCAAGCTGTCCTCGCAGTCACAGGTTTCTATTGTATTCGCCAGAACAACGCGTCGACAAAACGGATCGGAAAACTGTCGATCATCGTCACGACGGCAATCCTAATCCTCTATGGTGCTTACTCTGCTTCCTCGTTGTGGAATTGAGGACAATTTCCAAAGTCATTATCGTTCGTGTTCGCCCCACAAGTAAACTGGCAATTTACAAGATCATCTGAAACCAAGTTGTAGCAGCAATCGTCACAATCTGGTGTATTACAAGACTGGTGACAGAATCCCTGGGCAGTCAATGCGTCGTTCTGACATGCAGCAGCATTGATTGCACACAATCCTGCACCACCGATAATGCCGCCGATAATTTCGATGGGAATGAAACGGGGACGCAGCTAGTTTTGACGCCGATTCTTACCAGCGACAGCCTCCGTGGATACCGAGAACGGCGAGAGCAGCACCGGGCGGATTCGTGCATCACGTGCTGAACCGGGCGGTGGCGCGTCTGCGGGTGTTTCGCAAGGAGGCGGATTGTGCGGCCATCGAGCGTGTGATGCTGGATGCGTACGAGCGGGGGCCGTGCGAAACGTGGCTTCGAGCGTGCGTGAATCGGTTTTGAGGCGGTGTTCACGCGCCTGGGGTGGGGTGAATCCATCTACCTCGAATATGTTGTCTGATCTTGTCGCACAGGGTAGCCTACCTGTCTCGGGTCGCTGCTGTTGATCCAGAGGGGAATGGAAGCCATGCACACACGACACGCGGTGGTGATCGTCTATCTGGTCTTTGCGGGCTTGCCGGCGGCGGGCGGCGAGCCTTTGATCGGTGGGGGCAAGCACGTCGAATCTCCGTCGTCGTGCCTTTCGCTGACAGACCGGGCGGGCATCGAAAGCAAACTTGCGGCGCTCCCTTCTGTCGGCCAATCGTCAGATTCCGGCGAGGCGTCTCCGCCGCTCCTGCGTTTCTTCCCGTTGGCGGGGCGCATGTGGGGTGATCTTTACTTGTTCAACTACGTCGATCTCGATCCGTCGGTCGAGTTCAGCGATTGGAATTGCACGAGCCGGACGTACGACGGACATCAGGGAAGCGACACGGACATTCGCAGTTTCGGGGAGCAACTGATCGGTGTGCCGGTCTACTCCGCCCAAGACGGTGTGGTCGTCGATACGCACGACGGCGAACCGGACATGAACACAGTTTGGGACAACCAGCCGGCGAACTACGTCATTATCGATCACGGGTTTGGGCGTTTGGGGTGGTATTTCCATTTCAAGAAAGACAGTGTGGCGGTTGTGGTTGGGCAGCGTGTTCGCGCGGGGCAGCAGATTGGGCTGTGCGGGTCGAGTGGAATCAGCACGGGGCCTCATCTTCATTTTGAACTGCGCGAGAACGGTGCGGTCCACGAACCATTCACCGGCCCCTGCCACGACGAGGTCAGCAGTTGGGAAGTGCAGCCCGAGGCCAGCGAACAGTCCTATGTGCATGATTTCGGATTTTCTTACCAGATCATTTCGGCTGACTGGCCTGCGGTTTGGCCCCGGACGGGTCAGGTCGGGTTGTTGGATCCGGTGATACGCGTTTGGTGGTACGGCACGGAGTTGCCGGTTGGCAGCGGCTGGCGTGTGCAGTTTTTTCGTCCGGATGGTTCGATGGCCTTCGATGGCAGTGAACAGTTCTTCGGGAATTCGATACCGTGGCGGTGGTACAGTTGGTGGTGGACGTACAACGTCGCGGATATGCACACGATCATGGGCACGTGGCGGATGAAGTTGATCGTCAACGATATCGAGCTGGTCGACGCGCCGATCGAGGTGCGTGAGATGCGTACGGCGGATTTCAACCGCGCCCCAGCGGCGATTACGGCTGACCTTGTTCCGCAGCCGGCGTTTCCGGGTGACGCTTTGATCTGCCGGGTGGATTCTGATCTCGTGCTGGATGATCTTGACTACGATATCGTGCGTTATGAATACGTCTGGACTGTTGACGACGAGGAAGTGAGGTGGGTGACGACGGCGGCTCACTCGGATACGTTGCCGCACCACATTGCTCATTATGGTGAAAGCGTTGCGTGTGCGGTGACGCCGGGCGACGGGCGTGATGTCGGTCCGATGTCGGTTGCGAGTGTGATGATTCAGTGCCCGCAGCGTTTTGACTTTTCGTGCGACGGTGATGTCGATCTTGTGGACTACGATTCTTTTTTTGAATGCTGGTCGGGGCCTGGGGTGCCGGCGGCTGGGATGTGCGGTCAGGCTGATTCCGATGGTGATCTCGATGTCGATCTTGCGGACTATGGGGTGTTCGTGCAGGTTTATTCGGGCGACTGCGGTGCGCGGATCACTGGTGATCCTGTGGACGAGACCGTTTGTCCGGGTGAATCGGTCGTGCTCAGTGTCGGTGTGGAAGGTGGGGAGTTGGCCTACGAGTGGATGCGTGACGGCGTGCCGATTTCAGGCGAAACGGCAGACACGTTGACCATCGATTCTGTGACGAAGCAAGACGCCGGTGCGTACGAGGTTCGTGTGACGGGCGCGTGCGGTGTGGATTATTCGAGCGCGGCGCGCGTGAGTTTGATCGCTCCGCCGATTGTTTCCACGCAACCGTCGAGCCAATCGACGTGCATCGGCGACAGTGCGATCATGAGCATTCAGGCCAACGATGCGGGTACGCTAAGTTATCAGTGGCGGCGGAATGGGGAAGATATTGCGGGTGCGGATGAACCGGACTATGAGGTGCCGTTTGTGGCGCAAGACGATCTGGGACAGTATTCCTGTGTGGTTTCGGACGGATG
Source organism: Phycisphaerae bacterium (assembly GCA_029260215.1). GTDB lineage: Bacteria > Planctomycetota > Phycisphaerae > UBA1845 > UBA1845 > OFTM258. The sequence goes on from JAJDDQ010000078.1 coordinate 46,665, forward strand.
CGGTCAGCAAAATTCGTCAATGGAGGCCACATTGACTGAGTGGCCTGAACCTTTGATTTCGGTCCAACCTTTCGGTACGACGATTTGTGAAGGCGAGTCGATCTTTCTGTTCATCAGCGCTCAGAACGTTACATCGTATCAATGGTACAAGAACGGAGAGGTTCTTCAGAACGGCGGCAGCGCATTCCTGAGCGTTTCGAATGCGTCGGTTGTGGATTCGGGCGGTTACCACGTCGTGGCGAGCAGCCCATGTGACTCCACTCAGTCCAAGGTTGCTCCGGTTCAGGTGGTCTTTTGCAGATAATTGGCAGCGACTTCCGGTTTGATTGTCCGTCAGATGCGTGCCGGTTAGACTGCTCGCGGAATGGAGAACGGGCCGTCGCTGGGTTAAGGATCGGAGACTCACTCATGCATCACAAAGGTCGAATCGCTCTTTCGGTATTTTCGTTGCGTGGTTTTTTCGCGAATTGTCGCGTTGCGATTTTCGCTGGCTGTGTGTTGGCCATGACCGGGTGCAGGGCGAGTCCCGCATCTCTTGCGCTCATGTTCGTCGGCGACGCCATCAGCGATGCCGAGGTCAAGGATCGTGCGCCGAAAATCGTCGGCAAGCCCGGGGCGGCTGCGGATGCCATGTTCGGCGAACGTGTTGAAACGATCGAGACCGACGGGGACAGGGTTTTACAAGTCTATGAGGTCAAGGGAGAGATTCTGTCCGAGTCCCGCTACGTCGTTGAGACGAGAAACGGGACGATCGTAGCGCTGACCAAGACGAAGTACGACGCTGACGGCGTGGAGGATCTTATCGAAGGATCGGCTTTGAAGGACAAGCTGATCGGCAGGGGGCCGGCGTTTTGCAGTACGGAGGGTGAACTGGGTCGCCCTGTGCTCAGAGGCAAGAGCCTCGACACGGGCGAAGACGTATACATGTACGACGTGAAGAACTGGACCAATCTTCGCAACGCGCGCTACGCCGTTCTGCGCTTTCGGGATGGCAAGTGTTCGGAGCTTCGTCTGATCGGCGTTTCAGCCTCGACCAAGAAAAATCCGATTCGCAAGTGATGTGGCCGCTTTGTCGGAGCGTGCGAGTCGGACAAACTGTTTACGGTAACGGGCTGCGCTGCGATGCTTCCCGAGCAAGCAAGGCTGCGCCCACCAATCCCGAATAATCGCCGAGCGCGTTCAACTCGACGCGAACATTTTCAGGTTTCAGTGAACTGGGCACCTGCTCGTACAGACGTGAGGCTGTGTGAACGATTGAGGGGATTCCTCTCGCGACGCCGCCGCCAATAATGATCGTGTCCGGTGCGTACACGTGCGTGATTTGCACAAGAGCGGCACACAGCGGGCGGGCCAACTGTTGAATCAATCGTGCCGCGCTTGTGTCACCATTCTGGAAGCGAACTTCGATTTCGCCAAGATCGTCACCAATTTCCATCGCGGCGGCGGCATGGCGGATTGCGGGGGCTGCCACCAGCGACTCAAGGGTTCCGCGGACGCCGGTGTTGCAAAGCGGTGCGTCGTCGGCTGTGTCACAGATCAGATGCCCGAGGTGCCCGGCGCTGTGGTGCGTGTGGCGAAGCGGTTGCCCGTCGAGGATGACGGCTCCGCCGACGCCCGTGCCGAGGGTTAGATAGACGAAACGTTTCGGTCTTTTTTCGTAGGCACAGAATTCCCCCCAAGCGCCGGCGACCGAATCGCAATCCAGGATCGTGATCAAACCAGTCCGTTCGACCAGCCGATCGCGCAACGGCAGGCCGACCAGAAACGGCAGATTGACCGCGTGAATGATGGCTGACCGCCCGGGTTCGAGTACGCCGGGCAGTCCGACACCCATCGCCTCCGGCGCGGGGAATGAATCGGTCTGCTGACGGCAAAAACGATAGGCATCCTCAAGCCATTGAACGATATCCTCACCATCGTTGCCGATGGGGGTCTCTCCGCAAAGGTCCGCCATTACCCGGCCGAACGCATCGACGATGGCCAACCGCGTAAACGTACCGCCGATGTCCACGCCAACGTAGTTTTTGGTTTCGTCCGTCTCGTGTTTGTGTCCCATCTGAATACCTCGCCGCACAGTTTGGCGTTTGCTTTCGACGGGTGCAACCTTGCTGTGATTGGATTAGCCTGCTTGAATGGCCGCGATTGATGCTTTGGTGTTGGGAACGTATTTCGTCGGGATTCTCGCGGTCGGGTTTTGGGCCGGTCGCGGTGAGCGCGACAGCGAGGATTTCTTCCTCGGCGGGCGGAATCAGCATTGGCTTGTCGTTGGGCTGTCGATTCTCGCGACCGAGTTGTCGGCCATCACGTTTATCGTCGTGCCGGGCACCGCTTATCACGGGGATTGGTCCTACCTGCAATTGTACGTCGGTGCCTTCATCGGGAAGCTCGTCATCGTGCAGCTGCTGCTCCCTGCGTTCTATGGCGCGCGGGTGACGACGGTGTACGAATTTCTGGGTCAGCGATTCGGGCCTTGGACACGGACGACGGCTTCACTGCTTTTCTTCGCTTCACGCATCGTGGGAAGCGCCTTGCGTCTGTTGGCCGCCGCGATCGCGATCAGCATTGTGTTCGATTGGCCTCTGGTGACGGTGATCGTTGGTTGTGCGGTGGTGGCGATGGCGTACGCGACGTTTGGGGGGATCAAGGCCATCGTGTGGACGGACGCGCTGCAGGCAGTCGTTTTCCTTGTGAGCGCGACGGCAGCTTTGGTCTATCTGTTCGTTACGACGCCTGGGTCGGTTGTCGAGAATCTTCAATTCGCCCACGACGCTGGCAAGCTGCGCGTGTTCGACTGGAGTTTGAACCTCAACGACGAAAGCGCGTTCGTCGTTCTGTTCGTTCATACGTTGTTCCTCAACGCGGCTGTGTTCGGCACGGATCAGGACATGACACAGCGCATGCTCACCTGTCGCGATATCAAACAAGGGCAGCGCTCGCTGATGTTCAACATGTTCATCGGGCTTCCGGTGGTCTGCCTGTTCCTGCTCGTCGGCGTCATGCTGTGGGTACACGATGCAGCCAACGGCACCGCGAGCGTTACGGAAGCCATGAACGCGAACGTGGTGTTCCCGCACTTCATCGCCAACGGTCTGCCAGCCGGCGTGGGATTGCGTGGGCTGTTACTGTCCGGCCTGTTTGCGGCTGCGATGTCGAGCCTTGATTCCGCTTTGGGTGCGTTGTCTTCGAGCGCGGTGGTTGATTTCTATCGCCCTTACTTTGCGCCGAAACGTTCGGAACGACATTATCTTCGCGTCGCCCGATTGTTTACAGTCGCGTTCGGTTTGATCCTGGTTGCCGTCGCGATCGGTTTCATCGGTTCGAATAATCTTCTGTGGGCGGTGTTCGAGTGGGCGGGGTTGTTTTTTGGTGCCTTGCTCGGCGTGTTTCTGCTTGGCGTCACCACGCGAACCCGTGGCAGCGACCGGTTCAACGTGTTGGCGATGCTCAGTGCGATCGCCATCGTGGGCGCGCTCAAGCTGTGGCAGGATCCGAACGCGCCGATCGTAGCTTGGCCTTGGTGGATTGTGATTGGGACGGTGTGGACGTTCGCGGTCGGCGGACTATTTCGGTCGGGGGATATTGTCGGGGATGCAGCCGGTGTTTGAGGCGAGTCGCGCTTCGGCTCCGGGGTGATCGAGGTTGGCGAAGTGCATGACGATCGCGGTCTTGACGCGACCGCCGGCGCGTTTGAGCAAGTCCACGGCATCCGTACGCGACAGGTCGGTGACCTCGCATAGAATACGCTCAGCCCGGTCGGTGAGCTTGGCGGCTGCACCGGTGTTCAGGTCGGTCATCAGGTTTCCGAAGACCTTGCCGATGGAAATCATGCTCAGCGTTGTGATCATGTTGAGGGCGAGTTTGGTGGCGGTTCCGGCTTTGAGGCGCGTGCTTCCGGTGATGATCTCCGGACCCGTCAGAATGCGAATGGACACGTCGGCGGTGTCGGGGGCTTGCTCAAACGGTACGCAGGCGAGAAAGACGGTCTTGGCACCGTCGCGTTTGGCTTGTGCGAGGGCACCGTGGACGAATGGTGTCGTTCCGCCCGACGCGATGCCGAGTACGACGTCGTTGAAATCGACCGTTTTGTCTGCAATGGCGAACGCTCCGTCGTCGGCTGAATCTTCCGCGCCTTCCGCGCTGCGACGCATTGCGTCCCATCCGCCGGCGATAATTCCCTGCACCATGTGCGGATCCGAGAGAAACGTCGGCGGGCACTCGGACGCATCGAGTACGCCAAGTCGCCCGCTTGTCCCCGCGCCGACGTAGATCAACCTTCCGCCTGCGCGAAACGACTCCGTCACCAAGTCGACCGTTTTGCAAATCGCGTTCCTGGCACGCGCGACTGCCGCCGGCACGCTCGCGTCTTCGGTCGCCATGACATCGAACGCATCAGCCACCGACAGCGTGTCGATAAGTCGCGAGCGTTCGTTGCGTTGTTCGGTGAGAAGGTGTCCCCGGTCTTCATTCACGTTCGATACTCGATAGCTGCGTCAGTTCGATATCGTCGAAGTAGTGTCGCAGGATCTGTTCGTATTGGAAACCGTTGATGGCCATTCCAAGGGCACCGATCTGACACATGCCCGCGCCATGTCCCCAGCCCCCACCGCGAAACGTGAAGCGGGTCGGTTCGCCGGCGTTGTCTCGTGCAATATCAACCACGAACGCGCTGCTGTACAGAAACGAATCGCACAAAGCGTTGCGGATGTTGTACTGGTCTTCAATAATCGTGGCTACTTGGCGACCGTCTCTGTTGATGTAAACGATTTTCACTTCCACGGCTCGCCCACTGAACCCCCGTCGCGTCACGACGAGATCGTACACGCTTTGAAGGTCGATGCCGTCGTCGCCGAACGTTGCGAAGTGTTTGCGACGGAGAATATCCGCGAATTCGTCGGGGCCGTAACTCACCTCCCAGCGGAATCGCCCGCAACCGTCGTCCACTCTGCCCAGGAATTTCGGCAGGTCGCCATCCGGCACAACGGAAGGGCTGCAGAACGCATCGCTTCCCTGCTGAAGATATTCCTCCATGTTCGCATCCGCAATCGGGTACAACCCATGCAATGCTGTGCCCGGCGGTGCGTCGACCACGCTGCGTTGGCCGGGTTTGCGATTCGACCACACGTGTTCCGGCGATTCACTCACACCGCCGCAGCTCTTGGAATAGTTCGCGTCGACAATCACGCGTCGCCGTGCGATTTCAGGGTCGGGCGCCGTCATAACGATACCGGCTGTCTTCTCGACTGCGCGACGTGCTGCATTGGTGATCGCCCCCAAACCTTGGAACCGCTGACAACAATCATCGTTGCAAAGATCGATGCCAAGATTGGCGTGTTTGCGCTCACTCGCAACCGCCGTCCAGGATCGGGCCACGACGCATTGTGCTTTGAGGAACTCGATCGGCGCATCGCCGCTCATCTCGGCTGTGATGACTCCTTGCAGGTACTGTTCAAGCGGAAGTTCGTTGACGATGAACAAATACCCGTTGTGACTCGTGATTTCAATCAACCCTGACAGGGCTGTGTCGATATGCCTGGACCAGTGAAAACCGCGACCGGCTGGGCAATCATGGACGACGGTCTTCTGTGCAGCGTCCCGCGATACGATTCGGACGATGGGTTGCCCATCGGTGTGGACGCGACCGTCGTCTGCGTATCCGGCAACGCAATCGCCATGTGCGCGATAGGTGATACGATCTCCGTCTGATGTCCCGCCCGCCGGTGCAAGCGTCAGGTCCACCGACGTAATCTTGTCTTGCGGAAGGATGATTCCGATCTTGATGTCGACGTCTGAATTCGTACTCATTTCTATCGTTGCGATTCAGGAACAAGGGAAACATCAAGCCTCGGTGCCCAGTTTACGAACTTGGCGAGACGCATTGCTCATCGAGGAATTCTCTCCATCGATCTGTTTCCGCAAAATCTTTCAATATTCGATTTCGTTCAATGAGGAATGAACGCATGTATCTTGTTAGAAAAACGCGCTCCGCGATGCGGCCGAGAGCCCAGAGGGGGGCTTGAAACCTGAATTCATCCGTCATTTCCGTTAGGCCGGAGATTTCTTTGAATAGGTGCGTGTGTTTCATGGATGCAAATGCGCCATCCACCATTTCATCCGTAAAAAACAAGGGACGTTCGAATTCAGTTAATCTGATTTTCAACTGCTGCGTCACGCCGAAGTGTTTTGCTTGCCAAGTGACTTCCTCTCCCAGCCCGATAAGGCCGGTCGTCTTTCCCTCAATCGCTACTTCTCTCGTGCCGGAGGTTGATGCCATGTGTGCGTCAATACTTCGGGATAAATCAAAAACTCGTTCTATCGGAGCGTTGACGATTGTTCTGATGTTAATTAACGGCATAGCCTTCATACTCAGCATACGTCCAGGTCTTTCGCAATGTCACGCCCGCACTCTGGACAGCGAAGCCCGCCGGTGAGGCCAAACAGATCGTAACCGCAACATTCGCACACGCGCAGCCCATACCGTGCCAGCGCCCGGCGGACGGACCTCAGGCGGCCGATCCTCGCCACGTCCCACGGCATGATCCACTTGTAGATAGCGAAAATGAGAAAAACGGGTGCCGCCGCCGAAAACATGATTCGCCCGCCGGTGATACCAGAGGCTCCGAAGATCATCCACGGTATCGGAATGATCAGCGGAGCGATGCTGTAGAATGGACGCACTTCATAGTGCAGCGCCGCGCCGTGTTCCGCCTCCTCGATTCGCAGCGCGATCCGTGTCCATGAGTTGACCGAAGCCGTCCGCTGCCGGAAGTTGAAACCATCCACCGATTCACGCCCGATCAAGTTGTCGGCATCGAGCACGACTCGAACAGCCTGGCGAATCTGTGCCGCGTCGGCGGTCGTTTGCCATCGTTCGCGAAGGATGGCGGGACCGTTTCGATAGTACCAGCCGGCAAAGCGGTAGTATGCAGCAGCCTCAAACCAAAGGGCCATCTCGAAGACCACGATGAGGATCAGCGGCACAAGAAGGTCCGTCGGGATTCTGGAGAGAAACGAAGTCATGCTGTCCTCACGGCGACGATCATCGTTGGGTCCGTGACACTTCCGGCGGGGCGGCCACGGTTTATCAGAACCGCGACACTGAGAGCGCCCAATGCGGAAGCACGAAGGGAGCGGCCGAGCCGCGAATGTGTTACACGTTTTTTCGTCCGTACCAGCCGTTCTGATAAGAGATTTCGAATTCCGCCTATGTTGTCACAAACCCACCATCGTCTCGCCGCCGATTAACCCGTGGTTGCCGAGCGCCCGGCGTGGTATCGTAATACGATCATGCAGCTCTCGACGGCCCGCATCACCGTGCATACGCGACATCCATTTCGCATCGCCCGCCCCGGTGCCAGTGTGGACGGCTGCGATGTGCATCGCGTTATTGTCCGCCTCGAACACCAAGGCCTCTGCGGATACGGTGAGGCTGCGCCGACGCCCTATTACAACGAGTCGCTCGATTCTGTCGAGGAGGTTGTGCAACGAGTGCAACTTGAAGGCCTCCTCGGCGGCGACCCGCGCGACATCGAGGGAATCGTCACTCGATTGCTCAGCGCATTCGATGATGGGCGTGCAGCCGTCTCCGCTATCGACGCAGCTCTGCACGATTGGAACGGTCGCCGCGACAGCACACCTGTCTGGCGACAGTTGGGGCTGGACCCGTCGCGCACGCCGCCCACTTCGTTTACCATAGGCCTTGGTGACGCGGGGACGATCGAACGGAGAGTGCGTGAAGCCAAACCATTCGACATCCTGAAGATCAAAGTCGGCACGGATCGCGACGAAGAGATACTCGAAGCTGTTCGCCGTGCTGTTCCAACCAAAACGATTCGCGTCGATGCCAACGCTTCGTGGCGACCGGACGAAGCCCTCGCGAAAATTGAAGCGTTCGCACGTTTCAATCTCGAACTCGTCGAGCAACCTATCCCAGCCGCTTTGCACGAAGACCTCACGCGACTCAACAAGCGCAGCCCGATACCGATTTTCGTCGACGAGGACAGCGTTTGCTCGGAGGATTTGCCTCGATTGGCTGGTTGCGTCGCGGGTGTCAATGTCAAGTTGGCCAAGTGCGGCGGTATTCTCGAAGCGTTGCGCATGATCCGCCTCGCGCGAGAATTGGGCCTGAAGGTAATGCTCGGCTGCATGGTCGAAACTTCGCTCGGTGTATCCGCCGCAGCGCAAATAGCGTCGCTTGCGGACTTCGTCGATCTGGACGGATCGCTGCTGTTGGCCGACGATCCGTTCCACGCCGTACGGATTGACGGATCGATCGTTCGCCCGGCCGACGGCGTTGGACTGGGCGCGAACGCTGGCTGTTTTTTCGAGGAGTCATCGTGATACGCAGGATCGCGGTAATGCTGATTGTTGTCGTATCGACGTATGTGCTCGGCAGCACGTGCAACATGCCCGACCGGCGATCCGCCCCGTCATCCACGCGCGAGGACGACAGCATCATAGTCTGTGGCCAGCCGTTCCACACTGGATCGCGCGTCGTGCTCTGGCACGATTCCGGCGGCTTTAACGGTTATCTCAAGCGCTCGTTTCGCAAGCCAAACGTTGTTCTGCCAACCCATCCCGCACCGGGTTGCAATACGCCGGAACGCTACGGTGTGCGGGCATGCTTCCTCGACGAACAAAGCCAACCGACGAAGCCGTCGGCTCGCGCGGAGCGGCAACTTATCGAGCGGAACGTTGACCGAATCGTCATGCATTACGATGCAGCCGGAACGAGCAGCCGATGTTTCGAAATCCTGCACGACGATCGCGGGCTGAGCGCACACTTTCTTGTCGATCTGGACGGCGTGATCTATCAGACGCTGGATGTGCGCGAACGGGCCAGGCACGCCGGAACCTCGAACGACCGCTCCGTTGGCGTTGAGATTGCCAACGTCGGTGCCTACCGCTCACTCGAAGAACTCCGTGCCGCCATCGGTCGCGTGGACGCAGCCGGTTACGGAACCGCCTATCGACGCCTATTGGACGAAGGGCCTGTGACCGGAACGATCCAAGGACAGGAGTTGTACCAGTATCGCTTCACGGACGCCCAATATATCGCCCTCGCGAATCTGACGCGTGCGCTGGGCGAAGCCTTGCCGCGCCTCCGCCCGGTGTTTCCCACGGAGGCCGGCGGCGAGGTTCGGAGCACGACGTTGTCGGAGCGGGATATTACGTCCTTTAAGGGCATCGTCGGGCATTGGCACGTAGCCACCCACAAGGTAGACCCCGGTCCGTCCTTCGATTGGCACAGGTTGATTCGGGAGTTGAACCGGGGCGGATCGGATCCGATCGGATCGGGCCGATCATCCTCCGTTGACGGAATCGACGTCGGGCGTTAGGCTTTTTTCGTGGGTTTTCCGGTTTGCCGGTGTACCCGACACGGTCCGGGCAGGTAGCTCAGTTGGTAGAGCAACGGACTGAAAATCCGTGTGTCGGCGGTTCAAGTCCGCCTCTGCCCAATTCTGTAAACCTCTGTAAGTATTAGACTTATGGCGGCTTCTTGGTGGGTCGCAACCCGTCCGAGAATCCGATTTTCCGTCCGGATTAACCGCCCAAACATCTTGGCGACGCCTCCCGTATCGTCCAGACGGGGAATAGGCGCTCGCAATCGCCCTGCGTATTGTCGTGGTCGAGCCAGCTGGGCAGCTTAACGCGCTGATCTCCATCCGCTCTCGATCCTCGATCCCGCCGTCCGATGGCATCCCCGCCGCGACATCCAGCTTGCGGTTTGCCGCTCTTGACCCGGGTAGCTGCGAATCAACCACCAAGTGGACGATATTCAACCACATTGCCCGCTTCCGCACGCAGGCAGGATGCGAGGCAGACATCGTTCTGGAGGATCGGTCGGGGCGAATTGTCGGCATCGAAGTGAAGGTGGGTGCCACAGCTCGAACGATCTCAAGGGCTTGGAGGCGCACGGGTAAGCGGTTTCACCGTGGTATCGTGCTGTACGCAGGTCAAGAGGCGATCCCATTCGGCTCGCGCATCCATGCGATGCCCATCAGTGCGCTGCGGGTTGGCAGCTCACAGAAATCTGGAGCGTCGGCTACGAAGAGGGAGTAGAGGCGTTGCGGCAGGGTTTCTGCGGCCGGAGTGCCGAAGCGCGATACGCTTGATTCATGTAACGCCAAGCCGATCCTACCCTGTTTTGGTGACCCGCTGCCTCATCCCTCGGCTCGCTGCGCTTGGATTGAAACCTCGCTAATGCTTGATGATCCAATTGACGTAGACGTTGGCCGGACGGGTTTCTGCGTCACCGCCGCTGTTGATGGTGTGTCCGTGGCCTCCGCCCGAACCCGCGGAATGAGCATGACCGCCGGCTGAGCCGATGCTGTGGCTGTGACTGCCGCCGGATGGGATATTGAGCAAGCCCAGGAAGCTGCCTGTGCCCGCCTCCGGTTCGCTTGGAAAACCGGTATTGTTGCCGTCTCTGCGCATGCTGGCGAAGTGCTGGTGAGAACCGCCGCTGCTGCTGTGTGAATGCGACGACACTGAACTGATCGAATGCGTGTGGTTTGAGACTGAGCTTGCAGAGAAGTTCGAGTTGGGTCGGCTTGTTGCGTCGGCTTGCAGGGAGCCGACGATGTTGCCAGTGTTGCCGCCGCTGTTTGAGGCTGTCCGTTGAGTTCGGTTGGGATCGTTCGACGTCGCACCGGACACGCCGCGCAGGAATCGCCCGCGCATGTCGGGCAAGTGAAACGTAGTAGAGCCGTCACCGCTGCCATAAGCGGTGCCGATCGACGCGAACAAGTCCGCGAACGTCGCACGGCTGACTGTCGATCCGTCACACACCAACCATCCGTCCGGCGCAGCCGCTCCGCCGTAAGCGAGCATCGCCCCGGCTGGTACGAGCTGTCGTGGAAGGTATTGGCCAACGGTATCTGAATCGAGCGCGTGGTCCGCCTCCAACGCATGCTCAGCCTCGGCGGCTCGATCGGAATCCAGCGCACGATAGACAAACGGCGCGCTGGCCAATCGCTGGTCCGGGGACAACTGAAACACACCGTGTCCTAGTTGATCGTCGAACCAGATGCGCAGCAAGACATCGTCGTTTTCGAAAACGGTTGACGGCAATGCAGCCATCGGCGATTGGCCGAGTGCGACGCTGTACACCCCGTTTACGACGCCGAGGCCCAGAGGCGCTATCGGCCTATTGGTCGTGCCGATTTCGCTGCCGTCGTTGGTCCAGAGGTTGACGCCGTTCACACCGGGTGCGATCAGCGCAAAGTAGAAGTTTCCCGTACCGGTGAATCGTTGCCCGTCGACCGCCACCACGCCCTGGTGGCTGATCTGTGCGGGAATCTCTGCGCGAAGGAGGCCCGACGCGCAAACCAGAATTACGATGCCAAACACGCCGATTCGTCTCATTGCTTCACTCCAGACAGAAAAGACCGATGTCGCACAAAGCCCCGCCGTCCGGTACAGACCGCCCGCGCGACAACCAAACGCAACGATCGCGGAGCGCGCACCGCTCCCGACCTCTGATGGACTTGTGAAACCCCAAGTACACGGTACACAATCAGCCTGTGCGTTGCAATCATCTTCGCCGAAATCGCTAAACTGAAGCACGCGCGACGCGAAAATTCGCCGACAATGCACTGAAACCTCAATGCTTCAAGACGCTAAATGTGGGTCCGATAGGCGGGCGCGGGGCGAACCGGGGCATCGGGCTGGGCGCTTCGATCGAAATCGAACGGGCGATCGGCCAACAGGTAAGGCCGGCGACGTGAAACGCTCACCAACAACCCTACAGCGAGGAAATTCGTCAACAGACTGCTTCCCCCGTAGCTAACGAACGGCAGCGTCATCCCGGTTATCGGAACCAGCCCGAGCGTCATGCCGATGTTGATCACCACCTGCGTGAGAATCAAAGACACCACACCCACTGCCAGCAATCTGGCGAAAGGGTCCATCGTCTCAGCCGCGATCTCGATACCAGCCAGCGCGATGATCATGTAGCAAATCAGCACGATCAAACAACCCACAAACCCCCACTGATGCCCGACCATTGCAAAGATGAAATCGTTGTGCTTGTCCGGGAGAAAACTGAATTCGACAAACACGCCCTCGCCCCAGCCATGCCCGGTCCACCCGCCCGAACCGAGCGCCGCCTTGGAGCGCACAAGCTGCATGCCGATGTCCACTTCCCACTGGCGCGCCTGCTGCTCCGTACCCAGCATCCGATAACGATCCGGTTCTTCGATGATCTTGCGGCGGAGCGTGTCGGATTGCAGGAGCACGCCGAGTATCCGGGCACGCTGGTAGGCGTGAATCTCAAACCAAAGCGCCGGGGCCAAGCATAAACCGACCAGCGCGAGGCACGCAAAGTGCTTGAACCGTGCACCGGCAGCGAACAGCATGATGAAGAAGACTGGCATGATCAGGAGCGCCGTCCCCAGGTCAGGTTCCAGCAGAATCAGAACCAGCGGAACCATCGAAGCTGCCATTGGAATCAACAGCCCTAGGAATGTGCGGTAGTTTCGCCGGTAGCGCAGATAGGCAGCCAACCCAATGATGTAAGCCACTTTCATCAGCTCCGACGGCTGAAGACTGTAAAACGGAAGCTGAATCCAACGATAGGCTCCGCGTTTCTGCGGTACGAGCGGTTCCAGCGATACGTAGCGCGCGACAAAAAGCGGTATGAGCAGCAGAACGGCGACGGCGACGATGAGCGGCGCGAACCGCGCAACGGTGGGATAGCCGATGCCCACGACGGCTGCGAACGCGGTGGCGGCTACCAGAACATTGAGCATTTGCTTGATCGTGTGGGCGGGGATGACTGATCGACCTGCTTCGGTCGCGTAGATGCACAGCAGGCCTATGACGTAGAGAATGCTGACCGCGATCAATATCGCCCACGCGGATTCGCTCAGATTGAATACGCGTCGCCTCACGCGCCCGAATCTCCCACGTTCGCGCCGTCCGGATTCAGCGACGGCCCCAGCACATCGTAAACGGTCTGCGCAACCTCTTTCGCCACTGGGCCCGCTGCGTGACCACCACTGCCGCCGAATTCAATCATGACCGCGAACGCGATAGCCGGCGATCGCGACCAAATCGGCCTACCGTCGCCGTCGATCGATTGCAGATACCCCGCGAACCATGCATGCGAATGCTTCTCTTTTTCGTGTGCCGCCTTGGGCGGTGGCCAATATTGTTCGACACGAACGTCGGCTTTGGCGTCGAAAACAGCCTCCGGATGCTTGCGCGACATCCAGTCCAGTGCGTCCCGCCGCGTCTTTCCCGGTGCCATCGCGATGATATCCCGTTCTTGCTCCGTGTCGTACCGGACCCGGTAGTGCGTCGGTGTCGGCCTGGTGGTTGCGCTGCCTGTCTTCCCGCACAGCGCGTACCGATCGTTCGTCCAATGCGCGGTCTTGTTGGCTGTCCCCGCGCGATCGTTCGTTACGCGGAAAAGCCCCTCCCGAACAGCCTGAATCGCGGCATCGGAAATAGGCAGTCGCCATTCGGGCCGATCCTGGCCGTCCATAACAAGCGACACGTGACGAAACGCGCCCGTTGCGTAGACAGCCATCAGGTTGGCTGCCTGAAGCGGTGTAATCACCAACTCGCCCTGGCCTATGGCGAAATTCCGTGCGTGGCCTCGGGTTGCCGTCTGACTTCGTCGCGACATCAGCCAACCCGGCGTCGGGTTGATGCCGGTGCGTTCCTCGATCATGTCCAGACCCGTCGACCGCCCGAAACCAGCCATGTCAAAGTAGTGGCACAGCCGATCAGGTCCGACGCGATCGCCAATGACGTACATGAACACATTGCAACTGCCCGCGATGGCGTCGGCTACGGTGATATCGCCGTGGGCCTTTCGCCGGTTGGTTCCGCCGACTTTCCAACATCGATAGCTCTCGGGGTAGCGTTCGCGATCGTAGTACCCGTTGCAATGAATGACGCTGCGCGCGTCGATGACCCCCGTGCCCATGCCCGCGAAACAGGTCAGCGGCTTGACGATCGAACCGGGTTCGTATGCGTTGGAAATCGCCCGGAAACGAAGCGGTGTTCCCTTGGAGTCGCTGCGCAGCAGGTCGTAGTCTTCGTGAAACGCGCCCGTGTCGTAACCGGGGTACGAAACCAACGCGAGCACTTCGCGCGTTTGCGTGTCCAACACGACAATGGCACCGCCCGGCGACAAGGGTGCCACTTCTGACAGTCGCCGGTCCATTAATTCGTACAACGCGGTTTGCAACTTGGCGTTCAAGGTCAGCCTGACGTCCGCGCCGGTCATCGGCTGTGTGTTTTCGACCATCTCGCCGCGACGATTCCGCTGCCGCCGCCCGCGACGACCACGCAGCAACGGCTCAGCCGATCGCTCCACGCCGGACACGCCGACCACGTCCGCCGGCATCAGACGCGCCAGCCTGTCGCCTGCGTTGGGGTCGTTCGCCAATCGCTCAGCCGTCACAGGCCCCAATTGTCCCAGCACGTGCCCGAAAGCGGGGTGGGCAACCCGACGCCGACGCTTGCCGTGTGTCACCTCGATCCAGGAGTATTTCGCCAAGCGCTGCCGGGCCGAAATCTGCTCCTGATCGTCAAGCTCCCGCACGATGGGGTGGGCCATGCGCTCTTCGCGTATTGATACGTCGTATCCGTGGGCGGCTCTGACCGCATCGCGCCATCGTTCGACGCGCTCGACGACATTTTGCGCTCGCGTCAGCAATGTCGCGACCGGCTCGTGCGCAAACACCGCCAGGTCCATCCACGAATGGCGCACAGCCGACTCGTTGTACTCACGAGACCCACGCGATCGCCCGGTCGATTCACACAGGACGGAATAATCGACACTTACCTGCCAACAAGGCTCATCAGCGGCCAGCACATAACCGTTGCGATCCAGAATGCGCCCACGGACAAACGGCAACGAGGTCGCCGGCCTCAGAAGCACGCGGGCCGCCTCTTCGCGGTAATAGTCCGCATGCACGACCTGGAGATCGAGCAACCGCAGAATCAACACGGAAAAAACAACGCAACCGGCGAGCAGAATGATCTTCAATCGCCGTTCAAACATAGGCCCGCCCCACAGCCGCCCGACTGTGCGCGTACCGGGATGTGTGCAAGCCGAACAAGATCACTCCGCAGGCCAACACTCCGTCGAGCAAAACCGCCCACGCGGCTGTATATGTGGAAGACAACAGCGCAGTCCACAACGCAAAGGATATGCCGCCGTATGCGGCTGGGTAAGTCGTCACGCGATAGACAACGAGCGCACCGTTCACCGCGACGGCTGCACACAGTGTGACGAAAAAGTGTGTTGACGTGCGTTTGAGAAACACGACTTCGCGCACCGAGTTGGCTGCCAGAGCAGCTAGGCAGTAGAGCAGGGAGAATAATCCGAGTCGTTCCAGACTCATCAGATCGGCTCCGAAACCGATGAACCAACCAGCTACGACGGCTTCGCGGCGTTTGGCGTACAGTCCGAAAAACACAGCGATTGCGAGAAGAAAGTCGGCGTCCATCCCGCCGATCGAAACGCGCGGAACCACCGTCGTCTGCAAGACCCACGCAACGACGGCGACTGCTCCGAACGCAAACCAGTTCACCTAATTCGCTCCTCGGCCACGGAATGCGGCGGCGGACGCTCCAAACGGATCGCCCGTTCCAAGTATGCCCAGAATCGCATCGGCAGCCGCCACCTGTATCCACGGGTCAGCCTGATCGCTCAGACGCTTTTCCAACGCGGGCAGCGCGGCAGGATCACCGATCGACCCTAAAGCGTTGGCGGCCAACTGTCGCACGCGACGAATCTGCAATCGCGGCGGATCCTGCGCGACGTTTTCCTGCGGACGGTTGAAGTCAATGTGCTTCAGTGCCAGCTTCAACCCGTCGTCGATGCCCAGTCGCCCGAGTGCGTTCGCGGCGGCCAATCGCGTCTCGACGTATTCACCCTTTTGCAGCTTGTAGCGAAACGTGTTGGCCAGCGATGGTTGTTCCAGTTCCGCGAGCGTGTTTATGGCGGACACGCGACGGTCCCCCGGTCCGGAGCTGGCCGAAAAAGTCAATTGTGAAACGGCTTCGGGGTTACCCAGTCGGGCCATCGATTCCAATGCTTCCTGCCGAACGTATTCGTCTTTGTCCTTCATCGCCCGGGCCAGAAGTCTCACCGCCTTCGCTTCATCCAGCAGGCCCAAAACCATCGCACCGCTGCGTCTTACTTCCGGCGACGGGTCATCCAACAGCAGTTCCGGCAGTCGCGCCGAGTAGCGGGTATCGCCCATCTGATGCAGCGCGAAGCAGGCAGCCACACGCAACACCTTGTTCTCATGCTCAGCCAGCATGGCCACACGCTCGCGGGAATCCCGATCGCGCAATGTCCCCAACGCCATCAACGCGGCGAAATTCACCCCAGGCTCTTCGTCGTGCAGCGCGTTGCGAAGCCAAGGCAGCGCGTCGTCGCCCAAACGACGTTGCATCACCTCGATGCCCAGCGCACGCACGCTTCCCGCATGCTCATAACGAACGGCACGTTTGATCGCTTCGACCGCCCGATCGCGCAGAGCGTCAACAGCCACCGGATCCACCATGTGCGGCGACGGCGTTGTCGCACACCCCCCAGCCAACATCAGCAGTGCGAACCCTGAAAGACCAGTCGTCTTGCGTTTCATGCGGAATCCTCTTCTTCATCACCCCACCGCGCCCGGACACAGATGTAATCCAGACAAAGCAACCACCAGAGCACGGCACAGGTCAGCGCGAAAACGTCGCCCGTCCTGGAATAAAAACTGTAACGCGTGTCAATCATAACATGATCCACGCGAAAGCCTGTCTCGCCCACGCCGATCTTCGAATACGCCCGTCCGTTCGGATCAATAAATCCGCTGACCCCCGTATTGACCGATCTCGCAATCCCGACCCGATTTTCGACGGCCCGAAACACGCAAATCGCGAAGTGCTGCGGCAATTCGTCGCTGTGCAGAAACCAGCCGTCGTTGCTGATATTCAATAGAAAATCGACGCGTTTCCCATCCTCCCCCTCGCCGCGGACGAACCCGCGGGCTACGTAGGGCATGACATCTTCATAACAAATGGGCGTGCCGAACCGGTACTTGCGCCCGTCGCTTTCGGCCGTCATCGTGAACGCGTTCAAATCCTCGCCCGGCGAAAGCGAATACTCAAACCCGCCCACCCCGAACGGCGACAGGCTGTTGAACCACAGGTACAGAAAACGCAGGCGGCCGTAGCGAAACGGGACCATTTCGCCGAACAGTACGGGGTGAATCTTGTCATGTCGTTCCGGTTCACCACCCTCAGCCCGGAAGTGGTAAGCGGAATTGTACAAAAGCTCTTCGCTCCACAGGCTGAACGGCGTGGGCGTCAACGATGCACTGCCGATTATGACCGACGCCCCGGTGTCGGCTGCGAAGTTCGCCAGCGCGTTGTAATAACGCATGGACTCCGTCCGCGCGAACCGAAAGTAGCCGTTGAGCAAGTCCTCGGGCTTCGCTTCCAGAAACTCCCGATTCAAATAAAGGTATGACCAAGCCGTCTCGGGAAGCAGGAAAATATCCGGCTGACCCGCCTGCTCCGCCTGTTTCATCATGTCGAAATACGCGCTCGCCTTCTCGCGATGGCCCGGCTGATCCTGCGCCAATTCAGCGTCCGTGTAGTTCGGATAATCGTGTTGAAGAACCGCAACCCGAGGCCCCGCGCTCAAAGTATTTTCACCAAGCCGATGCCAGCCGTAAGCAAGCGTAGCCCCCAGAAGCACACCGGCCGTCGCTACACCAACGCGTGCCCGACGCACCTGCCCGATGCGCGTTCGTGTTCCCCGCTCACCCCAATAGGCAAAGATCGCATCCGCGATGGCACCGTTGAACGCAGCCAGAACGAACGACACGCCGTACGCACCGACCAGATCGCTGATTTGAATCATAGGAAGCACGGAATGCTGGCTGTGCGACAAGAACAACCACGGAAATGCGATGTACCCCAGCGATCGCAGGTACTCAACACCAACCCACACCACGGGAAACGCGATCGCAAGCGGCAGCCGACGGCGACGCACCGCATGTCGCAAAGGCCAGGCAGCAAACGCATAGTAAAGACCGAGGTACAACGACAGCACGATGTACCCCGGTTCCGTCGAATGGCCTATCCAGCGAATCTCGATGAGGTGGTACACCGAGCCGAGCAGCCAGGACACAAAGTAAACCCGGCGCGCCTTGGCAGTCCCGCCGACCACCATCAGCCAAGGCACCATGCTTCCGTAAGCCAGAAACCAAATGCCCTTGGGTGCATTAATGAAGCAATTCAATACCAGCCAAACCGCACACAGCACGAAGATGGGCCAAACGCTGTAGAACTGAAAACCCAGGTGCGACGGTTGGGCTTGGGGGTCGCGCTTGCGCGCAGGCCTCCTCGGATCGACCCGGCTGGCTGATGCAGCGCTCGCAAATTCGCGAGGCACCTTGCCGCGACCGTCGCGCGATCGATCCGATTTGTCCAAAGCCCGCGCCGTCTTGCTCATAAATCCGCGCCCGATGAAAAAGTGTGGCACGGGGTTTGTAACCCGTGTCTTCATCGCAAAACTCCATCGTTCACACCGTGTAGAAAACCGGTGCCACCCGGAGAGCCTACGTTTTTCAACAGGCTGCTACAACAGCAGAACTAGAACGTCGTCGCCGTCGCACGCCTCAGCCTCACCGGCACGCCGAACCAGCAGTCCATTGGCTCCGACCAGACCGAACGGATCACCCGACCCCTGCCACGCAATCCTCGTCGCCCGGAGCGTTCCACTCTCATCCGCCGCCACACGAACGGGAGTATAACTCGACCGATCGCGTGCGGCTTTGCACGTCCCGTTCAATCTGGCCCGCATCCGATCGAAACCCAACATCGGCAAGCCTTGCAGTCGCAACAGTGCAGGATGCACGAACAGCCGAAACGCAACGAATGCGCTCACCGGATTGCCCGGCAACCCGAACACACACGTGCCGTCGTCCGTCACGCCGAACAGCGTCGGTTTGCCCGGTTTTATCGCCACCTTGCGAAACACAAAACGCACGCCGCACGACGCGAGCATCTCGGGCACAAAATCGAACGCGCCCATCGATATGCCGCCGGACAGACAAAGCACGTCCGCACCCACCAAGCCCGCCCGGATCACGCCCGCCAAAGCGTCCCGGTCGTCGCCCACGACGTCGACACCCGTACACATTCCGCCGCTTCGGACAATCAGAGATTCCAGCATCGGGCCGTTGGAATTTCGAATTTGTGCGCCCGACGGATTGGCTGACACATCGACCAACTCGTCACCCGTCACCAGGACCGCCACCCTCGGCCGCCCATACACTTCAATGTCGGCTGCACCCGCCGCAGCCGCGACGGCGATTTCGCCCGGTCCCAGGGCTTGCCCAGTGTTCAGACACACCGAACCAGCCGAAACGTACGTCGCACGCTTCACGATGTTGGTCCCGCGCGCAACGGCTGACATGACCCGCACGACGTCACCTTCCGATTCCGTATCCTCCACGCGAACGACCGCGTCCGCCCCTTGCGGAACGGGCGCACCGGTATTGATCTGAATCGCCTGACCGGACCGAAGCGCAACATCGCTTTCGTGGCCAGCCCCCACCGCCCCAACGTGCTTCAATGTCACGCATCGACCGGCCGCCGCATCCGAGATGTCCTCTGCCCGCACCGCGTACCCGTCCATCGCAGCCTTGTCGAATGGCGGGTAGTCCAAGTCGCACACCAAGGGTTGAGCCAACACCCGCCCAAGCGCATCACGCAGAGGCACAGCCTCGCTCGCCCCGGGCGAAACGTGCTCCAGCACGCGCCCAAGCGCTTCATCCACAGAAATGAGTCGAGACACAGCAGCCATCAACCCCATTCTCCCCCTCGCGCACCACGCGGTCAACGACGCCTCGTGCATCGAAGCGACCGGCGCGGTACAATCCAGACATCATGACGAAAACAAACACACGATCGTTTCGATACGCGGGTCTCGCGACACTGTTCCTGGCCGCAGCCGTCTTCGCCGAACCAGCTGTCAACGGCAGGATTGAGTCGATCGGCTCGATTCCAACCCTCCGCGTCTGGGGCAGCTACGACGAAATGGGCTACGCCCACGGATACCTGCTGGCCGACAAGATCGTCGGAGGGCTTGACGACGTTCTCTTCACTTTCTTCCGCGAGAAGCCCGAACAATACGGTCCGATCCGCGACGCACTGCTCAAGCACATCGACACACCGGCCAACGCCCGGAAGGAAATCCACGCCATCTACAACGGCATCGTCGCCGTCAAAGGCCAAACGCCGAAGTTGGAACAGTTAGGCCGACCGCTCGAAGCGGCCGACCTGTTCTACTTCAACGCGCTGGACACGATCCGCGCATTCGGATGCTCAGGGTTCACCGTGTGGGGAGACGCAGCCGGCGGCAAGGGCGTGATTACGACGCGAAACTTCGATTTCGCACCGTTCACCAAGCGCGTGGTCCAGAATCAGATGATCATCGTGCGCCAACCGACCGGCAAACACCCCGTCGCCTCCATCGCCTGGCCCGGATACGTCGGGGCCTACACCGGAATCAACAGCACCGGCGTCGCAGCCTTCATGCATGACGGCAACGCCCCCCGCGTTCGCAAGCCTCAGGGTCGCTACACCCCAATTGCACTACGCCTCGCGGAAATGCTCGAGGTCGTGACCCCGCGCACCGCCCACACCAAAACCGGCCAATCCCTCAGCAAGACCAACACCGCCTTCAGCTACATGGTCAGACTCGTTTTGCCCAAGCTGCCCGATATCGACGAGGTGCCGCTGACCGTCTACCGCATCGACCCCTACGGCCTGACGGCTACGCCGTTCGAAAACGATCGCTGCATCACCACGAATCACTACGTCGGGGACACGCGGCACAAGTCCTATCCCGACACCGAACGCCGCTACAAGACACTCGAAGACGCCCTGAAAAACCCCGTTACGAGCACATCCGCGTGGGCGTCCCTTGATGCGGTCTCCGCGAACTCCATCGGTTTGCTCACGTTGCACGCACTGGTCTACTACCCCAACGAAGAGCGTCTCGAACTCGCCGTCGCCACCTGGACGGACCACACCACGCCGGCAACCCGAAACCCGCGTACAAACGTGACCTTCAAGGAGCTGTTCGCGAAGAAGTAGCGGCCCATCAGGCGCGCCGACGGATGCTCAGATGCTGGCCCCACAGTATTCGCCCCGGTATTCGCTCGGATGTTTTCCCTGGCGGGTTGCTATAACTTCTTGTTCTTAATAGACTTGCAGGATGAATTGCTCAATACTGGACTTTTCGGCTTTACGGGCGATTCGGGGAACCCTGCCGCGACAGCCGATACACAATAGAACCACAGTGGATGGTCGGGCAGGAAATCGAAGCCTAGGATTACTCGGCGGCACGCGATGCGACGTCGCGTTCAGACAACAGACAGGATCGGCAGCAGCACATGAGAATTCGCGACATACTCGATGAACAACACGCGACGCTTTCTTTCGAGTTTTTTCCGCCCAAGTCCGATATCGGCTTCTGGGATCTTTACCGGACGATCGAAGCCCTCAAGCCGCTCGAACCCTCCTACATCTCCGTGACCTACGGCGCCGGCGGCAGCACAAGATCCAAAACCGTCGATCTCGTTCAACGCATCAAGAACGACATCAAGATCGAATCGATGGCCCACATCACCTGCGTGGGCGCGTCGAAAAAGGAAATCGCCGAAGTCCTGGACGAATTCAAAGCAAACGGAATGGAGAATGTGCTCGCCCTCCGCGGTGATCCGCCCCAAGGCCAGGAAAAGTTCGTCGCGACCGAAGGCGGGTTTGCCTACGCCGACGAACTCGTCAGCTTCCTCCGCGAACGCTACGACTTTTGCGTGGGGGCAGCCTGCTATCCCGAAAAACACCCCGAAGCCCCCGACGCTGCCACCGATCTTGACAACCTCAAGCGCAAGGTGGACGCGGGCGTGGACTTTCTCATCACCCAGCTTTTCTTCAACAACGATGATTTCTTCGCATTTCGCGATCGGGTCGCCGCCGCCGGCATCGACGTGCCCATCATCGCCGGCATCATGCCCGTGCAGAGCGTCAAACAGGTAAAACGATTCACGCAGATGTGCGGGGCGGGCATCCCCAAGGACTTACTCCGCAAGATCGAAGCCGTCGAGGACGATCCCGAAGCAGTCCGCCACGTGGGCAGCTACCACGCCACCGAACAGTGCAACGCGTTGATCGAAAACGGCGTCGCGGGCATCCACTTCTACACCCTCAACAAATCGACGGCCACGCGGGCGATTTTCCAACAGATCAAGCACCAGCTACACGTCTCTTCGTAGCAGGCTGCTGAATATGTGTGGCACGGGGGGTTTGCAACCCGTGCTGCCAACAGGCCGTCAGGCGAGGACTACCGAACAGTAATCGTCGCCTCCGACTCAGCCATGTCCACGATCGTGTTGCGATCAACAATATCTTCGGTGACCAGCTCCGGCTCCCGAACAGCCAACACGCGCAGGAATTTCGGCGGGAAAGCACGATAGCGAAGCCTGGCAGACACGCGAATCTCACCCACAATGCCGCGCTCCGGCACTGGAACGTCATATGGCGCGATGAACGGCTTGAGCATGTCCAGCGAGTGCGAATTGTCCATGTGGTCCGCCAGCAGTGGATTGATCACAACCTCCCATCGGCCGTCCTCATGAACACGGATGAACTCGTTCTGGAAGTTGGTGATACCGAGATTCACCTCAGGTCTCTGGTCATGATCCGGCCCCAGATCAAACTGCGTGTCGAACGACTCAATATCGACCGTGAACTTGTGATCGTACAAGTCCTCGTCATCGAGCAGCCCATCGGGTTCCATCTCACCCGTCTCCGGATGAGCGGAATCGCGCAGATAGCCCGATTCGTAGATAAGCCCGGCGTCGTCCTCGACGATTAACTCGACCCACACCTGCCGCTCCTGCGAAAAACCGGACGGCACGCGATGGCCAGCACCGACGTTGGTCACGACAACCTTGATCGGAATCACATCAGCGTCGGCTGATATCGAATCCGGCGTCCCTTCGAGTGTCAACCAGCAGGCCGCACGCAGCATCTGCTCACGTCGCTGAATCTGTCCCTTGGGAAACCCGAATTCATCAATTTCGTCCGAATCGATATTCGGAAACCGCGGATCGTCGATCAAGGGAACCGAAACGGCTGTAAACGCGTGAATCGCGTGCGGGCGATCCGGATTGCGGAAACCCGTGCCGAGGTTCATCGTCGGGAACACACCCGGTGCTGTCTGTGGATACAGCGACATGTGGCAGTCCTGACAGCGGACGACTTTTCCATACGGATTGTCCGTCGTCGCGTAAGGCCCCTCCAGCCATTCGGTGAACAAGTTTTCCAATCGCTGAAACGGCTCACCAGTCACAACGTCGGGCAACGGAATCCGCACGTCGTGACACGCACCGCAGAACTCGGGCGAGGTCAGAAAGTCCGAACCCATAGAGCTGTGGTAGGCATTTTCCGCCGGTTCCCAAATCGGCCCGTACTTGGTGTCGCCCGGCTCGAACAACAGCGACATGTTCGCGATACCATCCTTGAGCAAGCTGCCTTCAATGTCCGGACCGCTCACCGTATGGCAGAAGTCGCAACTCAACCCTTCCTGGCTGACCGGCGTCAGGAAATCTCGCGCGGGTCCGGCAGAGGATTCATCAACGTAATCGGGCAGTTCGCCGTTGAACACGCCGGTAGGAGAATGGCATTGGATGCAAAAGTTCGGCTCCACTCCATTGGGCGCGAAGCCTCCTTCCGTGAGCTTCTGCATGGTCAATTCAAAGGCATTGAACACCGGGCTGATGGCCGCATAATGCATGACCGATCCCTGCCACTCCTCGAGATGCCTCGGGTGACAAGTACCGCAAACCTGAGGCTCGTTGAATCGTGCGGAAACGTCAGGACCGACGCCTGCGCCCACTGGCCCATCCGTCGCTGCATCGGGCACTTCGAAACCGCACCCAACGAACGAAAAGACCGCCGTCAGGACAAAACTGGAATACAGAACAACACGTCTCACGTTCCTACCCCCTCCAACACACAGCAACCCCGCACCGCATATGGACGACCCGAATCAGCCCCCGACAACTTCTTCCGCCGCCGCTGAACCACCATCATAGTAAACGACAAGTGTCGCGCCTACTCGTTATCCACGAGATCATGCACATTCAGTCTACGATTTCCACCCGGCGTTGGCCTGCCCCACCGCGGTTGTCCGCGTGACCGGTTTTCGGTAGCCTGTATCTTTCGCGGTGTCGCTTTTCGCAACGTAACTTACGGTGAAATTCAATCTTATGGATCCCTCACGACAAGCCGACTGGATGAAACTGCTGATCGCCACAGCCGTCGCACTCGTCGCTGGCGTGGCTATTGGGGCTTGGTTCACCCTCGACGACCGTCGCGAATTAAGTTCCACAATTGAGAAAACACGCACCCAACTGGACATCGCCACCGGCGAAAGCCGCATAAAGTCGGAAGCGATTGACGAAATCAACATCCGCCTCGACGGGCTATCGGACCGTCTCGCCGAGCTGGACTGGGCCATCACATGCATCCAGGACGGAGTCCGCCAGACCGACGAAGCCCTCACTGCCGCTTTGTCGTTCAACGGACTCGACGCACAACCGCAACCGATTATCCAACAGCCGCCACTGCCGACGGAAACCGCATCAGCCCAACCACAAACCGCCGCCGCAAAAACCGAACCGTCCGACGACCGCTGCACAGCCACAACACTACGCGGCACGCGCTGCTCCCGCCGGTCCAAGGCAAATGGCCGATGCTGGCAGCATCAGTTTGAAAACGACGAACCCTAAGAAACGCGCCGCGCGAATTGCAGACCACATGAGCGAACCAATCATCATCGAAACACAATCCCACGTAGGCATCGTCACGCTGAATCGCCCCGACGTGCTGAACGCACTCTCGCTGGACTTGATGACCAAGCTCGTCGACGCCCTCGAAGCGTTCGACGACGACAAAAACATCCACGTCATCGTCATTTCAGGCAGCGAGAAAGTCTGGGCCGCCGGGGCCGACATCAAAGACATGGCCAACGCGTCGGTCATCGACATGTACGAGCGCAACCAGTTCGCGCGATGGGAGCGGATCAAACGCATTCGCAAGCCGATCATCGCAGCCGTCAGCGGCTACGCACTTGGCGGCGGTTGCGAACTGGCCATGCACTGCGATGTCATCATCGCGTCCGAAACAGCCAAATTCGGGCAGCCGGAGATCAATATCGGCGTCATACCCGGTGCGGGCGGCACGCAGAGACTGACCAGAGCCATCGGCAAGTTCCGTGCGATGGACATGGTCCTCACCGGCCGCTTCATCACCGCGCACGAAGCCCATCGGTTCGGCTTGGTTTCCCGCGTGGTCCCGAAAGAGAACTTCCGCGAGTCAGCCCTGAAGCTCGCCCACGAGATGGCCGCCCGAGCACCGATCGCGCTGCGCTTAGCCAAGGAAGCCGTCCTCAAAGCCGCCGAAACCTCGCTCAGCGAAGGACTCGAATACGAACGCAAGCTCTTCTACATGCTCTTCGCAACCGAAGACCAAAAAGAAGGCATGGCCGCCTTTCTCGAAAAACGCAAAGCCGACTACCGAGGGCGATAACGCTGCTGCCAATCGGGACTTACGGTTGGCGACAGGTCAGCCGTGTGCAATATCAATCCACTGCACGACAGCCGGAATCACAGGCTCCGAAAGCGCGATCGAGCCCAGCAACAGCGCATTGGGCACTTGGCGCACGCCAAACCACCATTTTCATTGCGGCCTTGGGCACCACCGCTTTTTTTCAGTGGATTGCGCGCGACCTCGATATTCTATTCATGGTAGCAAGCAGGTGAAAGGCAAGCACGACGGTCGGGTTTCCGGTCACGCTGAGGGCATTCATGTGATTTCTTGACCTGACGGGGGGTGGGCCTAGTATTCCCCAAGGAAAATCATATGAAAAACAAAAAACGTATACAGTACGCGACCCGCCGGGGCGCGATCGTGGTAATGTTGCTTGCGCTGACGCATGCGACGCGGTCCAACGCGCAATCGGGCAAACCGGCGGACGCTTCGCGAGAAAAGGTGGAACAAGTGACCTCGCACACCGAACACAAACACACCAACAAGCTGATCAACGCGACCAGTCCGTACCTGCTCCAGCACGCCCACAACCCGGTGGACTGGCACGAATGGTCGGAGGAAACGCTCGAGAAAGCCCGACGTGAGGACAAACCCATCTTCCTCAGCATCGGCTACTCCGCCTGCCACTGGTGTCACGTCATGGAGCACGAGACCTTCGAAAACGAAGGAACGGCAGCCATCCTCAATGACAACTTCGTGAGCATCAAAGTCGACCGCGAAGAACGCCCCGACATCGACGAAATATACATGCAAGCCACCCAGCGCATGACCGGGCGTGGCGGTTGGCCCATGTCCGTATTCATGACGCCCGACGGCATGCCGTTCTACTGCGGCACATACTTCCCACGAGACCGGTTCGAGAATCTGCTTGGACAGATCGAAACCGCGTGGCGGGAAAACAGAAACCAACTGCTCGATCAGGGCAGCGAAATTCGCGAATACCTGCACCAATGGGCAGCCATGCCGACCGCCGGCACCGACCTCATCGCCCGGTCCACCGTCGACGACGGCGCGAGCAAGATCGCGCAGTATTTCGACCCGCAACTTGGCGGCATGCGCAGCCGGGGCAACAAGTTCCCGCCCAGTATGACGATGGACCTGTTCCTGCGCGTCCACAAACGCACCGGCGAAGCCAACTTGCTTTCCGCTGTCGAAGTCACGCTGACGCGCATGGCCCGCGGAGGCATCTACGACCAACTCGGCGGCGGCATCTGTCGTTACAGCACCGATCCCGAATGGCTGGTCCCGCACTTTGAAAAAATGCTCTACGACCAGGGGCTGGTCAGCGCCATCTACGTCGACGCATTCCAAGCCACAAAAAATCCGCTGTTCGCCGCGACAGCCAGAGGCATATGCGACTACGTCATCGACGATCTGCAATCGCCCGGCGGCGGATTCTACAGCACCCGTGACGCCGACAGCGAAGGAATGGAAGGCAAGTTCTACATTTGGACCGTCGAACAGGTCACCGCAGTCCTCGGCCCCGAAGACGGCAAACTGTTTTGCGCATACTACGACGTCACAGATTCCGGAAACTGGTTCGAATCCAGAGGCCACGCACCGGCAGGCCCGAAAAACATTCTCAACGTTCAAAAGGATGACGAAAGCTTCGCCAAGCTGCACAAACTCGAACTTGCGGACTGGACAAAACGTCTCGCAAAAATGAAAACGAAAATGCTGGCTGTACGGGCGAAGCGCGTGGAGCCGAGTCTGGACGATAAAATCCTCACCGCGTGGAACGGCTTGATGATCGGAAGCTTAGCCAAAGCGGCACAGGCTTTCGACGAGCCGCGTTACGCCGACTCGGCTGCGCGGGCGGCGGATTTCGTGCTGAAAGAGCTGCGCCGAGACGGTAAACTCCTCCGCACGCACCGCGACGGCCAATCTCGATTGACCGGCTACCTGAGCGACTACGCTTTCTTCATCGAGGGGCTGCTTAACCTCTACGAAGCCACGTTCGATCCGCGCTGGCTGAACGAAGCCGTCGCCCTCACCGACGATCAGATAAAGCGGTTTTACGATGCTGACGGCGGTGCGTTTTTCTTCACCGCAGCCGACGGGCAAAAACTGCTCGCACGCACCAAGGACGCCAACGACGGAGCCATCCCCTCTGGTAACTCCGTAGCCGCGTTGAACCTGCTCCGTCTGGCTGTCTTCACCGGCAACAAAGACTACCGTGCCAAGGCGGAATCCATCTTCCGCGCGTTCGAGAATCTCGTCGAACGATCGCCCGCACAATACGAGCGACTCCTTTGCGCCGTCGATTTCTACCACGATTCACCCAAAGAAGTCGCCATCGTCGGATCGGCTGGAGACCCAGCCACACGCGCCATGATCCGCGCCGTGTACGACAGCTATCGCCCGAACAAAGTCGTCGCCTTCGCCGAAAACGCAGCCGCCGCCACCAAACTCAGCCAACAAGTACCGTTGCTGAAGGGCAAGCGCGACAAGGACAACAAGCCAACCGGCTACGTGTGTCAGAACTACACCTGCAAGGAACCTGTACAGTCCCCCGCCGAACTGGTCCGCCTTCTAGACAAATAAGGGGTCGGGAGTCGTTTTGGGGTAACGACTCCCGACCCCTTTTTCATAGCAAGGAGCACGTGAAATCATGCATGTACATTGCCTCAGCATCGGTCGGCCTGCCATCGTCGTACACAACGGCGAACGATACAGCACGGCCATCAATCGCAAACCAGTCGAAGGCGCGGTTGCACTTACGCAGTTTGGGTTCGAGGGGGATCGCGTCGCCAGTGCTGTTAGCCACGGCGGGCCTGACAAGGCTGTCTGCTGTTACCCGCACGAGCATTTCGCGGGGTGGGAACAGAACCTCGGGCGAGAGATGTCGTCACCGTTGGCTGGTGAAAACCTCACGACGACAGGGCTGCTCGAAAACGAAGTCGCTGTCGGCGATACGTTTCGCATTGGTACTGCGGTCGTGCAAGTGAGTCAGCCGCGCCGTCCTTGTCATAAGCTGGCCCACAAGCTTGGCGAGCCGAGTGCGTCCGCGATTATTTTCGAGCGAGGCTGGTCGGGCTTCTACCTGCGCGTGCTCGAAACGGGCGTCGTGTCAACAGGCGACGCGATCGAATTGTTGGATCACCCTCACCCGGAAATCACGATCGAATCCATCCTCCGCGCACGCGTCAGCCCGGACACAAATGAAGCCACGGCGCGAGCGTTTGCCGACATGCCCGAGTTGTCGGAATCATGGCGGAAATTCTTCGCGAACAGTTTGAGCCGTTAGGGAGGAACAAAAGGGTTCCCGCAGGCGGCTGTCATGCGCCTCCGGGAGGGGCTGGGAATCGCGGTTCTTGTGATGGCGGACGATGGTTGCATAACGGGCTACCTGTTCTCCGAATTCGCCGATAGTGTATTCAGGGTCGCTCTTGCGACTCGGTCCGAAAGAGGATGGATGCACGAATGGCGATCAGTTTCACGTATCGACGGGACGCATTTACGTTGATCGAACTGCTGGTGACGATTGCGATCATCGCGGTGCTTATGGGCATACTGTTGCCGTCGCTTCGTACTGCCCGCAGACAGGCGCGCGGTGTGAAGTGCCTGTCAAATCTCCGTGTACTGGGCCACGGGCTGGTCATGTACACGACTGAGAACGGGGACATCTTCGTGCCATCGCGGCTGCCGAAGGTGGATGATTGTAACTGGTTCGGCGACGTGTCGGGCGGTCGTAAATTCAGGCCTACGTTCCTGGCGGTGATGGGCACGAACGTGGGCGTGCCCGCGTTCGAAGACCCGAAGGCGTGCAAGACGGAGGTGGATCACGAAGGCGAGGACGGCGATCGACAGAATTATTCAAGCCCGGTCTATGTATGCCCGTCCGTGTCCGACCGGACGGACGAGCGTAACGGTGCGTATGGGTACAACTATCAATTCCTTGGAAACTCGCGTCTTTTTGACCGTTCCGACATTCATTCGTTCAAAAACTGGCCTGTGGTCAGTACGTGGATTCGCTCACCGGCGATGACGGTCGCAGTGGCGGACTGCATGGGGACAGCCGCTTCGTTTCCGTTGCGCGAACGGGGGGATTATGAGAACAATTCGCGCGACGGGCATCGTTACGGCAACGAGGGATTCAACCTCGACCCACCGCGTGTGGACCCCGTGAACGGCGAGATGGCCAGCCTGGAGGAGCGACATCGCACGGCTGTTGATCCGCGACACCGCGAGCGCGGGAACGTGCTTTGGGTCGATGCCCACGCCGATTCGCAGACGCTCGGGTCGCTGGGCTACGATCTGAACGAAAACGGCAGCATCGGATTCGAGGGGCGGAATTTTCTCTGGTCCGGGTCGCGTGAAGACATTGCGTGGACCAGAGACAATAGTGGCCCATAGCACTTTTCGAGTTACTGTGCGATGTCGAACATACCAAGCTCGTTCATCAGAAACGTGAAGCGTTCCGCCTGGTCTTTGATTTTCCTGGACAATGGTTTGCCGGCGCCGTGCCCGGCGTTGAATTCTGTACGCAGCAGAATCGGTCCGTCGCCTTTGGTGTTGGCTTGAAGCGCGGCGGTCATTTTCCATGCGTGGAACGGATTCACGCGGGAGTCCGACGCAGCCGTCATCAGCAACGTCGCGGGGTATTTCGTGTTTACCATGACCTGATGGTAAGGCGAATAGCCGATGAGCCATTTGAATTGAACGGGGTTTTCGGCGCTGCCGTACTCGGGAATCCAGAGGCGGGCGATGGAGAACCTGTGGTAGCGCACCATGTCCAGCAGCGGCACCTGGCACACGACTGCGCGGAACAGGCTGGGGTATTGCGTCATGCACGCACCGACCAGAAGACCGCCGTTGCTGCGCCCTTCAATGGCGAGTTTCTCGGAAGACGTGTAGCCGAGTTTGATGAGCGCTTTGGCCGCCCAGATGAAATCGTCGAAGACGTTCTGCTTCTTATCGCGTCGCCCGGCTGCGTGCCACTCGCTTCCGAATTCACCCCCGCCGCGCAGATTGGCGGATGCGTACACGCCGCCCCGTTCCAGCCACGCGAAGATCGCGGGGTTGTAGGCCGGTGTTATGCTGATGTTGAATCCGCCGTAGCCCTTCAACAGCGTCGGACGGCGACCGTCGAGTTTCAGCCCTTTGCGATGCACGATGAACATTGGTATGCGCGTGCCGTCGAGTGATTTGTACCACACCTGCCTTGTTTCGTAATCATCGCGGTTGATGCCGGTATCGCTTGAGGCCACACTCTTGAGCGCACGCGTTTTCAAATCGTAACGGAAGACTGTCGTTGGGTAGACGAACGAATGAAACGTTAGGAACAGCTCGTCTCCGTCCCATAGGCCTGAGTAACTCCGGACCGTTCCGACCGTCGGAAGTGTGATTTCCCCTTCGGGTTTGCCGTCGAGATCGTACAGGAGCATACGCGAATGCGCGTCTTCCAGGAGGTGAACCACTATCTTGCGGCCTACAATCGCGAACGACTTCATGACACCCTTCTGTTGAGGGATGATCTCGCGCCAGTGTTCGGGTGTCGGCGACGAAGGGTCGGCGACGACGATGCGGTAGCGCGGTGCGTCGAGGTTTGTCATGATGATCAGGCGTCCGTCGACAAGGTCCGCCGAGGCGTGCGCGTCTTCGCCGACGATCATGGGCTTGAACGGCCCGTCGTCGTCGAATCTGCGCAGGTACAGATCGTTCTTGCTCCAATCGACGGAGCGAGAAACGAAGACCCACTCGTTCGTGACGTTGGTGACGGGATTGACGAACTCGGCTTTTTCAGCGACGTCCAGGATCAATTCGTCATTTTTCCAGTCGCGGCCCAGCTTGTGACGGTACACGCGACGGTAGTAGTTCTCGTCGCCCTTGGCTACTTCGCTCGGCTGCGGATAACGCGTGTAGAGGAACGACCGCGAATCCGGTGCCCACGCGATCTGGCAGTAGCGCGTGCGCGGGATGGTGTCCGTGAGATGTTGGCCTGTATCGACATTCTTGATGTAGAGCGTGCTCCACTCGTCTCCGTTGCTGCTCTTGCCGTAGGCGATCAATCGGCCATCGGGCGAGACGCTCATCCAGTCCATAGCCACCGTGCCGTCGGAGCTGAAGGTGTTGGGATCGATGATGGCGCGTTCCTCGTCCCGGTTGCGGCCGCCGCGCAGGTAGAGCACATTGTGGTCCTGCAGGGCGGTCCGCCGGCGGATGAAGTGGCGATCGCCGACGACGGAGTAATCACGAATTCTCGCCGCGTTGAAGAGAGAGTGAAGTCGAGATTCGATTTGCGATTGCTGCGTGATTTGATCGAAATAGCCGTCGGTGAAGGCGTTCTGCTTCGCGACCCAATCCAGAACCTCGGGGTCGTCCTCGTTCTCCAGCCAGCGGTAGGGGTCCGGCACGGTGATGGTAAAGATGTTGTCGACCACGTCGACTTTGCGGGTCGCCGGTGGGGCGGGGCGACGGTCCGTCCCATCGTTGGCCAAGGCCGCTCCAACAAGTCCGCTCGCAGCCAAGGCCACGATTGTCAAGATTCCACGTCTCATAAGTCATCCTCCACTTGCCGCGATCACCGAACGAAACGTCAATGTATCCCCCTGCCGCGACGGCTGCAAACCGGGATTGGGCGTCCGGAAGTGCTTCTCGCCAAGGAGTGTAACGAGGGGACGGCTCAATAAAGTTGGAACGGACGTTTTCATTTAGTTCCCGGCCTTGCTATCATCGCGTACACGGAGGGTGCCACTCTAGGATGTGATTCGCCAATTTAGATGAGGTGGAGAAAATGCGCGCTCGATTCGGCAGTTGGATTGGTCTTGGTTGCGTCGCGATGCTGGGCTGTACGTTTGCCCTGGGCCAAAACAACAACAACCCTGGGAATTCCGTGTGTCTCGATCTGCGCGGTGCGAGCGATCTGATCGCCACGGGAAATTGCACAGCAGCGGACAGCGAGTGCGCCGCTGGGGAGCAATGTACGGACAACGATGGCGATCCGCTCAACGGCGCCATGTGCATGGCTCAGGCGTGTGCGGGGCTGGGTGAGGAGATTGTTGTCGATCTTGAGCTGGGCTCGACGGCGACGGCGGCTTGCGGCGCTCAGGCGTTCTTGCGTTGGGACACCGCCGCGCTCCAATTCGTCAGCATCCAGCTCGATCCCGACGCGGAGCTTAACTGGAACCTTGTTTTCGCCAACACGGTCATCCCCTCACTGGGGACGATTGATCTCGCGGTGGCGTTGGGGATCGGCCTGTTGTGCAACGACGTAAACGGTACGTTTGACGGAGGCACCATTGCGCGGGTTCGTTTCATTGCTATTGGCGAGTGCGAAACGTTCGGCCTGGAGTTTCGCGACGGCGTCATCCCGACGAGCGTCAGCGGTGCGATGGGTTCGATCCCGATCAATGGATGCAACGGCGACGCGATGCCGACACCGATCGATTTGTTGAATATCAACGAGGCTGCCCCGATTTGGAATTGTCCCGAAAACAGCGTTGATATCGCGGATTGTGGTTTCGAAACGCGCGAGGTTCTGTTTGATCCGATCATTGTGGACGATTGCGACGGTGTGGACGTAACGCTGGATGGATTGTGCTCGGTCGAGTTTTTCGCGGCGTGCGAGATCGAGATGGATTGTGAGACCGGGCTGTGTGTCGACGGCTATTGTGATGCACCGTCCGTTCCCGCAGGCGTGGTTCTGGACGACTACCTCGATGGCGGCGGATTGTTCTATCCGGGCAGGACGGAGTTTCGTTGCTCGTTTACAAACAGTTGCGGGCAGGCGTCCTCGTGTGCGTCGGACATTGTAAACCTTGGCGTGGACGAAACCTGCGATGACAACAATTTCAATCTCCCGGACTCGCTTTGTCTGGACCTTCGCGGTGTCGACCCGTCCAACACCGCCGGCGACTGCCCTACGGGGCAGGGCGACTGTGCGGACGGGGCGTTTTGCGTTGATGAAGACCTCATGCCGACCAACGGAGGTATCTGCGTTTCGAATGCATGTTTCGCGACGGATGACTTCGTGATCGTTGATGTGGAGTTGGGACCGACCTCGGAGCCTGCGTGCGGGGCCAGACTGGCATTGGAATGGGACACAAACGCTCTTCAGTTCACCGAGATTGCGCCTTGGCCTGACGACGAACACGATTGGACGATGGTCGTCGAGAATTCCGTGGATGAGATTGCCGGAACGATCGATTTGACACTGACGCTGCCTGACGGCGTGCCCTGCGACGCAGCCAACGGTACGGTGAACGGCGGCACGATCGTGCGCCTCGCGTTCACCCCGACGGCCTCTTCCTGTGACACGTTCGGCGTCGCATTTCGTGCCGTCGGCCCGCCATCGGCTGTGTTCGGCGTTGCGGGTGACCTCGCCATTACGGGCTGTGAAGGAGGCGGATTGCCCGTGGAGACATCGGCTCCGCTGAGATTGTACCCGACCGAATCGCTGTGGACCTGTCCGTCGAGCAGCACAGGCCCTGCAGATCACAGCATTCAAACACGCGAGGTGTTTTTCGATCCTGTTACGCTGGCTGATGACTGTGGTACTTTGGGCAGCGTTGCGGACCTCTGTACGGTGGAATATTTCCCGGCCTGCGCGTTGGATTCGGACTGCGACTTGGGAACTTGCGTTGGACAGCTTTGCACTATTCCGACCCAGCCGGTTGGTGTTGATTTGCTTGCGTACCTTGACGGTGGCGGGGATTTCCTGCCGGGACGAACTCGGTTCGACTGCGCCGTCACCACCGAGTGTGGCCTCCTCGACACCTGTTCGTTCGAGATTGAGAACGATGGGTCGAATCGCATGGAGCTGGATATCGCACTTTCGCCGGCGATGCTGGGCATTCCCGATGGCGGAACGATCACGCGCTGCATTGAATTTGAATTGGGGCCTTGCGGTGGTGGTGAGACTGTTACGCTTTCCACGGACGTGGTCTTTTCGATGGACCCCGACTTGTCTGCACACGGTCTGGCGATTCTGGACGTGCCCGCGGGCAATTGGCTGTGTGTGTCCGCCGTCGATCCGGCGCACTCTCTTTCTTCGACCTGCCCAACGATCAGCGTCGGAGGACTGTTCCGTGCGAGTTTCACGGGCGCCCCGGACGCCGGCGATCCGTGCCATTGGCTCGTTCAAGGCGATCTGAACCGCAGCGGATTCGTGGACATCGTCGACTACACGATTCTCTCGGGCGACTACCTGAGCGCGCCGGGGCCAAACACGGCATGTGGTTTTGGGGGCGATTTTCACGCCGACTTCAATGGTGACGGTTTGGTCACGTTGGCTGACATACTGTTCGTGATGTTCAACTTTGGTGAGTTCTCAGCCGCGGGCTGTGATGATGTGTGCTCACCAATCGCTGCGAACTCACCCGGGGGGGCAGTCAGAACCAGCATATCGGTGCGCGAACTCATCGAGATGGGGCTGGCGAGGCAGGCGAAGATTGCGGATGTAAATCGCGACGGCGTCGTCGATTCCCGCGACATCGGCATGTTCAGCCTGCGTGCAACAGTGGGCAGCCGGTAAGACCCGTTTCACACCGTCCGCAGCGAGCCGCGAACTTCAGATCGCGCGGATATCTCGGAAGTCACGCCCCAGACCCGCTGCATGCGATTCAGGCTCGCTTCGGTTCCCTTTTCTTGTCGGGTTCTGCGAGCCTCACGGTGATGACGGTACGCACGAGTTCCGCGACGGACGACACCTCCATCTTTCCCATCATCTTGCCGCGGTGCCATTCGACCGTCTTGATCGCGATGTGGAGCTTGGCTGCGATTTCCTTGTTGCAATAGGCGTCGACGACCAGGTCCATCACTTCGTGTTCGCGACGACTCAGCGTCGAGATGAGTCGGTGGGTCGAGTCGTGCGCTCGCCTCGCGTGATCCAACGCCCGATGTTTCGTGATGGCCCGCTGAATACAATCAAGCAGCTCCTGATCGTTGACCGGTTTCTCGACGAAATCCGACGCCCCCGCCTTGAGCGCCTTGACGGCCATAGGTACGTCGGCGTGGGCGGTGATGAAGACGATCGGAAGATCCTCGCTGCGGCGGTTAAGCTCGGTTTGAAGGTCCAAACCGCTCAAGCCGGGCATCCGAACATCAAGCACGAGGCATTCCGGCGGTCGTCTCTCGTAGCGATCCAGAAACGCGCTGGCACCGTCGAATGTTCTGACATCCAGACCAACGGATTCGAGCAACCATCGCAGTGATTTGTTGACTGCGGGGTCGTCGTCAACCACATGTACGATCGCGTCTTCACATTGCACGATGATTCTCCGAAAATACAGGAATTTTGAACGAGAAAGTCATCCCGCCGAGATCGTTGGCCGTCGCCGTCAGCAGTCCTTCGTGAGCTTCGATGAGTGTTCGACAGATCGGCAGTCCCATGCCCGTCCCCGTCGCCTTTGTTGTGAAGAACGGCTCAAACGCCTGATTGACGAAATCTTGGGAAACAGCTTGGCCGTTGTCCTGAATGTCGACTTTCACGAAGCCGTCAGATGTTCGGCGCGTCTGAACGATAAGCAGCCGCGTTTCGCGATCGGCGTGCAGCATCGATTCGACGGCATTGCGAACGAGATTCTGGATGACCTGTTGAATTTGAAGACTGTCAACGTACACGGAGGGGAGGGCGTCCTCAAAATTCAGATGCGTCGTGATCCCGGCTTGCTCTGTTTCCGGTTTCGCGAAGTCGAGGGCTTCGTTGACGATGATGTTGAGGTCGACATTGGTACGTTGCGGCTTTTGCTTGCGCACAAAAGACCTCATCTGGCGAAGAATCTTGCCGGCACGCTCTGCCTGTTTGGACACCTCTTCCAACGCGGGAAGAATGCCTTCCATGTCGGATCGGCCGTTCCGAATGCGGCGGACGCTTCCCTGAACATAGTTCACGATGGCTGCCAGCGGCTGGCTCACCTCGTGTGCCATCGCAGCGGCCATTTCCCCCAACATGCTGACGCGCGCGACATGCAACAACTCTTCGCGACGAAGGCGCGCCGCTTCTTCAGCACGAACCCGCTCGGAAACATCCTCGACCGTCGTCCACACGAATCTGTCCCCGTTGCGCTCCAGGTATCGCCCGGAAACCCTGACCGGAATACAGTGGCCGTCGCGATGAATCAGCTCCTTCTCGAACGGCCCCAGGTAACCACTTCGGCTGAGGGTCTCAAGCTGGGCCTGTTCAAACGCGTGAAACCGGGACGGTGTGATATCCCATGAATTCATGTTGAGTGCTTCGGACACTTCCAAACCCATGATCTGCGCGAAGGCTGGATTGACGTCAACCAAGGTTCCGTCGTTCCGCCAAAGCGCCAGCCCGGTCGCACAGGAATCGAACAGTGTCCGGTTGTATTGCTCGCTTTCACGCAAGGCGTCGGCGGCGCGTTTGCGTTCGGTGATGTCCGTGGATATCCCTCCGATCGCAAAGATTTCGCCGTCATCGTCAAACAACGGATACTTGATGGAAATGTACGTATGCTCGCCATCGTTCTGCGCGACAACATCTTCGAATTCGCAGGCCTTGCCGGCATGAAGAACCGCGCGGTCGTTCGCACGGAACCGGTCGGCACAGTCATGCTCGAACAGGTCGTAATCGGGTTTTCCGAGGACGAATTCCTGACGCTGGTGCAACAAATCCTCAAACTGGCGATTGATTAGTTGGTACTTTCCTTCAAGGTCTTTCAGATAGATGAGCGCGGTT
Organism: Phycisphaerae bacterium; assembly: GCA_029260215.1. Taxonomy (GTDB): domain Bacteria; phylum Planctomycetota; class Phycisphaerae; order UBA1845; family UBA1845; genus OFTM258. Next base: position 83,950 of record JAJDDQ010000078.1, read on the forward strand.
GTGTTGTCGAGGATCGCCCGAAGTCGCTGCTCGCTGGCGCGGAGCGCCTCGTCCGTTTGAACGCGATCCGTGATGTCCGTGACCGTGCCGACTTTGCCGGCCAACTCGCCCCAAGTGCCGAATATCGGTGCCGTTTGAACGTGGACCCTGCGGACGCGCTTCCGTGCATCAATCAATCGAAACGTGATTGACATCTGTCCGACCGAATGTTGGCTGGCTTGAAATCGGCTGGCGGCTAATTCCACGTCATCCGGATGAACACATTTCAGCCAACCACGGCCAAGAGTTTCCTCAAGAGTCAAGCCGCTCAATCTCAACAGTGGATCGTTCGCAAACGTGTTCAACCCATCGCTGTCCAAGAGAAACATACCGACAGGGGCGGCCTGACAGATCGAGTGGAGTTTCTGTTCGCTTTGCCTAAGGGCATCTTGCGCCTTGCGCTCCTCGGAGACATCAACCATGATCGCGAAGAATCCATCCCCAGGGCCATCCGATCTGACAAGGGGCGTGTAGGTGTATTGCACCTGATGAACGATGCCTTCTGTGTCCACAAGGGGCGATTCGAAGCTTCCCTGCTTGCCCGAAAGGGCATCCGCCAAATATCGTTCGTGAACAGCGTCGAATTGCGCACGAAACGGTGTTTCAAACGGCTGGCCGAGCAGGTCTTCTTGTTGCAAACCGAAGAAACGCTCGTGAGCGGCGTTGCAAAATTGATAGCGCCCGTCGGCATCGACGTGCGCGATCAAAACAGGCAGCGCGTTGGCCATCACACGCATCCGCTCCTCTTGCTTGCTCGCAGCCTGTTCCGCCCGCTTCTTGTCCGTGACATCTTTGGACAACCCCGCCACGCGACAAACTCGACCGCTGTCGTCGCGAATGGGAAACGCGCGGTCGTGAACCCACCGAATCTGGCCGTCGGGCCAGACGATACGATACTCAGCCTCGAACGGCTGCCCGCCGTTCGTGCTGCGCTCAAACCGATCGACAACCCAGGCTCGATCCTCGGGCAGAACGTTGTAGGACCAGCTCAAAGCGTCTTCGTAAAGCGACTGCGTACTGTTCCGCCAAACCCTCGAATAACCGGGGCTGACGTAAAGCTCCCTACGCGATCTCCAATCAGTCATCCAAAATGCGTCGTCGCTGCGCTCGGCCATCTCGCGAAACCATTCCTGAACTTCAGCCAGGGCGGTGTTCGTATTCTCCAGTTGGTCGGACCGGATGGAAACAAGTTCTTCCAGTTTGACGCGGGCGTTTCTCGCTGCGGTAACGTCGTACACAGCCAACACGCGCACGTTCCGCCCGTCCAGCGGAAGATGCGAAGCGCGGATTTCGGCAAAGACCTCTGCCTCAGGGCCGCTTACCCGAAACTCCGTCGGGCTGCCCGCCCCCTGATCGATTGCCTGTTTGACGATGGGCTGATCGTGCGCAGCCACGAAACGATCGAACCGCGTACCGCAAAGTTCCTGCACGCCGACACCGACCATCGCGGCAAAACTCTGATTCGATTCGATGACGACATGATGGTCGTCGAGCAGGACAACGCCTTCCGGAGCATCTTCAAAAAGCGTGCGCAATCGCGCTTCGAGTCGCACGTGTCGCGACACATCCGCACGCGCCCGATCAAGAGACTCGCGAAGACCAGCCACGCTGGACGTGAGACGAAGGCGTTGCAACAACAACGCGACACAGATCAACGCGAGGCCGGCGATGACGACGGCAGCCGCGAGTTGGTAATTTAGATGTTGAGGCAATGTTTCAAACTCACTATCCGGCTGCGCTTGAGTGACAATGCCACGCCTCCCGCACAACCAGCGACACGATGCGCCTACAACTCAGCCGCGCACGACCAAGCCGACCCACGCAATACCGAGTCGCTCATGACTTCCGAAGGTTGGCACCCTTGCATGAACAATCTTTCAGCTTTTGCTTGAAGCTCCGATCCAACAGTCGCATGTTACCCGCAACGTCCGAGAAATCGAAAAAATCATTTTTCGGTCGTCAATCGCGACAATCATTTACAAAATCATTGGATTCTGGCCTCTCCCGGCATCTGCACGTAGTAGCTCAGCTTACCACCGGCTGGATGCGACGTGATTGGGCGAGCAAGTTTGCCGAGCATAAGTGGTTGCGTTCTTGTGGTACGGTTGGTGTTCTTGTTTCCTGGGCGTAAACCACACGGCACCCGTGACTTTACGCTTCAAAGCGACGGTGTAAGAGAATCGGATTCCACAAAGAGCCTCATTTTTGGTAAGATAGCGAGGGTTCAGCCCGCTGGTGGTGGTCGCAGAATCCCTTGGCCGGAGACAATCCATTGAATCGATTCCCAGGACGGATTTTCAAAGTCCTCGCGTTCGCGGTGTGTGTTGCGTTCCTGAGTCCGCGCGACGTAGCCGCGTTGGATCTTGAGATCGAGTCGATTCAAATCAACCAGGTGATTCAATTGGGCGACACGACGCTGATCGGTGGCAGGCCGACGCTGGTGCGCGTCACGATCGATACGAACGGAGCCAACGTGGCGGGCGTGGACGCAATTCTCCGCGTGATCGTCAACGGCGAGCCAACGGCTGACTCCCCGATGAATTCCATCAACGGGCCAATCACGGCGGCGACGAACCCCGTCCTGAGCGACGAAAACGATACAATCAACTTTTTCATGATCCCGCCCGCCTCCGGCGATGTCGATCTCATCGTCGAAGTGAACCCCGCAGGCCCTGGGCGGATCGAGGAAACCGATTTCGATAACAATCTCGCGGTCGAGGCCAACGCGTTTTTTGAATGTCGCAAGACGCTGGAGTTGGTGCATGTCCCGATCGACTATCGGCCTAGCGGAGGCAACACGCCCAACTTGCCGCCCGAGCAGCTCATCAACTCCAAGGTCGGTGCCGGCTTCGTACGTGCCATCTTCCCAGCCCCGGATTGGAACTACCACGAGTATCCCATGCCGCCTCTATTGTTCACGGCGAACATCAACTTTCAGAGTTCCTCGCTTCTGAACCAATTGTCGGAAATTCGCACGATGACCATTCCCGGTCAGGGGTTTCCCAGGCCGAACTACATCTTTGGCTGGCTGCCGGGTAACCCGTTCAACGGCAACGGTCAGGCCAACGGGCTTCCCGGTGATGCCGCGTTCGGGAATACGAGTTTGTCCCGTTTCCAGCGTACTTTCGCGCACGAACTCGGACACCTGTTCGGATTGTTTCATGTGTTCAGCACGATCGGCGCCGTCGGCATCGACGTGGAAGAAGAACTTGCGGTGCCCTTGGATCTGGAGCGTGTGAAAGACGACGGCCTGTTCACGATCATGGTCGCGGGATTGCAAACGCCGTCCGCCTGGATTGATTCGGACGACTACGAATTCGTCGCGTCTCGGAACATTCTTCAGTGTTCGCCCGCGCCGGAATCCGTCGAGCCGATGCTGTTCGTGACGGGCATTGTCAACAACGAAACAGGCCAGGTGTCGCTGGGTAAGATCGTCGAAGCTCCGCCACAGTCTCCCTCATCCGGTGACGCGGACGCGAATCTTGCGATCGAAGCCTTTGACTCGTTGTCGGTGGACGCGCCGGTCATGCATCGCGTGGCCGTCAATTCAAAAAGTGCGGCTGACCGGTGCGACGCGCCCAACGAGGTGTATGAAACTTCCCCGTTGCGAGCTTTGATTCCCACGCGCGTCGGTGTCGCACGCAAGAAAGTGCAACGTATTGTGATTCGCGATGTGGACACCGGGGCAATGCTGGCTGAACGAAAACGTTCGCCGAACGCGCCGCAGATTCATTTGCCGTCGCCGAACGCCACCGGCGTAATCGATCGGCCTACGCGCATCCAGTGGTCCGGGACCGATGCGGACGGCGACGATCTGATCTACTCGCTCCTGTACAGTCACGACAACGGCGAGAGTTGGTATGTACTCGGTGTCGATTTGCGTCAAACCTACTTCGACGTCGATCCCTCCCGGATTGCGGGCAGCCGCATTGGCAAAGGGCGACTTCGTCTGGTTGCGACCGACGGCATGAACACGACCGTCGCGGAAGTGGGGCTGCTCACGTTGGGCGAGGGATCGCCGCCGGCGGTGGAATTGCTCTATCCCAACGACGGTGACACCTTTTTCGCGTTGACGCCGATCCTCTTCCACGGAACCAACTGGGACATGGAGGATTTGCAACTCGGTGACGAGCTGATGGAGTGGTCGTCCGACGTTGAAGGAGTTTTCGCGCACGGCAGACTGACGCAATTCGATTTGCTCGACCCGGGTGAGCACACCCTCACATTGTCCGTCGAGGATGACGACGGCATGATCGGGAGTGAATCGATCACGATCACCATCGTCGATCGCAACGTCGATCAGGGCGATTGCAACACCAACGGATTCGGAGACATCGACGACATCCTGACGGGCTTCAGTGACGACTGCAATCGCAACCGCATTCCCGACGAGTGCGACATCGCCGACGGTATCTTGACCGATTTCAACAACCAGGGCGGGGCTGACACGTGCGAAGGCCTGGGCGATTTCGATTCGGACGGCGATCGCGACGTGCACGACTTCGCGTCGTTCGTGGATTGCGTGACCGGCCCGAACGTAACAGCCCCGGTGGAATGCCAACCGGCTGACATCGACGGCGACGGCGATGTTGACTTCTCAGACTACGGATTCTTCAGCCGACTGACCGGCGGGCTTTGCGGTGTGACCATCGTGGCGGAACCGGTCAACTTAGCTGTGTGCAACAGCGGCACGGCGGTGTTTTCGATCGGCGCACTGGGAGACGACCTGCGCTTTCAGTGGCTGTTCAACGGTGAAGCCATCAACGGCGCGACGGATTCTGAATTTGTCTTGAACAACGTCAACAGCGGCGACAAGGGCGCGTATTCCGTCGTCATTTTCAACACGTGTGACGCGAAGATATCAGCCCCCGCGAGCCTGTCGGTCGCGGAACCCCCGAGCTTCACGCAGCAGCCGCAAAGTCAACTCGTCTGCCCCGGAAATGACGTGATGTTCACCGTCGCAGCTCAGGGGGCAGAACCGTTGACCTATCAATGGCAACGCAGCGGCGTGTCACTGCCCGGAGAAACCGGCACCACGCTGACCATCGGATCAGTCGGGGAGCCGGACATCGGCGTCTACCGCTGCATCGTTACGGACGCGTGCCCAAGCAGCACGACATCCAACCAGGGCGTGCTGCAATTGGATCCCCCCGTCGTGTTCACACTTCATCCGCAGACCACCGAAGCCTGCGTGGGCGGCTTCCTGTTCCTGTCCGCAGGTGCCGACGGTGCCGACAGCTTCCAGTGGTTCAAGGACGGCGTCGCGATTCCGGGGCAAGACAACACGGTTTTGTTCCTGAACAACATCTCAGCCGACGCCGCCGGAAAATATCACGCCGCCGGGATCGGCCCCTGCGGGACCGTTAGTTCGGATGTTGCGGTTGTGACGGTAAGCGACTGTGGGTAGTTGTCGGGAAAAACTACCGAGCGAAAATTACGCGTTCCATTTGCATCCTGCCCGTTTTTATCGAACACTATGGTTGGCATGTTTCGCCGGGCATCGCTCTGTTTTGGCGTAGATCGAACTCGCTTCCGCCGAATCACTGAAAACACCGTATTGGTCCGGGGACACGTCGTTCGTAGGGCTTTTGCGACTGGGTGCTCGCTTGTGACCGCAAATGACGAAACACAGGAATCCGTTCCGCGCAAACCAGCGCCCGACGCCACGATGACCGTGGACACGTCGTCGCGCGCCCGCGTCATCGACCCCACAGCACACTATCCTCGAATCGAGGGCTACAAAATCCTGGGCGTACTGGGCCAAGGCGGGATGGGCATTGTCTATCGGGCGGTGCAGACGACGCTCAACCGCGATGTCGCCTTGAAAGTGCTGCCGATGATGATCGGCAGTTCGAGTCCGGATGCGGTCGCGCGTTTCCGCCGAGAGGCCACCGCAGCCGCAAGACTGCACCACACCCACATCGTTCCAATCTACGATTTCGGTGAATCGGAAGATGCCTACTACTACGCGATGGAACTGATTACTGGGCAGCCGTTGAGTTCGATGGCCAGCTACCTCGCGGAGCAGGACGCGACGATGGCGACATCGGTTCGGTTCGTCGAAATTGTTCGGTCCGCGCTGTCCACGCCTTCGGTTCGTCTGGCGATTGATTCGGGTGAAGAGCCGACGAACTTTCAACCGCCCGAGGGCATCGTGACCGCCCTTGATGGCCGCGGGCGCGTTTACTACCGCCAAATCGCGAGCTGGATCGCAGACGTAGCCGATGCGCTGCACTATGCGCATGGCCAAGGCATTATTCATCGCGACATCAAACCCGCCAACCTGATTCTCTCGATTGACGGCCGCATCATGGTGGCCGACTTCGGGCTGGCCAAGAGCTCGGAAGATCGGTCGATCACAATGACCGGGTCCGTCATGGGCACGCTGCGCTACATGAGTCCCGAGCAAGCCATGGCGAGGCGTGTGGATGTCGATCACCGCACGGATATCTACTCGCTGGGTGCAACCCTGTACGAGTTGCTGACGCTTCGTCCGATCTTCGGCGGGACGGATGAACGGCAACTGCTGAGCAGTGTAATCAGCGAAGACCCGCTGCCGCCGCGTCGCATTTCAATGGGTATTCCGCCGGAATTGGCCACGATCTGCCTCAAAGCGCTCGAGAAATCGGCAAACGATCGGTATCAGAACGCTCGCGTATTCAGCGAGGACTTGCACCGATTCATCAACGATCAGCCGATCGTCGCCAAGGCACCGTCGATACCCCAGCGCATTTTCAAGTACGTCAGGCGACACAAAGCCCCTGTTCTCGCGGTAACCGCCACCGTTCTCATGCTTGTTTCAGCGAGTCTCCTTGTTCGCAAGATTTATCGCGACCGGCGCGCGGAGGTCGTGCGGTGGATCAAACTCGGCACCGATTTGACCGAGAAGCACAAATGGGCGGAAGCGGAGACGAATTACGCAAAGGCTGTCGAACGTGAACCGCGAAACGCCGAAGCGCTATTTCAGTGGGCACGTACCAAGAAGGAGACAGCCAACGCCGAGGACGATCGCGATGCCCGCCGCATCATATTGGAGGAGGCGGACAGGCTGTGTCGCCAAGCGCTTGCCGTCAGCCCCGAAGATCGCAGGGCGCTGAATGTTCACGGCGTTATCCTGAAGAAGCTTGGACGATTCGATGAAGCCATCGCAGTCTACGAGCGGCTACTTGAGCATCATGAGGAATATTACGCTCCGTGGGTGAACCTGGGCACGACCTACGCGCTGATGCACGATTTCGAACAGGCTGAAGACCACCTGCGACGGGCTGTGGAATTGTCGCAGAAGGAGAAATACCAAATAAGCGAACACCGTCCATACACCGCTCAAGCGTGGCGCAATCTTGCAGCCTTGCAGTTTTTTCTGGGCGACTCGGAGGCCACCGCGAACGTCGATCGCGCGTTGGAGTTGTATGACGAAGACGTAGCCTCCCTGGTACTACGGGCGATGATCCGCATGAAGTCCACCGATCCACTCGTTCTGGAGGAAGCCCTCGACGACGCCAAGTTCGCGAATCGTGAAGCCGGCGAAGACGATGCCAACCCGCGTGCCAAGCGGGTTCTTGCGATGGCCTACCTCAAAAATGAAAAGTTCAAACAGTGCATACGTCAGGCCGACTCAGCCGTCGCGTTGGGGGATATGACCGCCGTGAACGAACTGATACAGGCCAACGCGCTCCGCAAACTTGGTCGTAACGCCGCCGCAAACGAGCGCGTGGCACTCGCCCGGTCGCACTGGCCGGCAGAGCTGACCGATCGTGACGGATTTGTCGTAACCGGCGATAAGGGCGAGCTTTGGATCGAGTCAGCCTCCATACTTTTCGACCTGCTCGAAGCAGCCTCTGCCCCCGAAACCGTCGATTGAACCCCCTGAATCTGCTGAAAACCGCACTCCAGACGCAGAAAGTCCGAAAAACTTGCGATAAACGGGCTTGAATCGCCGGGGCGCTTTCGCTACCCTGCTACTGGACTTGGGAGTCCACTGGATTTTGAGAGGGAGCATTCGCGCGGTTTCTGACCGTTGCGGGGCTTCCTTTTGTTGTTGGCGGCGATGGTCGAAGTCGCGGCTGACACGCTGAATCGAAACTGAGAGAGAGTGATCGGTTTACCCTTACGGGAGACGGTCTCTCTCTTTTTTTGTGCCAATTGGGTCAAGACGAAGGGACGGCGGGCATGTATTTGCGACGGGCATTGTTGGCGGGGGGCGTGTTGATGGCTTGCGGGCTGACCGCGTCTGCCGATCAGATCGGTACGTTTGGCCTCATCCAGATCGGTTGGGGCGACGGCGAAGTCTGGCAGTCGGACCGATCGACGCTCGGTGAGATTACGCAGTTTGGCGACGGGGCGTACCAAGTCGAAGGCACTTACTCCCAAGGCGAGTGGGTGGCGGAATGGCTGCTCGATGTCGGCGGAGCGGCTGGCGTGTCGAGCAACGTTTCGGTGACGAGTACCGTAGCCTCGACGGAGACGTTCGACTTCACGGTGTTCATCAACTCGCCGGTCGCGTTTGACGGCCCGACACAGTTGGACGGTTCCGTCTCCGTCAACGTGTCGGACAATGTGTTGCAGGGAGCACCCGGCGCGACGGTTTCCGCACCGCAGGGTGGTGCATCCTACCGTGCGATCATCGGGGATAACGTCGTCGGCACGCTGCTTGACGATCCGTTCTCCCTCATGGCTGGTGCAGCCCAGACGAACTCAGCCGGGCCGCATTCTTTTTCCGATAGCAACGGTCCTGCCCTGGCTCTGGGTGATGCGGTCGCGATCAGGCACGAATTTCAGTTGACCGGATTCGACATCGCGCAATTCGCGGGAACGTTCACAATCGTTCCCGAGCCTGCTACGGCTGCGATTCTCCTGGTCGGTGTTGGCTCGCTGCTTCGCCGACGGCGATAGAGTCGTTCGAATCTGTAATTGAGTCTTCGAAAGCGGCGCGTGGTGCGTCGCTTTTTTTATGTCACAACAACGGTCCGTATTGTAGGCTTGATGGGATTGTTCATCATGGTTTGGCGGAGGTATGCGATGGTCACCAGGTTTCTACGATCCCGGTCATGGTTCCGTTCGGGCCATGTTTTCTTTCTGGTGGTCGTGGCCTGCGCGACGATCATGTGGAATTCTGTTGCGCGAGCCGGCGACGTTGTATGCATTCCGCCCGTCAGCGGCGTCTATCAGATTTCAGGTGGTGTGACACTTGCGACGTTCTGCCAAACGCCGCCGCAAATCACGTTTTCGCTTCTTGAATTCATTCAGGACGGCACCGTGCTGACCGTGCTGGGGCCGAACGTCGCGATGGTCGGGACCATCGACATCGCCGGCCAACCGATCACGTTCGACGTGACGGGACAGACGAGCGTGGGAAGTTGCGTGCAGACCTGGTCGCTCGCGGGCACGTTCGTCGATGAGATTCCGCGGAACGAATGGACGGGGCAGTTGAGCATCACGTTCAGCGGGTGCGCTTGCACGAGTCTATCGGGCAATGTGACCGCGACCCGATCCGATCCTGATTGCAACGGAAACGGCATCCACGACGAATGCGATCTCGATTGCGGGCCGGTCGGCGGGGGCTGCGATGTGCCCGGTTGTGGCCAAAGCGCCGACTGCAACGCGAACTGTATTCCCGACGACTGCGACGGGCTGGACGAGTCGGTCTTCGTATCGTGGGTAGGCGGGAACGGTATGTTGTGGACGGAATCGTCCAACTGGTGCCCAGCCGGTGTGCCGAACAACATCGTAGGCGAAGTTTCTTACGATGTGTCGATTCCGAATTCCGGCGACGTGACGTTGGACATTTCCTGTTTTCTCGATCGCATGACGATCACGGATAATTCGATATTGAGCGTGCGGGCCGCTTCGGGCGGCGATCGAACCATCGAGGTGATTACCGCAATCGAAAACGCAGGCGGAACCATCGCAGCCCGCGACGGTCGCACCGCCACCATCCTCGATACCACGATCAACGGCGGCAGGCTTCTGGCGGGTGCGGGCGGCTTGATCGTCTTGGACAACAGCACAGCCAACGGCGTCGCGCTGAGCGCCGTGGGGGGCGGCAACATTCAGGTCATCAACGACGGCACACTGATCGATCCCACGATCGACGCGCTGGAAGTGCCCGACGCTGAACGGGGCTTCATTGAAGGCGTTGTTAGCGTGAGTGACGGCGGGGCGATTCGCGTAAACGCAATGACGGGTCCGACCTCGCTCGAGCCGACGTTGGAATCCAGCACGATCACGTTGGCCGGCGGCGGCGCGTTGAAGCTGATTGAGAATCCCGGCGTGTCTGCGGCGCGTGCGGTGTTCGGCAGCGCGACCGCGACGCTGGACATTGTCGATTCCAATTTCGAGATTTCCGGTGTAGGCCGCGTGGATGCACTGTCCGTCGCCAACAGCGGTCGCATCGCGGCCGACACATCCACGCCCGGTCGAGCGCTGAACCTACTCGCATTCGACGTCGAGAACACGGGCGAGATGTTCGTGGGCGACGGGGCAGCCATGTTCGTGCTCGGCGACGTCAACATGACGCAGGCTGGCAGGGGCGTGGTTGATGGGGCAGCCGAACTGGACGTGCTGGGCGCGCTGACGCTTTCCGGGGGTGCCACCCTCGGTCCGACCGATAATCCTTCCACAGCCGAGCTGGGTTTGGGCGGATTGACTCTGCGCGGGACAACCGGCGCGGGCGCCGCCGGGGTTGGGACAGCCTTCAACACTGACGGCGAAATGTCAACGTTCGTATTCGGGGATGTCGAAGCGTCCGGCGACTGTACGGGACTGCTGCAAGGCGGATGCACGCCGCCGTCGATCGGCATGATGGGCCAAAGCTCAATGTCCGCGTCGAACGTGGTGATTTCGGGTGACGGCACCGCATCGGACCTGCAAACGAGGTTTACAATGCGCGACAACGCAACGCTGTTCGTCGCACAATCGCTACGCGTCGAACCGGGCGGGTCTTTTGAAATGATCGACAACGCGGCTGAAGGGGCGTTGAGTGCTCCGACTGCCTTCGTCGAAGGCGACGTGTCTCTCGGTACATGCGAGGGCTTGTTGGGAGCGACTGATTCGTTCGTCGGCGGCTGCACGCCGCCCGGAGTCGTCGGCGGCTGTACACCACCCAGCATTGGTACGATGGGCAACGCGCAGCTTTCGATCGGTGGAAGTCTCATACTCGAAGGCGTTGCGAACGTTGTGATACAAGGGCAAATCTCCCTCGCGGGCGACTTTGTAAATCATCTCAGCGCCCCCGGATGTTTCGATTTCGATGCGGGCGTTCTGGAGATGAACGGATCGGCCGTGCAATCATTCGAAGTTGCCGGCGAGGACCGAGGGGCGGTTCCGGGAGGATTGAATCAGAACGTTGCCATCGGAACATTCGTCCTCGACACCGGTACGACCGTGCGCCTCGTGGATCAATTTACGAACCAAAGCTCAGCCGGTCCGTGCGAGGCGCTTTACACGGAAACCCTCATACTCAACGCAGGCTCGTCGCTCCTGTGCGACTGCCCGATCTATTACGTTTCGCTGATCAACGGCGGCGGCGATTTGTGCGACAGTGCATCTCAAATTCCAGCCTGCCTGAACGATTGCGACGGCGACGGCGACGTGGACCTGTTCGACTTTCAACAATTCCAAACCTGCATCGAAAAATCCCCCGCATCAAACGAGTGTCGCACCTGCTTCGATTGTAACGGCGACGGCTTCGTCGGATTGGCGGATGTCGGTCGCTTTCAACTCGCGTTTGAGCCGCCGATTCGCTGAGCGGCGCGTCACCGGCAGCCCGAGATAAGCGCGATGTCGCTTGACCCGGCAGGGCGCGCATGCATAGAGTTTGATGGATCGATAACGACATTTCGACAAGGGGTTGTCAAAAGCGTATTCGACCGGAGGCGGAAGTGGCGAGCGTGTCGTGCGCTCCCGTTCCGCGCTCATCGCCATTTGCGCCGCGACGCTCGCTTACGTCGCCGGACTCGCGCGGGCCGACGTCTCAACGGAGGCCCAAACGCCGCGCGAGGGTGCGATTGCCTACCCGCGACCGGGCCGCGGGTAGGCTTATTATTTTCCCGCACATCGCGCACAAACCGTCTGAAGACGACCGACGACTCACTACCCGCACTTTGTGGTTGACAATCGCCGCTCATAATTCTAAGATTTTTTTCATGACAGTTGCCGTGTGCAAATCCCTGTTTCGCTGGTGGTGGTGCAATCCATCAGGCGGGTAGGCTGCGCGCGAGAGAATTGATTCTAAAACGCGACGAGACCCGCCGATGAGTTCGACGGGTCTTTTTGTATGCAATCGTAGCCAACATGGCTGCCAAGGGCTGGTTATTGGTGAAAACGACCGACGACAAGATCAGGTTTATTGCATTTCGACGTGCGATGGACGGCGAGGTTCAGGCTCAGGATTTGTTCTCCGCATTGACCGGCGGCGGAGAAATTCCGGGCAGCGTGCTTCTCCAATCGTCCGACAACATCGCCAAGTACGGCGAGCGCAGTTTCGCCGCCGTCGGAGCCAGCCTGCGGGTCGAAGGTCGGGCGTCGCAGTTCCACGTGACCGCCCTCGACTGTCGCGGACGGGGTGTGTTGCCGTCGGTAGCCGCCCGTTTGCGAAAAGTCGCGGAGATCAATTCGGTCGATGACGCGAGCTTAACAGGTTCGCTGGAGCCGGACCTTCGTTCGGTCAGCGGGCACGACCGCCCTTTCCGCCGCAACCACATGGACGTTATCCGCGCCGTCGCGTTCTGCGGCGATGGGGACGGCGATGGTCCGCTGCCGACGCACGGGCTATTTGGCTGCTTCGCCTACTCGTTCATACACCAGTACGAACAACTCGCTCGCAACACGTACGACGACCTGTGCGAACCGGACTACGTTTTCTATCTCGCCACGCGCCTGTTCATGATCGATCACGCTAAGCGGCGCACGCATTTCGTCTCCAGCGTACCCGTTTCGATGGGCGCGGAGTTGGCCGACGAACTGCTCATAGCAGAGCGCGACGTGATCCGCATGGTCGAGTTAGCCGCCGATCCACCCACCGCCAAAGCCTCCCTCTGGCATATCGGAGAGATCGAATCCGACACGAACCGGGAGACCTTTTGCAATCGCGTCGAGCAAGTCAAACGCGACATCGGCGAAGGCCGCGTCTTCCAATCCGTCATCGGGCGAACATTCAGCACAGAATTCGAAGGCAAACCGTTCGACGTCTACCGATCCCTGAGTCGTCTCAACCCCTCACCGTACATGTTCTACCTGCGCGACGAAGAAGGCGTACTGCTGGCCGCCTCACCGGAGATGGCCGTCCGCGTCACGCGGGAAGACGAAGCGCTCCGTGCGGAAGTGCGCCCGATCGCCGGCACAAAACCGCGTGGATTCCTCAACAACCTCATCGACCCACTCACCGATGCCAAATTCGAAACCGCACTGAAGATCGACCCCAAAGAGTTGGCTGAACACACCATGCTGGTCGACCTCGCCCGTAACGATCTCGCCTCGGTCTGCCGACCCGGCACAACAATCGTCGACGAACCATTCATCGTGGAAAAATACTCGCACGTTCAACACCTCGTATCAAACGTCACAGGCCTGCTGCGCGAAGACCTTGACGCACTGCACGCCTACCTCGCGACGATGAACATGGGCACCGTAACCGGCGCGCCCAAGCTCGAAGCCATGAAAATGATCAACGATCTCGAAAATTCCGCACGCGGGTATTTCGGCGGCAGCGTCGGATTCATCTCACCCGACGGGCAGATGGACACAGCCCTCGTCATCCGCGCCATCCGTTTCAAGCTAGGTCGTGCATTCGTCCGCGCAGCCGCAGGAATCGTCGCGGACAGCGTACCCGAGAGCGAATGGACCGAAACCGCCCACAAAGCCGCAGCCTGCCTGCGATGTCTGGAGGCGGGGGCATGAGCAAACGCAACGCACACATCCTCTTCATCGACAACGAAGACTCCTTCGTGTTCAACCTCGTCGACGCCTACGCCGCCCGTGGACATCACGTCGATGTCTACCGCAACGATTGGCCCATCGACGAAGCGTTGAGTTTTGTGTCGATTGAACGCCCCGACCTCGTCGTGCTCTCGCCCGGTCCCTGCGGCCCGCGTGACGCGACGTTGTGCATGCAGTTGCTCGAGCGACTGCCGGTAAACACGAGCGTATTCGGCGTCTGCCTCGGCTTTCAATGCATCGTCGAACACTTCGGCGGGCGCGTCGCCCCCACCAAAAACCTCGCCCACGGCAAAGCCGCAACCATCACGCACGACGACAGCCAAGAGTGGAACGAAGTGCAAAACCCGTTCGTAGCCGGTCGCTACCATTCGCTGGCCGCCGTCGACGTACCAAACTGTCTCAATGTCTGCGCGACGATGGGCGACATGCCGATGGCTGTGCGACACACCGACAAGCCGGTATTCGGCGTGCAGTTTCATCCCGAGAGTGTGCTCACGCCCGTCGGCGATCGTATTCTCGAAAACGTGCTGCGTGCAGCGCAAATTCGGCTTGTGGAGGGCACCCGATGAGCTTCACCGCCCTGGCAAAAACCGCACCGGAACGCCCCCTCTCGTCGAACGAAGCCACTCATGTCATGCGCGAAATCGCCGAAGGCCAAGCATCAACGGCGGACATCGTCTGTCTGCTGCGCGCATTGAACGCACGCAAACCGACGGCTGAGGAACTGACCGCGTTCGTGACGGTCTTGCGCGAACGCGCAGTAGCCGTAGTCGCTCCACAGCCCAACACCATCTGCAACTGCGGCACCGGCGGCGACGGACGCGGCACGATCAACGCATCAACGACGGCTGCCTTTATCATCTCCGCATGCGGTGTCCCGCTAGCCAAGCACGGCAACCGCAGCGTGTCGAGTCGATGCGGCAGTACGGATTGCCTCGCCGCGCTGGGCGTCCGAGCCTGTGCCGAAGCGCGTGAGGCTGAAGCATTGCTGGCGACGGAAGGCCTTTGTTTTCTAAACGCGCCCGATTTTCACCCCGGTCTGCGTTACGCCGCAGAGGCCCGATCCGTGCTGGCTGGCGAAGGCTGCAAGAGCATGTTCAACCTGCTCGGGCCGATGCTCAACCCCGCCGCCGTGCGACGTCAATCGATGGGCGTGTTCGCAGAAGACATGGTGGAACTGGTCGCGGAAACCTTATCCCGCACCGGCACGGAATTCGCGTACGTCTTGTGGGGCGACGGCTACGACGAATTCGCGCTGACAGGCACAACCAAAGTCGCCGTTGTCCAAAACGGTCAAACACGCGTCGAAACGTGGACGCCAGCCGATCTCGGGCTGGCTCAATGTCGGCATGAAGATATTCTCGGCGGAGACGCTGTCGCCAACGCGCAAATTGCGGAGGCGATTCTTCGAGGCCAGGTGCAAGACGCCCGTGCGGATTTCGTGTTAGCCAATGCAGCCTTCGGCGTCAGTACCGGGCTGGAGCCGCATGTTTCGCCAATCGAAGCGATGGTCTTGGTGCGTGAAGCTGTTTCAAGCGGCGCAGCCCACGATATGCTAACGACCATGAGGCGAAAGGTGCCGGTCCATGCTTGAAGAAATTCTAAAACACAAACGCGAGGAACTTGCCACACTGCCCGCGTTAAACCCGGCCGACCTGCCGCAATGTCAACACGATTTCGAGGCAGCCATCACCAAACCAGGATTATCCATCATCGCGGAAGTCAAGCGTCGCTCGCCGTCGCTGGGCGCGATCGATGAATCCATCGACCCCCTCGCACAAGCCCAAGCCTACGTCGATGGCGGAGCGCGGGTGATTTCCGTCCTGATCGATCGCAAGTACTTCGGCGGCTCGTGGGAAAACCTCGCCGCCGTCGCGAACTCGGTGCAAGTACCCGTGCTGTGCAAGGAATTCATTCTCGACGCGAAGCAAGTCCACCACGCCCGTCGCTCGGGGGCAGCCGCCTGCCTGCTGATAGTCGCCGCCCTCGACGACGATACGCTGCACACACTGCTCGACGAAGTTCACAATCTCGGCATGTCTGCCCTGGTCGAGGTTCACAACGAATCCGAGGCTGCTCGAGCGATAAACGTCGGAGCACCCATCATCGGCGTCAACAACCGAAACCTCCAAACGCTCGAAATCGAATTAGCCACCGTGAGTCGAATCGCATCGCTCATCCCGTCGAACCATCTGCTGGTAGCCGAGTCCGGCTACAAACGTATCGAGCATCTCGACCTACTACCCGAATCCGTCGATGGACTGCTCGTCGGCAGCGCCCTGATGCGTGCGCGCGAGCCAGCCTCAATGCTGCGATCATGGTTGGAACACACCCAGGCCCGCACGGAGCAACGACCATGACCCGAACCGCA
This sequence comes from Phycisphaerae bacterium, assembly GCA_029260215.1. Lineage (GTDB taxonomy): Bacteria > Planctomycetota > Phycisphaerae > UBA1845 > UBA1845 > OFTM258. Next base: position 100,295 of record JAJDDQ010000078.1, read on the forward strand.
AACCCACCCGCCTACGGCGGTCGCTACGTCCCCGAACCGCTCGTCGCCCCGCTGGAAGAGGTCGAGCGGGCGTTCGCGCACCATCGCGCCGACACGGAATTCACGACCAAACTGGACGCCCTGCTCACCCATTACGCGGGCAGACCGACGCCATTAACCTTCGCACCCAGACTCTCCGAACGCGCGGGCAGGCGAATCTACCTCAAACGCGAAGACCTCCTGCACGGCGGGGCACACAAGACAAACAACACCATCGGTCAAGGCCTCCTTGCCCACACGATGGGCAAAACGAGGTTGATCGCGGAAACGGGCGCGGGACAGCACGGCGTCGCAACGGCGATGGCCGGGGCGATGTTCGGCATCAAAACGGAAGTCTACATGGGTGCCGTCGATGCAGAACGCCAAGCCATGAACGTCTACCGCATGGAGCTGCTCGGAGCCACCGTGCATCGCGTCCATTCCGGCACGCAAACACTCAAAGACGCCATCAACGAAGCCCTGCGCGACTGGATCGCCCACGCCGACGATACATACTACCTCTTCGGCACCGCAGCAGGCCCGTCGCCGTTTCCCGACATGGTCAGGCACTTCCAGTCCATCATCGGTCGCGAAGCGCGAGCACAGATTCTCGAAGCAGAGGACCGCCTGCCGAACGCGGTCTACGCCTGCGTGGGCGGCGGCAGTAACGCGATCGGCATCTTCGACGCTTTCATCGGTGACCGGGATGTGGCACTCGTCGGGGCGGAAGCAGGCGGCGATGGCCAGCGTCACGGCGCGTCGCTCTCCAGCGGGTCGTCCGGTGTCTTTCACGGAATGCACTCCTATTTCCTGCAAGACGACGACGGCCAAATCGCCGAGGCGCATTCCGTGGCAGCCGGGCTGGACTATCCCGGCGTCGGACCGATCCACGCCGAGCTGCGCGACAGCGGCCGCGCAACATACAAGCCCGTGCTCGACGACGACGCACTCGCAGCCTTCCAAACGCTCTCGCGTCTGGAGGGGATCATCCCCGCGCTGGAATCGAGTCATGCAGTCGCCCTCGCGATGGAGTCCGCCGCCGACTTGCCCGACGACGCCCTCCTGCTCATCAACATCTCAGGCCGAGGAGACAAGGATTTGCACACGGTAATCGCAGATCAGCGTACAGGCGGTGATTCGTGAATCGTTTTCGGACCATGCTGAGCACCAAACGCGACGCCGGTGCATTCATCCCGTTTTTCATGCTCGGCGACCCGTCCATCGATCAGAGCTTCGAGCTGATCTGCGCCGCCATCCAAGCCGGCGCCGACGGGCTGGAACTCGGAATCCCGTTTTCAGACCCCATCGCCGACGGACCGGTGATTCAGGCGTCGGCGATTCGCGCTGCCCAAGCAGGGGCGACCGTCGATCGCTGCTTCGATTTAATCGCCCGAATCCGCCGCGACTTTGACATACCAATAGGTCTGCTGGTCTACTACAATCTTATTCACCGTCGAGGCCTCAACAATTTTTGCGAGCGGGCAGCGGCTTGCGGTGTGGATGCCCTGCTTGCCGCCGACTTGCCCTTCGGCCAACATGACCGGTTTGCCGACGCGGTTGCAGCCTGCGGGCTGGGCAGCGTCTATCTGGTCAGTCAGAATACGCCCGACGAACGAGCCCGGCGTATTCTGGAGGCATCGACAGCCTACACCTACGCAGTGGGCGTGATGGGCACGACCGGACAGCGCGAGAGTTTGTCCGAAGAAACACGCGGATTCGTACGTAGGCTGCGCGCGTTGAGCGACGCACCGTTCGTCGTCGGTTTCGGCGTCGGCACGCCGCCGCACGCCGTTGATATTCTCCGACACGGTGCCGACGGCGTCATCGCCGGAAGCGCCCTGATTCGCCGGATCGCAGAAAATCCGGACAGGTTTGACACAGTGATCGAAAACGTTCGGACGTTCGTAAGCGATGTCCGAACTCTGCGGGAGCGCAATGCATGCTCGTCGTAATGAATGTCGATGCGACGCAGGAACAGGTTGACGCTGTTTCGGCGGCCATTCGCGAAATGGGCTACGAACCGCACGCCATGCCGGGTGCCCAAAGAACCGCGGTCTGCGTAACCGGCAACAAGGGACCGGTGGGCAGAGACCGTCTGGCTCAATTGCCCGGCGTACGCGATATCATATCCGTCTCCAAACCGTACAAACTGGTCTCCCTCGAAACCAAAACCGAGCGCACACGCATCGACGTACGCGGACGCATCATCGGCGGCGACGAGCTTACCGTGATCGCAGGCCCATGCAGCGTGGAATCCGAAGATCGAACGATGGCCATCGCCGAACGCGTGCGCAGCCTCGGTGTCGTCTTCTTCCGAGGCGGTGCGTACAAGCCCCGCACAAGCCCCTACGCGTTTCAGGGTCTGGAAGAGGAAGGCCTGCGCATCCTCGCAAAAGTGCGTGACGAACATGATTTGCGCATCGTCACGGAGGTTCTCTCGGAAGAAACGCTCGAAGCCGTCGCGGAAGTCGCGGACGTGCTGCAAATCGGCGCCCGCAACATGCAAAACACCGCACTCCTCAAAAAAGTCGGACGCTGTGACAAACCCGTGCTCATCAAACGCGGCGCGTCAGCCACCGTCGAGGAACTGCTGATGGCCGGCGAATACGTCATGAGCGGAGGCAACCATCGGGTCATTTTTTGCGAACGCGGCATCCGCACCTTCGGCGACCACGTACGCAACACCCTGGACGTCTCCGCCATCGCAGCCGTCAAAGCCATGAGCCACCTGCCCATTCTCGGCGACCCGTCGCACGCCGCCGGAAAACGCCACCTCGTCCCGCCGCTCGCACGCGCCGCCGTCGCAGCCGGGGCGGACGGTTTGCTGATGGAAGTCCACACCGACCCCGCGACAGCGTGGAGCGACGGCGCTCAAACGCTCTCCATCGAAGAATTTCAAATGCTATTGGAAGAACTGAAACGCTACCGGGAGGCATTCACCCCAGCCCCCGCCGCCACCTGATCCGCGTAAAGCGCATCGATCGGGCGGTTTCGGATCGGATTTCTCGCGGTTGCTTACCGGAATCGCCCCATTGAATCGCCCCAGTACGGAGGAGATTGTCTATGCGTCTGGAATTGGCCGCGTCAGCCCTCGCAATCGCTATTTTTCTCGCCTCAACGTCGTTTGGCGAAGTCGAAGGACCGCAAACCCCGCTTTTTCGTGAAATAATCCACAACGAAGGAATTGGCGAACCTCCGCAGGCACCGCTCCAGATGCCGGAGGGAGGAGCAGCCCAGGGACCGGTTCCCCCGGTACGCGGGCCTTTTCTCACGCGCCAGGTCAACGTCGATTCAGCCGGTAAAAACATCACCGGCGACGCAGCCAACGAGCCGTCCTTGACCGTCAACCCGTTGGATCACAATCGGATGGCCATCGGCTGGCGGCAGTTTGACACGATTCAGAACAATTTCCGCCAAGCCGGCTGGGCGTGGAGCGAGGACGCCGGGCGAAACTGGACTTTTCCGGGTCGGATTCAGCCCGGAGTTTTCCGAAGCGATCCCGTGCTCGGTGCGGACGCGGATGGAACATTTTACTATTGCAGCCTCCGTGGCGACTTTACGGTGCGGTTTTTCAAGTCGTTTGATGGCGGAAAATCTTGGGGGCCTGAATTGACCGCGTTCGGAGGCGACAAGCAGTGGTTCACCATCGACCGCACGGGGGGCGTTGGTCATGGAAACATCTACACATCCTGGAACACCGCAGCCGGCTGTTGCGGTACGCGGATTTTCTCGCGATCGACCGATGGGGCAAATTCGTGGTCGCAGCCCCAGTTTTTACCGAACAATCCCATTTTCGGAACGCTTTGCGTGGGCACGGAGGGGGAATTGTACATCGTGGGCATCGCGAGTGTGCCGTTCAACCCGTTTCTCTTCCCACTGGTTCGTTCGACCAATGCGCGCGACGCGGACGAGACTCCCGAGTTCGACCTTGAGACGTTCGTGGACCTTGGCGGTCCGCTGAATGTCTTCGCCGGGGCAAGTCCCAACCCCGGTGGATTGCTAGGCCAAGTCTGGATCGCCTGCGATCACTCGCAAAGATCGACCCGAGGAAACGTTTACGTCTTGTCTTCCATCGATCCTCCCGGCCCGGATCCGCTGGACGTGTTTATTACCCGCAGCGAGGATCGCGGCGAAACCTGGAGCGCGCCGGTGCGCGTCAACGACGACGGAATCAATGCGTGGCAGTGGTTCGGTACGTTGTCCGTCGCGCCCGATGGTCGCCTCGACGTTTTTTGGAACGACACGCGTAACGACTCCGCCGGTGCGCATTCCGAGCTTTATTACGCCTATTCGCAGGACGGCGGCAGAACTTGGTCGGCAAATCGAGCGGTAGGCCGACAGTTCAACAACTTTCTCGGGTACCCGCAGCAGAACAAGCTCGGCGATTATTACCATGCGGTTTCCGACAACGCCGGTGTCGATCTTGCCCACGCCGCGACGCAAAACGGGGAGCAGGACGTTTATCACCTGCGTCTGAACCGGGCATACGGCGACGGTGATAGCGACGGCGATACCGATTTGTCTGATTTTCAGGACTTCGCGTCTTGCACGAGCGCGGGCGACGCGGGCTGCGAGTCGTTCGATTCCGATCTCGACGGGGATATCGACCTATTGGATTTTGGCGCGATGCAGTCGAGCTTCGCGGGCGACTGTGCTCCGAAAATTATCGTGCAACCGAAGTCAGCATCGTCCTGTTTCGGTGGGAGCGCGGATTTTTCAATTGAAGCGAGCGGTGACGACCTCACGTATCAGTGGCACCGCAATGGTTTGAGCGTCCCCGGCGGCGACGGTCCCGCCCTGACGATATCGTCGGCCAACAGCGCGAGTGCGGGTGCGTACGCGGTCACCGTGCAGAGCGACTGTGCGACGGCTACCTCGGAGGTTGCGACGCTGTCGGTTGCCGGTGTGCAGCAGATCATCGATCAGCCCGATGATGTTTTGTCCTGTCTTGGTCAATCCGTCGATTTCTCGATTACCGTTTCGGGCGGCGTCGAACCGCTTTCGTACCAATGGTATTTCAACGGCGTTGATATTTCGGGGGCCACCGACCTGGTTTTGACCGTTGAGGGCATCGGTCCAGAGGACGTGGGGGCCTACCGCTGCAGGGTTACCGACGGTTGTGACGTGTCGATATTCTCGGCGTCGGCGGATTTGTCTGTTTCCGAAACCGTCTTCACCATGCAGCCGATGGGCGATGAGCTGTGCGAAGGCGAGGCCATTTTTCTGACTGCGGCTGCCGCGAATAACCAGCAGTTTCAATGGCGCAAGGACGGTCAGTCGATTTCCGGTGAGACGAGTTCCTTCCTGTTCATGGCCAACGCGACGACGCAAGATTCGGGTGTCTACACCGTCGAGGCGGCTGGCATGTGCATTACGGTGTTGTCCGACCCCGCGTTGATCGAGGTTTCGTCCTGCGCCGATCGACCCTGACCCTTATCCCGGCCACCGGGCCTGCCGTATTCTGAACAACTCTTAGTTGAATGTGATGCACATAGCCTGCCGTAGGAGATACACACGTCGCCCGCGCTCGGTGTCATGGACGAAAGGTTACCTCGATGACCTGCGGATCGTCTGAAGTAATCAAGGGGCGGTAAGCAGTGGACAGCCGCCAAATTCTTGGCCATCGGCGATGGATCGGGTAGGGTTTCGGCATGCCTCGTGCCGCTCGAATCGTTGTCGCGGGTCTGCCGCACCATGTGACCCAGCGAAGGCGAGGCTGAGTTGTCATCGATCCGGCTCGCCTCACACCGAGGGCGACCGTTGGCTTCGAACCGTTTGCAGGGCAAGCCGGGGCCGGTGGCTATGATCGCTGTCGATCGGCGCACCGTTTTTCGCCGAATATGTTGCCTTATCAAGGGCTTGGGACTGGGCACGCGGCAACGCAACGGGCCACAATCGGAGCACCTCTCAGCCCTGCACCGTTCTGGAGTGGTCAACTGGACGAATTCGAGTCAAGACGCGAGATGCCCTGACGGCACTGCAAGAACTAACCGCGAGAGTTTGGTGAAATCGAATGGTTGTTGGTCAAGAGTCAGCACAGGTCGGTCGTTCGGCAAATTCGCGGCCGTGGTTGGTACGGGGCGCGGGCTATGGGGCACTAGCTGCTGCAGCCGGCATTCTATGGTTCGCAGTTGTTGCCGCTCCGATTCACGTACTGAATCACGCCGTGCAGCTTGGACCGATCGTGTCTGAAACCATGGGCACGGGTACGCTCGAAGCCAGGATCAAAGCGACAATCAGCCCGAAGATATCGGCCAGGGTTGAGCGAGTCCTCGTCGATCAGGGTGACAGCGTGAAAACCGATCAAGTGCTGGTAAGGCTCGACAATGCCGAACTGCTCCAGCAAGTCGAGATTGCGAACGCTAGCATCGCGGTAGCGAAGGCCGGTCTGGATCGGTTGATTTCTGACAAAGATCGTGCATTCGCGGTGATGGATCAAGCCATGTTCGACTACGAGCGAACGAGCAAGCTGTATGAGCGCGATACGGCGGCGAGCGTTGAGATCGAGAAAGCTACCGAGGCACAGAATATCGCCAAGGCTGAGCTGGCACGTGCCGAAGCCGCTATTGTAGAGGGCCAGAAAGAGATCATCGCACAACAGAAGACGCTTGCTTATCACCAGGCCCGCTTGGCAGATACGGAAATCGCAGCCCCATTTGATGGCCTTATCGTCCGGCGATATCGTGATCCTGGGGATGTCGTTGTCCCTGGAAGCCCGGTGCTGACGCTGATCTCGACAAATGAGCTTTGGATATCCGCGTGGGTGGACGAGACAGAGATGGCGGGGCTTCGATCGGGACAATCGGCTCGCGTGATTTTCCGGTCGCAGCCGGAACGAACATACTCCGGCAGAGTGTCACGACTCGGCCGCGAGGCCGATCGGGAGACTCGTGAGTTCGTTGTTGACGTTCGCGTGTTGGAGCTTCCAGAAAACTGGGCCGTCGGCCAACGAGCTGAAGTGTTCATCGAGACGGCGCACAAGGCAGACGTCGTAGTATTACCCGCCACATACCTTCTGTTGCGTGACAAAACCCCGGGGGTTCATGTTGAAGAACAAGGGCGTGCAGCGTGGCGCCCTATCAAGACTGGCTTGCGAAGCCGGGATTTCGTCGAAGTAATCGACGGATTGCAGCCGGGTGACATGGTCCTGCTCCCTGCCGACCCCAAGACCGCGCTCCGCGAGGGAAGAAAAGTCGAGCATGCGCGATGAATCTTGCGATCAAAGACATTCGACACAACATCGGACGGTTCGCTCTGACGACCGTGGGTGTAGGCATGCTTCTCATGGTCGTAATGGGGATGGGCGGAATCTATCGCGGTATCATCGAGGATGCGACTCTTCTGGTCGACGAGATCGGTACCGATTTATGGATCGTACAGCGTAACACGCGCGGGCCTTTTGCCGAGGTTTCGCGTGTTCCAGCCAATCTCGTTCATCGCGCTCTGGCGGCCCCCGGCGTCGAGTCCGCAAGGGAATTCGTCTATCACACGATTCAGCGCGAACGTGAGGGGAAACTGATCCGCATCGCCGTTGTTGGTTTGAGTTGGCCGACCGACAAGGGTGAGGCGTTGCCGCTTGTCGCGGGAAGGCCTCTTGCCCAGAACCATTTCGAAATGATCGCGGACGACAGACTGGGGCTGAAACTGGGCGAGCAAATCCGCTTGGGCAAAGAACGTTATACCGTTGTTGGCATTACGGAGAACATGATCGGCTCTTCCGGTGATGGTTTGGCATTTTTCACCGTATCGGATGCCCTCGACATTCAGTTCGATGTCCCCGGCGAAGCGGTGCGCCTCGAACGTCAGGCAAGATATGCACGCGGGACACTGAGCGAGCTTGGGCGAAAGCAACCGGCCTTGACTGAGACAGCGTTCCTGAAGGCTTCGGAAATTCCAGCGATCGGACCACGACAGATCAGCGCCGTCATGATCACCGTGTTGCCCGGTACGAGCGTTCGGACGGTCGCGTCAACTCTGGGTGGTTGGAGCGACGTATCGGTGTACACGACAACGGGACAGCGAGAGCTTCTTTTGAAGGGGCCGGTTGAAAAGGTACGCCGACAGATCGGGCTGTTCCGTGTGCTTCTGACGATTATCGCCGGCATAATAATGGCGTTGATCCTTTATACGCTCACGCTGGACAAGCTCCATGACATCGCATTGCTGAAGCTCATCGGTGCCCCGAACCGAAGAATTCTCGGCATGATTCTCCAGCAGGCAGTGCTTCTCGGCGTGGTTGGTTTCGGCATCGCCTTTCTGCTTGGCTTGAAGGTTTTTCCGCGCTTCCCGCGCCGAGTAATTCTCACAAACGACGACCTCCTCCAACTTGCGGCGATCGTGCTGATGATTTCCGTTCTCTCCAGTGTGTTGGGAATCTGGAAGGCCATGCGCGTAGAGCCCAACGAAGCGCTCGCGGGATAAGAGGTGATGAACAACGACTTTGCCATCGAGACTGTGAACCTCACGAAGATCTACGGTAGTGGAAACACGGAAGTGGTCGCAATGCGCGATGCCACCGTCAAGATCCGTCGAGGTGAAGTGGTTGCACTGCTCGGCCCCAGCGGTTCGGGGAAATCCACATTCTTGACAGCGATTGGTCTTATCAATCCGCCGTCCGCAGGTCGTATCCTCATAGGCGGGGAACTGGTCATGAATGGTCCCAAGGCGCTAAAAGATTCACGCGCTTTTCGGCGTCAACACATCGGGTTCGTGTTCCAAAAATCAAACCTTATTCCGTTTCTCTCCGCGATTGAAAACGTGCAGATCGCACTTGAGATCAACAACTGGGCCGTGGCCGCGTCGCGCCGCCGTGCCATGTCACTGCTGGAGTATCTCGGTGTCGGCGATCGTGCCGACCACTCCCCAACAAAACTTTCAGGCGGGCAGCAGCAGCGTGTTGCCGTGGCCCGTGCCATGGCCAATCGACCGAGTATCATTCTCGCTGACGAGCCCACGGCGGCTCTGGACGGCCGGAGGGGACGGCAAGTCATGGAGCTTTTTGGAAAAGTGGCGCACGAACATGGAACCAGTGTTGTCGTCGTAACGCATGATCATCGTGCACTCGACGTGTTCGATGCGGTCTATGAGATGGAGGACGGCATCATCCGCCGCGGTGAAACCGGCACCTTCCGTTAAGAGTGAAACGAAGACGCTGCTGAGGAAACGAGGGGCGGATCGATGGTAACTCGGCTTCGTCCTGCGGTTGTTCCCGCGCTGGCGCGCGTATTGCGGCTGAACCGCGACAACGATTCGAGCAGCACGAGGCATGCCCAAACCGTACCCGATCCGCCGACGAGGCTCAATGTAGAGGTGACTGTCCGCAGTCGGTGCCCTATCGACCCAAGAAGAACCTCCCCCAGCCTCTCCTTCGCGAGGAGGGGAGCAGGAATGTCAAGATCGCTGGAACGACGGTTTTGATTGCCTGAATTGCGCGAACAGGTTACGTTTTTGTGGCGGTCTGCATCGTGCGGGGCTGCGTGTGGTGGGGCGAATTCGGGGGTAATGACTTGATTCGGGCGGTGATGATTGTTGGCTTGGCGACTCTGGCGGTGGCGGTGGATCATGCACCGCTGGACGCTCTGCTGAAGCGTCATGTTCACGGGAATCGGGTTGATTACAATAGTCTCGCGCAGGAGCGGTCGGCCATCGTCGCGTATGTTGATTCGCTGGCGAAGGTCAACACCGACAAATTGAGTCGCGATGAACGTATGGCGATGTTCATCAATGCCTACAACGCCTGCACGCTCAACCTCGTCGTTGAAAATCTGAGCGGCGGACTCAAGAGCCTCAAGGACATCCCGGAGAACCGCCGCTGGAAGGACGAGAGATGGAACGTCGGCGGCCACGTTTACACGCTGAACGACATCGAGCATAAGGTGCTCCGTGCGGAATTCAAAGACCCGCGCGTTCACGCTTCCATCAATTGCGCGTCGGTTGGCTGCCCGCCTCTTCGTGCGGAAGCGTTCACAGCCGACCGCCTCGATGCCCAACTCGATGAGCAATTCCGTCGCTTTGTCAACGACCGGAATCAAATACACGTGAAAGACGGCGTCTTGTATCTTTCGTCGATTTTCGACTGGTTCCGCGGCGATTTCGAAACCGAGGAGCGGACCGTTCTCGGGTGGATTAAGCGATACGCGAACGAAGACTTGCGCCGATCGATCGATCAACTCGGCTCCAAGCCTGTGATCAAATACATTGACTGGGACTGGTCCCTGTGCATCGTCGCCGAGAGGAATTAATGCGACGCGACGCGGCTACGTGCTCCATCGAATCCGATCTGGACATGCTCAAGCGTGCCGGGCTTGATTCGGCTGCGAGGGTGCTTGCGCTTCAGGCGGCGGACACGGCTGCGTTGAGCCGATCCTCCGACACGTTCCCCGTTGAATTGACCGACGACGACGGCGAAGCCCGTTGCGTTTTCGTCAAGCGGTATCGATACGATCGCTGGTCGCAGCGACTTCGACTGGCATTTCGCGGGACACTCCTCGGCGTCGGTCGGGCGCGGGCTGAGTTTGATTTTCTGAGCGAAATGCGTCGCCGAGGCGTCAGTGCGGTGTGCCCGCTTGTGACGGGTGAGCTTCGTATGCTCGGGTTCGTGCGCGGCGCGTTCCTTATCACACGCGGCGAGCCGGGTGTGGCGTCGCTGGACAACGTTGTATCGCAAGATTTCTTGACTGGCGAAAATCGCCGGCGACATCGGGTGCTGGCTATCGCGTTGGGCAAATCGATCGGAGCCATGCACCGTGCGGGCGTGCGTCATGGCGGGTTGTATTGGCGTAACATTCTGGTTCGCGATAATGGCGATTCCTTCGCGATTTCGTTCCTGGACCCGGATCGTCGCGGGAGGTTTTTCGACGGCTCTGTTTCCTTTGCGAGTGTCGAGAGCGACCTTGTTGAGTTCTTCGCATCGGCTGCCGCAGCCGGTGTTCGAGGCTACGCGCGACGATTCCTCAGCGCATACACCGACGCGTTTGGCCAATCGATGGACGTGCGACAATTGACGCGCGCGTTGGTTCGCAAATCGCAAAGTCAGATCGCGTCCGAGTGTCACCGGTTGGCCATCGCTCAGATCATCAGCCGAATACGTCGGGGATCGAGCGGCGACAATGCCGGGTCGATTGACGCTTTTCTCGATCAATTGTCGTCGTGCGCGTCCGGTTCCGACTCGGGCGCTTGCGGGCGGCGTGTCATTCGATTTGAATTCGAGGATACCGAGCCAACTTTGGTCGTTTTTGAAAACGGGCGGTATGCTGTCTCGAAGGAATTGACGAGCCATGCGGACCTGACTGTGTCGGTTGATCCGGCTGTCTGGCTTGCCGTCGTCAACGCCCAGCCTGACGCGTTTGACCTCGTCCGGCGGCGTGGTATTCGCATTACCGGGAGCACGCCGTTGTTGGCCAGGATGCTTCGGGACTTGTCCACTTAATTACCCAATGAATCGAGCCTCAAGATGAAAGTGTTGATTGTCGGTGGCGGCGGACGCGAGCACGCTCTGGTGAAAGCGGTCGCGCGAAGTGCGCATCATCCGGAGATACTGTGCGCGCCCGGCAACGGTGGTACCGAGATGCTGGCTGAAAACGTAGCTGTCGCCGCCGAGGACGTCGAAGGCCTGTGCAAACTTGCACGCGACCGTGCGATCGACCTAACCGTCGTCGGACCGGAAGTGCCGTTGTGCGCCGGCATCGTTGACCGTTTTGAAGCATCGGGCCTGCGTATCTTCGGGCCGTCGCGCTCGGCTGCCAGACTCGAAGGCGACAAAGCCTACGCGAAGAAACTGCTGGCGGAAGCGCGGATACCCACGGCGATTGGCCGAAGTTTCGATCGCTACGAATATGCACGCGAGTACATTGCGACGCGCGACTCGGCTCAGGTCGTCAAAGCGGCGGGGCTTGCGGCGGGCAAGGGTGTTGTTGTGTGCGACGACCCATCCGATGCGTTGATCGAGGCTGAACGCATGATGGTCGAGGGCAAGTTCGGTGAGGCAGGCCGGTGCATCGTGGTCGAGGAGAAGCTTGAGGGCGAGGAGCTTTCGATTCACGCGATCATCGACGGGCGAAGCGTCTACGTGCTGGACGCTTCGCAGGATCACAAGCGGCTGTGGGATGGCGACACCGGCTCCAACACGGGCGGCATGGGCGCGTACAGTCCGGCTCCTCGGGCCGACGCTGCGGTCATGTCTATGGTTGAATCCGAAGTGCTCGTGCCCATTCTGGACTGCCTGCACCGGCACGATGTGGACTATCGAGGCGTTCTTTATTGCGGACTGATGATTACCCATGCGGGTCCGAAGGTGCTCGAGTTCAACTGCCGATTCGGTGACCCCGAGTCGCAGGTACTGCTGCCGCGACTGAAGACGGATTTCGTCGATATTGCCCAGGCTTGCATTGACGGCAAGCTCGACGGATGCGAGATCGAGTGGGATCCTCGGCCGGCGGTTTGCGTCGTGCTGGCGTCGGGGGGGTATCCCGGTACCTGCGAAGTCGGCAAGCCCATCGAGGGAATTATCGAGGCGGGGGCGCTTGAAAACGTGACCATCCAGCACGCCGGAACGCTCCGTGAGCATGATGGATGGGTGACCGACGGCGGGCGCGTGCTAAGCGTCACCGCGCTGGGCGATACGCTCGCCCAGGCACACGATCGCGCCTACGAAGCCGTTAAACTCATCTCATTCGAAGGTATGCAGTATCGCACCGACATTGCACACCGCGCTTTGGGGTCCAACGTTTCCTGATTATTGCTTCAGGTACACATCGTAGCGTGCGATTTTGCCTGAGAACGACAACTGCGGATTCGGCGCGAGCGGTGCGGCGTGGCGGGCGCGCTTGACGACCACGCGCTTGCGCGCCGCCCCAAAGGCCGCCTCGAACAGCGCTTGTGCATCGTGGTCTGCCCCGACGAGTTCCCGGATCACGCGCATCTCCTTCTTGACCAATGCGGTGGCGGTCTCGTTTACGGCGAACATCGGATCGAGATAGACGACGTCGGGATTCGCTGGAGATGCAGTGTCGCGCAGGATCGCAGCGGAATCGCCAAGTCGCAGCGAGAGGCAATCCCGGATGACGGATTCCAGCCGCGGAACCGTTGCAGCCCGCGTCAAACCGTCTCGCAATAGCTCAGCCACAATTGCGTTTCGTTCGATGGCCACCACGTTGCAGCCCAGGCATGCGAGTCGAAATGCATCACGACCGAGGCCGGCCGTCGCATCGACCACGCTCGGGCAGTCCGCACCGATTCCGATTGCTTTGGCCAACGGTTGCCCCTTGTGACCGATGCTCCCCGCGTGCCACACGCCGGCACTACCCAGAAAATCGACGTAAATCGCACCGGGTGCGTTGTCCGCCGTCAATCGAAGCTCTAAGCGTTCGGGTGTTTTGACGAGCGCGAGTTCGAATTGCGCGTCAACTTCTTGCAAGAAGGGCAGTTTGAGACGGTCGGCCAGCTTACGTGCTGCGACTTCCACCTTGGCGAGCGGCTCAGCCGTGACCGCCACTCGGGCCGGCGAGTTCGGTTGCGGTGTTGGATTGTCTTCGGGTGTTGGGTACGACACGCGAAGCCAGCATACCCCACCCGAAGCCGATTCGCACGCGAGCGACGACGATTCTAGGCTACCTCGACGACGGAGCTGATCTCGCCTTCCTCGTTCGATTCGACCTGCGGATTGTCGCGGTCGTAGCTCCAACGCCCGTCGATGACGAAGCGATAGCGGTATCGGCCTCGGGGGAGTGCGAGCTTGGTTTCGAACACGCCGTTGTTGTCGATTCGTTGCAGCGGCGTCTGGTTCGGTGTCCAGTCGTTGAAGTCGCCAGCCACAAGCACCTCGCGGGCCGATGGACAAAGCGTGCGAAACACGATTCCGTCTTCCATCTGACGCACGCCGTAGATGGCGGCGAGTTTTTCGTCGATTCGGCGATGATTCCGGTCGTCGGCTTGTGCAGCATTCGCGGGCTGTTTCGTTTCCGGCACGGCTACCGGCGGCGGTGTCAGTGGCACGCCGTTTTTCAGAAGCGGCGTTGAGGTTGCGAGCAATCGGGCTGCATCGGCGGCGAGTCGCGACGAGTAGGATTCCACGATGGCATCGCGATCGAGCGTCAGGCGATCCTCGTGCAGAAGCTCGGTCGCGAGACTCTGGAAATCCTTAGCCCCCGTACTGCCAGGGGCGAATTCAGTGATCGGCTGACCGCAGCATGCCCCCTCTTTCAACTTGGTGTTGAAGTTAATCACCGCATTCAGAAGTACGCCGTCAAATTGTTTGCGCAATTCCGCCAGAATCTCACGGCCCAGCTTCGTGCGCACGTCGTATTGGTTGGCCACCGCACGCACGTCGATTGTCTTTTCAAACGATTGCGCGAGCGCTCGGACACGCTTAATCTGACTTTCCAACTCCCGCAACGAGAAGTAGCCCGTCTCGACCGGGATAAGAACCTGATCGGCTGCGTACACCGCGTTGGCGAAGAGTGCGCCCGGCGACGACGGGCAGTCGATGATGCAGCAATCGTAGCGATGACCACACGTCGAGAGCGCCTCAGCCAGACTCTTGCGGCTGAACCGGCTCGCGTCCATGACGTCCATTTCCGCCAGATTGGGCGAGGACGGAGCAAGGTCGAAACCGGGAAAGACCTGCCAGGTGATTTGGCCCATGTCCACGTTTTCAGCGTTGTTTTCGGCGACGAGGCAGGCGCGAATCGTTTGCCTGACCGCGTCTACGGGTAGGGCTGTCCCAACAGCGCAATGACCCATCGGGTCCATATCCACCGCCAGCACCCGTCGGCCTTGCTTGGCCAATGTGGCGGAAAGATTGATGGCTACGGTTGTTTTACCGACGCCGCCCTTTTGACTGACTATCGCGATGGTACGCATGAATTCGGTCCTTCACTTGCTGACGCCCGCCGGCTGGTCCCAAGCCCGGGCAACTTCCCGAGAACCCTGTCCCCGAGGCTTCCAATCGCCGGATGTATCGACCTATCAATGCTGAAATCTTCAATGGAAGGGAGAGGGCGTCGAAACTACCGGCGAAAAGGCGTGCGTAGGGTGCGGGAAGCACATCGGACCTCTCAACGCAATCGTCCTGTCGCCCTTTCAACTGATGGATAGGGTGACACACCTTGAAGGCCCACCCTATCCATCGTTTGGCGCGTGTCGGAACACTATCGGAGGTATCCTTTCAGGCGCTTTGCGACCAGGTGCCCGCAATCGTCAAGGGTCTTGGGGTCTATGCACTGGAAATCACCGTGATGATCGTTCTGGAAATCGACGATCACCCATTCGCCGGAGCGATCGCAAACAACAAAATGCACAGCCCACGCGCGCCCACCATGCATGATGTAGTCAGCCAGAAGCACATAGTCAGCCTCGGGCGGGTTCCGCCTTAAGTGGTCTTGAAACGCGCGGGCCAGATCCCAAAGAAGTTTCTGCTCATTGCGCACAGATTCAATCGTCACGCGCAGCGGTGAGTCCACATCGCTCGCCTCACACACCCTCTTCTCGCTCAGCAGTTTCGCGAGGTGTGCCGCGTCGTGCTTTCCAACCTCGTCGTCGGCCAGCCGAACGGGGAAGACCGCCAACCTCACCTTTCTGCCGGCTTCCTTCATGACTGCCCTTCGCCGCTCCATGGCAGCCCGCTCCGCCTTGCCGGGTGCTGGCGCATCTCTTGCGAACATCCGGGCGATTTCTCCTTGGCCGCTTTCGTCCCGCGCTGACTTGGGTATACCCAACCGCGACCGCATCCGCTCCGCGAGAAAGTGGCAACAGATCATCGGATCGCTGGGCATGTCGCGCTCGAAATCTCGATCGGCTTGTGTCTGACGATCAACCCAAACGCTTCGCCCGCTCTTGTCCACGATGATGCCTCGAATCTCCGTCGGCCCCGTTTGGGGGTTGCCGACGAACTCCGCATAGAGTGCGTAGTCCGTCTCGATTGGATTCTCGCGAATGAACTCGCCGAACAACTCCGTAGCTTGGTCAAACGTAGCCTCCTTCGGCAGGCGAAATTCGGTGTTTGTCAACCTGAGGTTGGCCATGCCCGCTTTTTCCAACAGCAGCGCCATGACGCTTGCAACGTCTCTATTGAAAGACGCGTCGTCGCCCACCGCAACGGGAAAAACAGTCAGTGATGCCTGCGTTCCTTTCGCCCGCATGACTTCGAATCGCTTCAATTGTTCGGGCGGCACTTGCTTGTTGCCTCCGCTCGTCTGACACCCCGGCACCAATGCGCCGACAGCCAGTCCCACCGTCAACACCGCAAACGTCGTGTGGTTGAGCTCTTGAATTCTCATGACATTCTCCTTGAAAACTTACGCTGCGGATTCTATATGTAAGTTTATACTTACAATCACGACAAATAATCTTTTGATTCGTTCTGACCGTCCCGAAACAATCGACCGGGGTCGGCCATCAGCCGAATTCTCCAACTGGGGAGCGCCCTTACCGGGCGATCAGCAACGTCACCTGATGGGGCTCGGTTCCCGGCGGCCGTCGCCGGCCCCCGTGAATATCTCGTAGCGTGAATGGATGATGCATGAGGATGTCCTGCTTGCCGTCTCTGTTGAGGTCCACCAGCCAAACATATTCCTCGTCGTTGGGCACGACGACCGGCACGTCCTGGGGCCGCCGGGCGAACAGGTCCGACCCCTGCACGCCGACGATGACGTCCACACCGTTGGGAGTGTTTTTTCCGATGAGCAGGTCCGAGCGGCCGTTGCCGGTCACATCTCCGACGAGCATGAGCATGTTGAACGCGCGCAGCCAGCTTTTCTGTGTCCTTCGACTCTCGTGCTTCCCCCCTCGAAGCACGATGTCCAGTGGCACCGACCCCGGCTCGCGATGGCTGGGGATACCGTCTAACGCGATTATGCGGATGGCGTTGGGTGTGACGGGATAGCGGCCCCCTTCCATGAGGTAGAACTCGAGACCCAACAAAACGTCATCGCCCATAAACCCCTTCATGTTCTTCCAGAGGCTGCGCTTGAGAAAGTAAGGATCGATGGTTGTGAACATCACGTCGATGTGGCCGTCGGCATTAAGATCGTATCGATCCATCCTGAATTGGATTCGATCATTCGATCGGTAGGCGCGATCCTTCCTCAGTCGCATTCGATCGTTCGACCGGAAGGTGATGTCGACGTCACGCGCGAACACGGTGCCGCCATCGGGTGTGGGTTTGCCAAAATGAACCTCGTAAGCGGAACGCTTTCTGGAAATGTGCTTGCCCTCCAGCGAGAAAATCACCAGGTCGGCGATGCCGTCGCCGTTCATATCGGTCAACGAGTGCAATATCCTACCCGTCATGTCTCCCTGAGCGAGCGAGTAGAGATCGTCGGAATCGAATTCCACATCGCTCGTGAACAACTTGGCGCTCTCGGCGAACCGCCCGTTCTCGTCCTGGAAATGAATTGCGAAATGGTCCTCCATCCAGAACACCAGATCGCCGTGACCATCTTGATTGAAGTCCACCTCGTGGACCCGGCTCTGCGACCAGGGATCGTACCGATATCCGTCGGCACCGTAGATTCCACTCATGTCGGTGGGACGGCCGATCTTCACCGGATCGGCGAACGCACCGTCGCTAGTCTGGATGAACACCGAGAAGCCATCGACGTCCGGCACCACCAGGTCGTCGCGACCGTCGTCATTCACGTCATGGGTGACGTCCACATGCGGGATCTCGCTCTTGCGAGGCCGGCCAAAGTCGGAAGTAACCGCCACCAGCTCGCGCTGCGTCGCCGATTTGGGGTCGAACCAGTTCAGGCGACCGCGCTCGTACGTGATCAGGCGGTCACGTCCGCCGATGTTGGCCACGTCGACGAACACCACTTCTGGACGAAGCGTGGCCTCGAGCACCGACAACCACGCGCCATCGTGGAACCCGTATATCCGCACGCGACGGTCGTCGTTCTCGTCCATATGCACCACGACGAGTTCCGCGAAATCGCCGCCAAGAAGAAACCCCGTCAAAACGGTCTGGCGTTCCGCGGAGCCGGTGACGACCTCGTACTTCTCGAAAGTGAATTTCGCCGGCGGTTCGGCCATGCCTCCCGATGGGAATGCGCCAACAATCAATAACACCACTCGCCCCACAATGAATGCCGTCAAGGGCATTTGGATGAAGCCTCGAACGTTCATGACTTTCTCCTTGAAGACCCGTTCGGCCAACCTATGTGTAAGCAGTTACTTACATTTTCGGCAAATGAGAAATCCTCATCCGCCTTGTCCATCCAGCAAGAGCCGACCAGCGTCGCCGAATATTCTTTTTCGCCCTCGATTGGTAAACAAACCCAACTCGCGGCCGATGTTCGCCAGGTTACCCAGACCTATGATGGCCCAAGCGGCTACCGTTTCGTCGGGCAACGCACTGTGTTCAGTACCGTTTCGGTGTGCGACAACCTGCTCGCGGATGAAGCGGTGAAATCGGCCGTACATCTTGCGCAGCGCCTCGCGAATCTCCGGCTCGTCCGTCTCGCTCAGGCCCGCGAAGATGATGCGCTGCAGGCCAGACTCGCCGTAGTGCTCAGCCTCATGCTCCAGCAGCCGAACAGCCGCACTGTTATGGTCGTCGGGTTCGCTGAGGATTCCCTGCCACGTGCCCGCAGCCTGCTCGTAGACATAGTCGATGGAGGCGACAAACATGGCTTTCTTGTTAGGCCAGAGGCGATAGAGAATGTTCTCGCGGACCTCGCATCGACGCGCCAGCTCAGCCGTGGTCGCCCGACGATAGCCTAACTCCGCGAACGCCCGCGCAACGATGGGCAGCAGTTTCTTGCGTTTCTCGTGGGCCTGGCTGGGTCTGGGCATTTCGAATCTCGCGAAGATTCACTATTCGTAAGCGTGTACCTACAATATGGCTTGCGGTCAGACCGCTGTCAAGTCCTTTGGCAGAAAAACGACAAGTTTTCGCAAGCGTTTGGACAATCACGACATCGTCCGAGCCAACGTCGAGCGCGTCGTCATTAATTGTTCGCAATTCCCTGGAATCGTGGGGCGGAGAATGCATGTGTGTTGAACGATTCGACGGCCGAAGGAGTTACGTTCATGGGCAAGCAGTCAAGGCTGAGCATCGAACAGAGAACCGAAGCTGCGATTTCGTTGATCCGACAGGTTCATCCGCCGATTGCTTATCGCGCAACTATCAACCGACGGGACCGAACTCCCCACCGAAGCGTTTGTGTTGGCCATCAGAGGTCGAAGTTCGCGCAGCCGCTTCAAGTCGGGCGGTCGTTGGGCCAATCGACCCCACCTCACCTTCGTCGCGCTCTCGCCGTCGTTCGCGGCGTAAGCTTCCGCCAAATCGCCGCTCGACGCGCCCGTTTGCACAAGTGATGAGGTGTTCAGGAACCACAGGAGTCGAATGGTCCCCGGATTCGACTTTCCCTCGGCCAAAGCTACGGGGCACACAACGCATCAGTCGGGCCTTGTGTTGGCGCTATCGCGAAAAGGCCGAGCGGAAATAGCGATCGGGATCCTGAATTACGGTGGTCAGCACCGTCGTGGTCAGCATGGTGGAGCCATCAGCCTGTTCGACCAGCGCCTCGGTAAGAACCTGCCCGCGCGAAAACGACAGCTCGCGCTGAAACGCCCGCGACGGCGAACGGTCCATCAGATCGACCAATGCGACATGATACAAGCCGACGAGGTGCCCGATCTCGTGGGCGGCTGTCTGCGAAATACCAAGAATGACATTGTTGATCGAATTGGTCGCCGCGGTCCGGCATGTCTCACCCCGCCCTTGGAAACTGCCCACGTACACGATGGCCTCGTCGTCCAGCACGCGATTGCCGGGATCCTGTGTCGTACCCTCGGGAAAAACCTCCCCGAAAATCACGCGATCCGCACAGGCAGGGTCCGCCGCGACAGGAATGGCTGAGTCCACGGCGAAATCGTTATCAGCCGCGACCCTGCGTTCCGGCGAAATCGTCACAATCGAAAACACACCTTCCGGCAGCCCATCGCTTTCATCCGTCACGTCGATCGGCGTTCCCTCGAAAATGGTTTGCAAACGCTCCACGATGCCGGTGCGAACCTGCCCGCTGATGGATTCCAGCAACGCCTGCTCATCAACCGTCCCGGATTCCGGATCAAACAACCCCGGATCGGACAGGTAGCCGTCCTCAAAACGAATCACCACCGCCTGCCCCGCCGGCGGCGCAAACGACGCATCCCCGTCCGTCAATGTGATGGCGGCTTCCAACTCAGACCCCGTCGCGTCGCCGGCCAACTGCACGAACACGAAATACCCGCCCGTTTCCGGCACGAGATAATCGAAAGCCTGATTCGCCGGACCACCGCCCACAATGACGCCGGATTCTTCGAAAAGCTCATCCTCACCCAGAATCAGAACAGCCTGCACCGCCGCGCCCTCGATAAACACATTAACAACGCGACCAACCTCCAGCGTCCCCAGCGGTGCAATCGTGTTCGCAAGCTCCCGCGTTTCGCCATCGATCGGGAGCACCGGCAAATCCGTATACGGATTGATTCGCTCAGCCGCACCCTCCGCAGGCCCAAACGTGCAACCCGGCAGGCACGCAAGAAGCACGCCCGCTACCAGGCAACCACCAACCGAAAGAAAACGCAGCGCAGCCGTTCCCGTGTATTGCTTCGTGTTCACCCGTCGCATTTACAATTCCTCCGCCACGATTCGTATCACCTCGATCGGAGACTCCACGATCACCGACACGGGCCTGAACACAAGATCATCGGCAAAAAATTCCACCTCGTACGCCCCCGGCGGCCTGTCAAACGAAAATCGCCCGTCGGTATCCGTCGAAGCCACCGCGATCGGATCACCGAAACCGGCATCAGGATCATTCGTTTCATCGTCATCGTTCAGTCGAACGCGAAATCGCGTACGCAGCAGCACACCGACGCCCTCAACCCCCGAACCGTCAGCCAGCGTGACAAAACCCGTAAGCGTTTCATTGTCAGCAATGCCCGGAGGAGCTTGGCCACCAAGACCATCTTCCACCCCCTCCACACGCCACGTCCCGTCGATGCCGTCCACCAGACCCGACGCAACAACGTCATCTTCGACCGCAGTACCCTGCGCGAGCTTGACCAACGCGACGCCTTCAGCAGCCTCCCAATTCACGATCGTAAACGTTTCCAGCGCTTGCACGCGGCACGCAGGCACGTTCAACAACTCACCCGCCACGATCGGCGTCGGCGAAACATCCTCACCCTCATCCAACCCGACGGGCAAATCGTCATTCACACGTGCATACAGAAACACACGCACATCAATCGCATCCGGGCAACCGTTCCCTGTGAATTCAAAGAACTCCCCGCGAAACGTTGCCCCCGGTGCCAGCAGCGGCGTCTGCTCATACACCCCAGCCTCATCTCCGTTCGCGCGCATCGAAAGAGTCGCGTAGAAATCCAACGAGAAATTCGTGAATGCGAAGCGCGTTTCGAGCGGAAGCCCGAGAAACTCAGGCCCTTCCATGCCGCACGAACCAGCCATCAAAACCAACACCATTGCCGCGAAAAAGTGACGGATGCATTGCACTATTTCATCTCCATCGCCAAACGAACACCTGAATACTGATTGGCTGCGTCCGCTGTGATAAACAGACGCTGAGTCGATCGACACGACTTGGGGGAACCGTAAAATGCACCGCCGCGCGCCACGTAAAGACCGCAATCCTTCATCTTCGGTTCCCCGTTGACACTATCTTCGTAACACGAATCGCACAACTCCCACAAGCCACCGTGCATGTCGAAAAGCCCATACCAGTTCGGCATGCGCTCAGCCACACGCTGCATGGACATGACCCCCTCGATATTCGCGAAGTACGGTGCATACTCCGTGCCGTCGCCGTAGCAGTATCGCCCCGCGTTTCCCCCGCGACAGGCGTATTCCCACTCAGGCTCGGTAAGCAGGCGGTACCGGCGCGCCGGCATCACACCCGCCGCCCGTTCATTCAACCAATCACAAAAACCCCTCGCCGCCGTCAGGCCCATGAAGGCGGCTGCGCGTCGTTCAAGCTCATCCGCCGGAATGTTTGTGATTTCCGCGCGAATGCGTTTCCTGCCGACCTCATTCTCGCCGTAGGCTTTCTCTTGCGCGGAAAACGCACTCTCCGCATGAATCGAATCCAGGTACTTCGCCAACGCCCCGTACGTGACCTCCGTCGTCGCCACATACAAATCGCCGATCGACACTTTGTATTCAGCCAAACGCTCGTCATCGTCTTGTAACTTGTCCGAAGGATCAGCCCCCCGCCGGTACGATAAGCAATCCGGAATGCGCACAAACGACAATCCGCTGACTTCATCTTCAAACGCCAACTCGCTCCGACTCGTTCCCGGAGACGCGCCGCAGCGCTGAGCAGCCCACCGCGCCGCCGCCGACACACCAGGCCAACGCTCGTTCTCAGCCGCACGCACGGACAACTCCGCAAACGACGCGCGAAACGGTGCCAACACGCCTCCCTCGCCAACCAATTGGCCGATCATGCAAAACGCCACGTATTTCTGCCGGTCGGTTCCGTGCGAAGCCTTTTCGGTCAGCGTCGGCACCAAACGACTCGGGTCGTCCCAGACCGTGTCGATCGCATCCAACCATTGCCCACCCGTCCAGAGCAAGCCGCCATCTACGCCCTCAAAGAAAGCCTCGGGCAACACCACGATCGCAGCCCGGGCGCCGACTTTTCGAAACAGCGGCGACGGCGAAAAGAGATGCTCGCGACACCTTTCCTTGAGTGGAGTCAGCACACCCTCGTGCGCAGATTCGAACTCCTTGATCGCGACGAGCGGATCGTGGTCGAACATGGACAAAATCGTTCGTGCGAGGGATTCATTTGCCCGGGACTGCTTCTCCCGAGCAATATAGAGCGCCGGCGCGAGGATCAAGGCTGCAATGACCAAACCGATCTGAAACGGATTGCGCTGGACGAATTTCTTGACACGATAAGACTTTCGCCCCGCCAGCGGGCTGACCGGGCGCTTCTCCGCAAGCGCCAGCAAGTCCGCCTGAATCCCGGAAACCGAGTCGTAGCGTTTTTCAGGATCGGGGGCGAGACACTTCGTCAAAACCGCCGCAAACTCATCGCCGATCACGCCATGCAAGCGCTGCTGCACAACGGATACTTCACGATCCACCAGCGTGCGATAGACGTTCAATCGTTCATTCAGTGTGCCCGCAGCCGCCAGACTCTTGTCATTCTCCGTACTGCTACGCGGCGCTTCGCCGACAAGAATCGCATAAATCGTCGCACCCAGCGCATAAACGTCCCAACGCACGTCCGGATGAACCTGCTCGCCCGGTGATGCCAGTTGAGCCTGCTCCGGAGCCATAAAATAAAGCGTACCCAACGAAGCCGCCGATTCCGTGAAAACACGCGACTGCCCGAAATCGACCACGCGAACGTTGGTCTGTTCGTCCACCAGAACGTTGCCCGGCTTCAAGTCGCAGTGGATCAGGCCTTTGGCGTGAACGTAGAACAGCGCCTCGCAAATCTGCCGCATGAAGCGACGGGCCAATTGCTCGTCCACGTGCTCCCCGGTCACGAATTTTTCGAGCGATCCGCCCTCAATGAGGTCCATCGCGTAGCACGGCGGCTCGCTTTCAAGGTCTGTGTCCAGAAGTGTCACGATGTGCGGGTGGCGATCCAGGCGCGTCAGACGCTCCACCTCACGCTGCAAAAATATCCAGTCCAACCCCCCACGCTGGATGAAGACCTTGATGGCCACTTCCTTCCGCGTGCGCAGTTGCGTTGCCCGCCACACCTGCCCATAAGCCCCCTCGCCGAGCAGATCCGCCAGGGCGTAACCCGGTATCTTCGGTGCGTAGTCGCTCTGACGAACATCCTGCAAAGAAATATCGACAGCCGCCCCGAACGACTCCGGCGACTGCTGGAGCGTCTGAGCATCGGCTGGGGGAACGTTGGGTTTTTGAGTCGGGTCACTCAATGTTTCAATGTCCGCGTTCGCGACAAGGCCTGCACCAATCCAAACCGACCTACTTGGACGTCAACTCGATCACACCCTGCCAATCCTTCGGCGGTTTACCTCCGACAGCCATACTGAGCACGTACTTAGCCGGCGCATCCTCGGTCGCGATCGGCGACAAAATCTTAAACGCTTCATCCCAGTCGCCGCGTTCGAAGGCAGCCAGCCCCTCCGTGTGAATCGTGTGCCGGTTGGCCAAAGCGTCTCGGATCGCAGCCTCCTCGGGCGCACGGTCCACCGTAAACAAGTCGATCTGTTCCGTCATACCCGCCGGCTGAAAACGGGCGACACGACGCGTCATCACCTGCGTAGCGTCCACGGACTTTGCGACGTTTTCGGTGACCAGAATCTGAACGCCCACCACCTTCGTAATTCCCTCGATACGCGACGCCTGATTCACGACGGCACCGAGAATATCATACTGCTCCTTCACATCCGACCCCAGCGAGCCAGCCACAATCTGACCCATCCCCACACCAATACCGCACTGCCATCCGCCCGGAAGCTCGACAATCCGTTCGGTCATCTCGATGGCAGCCAGGCAGGCATGCTCCAGATAACCGGGGATCGGCTTGGGCACGTTCCAGCAGGCCAGCAATCCGTCACCGGCATACGAAATAATCACACCGAAGTGATCGACCACGCACTGCGAAACGACATTCAGTACCACACGTCGTGACTTGGTGAAATCGAGAATGCGCTCGAGGTCTTCCTCCTCGCGAATCGAAAAGTTCTCTTCCGTTCGAGCGCTGAATCCGCGAATGTCGAAAAACATGACCGTAGCATCCGTGATACGCGGAGCCAGCGCTTCCTCGGCATCCGACTCGAGAATCTCCGACGCCACACGCTCCGAAAAGAACTGCCCCAGTCGCGACTTCCAACGCTCGAGCTTTTCCATCGAGATAGCCCGACCAACCATGTCCGCCACCAGCCCCACAAGCCGGGCCGTGTTGCGCAGAGACAGATCGCAAACCGTCGTCGCGTCAATGCCACCACCCTGCGCCTGACTGCCCGCAAGATAAAACAACACCGGCTCCTCACCCGGAACCGGCATGGCACAACAGATCGCCCAATCGACTCCTTCGTGAGCCGTTGCACCAAGTGACACGTCACTGGCACCATCTCCCCAGCAGTAGGTCGTGGGCTTCGGCGCTTCGTCGATCGCCTGTTGCATCAACTTTCGACTCAAAGGCCTCGCCCCGCGATCCAGCCGAGCGTCTTCCGCGAGCACGATCGGTGCCTCGTCACCCATCCACAGTGTTTGCACCCACTCCGCCCCGGTCGCGAGCCTCATGGAACCGCACGCAAAGACGAAAAACTCCGCACGACTCTTGGTGCGCAGGATGACCGGCAATTCCATCAAATCGAGCAGACGCATGCGGTCCGCCGCACCGCCGCGATCGCGCATCTCGTGATCGCTGGTGGTGTGTGCATGGCTCGGTGCGGATTCCGAACCGGCAAACGTCGCCCGGCGCTCGCCGTCCGTACTCTCAAAGTGAAAGGTAGTAGCCCCAACGACGAAAAAATCGCCCGGCGTCATCGTGAAACGCTCGTTGGTCTCGCCGCGAAACACGATCGGATTCGCAACGTTGGGCAAGCTCTGAACCTCCAGCACGCCCAAGCCGGAACGAAGCTCCATATGCCGGCGACTCAAACAGGCCTCTGTGGGGTACGAACAATCGGCATCGATCGCTCTGCCAAGGACTTGCGCGCTCCCCGACTCCAGACTGAAGGAGCGAATCTCATCGCTGCCGCTCTTGACGATCAATCGTTGCATGACGTTCCGACCACCTTGTGATTCAACGATTGACCACCGATCAACCTGCCCAGCCAACACAGTCCATTGTCGCATTCAACGGGCGGAACGTCCAAGAATTTTCGCGTTGACGCGGAAAAAACGGAGATTCGGACAAGTTCAAGGTGTGGAGAAGTCGTCAGCCGGGCCGAGATGACGCGACAGACGATCGCAACGGAAGTCCGCCCAGCCCTCCGGTTGCTCGTCGCGGAGTCTTTCAATCATGATCGCAAGCGCCGATGGCTCAAATCCGGCGTCCAGAAGCATTGCGGCAGCCTGATCGTCCGCGTCAGCCTCAATCTTCAGGCGATCCGCATCCGCACCGGTCGGTCGCGAAAAAGCAGCCAAATCGTCAAGGTGACCCATCTCATGCGCCAGAACCGCCGCCAGGTCATCTTCCGTGCAAACCAGCTCGACCATACCTTCGGTAAGGTAAATGTGCCCACTGGCCAACACGAACGCGTTTGGCTCCTCCGTCCGAAGGACGGCGATACTGAGGCTTTTACCCCGCATCCCGCCGCGCGAGCCAAGTTCCAGGAGCAGGCGATTCGCGAGGGTCGCGATGGGATGATCGATTTGCCCGCCGTGTCGCGACTCGAACGCCGTTCGCCCCGGCGAGGTTTCGGAGGCGGTCATGGATTGCAGGTGATCGCCCGTCACATCAGGTCCGCGTGGTGCAACCGCACAACCAAACGCGACGAAGGCGACCCCGAGAAATAAAAGTGCTGTCCGACGCATAGGAACATCGTCGTTCAATAGAGGACGCGACTTTGGTTAGACGGCAAATGGTCCGATAATACACTCATAGGATTGCACGAGACGGTTTCCAGAACCAAAATACTCGCTTGGCGGTCTTGGGCGGTTGGTGCGGGCCGCAGTGCTTGCGGCGTTTTGCTTACCCCGAAACGTGAAATAAGGATTTCGTAACTTGTAGGGATTGCTCTTGACGCGCGTGGAAATCTTTGTAGGATTCCAAGCAGTTGGTTCGTTGAGCGAGGCACGTCCCAGACATTGGGAATCCAAGTCCGGAATGCACGGTCCTTAAGTTTACCTACCTACGAGGTCGAGCCGTCGACCGCTTTCAATGACGACCCTGAAAGAATGTATAGAGTGGGTCGGAGATGCCATCGACAGGAGAACGCGATGGGTAAGAAATTGTATATCGGGAACCTTTCGTACGACGTCAGCAGTTCGGATCTTGAGAAGCTGCTCGGATCCCACGGCAGCGTCCAAAGCGCTGAAGTGATTTCGGACCGCGCAACGGGCCGGAGCAAGGGGTTCGGTTTCGTTGAAATGGGGACCGAGGAGGAGGCCCAGGCGGCCATCTCCGCACTGAATGGACAGGACCACGGCGGTCGTTCGCTGACAGTGAACGAAGCCAAGCCACGTGAGCCGCGCAGCGGCGGTGGCGGTGGTGGCGGTGGCCGGGGTGGATACGGTGGCGGCGGCGGCGGCGGTGGCCGTCGCGACCGCTACTAAGCCGGCGCGAATCAACTCAACGCTCTGAAAAGTTCAGAAATCGACGGGCCGGTCACTTGTGACCGGCCCTTTCTGCGCGCGTCAGGCTTGGTGCAATCAGGAAACGCACACGACGGCGGCTACCATCCGGACA
Source organism: Phycisphaerae bacterium (assembly GCA_029260215.1). Lineage (GTDB taxonomy): Bacteria > Planctomycetota > Phycisphaerae > UBA1845 > UBA1845 > OFTM258. Next base: position 127,663 of record JAJDDQ010000078.1, read on the forward strand.
ACATCCACAGTCTCCCGAACGTCGTGCGCCCGCACAACATTAGCCCCGTGCATCGCCGCCAGCGCAGCACACGCCAGTGAACCCGCCAACCGGTCCTTCGGGTCGGGTCTGCCCAGACAGGAATCGAGAAACCGCTTCCGCGACGCACCGAAAACGATCGGCAATCCAAGTCGCCGAAGTTCCCCTAAACGCTTTATCAAAACAAGGTTATGTTCCACGGACTTACCGAACCCAATGCCCGGGTCCACCGCAATTCGATCCAACGCAAGCCCGGACGTCCGGGCGAAAGCGACACGCTCAGCCAGAAATTCCGCCAATTCCGCCACAACATCATCATAAGCATCATCGCCAAGACCGGACTGCATTGATTTCGGCTCGCCGCGCATATGCATGAGAATGACACCCGCACCAGCCTCGCGTGCGACCCTGACCATCTCAGGATCGTCGCGCAGGGACGATACATCGTTGATGATATCCGCACCGCTGACCATCGCACAATGGGCGACGCATGCGCTCCGCGTATCGATCGAGATGGGCACCAGGGGATGACGCGCACGAATCCGCGAGATCACCGGTTCCACCCGGCGAATCTGCTCCCCTTCGGTCACAGCCTCAGCGCCAGGCCGAGTAGATTCCGCACCTATGTCGAGGATGCCCGCCCCCTCCGCCACCATCGCGTCGGCGCGCGCGACAGCCGCGTCACAATCGAGAAACTCACCCCCGTCCGAAAACGAATCGGGCGTTACGTTCAACACACCCATAACAACAGGGGCCGCCGACGCATCGACGACCCCGTGTTGGAGTATCCATTTCATAATGCGGTGATCCCGATCTATCCGGGTTGCGGCAGTTCACCACCGCCGAGTCCGACCTCGGGATCGGGTTTGGCGGGGATAGGCCTCGCTTTGCCGACGGCCGTTGGCCCAGCACCGTCGAGCAGATCCGAAATCGTCGGCCTGTCCAACGTCTCGCCGCGAAGCAGCGCGTTCACCTCATCGCCGGACAGCGTTTCGTATTTCAAGAGGTTGTCAGCGATCGCCTGGCCGCCAGCACGATGCTCGACAATAAGCCGCTTGGTATCCGCGTAGGCTTCATCCACGATGCGCTTGACTTCCTCGTCGATCTTGGCCGCCGTTTCATCCGAGTAATTCTTCGTACCCAGATCGAACGCTCCACCGCGATCCTCGCCGTAACTCACAAAGCCCAAAGCTTCGGACATGCCCCATTGCGTGACCATGTTGCGGGCGATCTCCGTGGCCTGCTGAATGTCGGACGCGGCACCGCTGCTGATTTCGCCGCAGTAGACCTCCTCCGCCACGCGCCCGCCGAGCGTCACTTTCAGCGTCGCTTTCAGGTAAGACAGCGTGTACACCAGACGATCGCGCTCGGGCAGCGAGAACGTAGCCCCACCCATCGGCCCGCGCGGAAGAATGCTGACTTTGTGCAGCGGGTCTGCCTCCGTTTCGAGCGTTTGCACGATGGCGTGCCCCGCTTCGTGATAGGCAACGACCTGCTGATCGCGCTCGTCGACTTTGCGACTCTTCTGCGCCCTGCCCCAGCGAATCTTGTCGCGCGCTTCATCGAGATCGTCCTGCTCGACGTATTCCTTGTTCTGCATCGTGGCGATGAGGGCGGCTTCGTTGATGATCGCAGCCAGATCAGCACCGCTGAACGTGGGCGTGCCCCGGGCCAGCCTTCGCAAATCGACCATAGGCCCCAGCTTCACCTTGCGCGCGTGGACCTTGAGAATCTCGTACCGACCCTGAACGTCGGACGGCGGAACGTGAACCTGCCGATCGAATCGACCGGGCCTGATCAAAGCAGGGTCGAGTACGTCCACACGGTTGGTGGCTGCGATAACGATGACCTGATCGGACGTATTGAATCCGTCCATCTCGACGAGGATGGCGTTGAGGGTCTGCTCGCGCTCGTCATGCCCACCGCCGCCGAAACTCGCCCCGCGACGCCGACCGACCGCGTCGATCTCGTCGAGGAAAATGATACAAGGCGAGTTTTCCTTGGCTTGCTTGAACAGGTCGCGCACGCGCGACGCACCCACGCCGACAAACATCTCGACAAAGTCCGAACCGCTGATGGAAAAAAACGGAACTTCCGCCTCGCCCGCGATGGCTTTCGCGAGCAGCGTCTTGCCGCATCCGGGCATGCCGACCAGCAGCACGCCGCGTGGAATTCGCCCGCCTAATCGCTGAAACTTCTTTGGATTCTTCAGGAACTCTACAAGCTCCTGCACCTCTTCCTTGGCTTCGGTAATACCAGCCACATCGTCAAACGTCACACTGGTGTGTTCCTTGGTCGTCACGCGGTGTCTCGATCGGCCGAAGTTGCCGAACATCCCAGGCCCACCGCCCGCACCGCGCAGTTGCCTGAACACCACAAACCAGATAAACGCGAAGATAAGCAACCACGGCAACAGGCTGATGAGGACCGCCGTCAACATGCTGTCCTCTTCGACATCGATTTCGATACCGCCCGGACTGCTGCGCAACTTCTCAACAAAGTCCGCATCGCTGTAGTTGAACGGGACCGCCACCTCAAACTTGGTCGGTTCCCCGGGCGCCCCGCCCTGAGCAGAGTTCAGCTCGCCGCGGATGGAACGCTCACGCAGCACGACGTTCTTCACGTCGCCGTTTTCAAGGTGCGTGTAAAACTCGGAAAGCGTGACTTTCTTACGCTGGTCCATCCCCGTGTTGAGCAGGACCACCAGCATGATGGCCAACCCCACGAACAGCAGCCAACTCATCACGCCGCGCGACATCTTCATGTTCGGGTCGCCGGGACGCTTGTCGACGGGAGGTTTCTTATTCGATTGTTGGTCGCCGTCAGGCATTATTGACTCCGCAAAGTGAGCGATTCTCGTCGATCATTTCGTGCTGGTGCAACGCTACTCAAAAAACGCAGGTTTCGTCCGCCCTCTCAGAGCCGCGACCGTAAGGGAGCGGTTAGCGCGGAACCGTACAATCAGGCGATGCGATGAACCAGCAACCACCATCAAGCCCACAGGATAATAGAATTCTCACCATTCGTTTTCCATCGCAGACACAATTCGCTCCGCCAGACCGTCCAAAGTCCGCATCGATCCGACCTCGAACGACTCGCCGACCGGCGGGATGTAACTGGTCGTGTAAATGAATTCCGGATGCTCCCGAATGATCTCGCCGCTGCGCAAATCCTTCCATCGCCAGCGAGCCGATACCGTCAAAACGTACTCACGCGGGCGATTCGTGCGAAAATCGTGACCCAAAACACGCTGATTCACACTCAATATCTCCCCGCTCAACGAGGAGTCAGCCCGATCACTGCGCGACAACCGGTAGGGCGTATCCATCTCGATGCGCTTGGCCAACGCCTCCGTAAGATCGAATTCCAGCCCGCGACGGAAATCCTTCGACTGGAACATCTCCACATGCACCGTTTGGATATCGTCACGAAATGGACGCTCCGTTGAGTACGTACACCCCGAAGCCGAAACGATCATCCCGCCAAGCAGCAGCCGAAGTGAAGGAATCACTCGAAACAGACGCATTATGGCCCCCCGCCCGTCATGGCTGGCCCGGACTCGTCGGACGCTTTCGATGTGCCCATCGTCTCGCTCTCCTCCATCGGCCCCTCGAAGCGTGAGAGGGCCTGCTCCGCTTTCCGAGCGGCGACCGTATCAGGCCAATATTCGATGACGGACCGATAGTAAAACGCCGCCGCACGCGGGTGGAGCGTCTTTTCGTAGTATTGGCCTATATCCAATTCCTTGGCAGCACGACGCTCGGAAATACCCAGCAGGATGAGGCTGATGTCTTCCTGCTCAGCCTGCCCACGGTATTGTAGCGCGTACGTCCGATACCGCTCCTCGGCCTCGATCAACGGTGCATCGTCAAACTTAATGCCCCCAAAGCCCGCCTGGGCTGCGTCCGCGCTGCGACGCATGGCATAGCGACGATAACGGCTCGTCGGAAAAGTCTGCACAAGCTGGGCGTATTCCAGCTCAGCCAGCAGAAAATCGCTATTATTGTGGTAATAATCCGCCTTGGTCTTGATGGCCAATTCCGCCAGCGACGAATCGGGAAACAAAACCGTCAAATCGTCCAGAATGTTCAAAGCCAAGTCCGTGGCAGACAAAAGACGCAAGCCCCAGAGCTTTCGCTTCACACCGCTTAGGTAAACCTCGGCGATGTTGAACAACTCCGCGCCGACCTCAGCCGCGACTTCGCTGTGGGCGTACTGATCCAGCAAACCGTCCAGCAACTCGTACGAGGCATGATAATTCCGAAGCCCCTTTTCGATTTTGGCCTGCAAGAGTACCGCTTGAGGGTAAAGTGCGCTGGTCGCCCCGTATGACTTCATCCAGGCCCGCATCGCCTTGCGCGCCGGCTTGTAATCGCTCTTGGCGAATATCGCTCGGGCCAGCGCCAGATCGCCCTCATCCGTGCCGGGGATCGGTTCCGCCAGTTCAATCCAGTCGCCGGTCGAGGAATCGAACCGCAGCCGCTCGGCGCGCACCGGGGGGGCACTTTCCGCCCACGCGGAACCACCGACACCCCAGAAGGACAGTCCAACCAGCGTGAGGAGTCCGACCGGGCGCGAAGTGAGACCTGCGATTCCTTTCTTGATCCGCCGCATCATGACGCGTCCCTATTAGAACCCATTTTCACACGATGACAACCGCCGAAAAGACCGATCGGCGACCCGCGAAGTCGAATGTCAGCCGGAACGCGAAAGTGTCGCGCCACGTCGCGAAAGGGCGAACGTGACGAAGAAACCAGCCATCGACATCGCCGACGCGACCGCCACCGAACCAGCCGTCACCGCCCGCTTGCTTCGACTTTCAAACCGTTCGGTAATAATTGAAACCAGATCGGCCTTGTCGCCTTCCACATCGACGCCGGCCACGGAAATGCCCATTTCGTCGGCGTAGCGAAGTAATTCTTCCACTGGGCGGCGCTCGAGTGCATCTTCCGACGGTGCCCGGTCGAAAGGCCACAGGCCCAGCACCGAGCCGAGCAAGATTCCGAGCAGCAGGCCTATGGTCGGTCGCTCGAAGCGGTGAAGCAGGAATTTAAGCGCGTTGGACAACGCCACGATTCCCACGAGCACCCCCAGGCCGACGGGTACGGCGATCCACAAAGCCGACTTGAGACGGACCATGTCGCGATTTTTGGCGGCCATCTTGAGGTCGGCCACAACACCCACCACCCGGTCGTACTGATCGAGAACGAGCAGCATGTACGACCCGCTGATCCCCGGCAGGACCATCGTTGTCGAGCCGACCACGCCCGAGACGAAATCCATGGCGGTGTTGTGTGGCAGGGCTGCCCCGCGCTTCATGGCGAAAACGCCCACCATAAGCCCGATTCCGAGGACAATCGCCACCACGCTGCCCGGTTTGATGGGTCTGAGCGATCGGAGCAGCAGCGGTGCGCCGCCCAGGGTCATCCCGATGAACAGGGAATACATCGCGACCGTGTGGTGGAAAAGAAGATAGAGAATCACACTCGCCAGTCCGACGATGCTGGCGGCTGCACAGGCAGCCAGACTGCCCAAGAATACGATTCGGCGACGGCTCAATCGCAATGCGGTCAAGTCGGCCACCGAATCGACGAATTCGTTGTAGAGGCCTAGGGCGAGGATCATCGTCCCCCCGGAGACGCCCGGAATGAGATTGGCGATGCCCATGAGAAAACCCCCGATGGCGGTTTGCACCATCGGCGGCGGGGGTTGTGCCAGAGTGACAGCAGCCTCAGCGTCTTCTTTTTTCAAGCGGATTCTCCGGGGTTCAGCCAATTGATGCGGTAGCCTACCGATGCGGCGACAGGCCCGCAATCCGTTGTATCGCCCGATGATTCGTTTTACCTTGACCTTCTGTCGGGTCACGATGACGTTTGATCCGGGCTGGTTAGTGGACGACGGTTTTGAAGATCAACCTCATGCGCATCGCGCGTACTGAGGTGGAGCGGAATCATGGCGGGAGGAATGACCCATGTCGCACAAGGGGCGGATTGTTGCGGTCGATCATGTGGAGCTTGAAATCGCCGAGGGCACGCTCGACGACGTTCTTCGTTTCTACGAGGAACTGGCGGACCTGAAGCCGGTAGCGACGGACGGCGGCGGTTCGGATGATGTCGTCGCCCGTTTCCGCTCCGACCGTATCGAAATGCGCATTCGCGTGGTCGCCGGCTTGACGGTGGATTCTGTTCCGGAGCGTCTGCGTGTGGATGTTCCGTCTTTAGAGGAGCTTGTCGACCTGCTCGACGAGGCACGCATCCCCTACGAATGGCAACATGGATTGAGTTTTACGGATCAGTGCATTTCCGTGCTGGACCCTTCGGGCAACCGGGTCACTTTTCGCAAGCATTGGCCTCAGAAACGCATTTGAGCGGGAGCGTGAAACTTCCGGCAGGCGCCGGGAACGCGATTCTGCCGGCGTTCTGCTTCGACCCCTTTTTCCACTTCTGGCCGTTCCCTTTCGACTCGCATAAAATCGGCATCGGTTCATACACATTGGGCTGAGCAAGGGACACGTTCTTGGTTAAGAGTGACGGCGTTCAACATGTTTGCGAGGCCGTCACCGATGTGATTTCAACAGTCACGGGCGCGGTCGGGTTGTCGGGATTATTGCTCAAAGCGATGCCAACCGGCGCGGGTTGGCCGATCATCGCATGCGCGGGTACGCTCGTCGGTGCGCGCAGCCTGCAAAAATATCTCGCTGGAAAGCAGGACAAAGACGCGCAACGCGCGTTCGTCGAATCCGTCGAAGCCGGCATCCGCGAACGACTGCAAAAGGCAGGTTGCACTGACCTCGCATCGCTGGCCGGCGACGAGTCGGTGGACGTCGAACCACAACTGAAACTACTCGCAACGATCGCCAACGCGGCGGCGACCGAGGGCGACGCGCGTCAGATCAACTCAAAGCCATTCGCGGCGTGCTCGAAGAATACGCCGAAGTGATGCAGGGGATCACTGCATTCGCGATCCGTTTCGATCAAAGTCTCGCCGACCTCCGGCAGCTTACCGTAGAAAGTTCCCGTGCGCTGCGAGCCGCGCACACCGCCGACACAGCGCGAATCATCGATGAGCTGCGCGCGTTCCATGCGCCGTCCCTTCGCACGAAGCTGGCCGAGGTCACCGTGCCGATCGACCGCTTCAAATTCAACACGCGCGTCGTACCCCTCCTGGGTCGAGAGCGTGAACTGGCTGAGTTGCACGCGTATCTGGACAAGGACGCTGCGCTGCTGTGGTGCGTGTGGGTCGGCGACGGCGGCGTGGGCAAGAGCCGTCTCATGCTGGAATTCGCACTGGAAGCTCAATATCGCGGCTGGGCCGCCGGGTTCCTCGCCGACGACGATCCATTCAATTCCGCCCAATGGAAGCCCCAACGCGACACGCTCATCATCATCGACTACGTCGCAACCCGGGCCGAGCAGACGCGCAAAAATATCGTCGCCTTGCACGATCGGGCGGACATTTTTGAAAAGAAGGTCCGCTTCGTCCTGCTGGAGCGGTCCGCCGAAGAGACGGACGACTGGTTCCACAAATTCTGCTCTACCGGTTCAGATGCGACGGTGTTGAACAACCACCGTCACGCCGCCCCGCGTAAGATCGACCCACCGGACGAGGAGTCGGTCTGGGGCGTGTTCGCCCACTTCGTGCGCCACCGCGACCCGAAATCCAAGCGCGTCAGCGACGCCGATCTGGCGAAGCTCAAACCGGTGTTCCAGGAGCGCGTGCGCAAACAGCCCGTGCAGCAGCGCCCGCTGTTCGCGTGTTTCGCGGGCGACTTGGTCGCGGACCAGGGGCCGGAGGATTTCAAAAAGTGGGATTCCGACACACTGGTCAAACTCGTGCTCGACCGCGAAATCGAAAAGCGATGGCGGGGTAAGGTCGATCGCGAGTACGCCAACCTGCTCGTGCTCACCACCATGGTCGGCGGCCTCACGCGCGAACAGCTTTACAACGCGGCTGCGGAGCTTGGCAATTTGCCTGATATGGACTCATTTAGTCAGGATGCATACCGCGTCCTGACCGGTTACGAGCCTGATCCACAGGAGCACGAGCTTCCACCGCTGCTCCCCGACCTGCTCGGCGAGTGTTTCATTTTGGAACGCCTCGCCGGGCGCTGCGCCATAGCGGAATCCGAGGGCAATCCCGACGCGATTCAGGACTTTGCGAAACGAGCATTGACGTGGTTGTGGGACAACGATGCTTTCCCGACGGGGAAAGTCACATTGCGCACGGTGCGCGATTTCCCCAATCACCTGTCCGTCCCGACACTTCTTGAATTTGTGGACGGTGCACCGATTCTTTGGGGCGCCATGATTGCCGACGCCGCTGGCTACGACCTCGACGTGACGTTGACGGACAAGCTCCTGCATCGGTTGGTCAACAGCCCCGCACCGGCGCTGATCAAGGCTGGCGCATTCTACAATCGCGGCGTAGGGTACGATCAGCGTGGGGATTCGGGCGCGGCGATCGTGGACTACACGACCGTGATCGACATGCCCGACGCGCCGGCGGAACAGAAGGCCCAGGCGCTCATCAATCGCGGCGTAAGGCACGGTCAGCGTTGGGCTTCAGGCGCGGAGATCGCGGACTACACAGCCGTGATCGATATGCCCGACGCGCCGGCGGAACACAAGGCCAAGGCGCTCGTCAATCGCGGCATTACGTACGGTCAGCGTGGGGATTCGGACGCGGAGATCGCGGACTACGCAGCCGTGATCGACATGCCCGACGCGCCGGCGGAACAGAAGGCCTGGGCGCTCCACAATCGCGGCGCATCGCACGGTCAGCGTGGGGATTCGGACGCGGAGATCGCGGACTACACGGCTGTGATCGACATGGCCGACGCGCCGAATTCGGTGAAGTGTAAAGCGTTGCTGGGGCGAGCAATGATGTTCGCGTACTCAAATGCGAACGAAAACGCACAAGCCGATCTCCGTGCAGCGACTGGGTTGGCTTCCGGGGATCCCGAATTGGAATCGTTGCTTTCTCAATTCTCGTCGCAACCCGATGCCGGGGGCGATGACGAATGAAGGGAAATGAATCGGGTACGTCGCTGGTGCGTGTCCGCACCTGATTGTGCGGGTTCTCGCCGACTGCTCCGTTCGTGCTCCCGAATTGGTCGCCCTCAGGGTCGCGGCTCTGAAAGCGCGGACGAAACGCGCACTTTTTTTCGAGTGGCGATCTTTTAACGGTATCCCCGTTTCCGACCTCCGTCCCCGTTTCCAACGACAAGGGCAGGGGGTAATCGCAAAAACGACTCCCGACCCCTTTTCCCTTCCCAGCGGATATTCCTTCTTTGGTGATGCGCAACTTCCGATAAACCGCAAGGCTGGCCTACGATCGATGGGCAAGTCAGTTCCTGGCTGGCTCCATGACAAATGACGTCGGGATCCGATTGCTGCGAGACCGCTCATGCTGTTCAACAGCGCCGCTTTCGCCATTTTCTTGCCGCTCATGTTGGCTGTGTATTGGTCCCTGCGCGGCGCGCAGCGTCGCTACGCGCTGCTCTTCGGCAGCTACCTGTTCTATGGCTGGTGGGATTGGCGCTTCCTCGGACTGCTCGCACTCAGCACGTTGGTCTCGTACTGGTGTGCGTTGGCGATCGAGAAACGAAACTTGCCATCATCGCGGCGGAGAATACTCGGTATCAATATCGCGGCGAATCTGGTGTCGCTGGGCGCCTTCAAGTATTTCGATTTCTTTCGCGACGCGATGGTGCGGTTGGGCGAATCAGCCGGGCTTGATCTCGACGTGCCCGTTTTTCAAATCATTCTGCCGATGGGCATCTCGTTCTACACGTTCCAGGCGGTGTCCTACACGATCGACGTCTATCGCGGGGCACGCGCCGAGCGAGATCTCGGAAAATTCGCCCTGTTCATATCGTGCTTTCCGCAGTTGGTGGCGGGGCCCATCATGCGTGCCGGGGACTTTCTCCCGCAGCTTTCACGAGAGCCGCGTCTGGACAGCGCCGACTTTTCCGAAGGCGTTTACCGCGTCTTCCGGGGCCTGTTCAAGAAAATGGTCATCGCGGACACCTTGGCGCTTTACGTCGATATGGTCTTCCAATCGTCCGATGGGTATGCGGGCGTTTCCGCGTGGATCGCGCTCTACGCCTACGCCTTCCAGATCTACATGGATTTTTCCGGCTACTGCGATGTGGCTGTGGGTGTCGGGCTGCTGCTTGGCCTTAGGCTGAATGAGAATTTCAACCAGCCGTACCTAGCCTGCTCGCCGTCGGAGTTCTGGCGTCGATGGCACATCACGCTGTCGACATGGCTTCGCGACTATCTTTACATACCGCTCGGTGGCTCGCGCGGCGGACGTCTTCTTACGCTGCGCAATGTGTTCATCACCATGGCGTTGGGTGGTCTCTGGCATGGAGCGGCATGGACTTTTGTTGCATGGGGCGCGTATCAGGGGCTGCTGCTGATTGGCGAGCGTCTGCTACGCGGCAACCGGCGCCCGATCGCCCCAGCCGCGATGCCCGCAGCGATGCGTCTCCTTCGCGTGACGCTCATGTTCCACCTAACGTGTCTTGGTTGGCTGTTGTTTCGCTCGCCGGATTGGCACACGGTCGCCGTAATGGGCGCGAACCTCATCGATTTCAGCGGCCAGGGTGTTCACGGCCTACGTGTCGCTGTGCTGGTTGTGGCCTGCGCGGTCGCCCATGCGCTGCCAGCAACTGAGGGGCTGCGCGATCGTTTCGCGCGCGTGCCGGGCTTTGGACAGGGAGCACTGGCGGCTGTGTGCATGTGGGCACTCGTTGTCGTCGGCACGAAGTCACAGTCATTTATCTATTTTCAGTTTTAGAAGGTTGGATATGAGCCAGTGTCACCCTCAACCAAGCTGCAGAAGTCGGGTAACCCAGTTCCTCGCGGGGTTCATTCTCTTGTTCTTCGCCGGAGACTGGGCCATCGCCAAACTCCGTCTGCCCCATCTGATCGGGAGCACCAACATCGCTCGAAGAAAGTGGGAGATGCTGCGCGATCAGGGCGTCGCCCCGAACGTCGTCATCCTTGGTTCGTCCTTCGAGGAGTTTGGCGTCAATCCAACGGTTCTGAGCGAAGCGGCGGCTGAGCAATTCGGACGTGAGGTTACGAGCATGAACCTGGCCGCCCCCGCATCAAGCCTCAATACGCAGTATCTCGTCGTTCGCAAGCTGCTTGAGGGTTCCGCTCGCCCCGAACTCGTTTACATGGGCATCACACCCTACGCCGCGGACTCGGGGCGGGAAAGGTGGATACGTAACGGACTGACGGCGCTCGCCGATCACCGCGACCTGTGCGATTGCTGGCCGATGGATTGGTCTATGTTTTGTGAGACGCTGACCGCGAGCATGTTTCGCAGCTATTTTCAGTGGAATGACCTGCGGCTGATAGTCCGAAATGTCGTGCTCGCAACGCCCTGGGGCGACGACTTGGCTACTGCACCAAGCGCTCTTGGGTGGCGCGAACAGAGCGGGAAACTACGCGCGCAGAGAACCACGCCCAGGGGAGCGGGAACCGAGCGCACGTCGGAGAGGTATTTTGCGCCCGCGCCTTGGCGATTCGATTCCAACAACATCAACGGCCGGCGCGTGCGTGATGCAATCGCGGCTCTGCGTCTGAACGGCGTGACGGTGCGGTTGCTGGAACTGCCCCATGCCTCCATCTCTCTGATCGAGTCTGACCCGCGAAAGAACCTGTACTACCGAGCGTTTGTTGATGCCTTGGTGGCCGAAACGGGCGTCGCCCTTGTCTGCCCGCCGGAGGGCTTGTTGGTGGACGAGGATTACGTCGATGCCGGTCACCTGCTCCCCTCGGGTGCAGCCAAGCTTTCACGTTGGCTTGCCTCCGACGTGACCAAGGCTTTGACCGCGCGCGGTGCGCGCCTGGCAGCAGCGAACGAACTCCGCCCTCCGAATCGAAGCGGTCGACGCAATCCAACAGACTAACCCCGGGCTTGGATCAGGAAGTGCGGGGACCGTCAGTTCCAGCTTGCTCAGCTAACTTGCGATGGCCGGTGAAGTAGTAGGGGTTGTCGTAGGCCGACTCGGTACGCGGGACGCCCTTGGCGGTGAACACGCTCACATCACCGAAGGCGTCGTACTTGTACGTCTCGACGCCCTTGCTGCCGTCGAGCAGCAGCGTCGGCGTGTGCAGCGACTCGTGGACGTAGGTGTAAGTCTTTTCCTTGATCACGTCGGTGAAAGCCAGGTGCTCGTCGATGCTGAACGCACCCAAGGCGCAAGTGTGACTCGGCTCGCCGTCAGGGTCGCAAGCCCGGAAACCTTGGCCGCCGTAAGACAAGAAAAACAAACTACGTCCCCGTCTTTATCATCGGCATTTTGCAAGCCCTAATGAGACCAAAGCGCCCAAAGGACAAGAAAGAAGCCAAAATAAGCTACGACCACCAAGCCTGCAATTTTCAATGCCGCATAGAAATGGTCGCTACGCCCGGAAGGTCGGGACAGAAATGCCACAGCACCAACGCACAGTACCGCAATCTCCACGCCAACACCAGCAAGCTGCAGTCGTTTCATGAAGGTGGCTCGACGTGGGCTATACAGAGAATCTGTCGAATTGTGTGCAATAAGCGACAAGGCAATCATCACAATTCCCACGAAAGCGATGACCAGATAGGATGTTCCCGTCCGGATCCAGTGCCTACGCGGTTGGTCCACAGCAAAAGTCGCCGAGTCGGCCGGATTGAAAACCCGCCCACACTCTGGGCAGCGATTTTCAGGGAGACCGTCCACGATGTAACCACAATCCAAACAGTGCTTATGGAAGATTTCTCCATTCCTTTTCTTTGAGGTAAAAAATCTTGCAACGGCAACCGCCCTCGTTTCTGACAGAACCCAAGAAGGCCTCAAGAACGCTCTTGGTATCCCTCTCAGTTCCCTGGATTCTCCGGGTTCCAGGGATCCAGTTCCTGTATTGTTGTTCGAAGAAACTATTCACGATCCACACTTGAGGCGCACGCCCGTCAGGGGAATCACCAAATTCGGCATCCACCAGCGGGTTATCGTAAGCTGCGATGTGCGGTTCTACGACATCGCCTGGCCCCGAAGAATATGCGCCGTGCGCCCACCAATCTTGCAGGCTGTGCAGGGATCTGCCGAGATGTCGGGCCGCCGCCAACGGATTATCGACACTGCCCGAGCAAGCATCAATGGCAGCGAATAACTCTTTCGTCTTCCAAACCAATCGCGAATCGCTTCCCAAGCTATTCCGGTTGAAGTGACGACTTTGGTCTCCGATGGCAGGCAGCCATCCAGTGCCCAATCCGTCTGTCGCAATGTCTTCGTCTCCTACCCGGCTTGATGCAGGCGCTCGCATACCCACTTCTCTTGCCCACCGCCGCGTTCGATTTCGATGCACTTCTGCACCCCACTTGCCTGTCGGGTCGGAGAGAAGTGTCGGTTTGGTTCTGACATACTCATACAAATTCATCCCGTCAACATAGAGCAACGGATCGCGCTGCAAAAACCTCCCATGCACAGGATTGTAGGCCCTGGCCCGGTAGTGGTACAGGTCGAACGCCGGCTCGGTGATTTCCTTGTCGTAGCGGTCCAAACGGCGGCCGGTGAAGTAGTAGGGGTTGGCGTAGGCCGACTCGGTAAGCAGAACGCCCTTGGCGGTGAACACGCTCACGTCACCGAAGGCGTCGTACTTGTACGTCTCGACGCCCTTGCTGCCGTCGAGCAGCAGCGTCGGCGTGTGCAGAGACTCGTGGACGTAGGTGTAGGTCTTTTCAGTAGCCACGTCGGTGAGAGCCAGGTGCTCGTCAATGTACATTGGCCCGCCGATGAAGATACGGACCGGCGTGCCCAAGCCGGTTCCAGGCTCGGGCGAATCGTGCTCAGCCAGCACGCGCTGGCCGTCGTAGTTGATGGTGTCATCTAGGAGTTTGTCCGAGAAACGGATTGAGCCAACGGGACCAGAATTGGGGCGTGAGCCAGCCAGCCTCGCGTCCACGCGGGAGTTCGAGAAACCGGAATCACAAGGCCGCCAACGTCATGGCTCGCCCGCTGATCATGGTTGATCCGGCGGATTTGACGATCCCCCGGTCAATCCCTCAACCCATGACCATTCGTCCGCTTTGAAACAGCTTCAACAAATTGTGCGTCATACAAACCAAGCTCCATTCGCCGCGCATTTTCTCCATCCCGCGCAGCAGGAACTGCCGAAAACCACGGGCCTGTTTGATCTGGCCGAAGATCGGCTCGATCATCCCCTTGCGTTTGGCATATGTTTCGCGACCCTTCTTCGTACGCAGTTTGTAGGCCATGCGCTGTTTGGGCGTCAGGTCTTTCGGTGGTTAACCATCCGGCTCAAGGGGAATCTTCTCGTGGTGCTTCAGACGTTCCGTCGCAATGTGCGGATCAATCTGTTCGTTTTCCAGATACGAAACGTTCTCTTCGCTGAAGTAACCGGTGTCGGCGTCAAATGCGCCGATCTTCTCGTCCACGCCAGCCGCTTGTAGATTCTCCTGCGACTGCTCGACCATCGGCACCACCTGGCGTTTGTCATTGGCTTGCGGGGTCACATCGGCAGCAATGATAATCTGCTTTTCGTTGGCTACCGCCTGAGCAATGCCGCATTGATCGAACCCCTTGTTGCTCACCTTCATAATCTTCGACTCGGGGTCGGTGAAATTGTATTGAGCTTTAGGCTTGGGTGCCGTATCGACCGGTTTGCGTTTGCGCACCGTTTCACCAGATTGACGACGTTGTTCATCTTTGGCATCGCGACGCGCTTCCTCGGCCTGCGCTGCCTCCAAAGCCTGTGTTTCAAGGGCTTTCTTCGCTTCCTGAATCCTGGCCAGGCGCGTCTCCCGACGCGACAACTCCGCCGGAAGTTCATTCCCGCGCTTGTCGCAGCCATGCAACACGTCTTCCGCCTCGTCAGCCGACTTCGCCTTGGCCAGCAACTCGGCGATCTCTTTGTGCAGGCGTCGCTCTTCTTTCTGCATGTATTCGTAGCTCATGGCTTTATGGCGCGAAGCGTTGGCTTTGACCTTCGCGCCGTCCAATGAAACCAAACCCACCTTGACCAGCCCAGCCTCGGCACACAGTTTCAAAACCTCTACGAACAAGCCCTGCAACTCGGGCAAATGCAGTTTGCGGAAATCGCTGATGGTTCGGAAGTTCGGAACATCGCCGCCCACGATCACGCGATAGGCTGCGTCCCGTTCGCAACGCTTCTGGATGCGCCGCGACGAGTACACACCGACGCAATAACCGTACAGAAGTAACGCCGCCATCATCCGGGGATGGTACGGTGGCGAACCGCGACCTTCCTTCTCGTACTTGACCGTGATGGCCGACAGGTCCATGGCCTCGACTACATCCAGCATGAAATAAACGAGATCGCCGTCCGGAAGCCAGTCCCGAGGCGAAGGCGGCAAGAGGTACGTCTGATCCGGATCCCACGCGCGATAGGTCTTGCTCATCCCTGATTCCCCCAAAACCCAAGCAAATCTTCCCTAACGACAACTCGCATCATATCATAATTGCCGAATCGTAATACTCGGACAGACTCCTAGGTGTACGGGTGTGGCTATTTCCTTCGGCGCTGTGGAATAATTCGCGCCTCACTTTACTTGCGCAGGGCGCGGGGGGCTGTCAGAATTCCGGGCGTGTTACGATCTTTTATTCAATCGGGAGATAGTCATGGACAGGGAAGTTTTG
>JAJDDQ010000079.1 GCA_029260215.1 Phycisphaerae bacterium
GTACGGGCATGAAGTGGGATCACGCCAACGCCGCCGGCATGATGAACCTCGTCGCCCTCCAGGAAAGCGGCCAATGGGATCAGTATTGGACCACCCGGAAACGACAAGCGGCGTAGTGCCAAAAAAACTAGCCAGACCCAACCGCGCTTGAATTGTGTTGTTTCACTAGGCACAAGCAGCGATCATACAACGCCCCGCCCTTTTGTGCCCGTTTCTTGTCCGTTCCAAATGGGCGTATTTGCAAGCAACGGATGGCGCAAGACGGGCAGAGAAACACCGCAGTACGCCGACGCTGCACGGCATCGTTGTCGTGCCCGCCCGCCTCAGCCTCACCGCGATAGAAAATGCGATTTCCGCCGGGTGCGCATAGGAGCAGGAATGGTGATCTCCGGGAGAGTTCCGCAATAGCCGGTCTCATCGGCGAATTCAAAAGCTGCAGGAGAAGCTGACCATGAACCAGTGGGCCTGTGCTTTGACGGAACTGTTGTCGTAGTCGCCGCCCACGAGCCGGCTTTGAGAGACGTCGTTCCTAGGCCCCCAGGAGAACTGGTAGGCGAGATCCATCCGCCATTTTTTCCACTGGTGTCCATAGCCCAGCGACACCGCATGTTCCAGCGTGCCGGCCAAGAGGGGGAAAAGCGTTTCATTGGGGATGGGGTTCTGGTGGAAGATGTAACCGGCGCGAATTACGTCGTCGGGAGTGGAGAAGTATTCGTAGCCCAGCCGGTAGCCGATCGAGTCATGCCAATCGAGGGCCAGCGTGTCACGTACCTTCGAGCCGAGGAGGAGATTGAACAGCGGGTTGGACCCGCTCGTAAGTTTCAAGTCCATCTTGTCGAAAGCATGGGACCAGTCGAACCAGACGACATCGGCCGACACACGATGGCGATCGTTCAACCGGTGCGTGATTCCTCCGCCAAGGCTTCTAGGCCAGACGACATCCGCCTGCACGTCATACCGCGACTTAAGCAACGGCAAGCCGAACCCGCTAACGTCAGCGTCAGCCTCGCCTTTGAGACGGAATCGCGTTTCGCCGATGTACCTGAGTCCGACGGTGGTGTTCGGGCTGAACTTGTACTGCATTCCGAGCGACCACGTCGGCGCGACGCCCGTGGACTTCAAGTTCAACATCGCGGGCAGACCCGAGAAGAACCCCGTTTGAAGATTGAATGGTTCGTCCAGCTGTACGTGGCTGATCGCCAGGCCCAGCGTCGCGCCGACGCTGAGGCGATCGTTGACCTTGTAGGCCAACGCCGGCAGGATCTTAACCAGCGCTCCCAGTGAGTTGTATTCCCGTTTGCCGTATAGCCCATGACGGAGCTTGTAATGCGCGCCGAAGCCGGCTGGGGCGAACACGCCCAGTCCGAAGGTGAATTTACCATCCGCGCTCTTTTTGGCATAGGCGAGTGTCGGAAGCGGGAATGGGACCACCTCACCGTTGGCGTTGTTCATGGGATCGGAATAGTCCAGATCGGTGGCGAGCGTGTCGAGGCTGAAGTCGAACCGCTCCTTCTCCAAAATGTTGGCCAGGCCAGCGGGATTGTCGAGGATGATCGAGAGATTATCGGAGTGCGCGATGTTGGTGCCGCCACGTCCGGAAGAAGTGGCACCGATACTGTCGCGAACGACGCCCTGTGCGACTAGCGTGGACTCCATCGAAACCGTCACAACGACGATTGCGATTGCGGAAAATATTGTTTGGGATTGACACCGAGCGAACGCTGCGGCCTTGGTGCGAGATAAGAGGCGGGGACGGCGCTTGAACGTGCGCAAGCAGGGCGGACGATGCTGCGGGTCAGGCCCTGTGCGAGTCATGGACCTAGCGATCCAGCGTGATGGCGACGCCCGCTTCGAGCGTGCCGAACCCGAATTCTCCGCCGCCGAAGAAAACCGTCGAGTCCGAATGCAACGTGCCGGTTGCTCCTTCGTATGCTCCGGTTCCACTGATGATGTCGCCGGTCGAGGCCGTTGCCAGCCCCATCGGAATGACGTTCCCATCGTCGTCAAAGACCAGTTCACCATCACCGTTAGTAAGCAGCAATGTTTCTTCAACCACGATCAGATTGACACTCATGATGGTGCCTTTCTGGGGCGAATCGATAGTGAAGAGTGATCGGGAGACTGCGGCGATCGGAACCCCGTTTTCGTCGAAGTAGACCTCAAGGATGTTTTCGTCGTAGGTGCCCTCGAATTGCTGTGAGAGAGTGCCCGACAAGGTCAGAGGCAGGCCGGTCTCCGGTACGACCGAGGCGACGTCACCTTCAATCGATGTAGCCATCTCGGCCACATTTCTGCCGCCGAGCAGGAGATCAAGGAGCGGCGACGTGGAGTTGCCGCATCCGTACAACAGCGTACAAAGAGGCAGTCCCAACGCGATCGTGAGGGTTCGTTTGGCGTTCACTATTCGAGGGGTTTCTCTGTTCATAAGTCCGCCACCTTCGGTACCGAAGCGCGTCCAGCCACCGCTCGCCCGTAATAGCGACGCGGGGGCTCGATAACTCGCCGCTGGCAGTTAATATCGGGTAGCGCGACTCGGTACTTAAGGAAGCTGCGCGACAGGCAATCGGACGGTGAAGGTGGCGCCCTCACCGGGGGTGCTCGTGCAGGAAATGTTGCCGTCGTGGGCCTCGACAATCTTCCGGCAAAGGTCCAGCCCCAGACCTGTTCCATCGGCCCCCTTGGTGCTGAAAAACGGTTCCCAGATGTCTTTCTGCAGCTCGATGTCGATACCCGGACCATTGTCAGTGACCGATAAGACAGGCCCGGTTTCGGTGCTGTCGACCGTGACGTCGATGCGACCGTCAGCAAGAACGCGGATCGCGTAGGCAGCGTTCTTGAGGAGATTAAAGACCACCTGTTGGATTTTGGCCTTGTTGCAGTAGACCACCGGTTCAGAGCGGATGTCGAGCTTCAGGCTGCTCTTGGGCACATCCTTGTCCATCGAGGCAAGGGAGGCAGCCTCTCGAACCACTTGGGCTAGGCTCGCCGCCGTCCGCCGGCTCGGTTCGTTGTCTTTGCGAACAAAGTCCATGACCTCTTCGATCAGTGCGCTGAGTCGCTGGTGGGTGTCGCGTGCGATGCCCGATAACTGCATCAGCTCTTCATCATTCCGGTACTTGTCCTCCACGAACTCGACAAGTGGAAGTGTGAACAACTGGTTGCGCATCTCGTGGGCCACACCGGCCGCGATGCGCCCAAGCGTGGCGCACCGCTCCGCGTGGTCGAGGCGTTCCGCGAGCGCGTTGTTTGAGACGGCCAGGTCGAATGCTTCGAATCCGCGCATCAGCACAGACATCAACGTCTCCCGCTCCCATGGCTTGGCACAGAAGTTGTACACATGTCCCCTGTTGATGGCGTCCATCATGGCGTCGGAGTCGATGAATCCGGTCAAGATCATTCTGATTGTGTGCGGCTGCTCTTGGGCGACGATCTCACAGAGCTCTACGCCGGTCGTGCCCGGCATGCGCTGGTCGGCCACCATCACCGGGATTTCGTGATCCGTAAACAGGTTCAGTGCCTCTTCGGCAGAGCCAGCCTCAAGGACGTTGTACTTCTTTCCGAACGCGGCTCGAAATACGACCAGGTTCTCGTGCTGATCATCCACATATAGCAGGTTGCGCTTCATGGCTAACTCCCGATCAGTATGTCCACGGCACCGTCGCGTCGACGGATTCGTGGACCTACACCACCTCCGCTTGAACGCCCTTGGCGATCGAAGACTCGACCGACTCTTCCGTCGGGTTGAGAGGGAGGGTTATTTTGAATTCAGTGCCCGTGTCGCAGTCGCGCGGCGGAGAAGCTACATCGATCGTCCCGCCACTGCTCTTGATGATTCCGTAGCTAATGGAAAGCCCCATTCCTGTGCCCACCCCGACTTCCTTTGTGGTGAAGAATGGATCGAACACGCGCCGCCGTATTTCCGGGGACATTCCGGCACCCGTATCGCGTATTCTGATTGTCATGTGCTCTTCGTCACGTAGCGTATGTATATAGATGTCACCCGGGCCGGTGATCGCCTGCTGAGCATTGTCCAAGAGGTTTAGGAACACTTGGGTGAGTTGGCTTCCGGAAGAGACCAGCTTCCCGTCATCGCAGAAATCTCTGTGTACCGGTACCCGGTTTTTCAGTTTGTTGGACAGCAAGTTGATTGCTACATCCAACGACTCGTGGACGTCGCACACCGAGCCCGCGTCCCGGCCTGGGTGGGAAAATCTCTTCAGATCCATGACGATCGCAGCTGTCCGCCGCGCGCCCGTTTCCACAACTTCCGCAAGCTCGTCTATGACCGAAAGTGAGTCCGTGATCTGTTTCACGTCTCCGTTTTCCGTCGGCTTGTCGGCCACCTGCTCCAAACGTTGGCCCAAGACATTGCACACTGACTCCTGAATCTCGTGAACCTGTTCCCGCAGCGGCCCGATTCCGTTGTACACCGCGTTGATCGCATTGTTGATTTCGTGTGCAATGCCGGCCGCCAGTTGCCCCAGTGAACTCATTTTCTCTGAGTGAACCAGGTGGTCCTGCGTCTGCTTCAACTTGGCGACCATGGACTCCAATTCAACGTTGCGCTTCTGAAGTTGCCCATCCAGTTTTCTGATCTTCAGAAGGGATCGTACGCGGGCGCGGAGTTCTTTGACATTGAACGGCTTGACCAGGTAATCATCCGCACCCTGTTCGAGGCCTTCGATCTTCGTCGCCAAGTCCACCTTGGCGGTGATCATGATAAATCCGATGTGTTCCGTCTTGGGATCGCTCCTGATCCTCGCGCAGAATTCGTTGCCATCCATCCGGGGCATCATTACGTCTGAGATGATGATGTCCGGGAGTTCTTCTGCTGCCAGTCGCAGGCCGCGTTCTCCATCGCACGCCTCTATTACGTGATAATCCGGTGCCAACACCGTTTGCAACACGGCGAGAATGTCCGGAGAATCGTCAACGATGAGTATCTTGCCATCCATCCTGGACTTGGCATTTGCCACTGCACGCTCCCCGCTTGGTGCGGGAGCCAACATCTCCGAGTAATTGGTGGGCCTCAACACATGGCCGTGCGAGGCAACATGGGCAGCTGCTTTGTCCGAGGCTTTGACCAGGGGAATCTCGACCGAAAAGCAGGAACCCTTGCCCAACTTGCTCTCCAACGTGACCTGCCCACCGTGGAGCATGGTGAACTCTTTCACCAGGGGTAATCCAAGCCCGGTTCCTTCGTATCGCCGCGCCGTGGACCCATCGATTTGGACGAACCGTTGAAACACCCTGCCATGGTCGTCGGGCGCGATGCCAATGCCCGTGTCGCGTACGCTCAAGATGATCTGCTCGCCCGTCGACCGACAGGCCACATCTACCCACCCATGTTTCTTGGTGAATTTGAGCGCGTTCGAGATGAGATTGATCACGACTTTCTCGATTTTGCCGCGGTCGAGCATCACCATCGGCAGACTCTCGTCTCGCTCGAAATTCAAACGGATTCCTCGCTCCAGCGCCAAAACAGACGCCGAAGACACCAGTTCGTCGATCAGTTCGTTGATGTCTGTGGGTTCGGGGTTGAGGGTAGACTTCCCGGCTTCAATCTTGGCGAAATCAAGGAGATCGTTGATCAGATTCAACAGGCGCGCCGTGTTTCGCTGAACGATTTCGAGAGTCCCACGCTGCTCCGCTTCCAGCGATCCGACGTTTCCATCCAGCAGGTTCTCCACAGGCGCCAGAATGAGTGTCAGCGGCGTCCTGAGCTCGTGGCTGACGTTTGAGAAGAACGTAGTCTTGAGCCTGTCGTGCTCCTTGAGCTGCTCGAAGGAACTCTGCAATTCTCGTTTGCTTTCGGCAAGCTGCTGTGTGCGTTGAACAACCTTCCGTTCGAGATTGGTGTGGAGTTCCCGAATAACCGTTTCTTTTTGCTCGAGTTGAGCGACCATCTTGTTGAAGCTGCGACCCACCATTCCGATCTCGTCGGTGGAGATCGCGGTGACACGTTCATCCAGGTGTCCGGCTTCCACGCGGCGTATGGCGCGTACCATGTCGCTTACGCGGGTCGTGACCGAACGGGCCAACAGTGTAGACAGGGTCAGCGCCATCAATACGGCACATCCGGAGATGAGAATGGTCTGAATACGGAGGCTGGCTACAACCTCCTCAAGACGTCCGGGGAAACCGACCAGGTCCGCCACCTTCTGGTTGGCAAGCGTGGCGATCATCACGGCGGTAATGATGACAATGAGCGTGAAACTGAACGTAAGGCGATTCTGGAGGCGCCCGATCGGAATGTCGTCATAGTCGACCACCACGCCGTAGTCAGCCAGGTGGCGAACAACCGGGTACAGCAGGCGCTCGATCGTGAAATAGGTGAGTGACAAGGCGCTTGAAATGCCCAGGAACGCAGCAATGGTGATGTGCAGCAGGACGTTGAATGATGCGTCTACTGCCAAGGTGAGGTAGATGTAGACCGGCGGCAGGCAACACAGGGGAACGACGAAAGCCTCGCGCAAGTGATGCTGCACGGGGAAAACCACAGCCTCTCGGCCTGCCTCTCTCCCCATTTGATTGGTGAACGTATGTCCCAAATGCAAACATCGTAGAACATGCCGCAAGCTTCTGGTTTCCCACAGCGCCAGTGCCACAGTTGCGGTAATGGCGAGCAGCACGACGATGGTGGCCACCACACTGAAGTGAAAGTACATCGCCCCGGACAGATCAAGGGTCAGTCTTACATAGTAGACGACGGCTGCACCGCCGATAAGGCCGCCCAGGCGGGTGACGATCATCATCCATACGATGTAGGCAGAGCCAAGCTTGGATACGTAGCGTTCCAAATTCATGGACTAGGCTTCTTGTGTGTGAGCGTCGATCACGACCCTCTCCAGGTGTTGAATGAACAGATCGGCGGCTTGCTGGTTTTGAATGAGTGGTCCCAGTGAGTAGACGCCCCCGATGCGTTGCGTGCTCTTCTGTGCATGCGCGATGGCGTCTTTAACGCTGAAGCAGTAACCCAGTTTTTCGGCACGTAATGCCTTCAACGGAAATCCCTCATAAGGACACTGGTGCGTGAAATCCCAACATCAACCCATTGCCTCGCCGATATGCGCCACTTCGCGAAAACTCGCCACTTTCCGCTTTGCGGTGAGCAGGTTCTTGGCTAGCAGTTTGGCGAGATGGAACGTGCTGGTGTGTATGTTCTCGGTTCCCGCGTAGCTGCATCCGATCAGGCTGCGCAGTTCGGGGTTTTCGTAGAGCATAGAGAGAATGAACTCTGCGCGTGGTCCATAGAAGAACCGTGAGACGCGAACATAGGCTGTAAGCTCCGCGCCAACGCGACTGTTCAGGACGTCGCGCGTGTATCGCGAGAACGACAGGTTGCTTCGGCGGAAACCATCCACAACTGCTTCGGCGGCCAGCCGCCCCATCTCCAGCCCCTGCGAAATCCCCTCCGAAAAGAGGGGATCGCTACCCAGTGCGTCGCCAGCGAGGAGCATCCGCGGCCGGGCGAAGCGTTCCCGAGGGTTGAAATGACGAATCGGAAATGCCTTCCGCAGTGCATGTGTGGTGTCAATTCCGCGACGCTCAAGGATGTCGGTCAGGTAGGATGTTCCTCCGACGGGAGACTCCTTCGCGGGCGCGCTGTTCACGATTCCGGTGCTGAGGAATGGCTTCCCTTCGATAAAGCAGGGGAACTCCCAGTAATAGCCTTTCAGTCCTTCTCGAATGTATGACAGGTCGATCAACAGCACACGCTCTTGGAATACGCGTGAGGCGGACGGATCCACTGGTATTTCGGCGACCCAAATCCTCCCAATCTTGCCCGCGCCGAAGCCCGGCGTCTTTCGAAGAAGCGCGCCCACGCCGTCGGCTCCAACCACCACCTGCGCCCGGTAGTGGCCATGATCCGTCAGCACTAGGAGATGGTCCGGGCGCCGAAGGACCTTCGTCACTCGGAGATCTTCAATGGTGTTGATCCCCCGGTCTTTGACGGTTTGAAACAGCGCGGCGTCCAAGTCACATCGACGTATAACCCGCTTGGAACATCCGCCCTCGGGAAGGTCGATGATCGCGTCACCGTAGACAAGTTGGACGTGATGGACCGACGCGTGCGGAATATCGACGGGCACCTCGAGGTCTGACAGGATACGCTCGGCATTCACGGTCAACGCCCCGCCGCAGATTTTCTCGCGCGGATGGCGACTCTTTTCAAGCAGAAGGCAGCGTGACGCCAGATCGGGATCCAAGCGTTTCAGGTAGAGCGCCGTCGACGCCCCGGCCGGGCCTCCCCCGATAATCAGGACGTCCACGTCTCCCAGATGTTCGCTCTTCGGTTTACGCATAACCTTCACTTTTCCGTCCATCTCTTCGATCGCGATTATTTGAGCCCGCGGCTTCCCAGGTGTATCGCCAGCAACTTCTCCAAACCGTCAACGAGCGCGGCGACATCGATCGAGCGCAGAGTCTTGGCAACGGCGAGCATGCTGTCACGATGCTCATGCCAGCCCTGCAGGAAGTACGATTCGCACCCTGCCGAAGTGATAGCCGCCCGAATGCGTTCCGCGTTCCCGCCAGAGAGATCGCCCGAATTGAGGACGCCTAGGTGAAGTGCGTGCGCGAAGACGCCGCTGGAGAAGTCCGCGTCCGCCAACTCGCGCTCCCATGTTGTGACGAGATTGCCGACGCGCCCCATGCACTGGGCGGACCACAGCACTTCACGCAATTGGCCAAGCTCAGCCTCGTCAAACTCCGGAGAGCACATGAGGTCCATCGTGCCAGACACCATCATGTGCATGTTGTGGGGCAGATACAGATCATGCTCGACGAGATTCAGCAGCCGCGGATCGCGGTTGACCATGTGGCTGTAGCGCATGGCGTTTAGAAGCTGCATGTAATCAAACCGAAGTAGATCTTTGAATCGTTCGTAGCGTGGATAAGTCCGCACACGCTCAACGATGGCCTGCCAAACGCGGACCGTTGTTTGAATGTATCGCCGTCGCGATTCGGGCAAGGCCGAGTCGTCCGGTAGCGTCGCCGCAAACGGTATGCCCAGGATCTGCTCCAGGTAGGCTTCGTCACACCCTTGGTCGGCCACATCATCCATCAGCACGTCGAGCAACACACCCAACACTTTGGTGATGTGGTTACAATGGTTCACCTCAGAATCGACGCAGGACAGAGTCGTCAGGCGTACTCCCTCAAGACACCACTTCCAAAGAAATGCGTCGCGGTCACCGACCTTGGCGTATTCTCCCACCCAGTAGGCCAACTCCTCCGGCAATTCGGCTTGATGAATACGCTGAATCGCATCATGAGATAGCTGCTCGTTCATCCCAACCAGTTGAATGCGCGGACGGCTGGCTCGACTCGGGTCTTGGGCGAGAACGCGATCGACTATTTTCAGTGTGGAGAGTCCGCACTCGTCGAGAATGCGCTTCGCCGAACCGTGGGGGATGAACTGATCGGGCATGCCCAAAGCCGTCACGGGCGTCGAGACATCGTGTTCGGAGAATAGTTCCATGACCGCGCTGCCGAATCCGCCCATGCGGACGTGCTCCTCCAGCGTGTACACGCGTTGCACTCTGCCAGCCAATCCCAAGAGCAGTTCGCGATCAAGGGGTTTGACGAATCGCGCGTTGACTACGGCCGCCGACACGCCGTGACGCTCCAATTCGGTTGCCGCCTCCATCGCGGGTGGCACCATGCTTCCGATTGCAAACAGGGCTACGTCATTTCCATCACGCAGGCACTCACCTCGCCCGATGGCCACGGGTGTCGTTTCTCGGGTGGACTGCAACGGTTCGGGCAGGGCGCTTCGTGGAATGCGGATGGCCGTGGGCCCACTATGGCCAACCGCCATCGCGAGCATGCGTTTGAATTCTTCGCCGTCCTTTGGAGTCATGATGACCATACGAGGCACACCGCGCAGGAAGGCAATGTCGAACAGGCCGTGATGAGTAGGCCCGTCCGCGGGCGTGAGCCCCGCTCTGTCCAGCACGAAAGTAACCGGCAGATCCTGCAAACACACGTCGTGCAAGACCTGGTCGAACCCGCGTTGAAGAAACGTCGAGTAAATCGCCACAACGGGGCGACAATTGCCGATCGCCAAGCCCGCGGCGAAAGTCACAGCGTGCTGTTCGGCGATGCCGACATCAAAACACCGATCCGGAAAGTGCTTCGCGAATCCGCTGAGACCGGTTCCGGCGATCATGGCGGCGCTGATCGCCACCACCCGGCTGTCCGACTCGGCGATGCGGATCATTTCTTCACCGAACAAACCTGAATACGTCATCGGAGAGGCTTTGCCGGTGGGTGCCCCTGTTTCCACGTCAAAGGCCCCCACACCGTGGAAGCGGTCGGGATGCATCTCGGCCGGTGCGAAGCCCTTACCCTTCTTGGTCAGGACGTGTAACACCACCGGTTTGTTTAGGCGTACGACGTCGCGCAGCGTTTCCACGAGCATCGGAAGATCATGCCCATCGATCGGCCCGAGGTATTTGATTCCGAGCTTCTCGAAAAGGTTGCCATCCAATATGCGGGAACTTGCTTGGCGGAGCGTTCGGGCGAGCGCCCCGCAACTCGACCCAATCGAGTAGTCGTTGTCGTTGAGCATCAAAAGCATTTGGCCATTGAAAGTGCCCAAGTTATTGAGCGCTTCGTAGCTCAAACCGGCTGACATCGCGCCGTCACCCACTACCGCCACGACCCGGCGATGATCCCCAGTCAGATCCCGTGCCGCCGCAACACCGATCGCCGCCGACAGGGCGGTGCTCGAGTGACCAGCCGTCAGGTGGTCGTGCGCACTTTCTCCCCGATGAACAAACCCGCTGAGCCCGCCGTCTTTGCGGATGGTTGAAAACTGTGCGCGACGGCCGGTGATCAGTTTGTGTGTGTAGCATTGGTTGCCGACGTCCCAGATGATCTTGTCGCGTGGGCTGTCCAACACGTAGTGGAGGGCGAGTGACAACTCGACGCTTCCAAGGTTGGTGGCCAGATGTCCTCCGTTGAAAGACATCGTATGTACTATCTCGCTACGTATCTGTTCCGCGAGATGCGATAGCTCCCGGTAATCCAGCGCCTGCACGTCGGCGGGACTATCGATTTGTTCCAGGATCGCTGTAGTCATGACATCACCCTTTGCGGTGTGGTCTTATCCGTCGCGCCACCGGCGCCCGAGTCGCTGCACAATTCATCGGTGTCGGAACCGTCTTCCGGAAACGACTTGATGCCAAGATCGAATGCCATTTCCCCAGGGCCGGTAGTGTCAACGTCCGCAAGCAGCAGCTCGACCCGCTTGAGCGCGATGCGAGCGCCGAGACGATCCGTCGCGGGAAACAGAATGGCCAGGTGATCGGGCGCGATGAGACCAACCGAATCGCTGTCGCGAAGACGAGGCGCCATGGCCTTGCCGACCGCCATCGTTCCGCCCCAACCTCGCTCGGTGGGGCGTTTGGAAGGACGCTCCCCGGGCGAGAATCTTATGTGCAGTATGGACAATTCGCCCTGATACCGTTGGGCTCGAGCGATTTCTGAATCTACGCGCGTCCGGAATCCCGGACCGTTGAGTAGACCCTCGACCATGCTGATCTCAGCCATGGTGGCCGCCATGATCGTTGCCAATACGGAATCCAGCGGCGCAATGCGCTCTTCGATTGTCTTTGTATCGTCGTCTGTTGGTGCGAGCAGGGTCAGATAACCCACACAGTGTCGGCTCGAGCGAAGCGGAATAGCCACTTCACGAAGCGTGCGTTCTCTTGCTATCCCGTCCGGATCGTACTCACTCCACGTGCCCGCTTCGGATATCGATCGGGAATCACCGCGCAAAACCGCGCCTCGACTCCCCGTTGCAGCACATACCAATCGCAACGAGTCGTGGACAGCGGCTTCGAGCGAGCCCGTTCGCCCCAGCTTGGCAAACAGCTCCAGGATTTCCTCGTTGACTGTCAAATCATTGTTCCCTTCGCGGGCAGCGATGGCTTCGACGATGAAGCACGTGCCAAGGGTTAGGCCCCAGCCAGAAACCCGTTTCCGAACGACTAGATTCAGCAACGCTTGAATGAACCCCCGCGACTAGTCACTGTTCGTCACGCCGACTAATGAGCTTTAGGAGGAGCTGGCAAAGGGCTACGGCCAACAGGCTGATAACCGACCATCTCGATCAGGCGAACCGATAACATGCACAGAAGCGATGTTCCGGCCGAACGCACAAATGCGCGCTGGGTCCGTATTCAATATCCGACTTGCTCTTGTTGTGAGCGTATTCGAAACTCCGATGTGACTGCACGGTTTGCACGGCAGTCGAGGGGAGGGACGCAAACGTTGGCCAAGATACTCGTCGTAGACGACAAACCCCACATTAGGCACGTCATCGAACTCTGGCTTGGGGCCAAGGGTCACGACATTACCTGCGCGGACGATGGCGAAGCTGCGCTACAGCTTCTGCGCGCCGAAATGTTTGATATTCTCATCACTGACGTGGATATGCCACGGATGGATGGCATGTCGCTCATCGCCCACGACGATGTCGTGGGACGGTTACGCGGCGTTGTTGTCCTAACGGGACGCGAGGACTACGCGGACCTGGAAGCACCATCCAACCGAGAGAAAATACACTTTCTACCCAAGCCGTTCAGCCCGACGGGCGTCACGCGTTTGGTCAACCAGCTCGTGTCGGAAGACATACTCAGCGCGTCGTGAACCGGAGACCGGTGCCCGGCCCTCCCGAATTGATCGAATGCCTTGTCAATTAGACAGTTACGAATCGACGGTTCTTGCTTGTCGGCTATTGGAGGCGCGTATTGAGTATTGAGGAAGGAAGATTGGATTCCGCGCATCGAATTTTGAGCCACCGCAACGAGGCTCACCCTGTGTATGCGGCGATGGTGCCGAATGCAGGAAGGCTAGGAGATGTTGACGGTGGACGAACACGATCTGATTCGACGCAAGCATCTTGTGGACGGGATAAGCCGGCGGGCCATCGCGCAGGAACTGGGCCACGCTCGCAATACGGTGGCCCACCCAATCCCACCGGACTGTCAACTGTCCAAGCCACGACCAAACCCGATCCATCGAGCCTGTGAGCACATCATCGATGCGTGGCTGGTGCGGACAAATACGGGCATCCCAAGCAACGCCAGACGGGTCAGCGCATCCGAGAACGTCCGTGTGACGCAGCACCGCAATCTCGCGTTCGAGATGCTGCGCAAGCTGGTCAATGACGAGATCAAGACGCGGTCGCGCACCATCCTCGTTCGGTCTCGTTCATTCGGGGAGAACGTCAACCCGGGTTGCAGATTGGCCATGCGCCGCACGACTAACGTTAGCGGCGAATCGCTTGGCAAAACCAATATCGAAAATTTTGGTTCCCCAGAGGTGCGTGATTACTGTACCGCAGACCTCGACCTCCGATGGTACCCCCCCCTCCCCCAGCCCGTCCAACCAACCGCACGCCGTCGACCCTCCTTCCAATTGAGGTGAGTACGCGGCGCGCGGCGCGTGTGTGTCGCCAGTCGCAGCGTATCCACTTGGGCAAGGTCAACGGGAAAAGTGAGCACTTGAGTCTCCAGACCGCAGACGACGTGATGGCTGGATTCTTGACGTGACGAGGGAAGACGACCAACTTCGGCGCGCCCGAGTTGCGGGGGCATCCGGAGAAGTGTCCTGGACATGGCTTTGACGATGTCCGCCCGGAAATGCGTGAGCCGCCAGTCGGCCATTACCCACGCGGCGGCAATGATCCATTCCCAGTGGATTCGTCGCCCGCCGCTGCCCGGACCATCGCGACGACACCCACTTTCACCGCGCCCGGCAGCGTTGGCCACGCGGCAACGACGGCGGCCAATTCAGGACATTCACGCTCCAAAACGCCAAGTAGAACGCCAACGGAGTTTGGCGAATCATCGCAAGTCGTTTGATCGCAAGGCGTTGTGGACTCGGAGCATCGGCCTTTTAAGCCGCTGGTCACAGGTTCAAGTCCTGTCGCCCCTAGTGCCCTGACGTAGCTCATTCGATGAGTCGGGTGGCACGGTCTGGCGTAGCCAGGCCGTGGGAACCTGTAGCAACCACGGCCTCCCAGCTACACCGGCAGACTGTGCGACCGCCTGTCGTTGGCCGAACCATGACGGTCTGCTTCGTGCTCGAAACACCGTGCGAACCGAAGCTCGCGGTTCACTTCGTGTCGATTGAAGCCGCTCAACTCTCCCTCGATATTCACGAAAGCTGCTTCTGTTTCTTCAGATCACCCGTCGTCGCTTCACGTCCATTTTCATTCGGTGCGGGCAGGCGCAACTGGGCCAGATGCTTGTACACCGCGACCCTGCGTTCAGCCATCCTCTGTGCTTGGCGCGCGAACCGCTTGAACCGCTGCGGGTCGATCCGCTCCACGATTCGGAACCGGGCTTCATTCTTCATATATTCCTGCACCGGAATGCGACCGGCTGGCGCGTCCAGCACGAGCGGCGCTTCTCCGGCTTCAATTCGACGCGGGTCGTATCGATACAGAGGCCAAATACCACTGTCCACCGCCCGTTTTTGCTGATCCAGTCCGTAGGCCATGTCGTAGCCGTGCGCGATGCAATGACTGTACGCAATGATCAATGAAGGCCCATCGTACGCATCCGCCTCCTGGAACGCCTTCAAAGTGTGCATGTCCTTGGCCCCGAATGCGACACTGGCCACATACACATGCCCGTAGTTCATCGCCATCAATCCGAGGTCTTTCTTGTCAACCTCTTTTCCGCGCGCGGCGAATTTTGCGCTCGCTCCCAGCGGGGTCGCTTTGGACGCTTGTCCGCCGGTATTCGAATAGACCTCCGTATCCAACACAAGAATGTTAATGTCTCGCGTCATGGACAATACGTGGTCCAATCCGCCGTATCCGATGTCGAACGCCCAGCCGTCTCCGCCGACGATCCACACACTCTTACGCACGAGATAGTCAGCCAGCAAAGACAACCGGGAAGCCTCCGGCGTCTCGATCGTAGACAGCCTGTCCCGCAGCGCGGTGATACGGTCGCGCTGCCCCGCAATGCCGACTTCACTGTGATGATCCGCAGACAGGAGCTCATCCACGAGAAGTTCGCCGACATCTACGGCCATCCTCTTCAGCAGGCCCGTCGCGGTCTCTCGATGTGCATCAATCGCCAGGCGGAACCCCAAGCCGAACTCCGCATTGTCCTCGAACAATGAATTCGACCACGCAGGCCCGCGCCCGTTGCAGTCAGTCGTGTAAGGCGTTGACGGAAGATTGCCACCGTAGATGGACGAACACCCTGTCGCATTGGCGATCAATGTGCGATCGCCGAACAACTGAGTCATCAATTTCAAGTAAGGAGTCTCACCGCATCCAGCACACGCCCCCGAGTACTCGAACAGCGGCAACAGGAACTGCGAGCTTTTCACATCAAGCCGCGTAAGCGATGTTCGATCCAACTCCGGAATATCGAGGAAAAACTCGTAATTATCCCGCTCCCGGTCCACATTCGCCCAGTGAGGCTTCATGTTGATCGCGCGATGTTTCGGGCTGCCCTTGTCCTTGGCCGGGCACACTTTCACGCACAGCATACATCCGGTGCAATCCTCGGGCGCGACCTGGATCGTATAATTGTGCCCGGAGAAATCCTTGGCTTTGTAGTCCTGTGTCTTGAACAAATCGGGCGACCCCGCGAGACACTCCGGCTCATACACCTTCGCACGGATGGCTGCGTGCGGGCAGACCATTGCACATTTATTGCACTGTATGCAGATTCGCGAATCCCAAATCGGAATCTCCAATGCAACGTTCCGCTTCTCCCATTTCGTCGTCCCCATAGGCCACGTGCCGTCTACGGGGAACGCGCTCACCGGCAGCAAGTCCCCCTTGCCAGCCAGCATGACCCCCGTCACCTTCTTCACGAAGTCCGGTGCGTCGCCCGCGACGATCGGCGGCCGCGAGCGCGTCGCGGTGACACTCCCCGGCACGGCCACGTCGTGCAAGTGCTCCAGTGCAGTATCAACAGCCTCACAGTTTCGCCGTACGACTTCGTCGCCCTTCTTCGCATAGGTCTTGGTGATGGACTCTTTGATTTTTTCAATAGCCTGTTCACGCGGCAAGACGCCGGAAATCGCGAAAAAGCACGTTTGCATAATCGTGTTGATCCGCCGGCCCATGCCCGCAAGCGTCGCCACCTCGTCCGCGTTGATTACGCAGAATCTCAGCCCCTTCTCAATCACGCCCTCCTGCACCTCGCGCGGAAGCTTGTCCCACACCTCATCCGGGCCGTGCGGCGAATTCAGCAGGAATACGGACCCCGCACGCGCGTATTCAAGCACGTCGTAGCGATCCAGAAAGTTGAACTGATGACAGGCCACGAAACCCGCACGGTTGATCAAATAAGTCGAGTCGATCGGCCTAGGCCCGAACCGCAGGTGCGAAATCGTGACGGCACCGGATTTCTTCGAGTCGTAAACAAAGTACCCCTGCGCATAATTCTCAGTCTCCTCGCCGATGATCTTGATCGAATTCTTGTTGGCCCCCACCGTCCCGTCGGCCCCAAGCCCGAAGA
The DNA here is from genome assembly GCA_029260215.1 of Phycisphaerae bacterium. GTDB lineage: Bacteria > Planctomycetota > Phycisphaerae > UBA1845 > UBA1845 > OFTM258. The sequence continues at coordinate 16,506 of JAJDDQ010000079.1, forward strand.
ACACCGCCCGAACGACGTCGTCCGGCTCCAGGTCGAACTCGTCGTCGTAAGCCAGCGATAAGTGCGTGACATCGTCCACGATCCCCACGGTGAACCGCCGCTTCGGTTTGTCATTGGCAAACTCGTCGAACACGCCCTTGACCATCGCCGGCGTGAATTCCTTACTCGACAACCCGTATCGGCCACCGCAAATTCGCAAGTCGGACGCGAACGTCGCCGTCCCCAACGATTCAGCTTCAGGCACCGCGGTCGAAACGTCCACAAACAGCGGCTCGCCCACCGCCCCGGGTTCTTTCGTTCGGTCCAACACCGCCAAAGACCGCACACTGTCCGGCAGCGCGTTCAGAAAATGTTCCACCGAAAAAGGACGATAAAGACGAACCAAAACCGCCCCGACCTTCTCACCCGAACGAACCAAATACTCTACCGTCTCCCGCACCGTGCCCGCAGCAGACCCCATGATGACCACAACCCGCTCCGCCTGCGGGTGGCCGACGTATTCGAACAATTGATACGCACGCCCCGTTCGGTCGGCGAACCGATCCATCGCTTCCTGCACGATTCCGGGGCACGCATCGTAAAACCCGTTGCAGGCTTCGCGCGCTTGAAAAAACGTGTCCGGGTTCTGTGCGCTGCCGCGCAACACCGGTCGATCGGGCGTCAACGCCCGCTGCCGATGCGCCCGCACCGCAGATTCATCGATCATGAAGCGCAGGTCGTCATCCGAAAGCAGCTTGACTTTGTTCACTTCGTGCGACGTGCGAAACCCATCGAAAAAGTGCAAAAACGGCACGCGACTCTTCAACGTGGCCGCATGGGCGATGCACGCTAGATCGTGTGCTTCCTGAACCGAATTCGACGCCAACATCGCAAAGCCGATCTGCCGGCAGGCCATCACATCGGAATGATCTCCGAAAATGGACAACGCGTGCGTAGCCACCGTCCGCGCCGTCACATGCATGCAGTACGACGTCAGCTCCCCCGCAATCTTGTACATGTTGGGGATCATCAGCAGCAAACCCTGGGAAGCTGTAAACGTCGTCGCCAACGCACCCGCCTGAAGCGCCCCGTGAACCGCACCGGCAGCACCACCCTCCGACTGCATCTCCGTCACTGACGGAATAGACCCCCAGATGTTCGTCAGGCCCCGCGCAGACCAGTCGTCGGCCAACTCACCCATCGTGGACGACGGCGTGATCGGGTAGATCGCTGCCACCTCGCTCAAGCGGTACGCCACCGAAGCAGCCGCCTCATTGCCGTCGATACAAACCATGCCATTGGTGCCCATACGCGGTCCCTCCCGAATTCCGATACTCCAACCGACCTGCATTGACCGTGCAAGCCTCGTGCCATCAGACACCAATTCGCTCCAGATTGTTCGTAAGAGTGAATTCTCAATACTGGGAACAGCGTGAATATTGAACGGGCAACACCAAGCGATGTGCAGAATCAAAAAGGGGGCTGCGGTGTCAAAAAACACCACAGCCCCCTGAAAAAGCTATCCAGACTCGTCGAAGACCGTCCTAACGCAGGCCGATCGACCGAGCGCCTTTCGAAGCCGGCAGAACCGTAATTTTAGCTTCGCCGAACGAAATCGTCGATGCGTCAACGTTGAATTCCCCGCCGCGAAGCGCGACGCCCGTGGCGGCATTCGCCGCAGGCAACACCGAAATCGACGTATCGCCCACGCCTTGAAGCACGTACGCCACCGTCGCGATACGGGCCCAATTCGCCATCGCGGGCGGCAGACTCTGCTCCGGATTCACGCATCCGCCGGCGCTGTCAATCACACCGGCCCGATCCCGGACGGTCGTCACGCTCAACACTGCGTAATTCGCCGCAGGCTGGTAATCGACCACCGATGCGATCGAGCGATCGTAGTAAACATCCGCGGCAGCACACGCCAAGGCACCCAATCCGCCGTTTCCGAGCGACGCCCAGAGATCGACGTAGACCGTATCGCCGACTGAAGCCGTCGTGATCGATTGCGGCAAACGCGCGGCGTAGTCCGAAGCGCGGTTCGTCAACGAAATCGTCGGCATGAGGTGAATATCGACCGGCATCTCGGGCGACGCACCGGTCGGGCACGGGCAAACCTGCGCGAAACAACCAAGGAAACCACCGAAGTCGCCCGTATCGCCCAAGCCGTTGCCGTTGAAGTCTGCACATGAGCAGAAACTCATAGCCGGAATCACCGTCGCGAAGCAGCCGAGGAAGTAGCCGAAGTCACCTGTATCGACCAGCGAGTTAAAGTTGCAGTCGAACACGCAGACGTTGTCGCACGAATCGTTGACCTCATCGCAAACAATGTTCGGATTCGGATCGGCACACGGATTAGTGCCAAGCTGGCAATCAAGCAGCGCATCACACGTTTCAACGCCATCGCAGAACAACGTATTGTCGCACAACGAATCGTTCACCGCATTGACCACCACATCGTTCACTTCGTCGCAGGAGTCATCCGTGCAACCGATGCCGTCGTCAATAACCGGCGGCGTACCAGCCTGACAATCCAGCGTGGCGGAACAAGTCTCAGCCCCGTCGCAGAACATGCCGTTGTCGCAGATGGCATCGTTGACCGTATTGACCACCACGTCATTCACTTCGTCGCAGGAGTCATCGGTGCAACCGATGCCGTCGTCAATCACCGGCGGCGTACCAGCCTGACAATCCAGCGTGGCGGAACAAGTCTCCGCCCCATCGCAGAACATGGCGTTGTCACAGAGCGAATCATTCAGTGCGTTCACGCATACATTTGAAGCGTTG
>JAJDDQ010000080.1 GCA_029260215.1 Phycisphaerae bacterium
AGCCCAGCTGCTCGTCGGCGCGTACGCCATGAACGGCAACCCGGTCGCGGCGTTGGCCATCAGCTTCAGCCTGGAAGCGCTCTACGGCGACGGCATGAATCTGTTCGCCTACCTCGGCAACAATCCGATCAACCGCACCGATCCCGCCGGGCTGGCGGCGTTCGATTACTTCGCGGCGGTTGACGCGTTTACCGAAGACCTTGAGGATGTTCGCAACGAAAACGCTCGCCAGGCGGTACTTGCCCGCGTTGGCTTGGCCAAAGGCGCGTCACTGGCTGAGTTATACAGGCACGCATCTGACCTTTGGGGTGATTTCGTTTGGGATCTGAACGAAGATGTATTGTATGACCTCGTACTTGGCGGGCTCTTTGCACGGGCTTGCTTTCCAGCGGAAACACAAGTACTCATGGCCGATGGGCGGCTGGTTCCGATCGAGGAGGTCCGTCCAGGCGACAAAGTGGCCTGCGACATCGATCCGGAATTGGACAACGGCGGCGAGTCGTGTGTCGTTCGGGAGACTTACTCTCGTCTCTTTTCTTCTGCGCTCGTGTCGCTCGAATTTGAATTTGAAGGCGTTAAGGCACAAATAGACGCCACGCCGGAGCACTTGTTCTATGTTTCAGAGTCTTTGGGCTATGTCGCCGCCGTCAAATTGTCGTCTGGCACATCCTTGCGAACGCATTCGTCTAGCTTGGCATGCGTACGCACCTCTACTCGGGGTGATGTCGTCGATCGGGTCTACAATCTGGAAGTCGAAGGCGCACACAATTACTTCGTCACGCGGGCGGCAATCCTGGTCCACAACGGGTGCCCGAAACTAAGTGGTCCCACTCGCAAGCCACTTAACTTAGCCCGCGGACATGGCGGCGAGGCCCACTTGGGCATTGGGATGCAGGAGGCCAAGCGCCTCGAAAAGATGTACGGCAACTCAGTGCGCTGGAACCAAGCGCTGATCGGACCGAAGGGAGGAAAAATATCCAGCCTCAGGCCGGATATTCAATATATCAAGAATGGAAAAGTCTATATCGTGGAGATAGTGGCATCCAATCCAAGACCCAGAGGACAAGAAGAATTCATGAAATTGCTTGGAGATGATTTCGGTGGATACAGAAGAATTGATGTACCCTAGTGTTGACCACCTGACTTGTGTCATCTATTTCGGATGTGTACCTCAAGCGATGGCTGACATGTTAGAGGCGTGTTTCGATGTGATCCATGACTTGTTTGGCAAACGAACAGTTAAGGGATATTACCATTATAGGGATGATTCGTCAATACCACTTAATAAGATTACACGACATAACGTCGGAGTCGATTACACTTTTGAGCTTGGACAGTCTTGGAATGAACCCAAAATTGAATGCAATCGGCCGCTTATTTATGTTGCCTTTGCCTCGCCTCGTAATTCCAGGCGATTCGTAGATTATGGATTCGTCGAATGCTATTGGGTTATTGAGTACGATAGTGATCCCGTGTCGCACGGAGAGCATATGGGGCCTTGTCTTCGTATCGACATAAATCTTGATCGTTTAGGTGTCGTCCGGGAGAGCAAAATTTGGAATACTGTTGAGCGGCTTGCAACCATCGCTTCTCTTCAAGAAGAGTTTACAAATGGTTTTTGCGACGTGGCTGACGTTTATGACACAGCAATGGGCGTGCATTATTCGGCAACATCGATTGGCTCTGTGCGATTTCAACGACAATTGGAGCGAGAAATATGGGCTCAGTCAGGGGACGACCGTTGCCATAAGTTCCGTGGGATTTTCTGGGGTAATCTCCTGGGGCCTCGGACGGTCGAACGCCTTGGCGGAGCGAAACGACTGGCGAAGGAGCTTCCGCGAGGCCCGGTCGAAGATGTGAGCGGGCTTGTTCGTGAGTTGCCCGGCGGATCGGTGTTGTTCATGCTTTGCAAGGACATCCAAGAAATGCGATTTCCGGTCCAAGGCCTGATGCCGACGACACTGGAGCGCGGGGCGTGGCTATTCGAAGAACTACTCAAGGTCGGCCTCGTTTGCGGTCAGAAATAGCGACGCGATGCCGAAAAACGAGGGCTGCGAGCCGGAGCGACGTTCAGATTTGCCATTTCAAGAGTGTCACTTGGCAGGATAAAACCCGTGTTCCTACCAAAAACTCCGTCGCCCTTGTCAGATAAGGACTTGCGTCGCTGGCCAATCTCGGTCGCCCGGCCTACGATGAACCCTCACAAACACTGAATTGAGGGCGTCCCATGACCTTTGTGAACCTCGTAGGGTGTCAATATTCGGCCCGCACCGATCGGAACGTCTCCACGCCGCCTCCTCTTCGAGGAATGAAACGGGGACGCAGCTAGTTTTTCTGTGCTCACCTCATACCCTCAGGGAGACGGGGTAGGCTGGTCAGCTACTCAACAATCTCAACGAAGGACTTGCCCGCGATCAGCAGATCGAAGACCACCTCGACATCTTCATTGTGCATGCGCACGCAGCCCATCGAAGCGTCCTTGCCGATGCTGTCCGGTTCGATCGTGCCGTGGATGCCGTAGCGGGTGGCGCCCAGAGCGTCGCCTTCGAGACCCTCCAAGCCGATCCAGCGCTCGCCGAGCGGGTTATCCGGATCACCGGCTGCCACAATCATGCCGCCGCGCGGTGGATAGTAAGTGGGGTTCTTGAGCTTCGTCTTCACTTTCCATTTGCCGAGCGGCGTGCCGTCTTCCGCACCCAAGCCGACCGGAAAATGATCCACGAACGTGTTGTGGCAAAATATGTCGAGCGTGTGTTCGCCCTTGGTCACGCGGGCGTGGAAAGGCCCGCGCACGACCTTCAGTCGCCGGCCCGCACGAATCTGATTGATGTTCGGAATATTGTTGACACGCGCCAGAAACTCCGCAGTCACCTCATATTCTTTCGCGATCTTCTGGAGTGAATCGCCCGGCTGAATCGTGTAGTACTCGCTGTATGGATCGTCTTTGGTCACGGTCGGCGAAAAGATCGTCTCCCGACCGAGCTTGCGCAGCTCCGCCCGGGCTTCGATCTCTTCCTGAGGCGGGAGACTCGCATTGAGCGCCTCGCTGAAATGTGCCCGCGCCAAGACCAGATCGCCGCTGCCCAGCGCCCGTCGCCCCGAAGACAGCAGGGACTTCGCGTGAATCGTCTCACCCGTATTGTCATCCGGCGACGCGATCGGATTGGTCGCCCGCTCCGGCACGTCCGCGTGGGGACCACCATCGAGCGGACCGTTCTCGGGCCGTTCAGTGGTCAACACAGGCAGAGGCGAGGATTCGCTCGCAACGTCGGGCGACGTCACCAGCCCCAGCAGCGCCTCACGATACACAAACCCCAGCCCGAACAGGCTTAGCACGACAACATATCGCCCCAAACCCCCGGACTTCCGCCTTCGACGACGCCTGGCCAAGTGATTCTCTCCTCTCGAACGGAGTGTGAAACGGCGCGCCCCTGCGCCTGCCGGTCGAGCATACGCATCCCGCGTCGCGACGCAAGACAAGAATCGCATCGCACACAAGAATTGACGCGCCCGCCCCCAAAAGCCTCATCCGTTTTCCGCAAATCGAGCACCGCGAAATCGACAACCGTCCGACCCGCGAACAGGCTTCACGCTTCGTCGCGCGGTTGTCGCAGCCGGCGAAACCGTTCGAGGTATTCCCCCATTTTCACTTCATGCCCGCGATCGGTCGGCGTGTAAAACGTTGCGTCAACGCCGAGGTAATCCTGGTCAACCATGCCGCCTGGCGCGTTGTGTGGATATAGGTAATCCTTGCCGTGGCCCAGTTGCTTGGCCCCTTGATAATGCGCGTCGCGGAGGTGTTTCGGAACCGGAATCGTGCGGTTGGTCCGGACAGCCTCACGGGCCGCACCGATCGCGAGGGTGGCAGAATTGGATTTCGGAGCACAGGCCAGATAGACAACAGCTTGCGCCAAAGGAAGTTGGCACTCCGGCAGCCCGACAAACTGCGTCGCGTCCGCCGCCGCCTGAGCCAAAACCAACCCCATCGGATCGGCATTGCCGACGTCCTCCGCCGCAGCGATGACGATCCGCCGGGCGAGGAATCGCGGGTCTTCGCCAGCCTCTAACATCCGTGCCAGCCAGTAGATAGCGGCATCGGGGTCGCTGCCGCGCATGCTTTTGATCAACGCGCTGGCTGCGTCGTAGTGATCGTCGCCCGTGCCGTCATATTGGATAACCTTTCGCTGAATTGACTCAGCCGCAATTTCGGGCGTGATGACGCAATTTGCCTGATCGGATTCGCTCAACAAACTCAACGCCGCGATTTCCAAAGCGCTGAGCGCCCGGCGAGCGTCGCCGTCGCAGACGGTGGCCAGATGGCGAAGGGCCGTCGGTTCGATTGTGACCTTATGACGCCCCAGACCGCGTTCGACGTCGTTCAGGGCGCGCGTCAGCAGTTCCTCGATGTGCTCAATGGTCAGCGGTTCGAGCTTGAAAACCTGGCTGCGGGACAGTAAGGGCGTATTGACGGCGAAAAACGGGTTTTCCGTGGTGGCTGCCAGGAGGATGACGATGCCGTTTTCGACATCCCCGAGCAGCACGTCCTGTTGGGCACGGTTGAAGCGGTGTAGCTCATCTACGAACAGGACCGTTCGCCGGCCTTCGGTTTCGAGTCGCACGCGGGCGGCTGCCAGAATTTCGCGGATTTCCTTTACGCCGACAGCGGCTGCGTTGACCTCATCGAAGTGGGCTTTGGTGTGCCGGGCGATCAGATGTGCGAGCGTGGTTTTTCCCGTTCCGGGTGGGCCGTAGAAAACGGCGCTGGTCAGACGGTCCGCCTCCAGCATGCGCCGGAGCAGCTTGCCCGGGTCTATGAAATGCTCCTGCCCGGCGAACTCGTCGAGCGACACGGGCCTCATGCGGACCGCGAGCGGCTGAACCGAGCCGAGATGCTTTTCGCGTTGTTGTGAGAACAGGTCCACAGAGTCTCGATCCGAAAAGCCGACGGCTGCCAGGACTCAGCCGCTGTGCTGTAGCGATTGTAGCATACTCGCTTCCGGAATCAGCGTCACCGATTCAATCACCGTCTGTCTTTTGATCGTTTCGCCCAGCCGATTCCACATCCAGCAATCGGAACCCAACATCCGGCAAGACCCTTGGGCGCCCCATTTTCTTCGCGGACATTTGGACATCGCCTCCGTCATCAACGCCGTTCTCTCCGACCGAATAGATGACCACGTATCCGTCCTTGGTCGCGAAGCGCATCGGTTTTTCGTCGAACGGATCAATCGGCACGCTGTCCAGATACTCCGGCACGAGTTCGTCGAGCGATACGGGCCACGCGCCGTTGGCCAGCCGATACCGCTCCATCGCCAACGCCGCCACCGTGCAACGCATATGTGCCGCACGCTGGGCGAAAAACACGCAGGAGCGGGACAGAGACGACACCAATGAATGTGTGATAAAGTAGCGTACGCTCAGTGGAGAGGTACTCGCTAACGCCGCGTCCATATCGTCGGCTGCCTTGATCGCGGTGGCGTGCGAATCGGCAGCTTCGACGACCGGTGTCAGCAACTCAATCGCCTTGGCCAGATTCAGATCGAGAATTCCCGCCAACGCCCAATTGGTTACACTCCACGATTTCCCGCCGCCCAGTGCTGCATTCGAGATCGATTGGATGCCGTGGCGTTTCACGTAGTCGGAAAGTGCAAGTTGCCCGACACGCTCGCCGGACAAGCCTCGGGCAACCAAGCTGACGGACCCGCGATCAGCAAAAGCATGCTGCAACCTTTCCAACGCAGGCTCGTCGAACCGGTGCTGAGTAAGGATGTGCTCCAACGCATTCACCCCAAGCTCTTCGACGGCTGCCACCACGAGCATGCTGATGAGGATTGGGTCATCTGCATGCGAATGGCCGATGTTCAGCACTGTGATGAGCCGCTGCACTGCTCGTTCCATATCGCCCAGCCGTGCGTCCCGCTCTGCTGCGAGCTCCATGAGCTTTGCGGCGGTGCGAACAGTCGTGGTTTCCGGGAGCAGGATCGATAGCGCATCCCCAGCGTAGTAGTCGCGACCGAACGACCCGCGCGGCATGTCCGCAATCACATCGAGATTCGCAAGCAACGCCTCTTGCCGACTCAGAAACTCATCGACCGTCACGATCATTTCATCAAGCCAGGGGGCAGGCCAATCCGGCGTCTCCGCCCGTCCCAGCCAAGGGTAATCGTCGCTTTTTTGTTGTCCCTCGCGGATCGCACCCAACTCGTCCGCAAGCTCCAAGATCTCCAGCGCCGAATTCTCCTCGTCCGGCACAGGCACCACGCCCGCGAGCAAGTCGTCATAGGTCAACGCCCCGCCGGCGTCACGAATCCTCTGAATCTCCGATACCAAAGCTGCCCGCCCGATCTGGCGCGTCACCAGGACAGTAGTCAACAGAAGCACCAAGGCCCCAACCAACGCACCACCGACCCACCAAACCCACTTGGCGAATAGAGGCCGACGTTCACTCTTTGTTTCACTCATGCCTATGATTCTCCAAGAAGCATCCACCCCATCGTACGCAAACCACACACCGAAGTCCGATCCCGATAGCAGAACTCTGCGCGAATCGTGCCCTGTCACTATCGAAAACTCGTGGCGTGCGGATTTCGTCAATCGCTTTCAAGAGGCGTACTCAACAATCGGAACCCCGTATCCGGCGACATTGCAGAACGACCTTGTTTTTTCGCAGGTTTTTCGACATCGCCTCCGTCATCGACGCCGTGTTCCCCGACCGAGTAGATGACAACGTATCCGTCCTTGGTCGCATAGCGCATCGGTTTTTCATCGAACGGATCAATCGGCACGCTGTCCAGATACTCCGGCACGAGATCGTCGAGCGATTCGGGCCACGCACCGTGGGCCAACCGATACCGCTCCATCGCCAGCGCTGTCACCGTGCAACGCATGATCGCTGCGCACCGCGCGGACAACTCGCACGCGCGATACAAGGACGGCATCAGAATTCGTGCAAAATGGTAGCGAACGTCCGAAGTGGAAATACCAGTCTTAACCGCCTCCATTTTTTTAGCGGCTCCTATCGCGTCGGCGTACGAATCCGCGGCTTCGACAAGTGGCGTTATCAACTCCAGCGTCTTGGCTTCGTTCATGTCGACAAGTCCCGCGAGCGCCCAATCAAACACTTTAGGCGAACTCGAAGCGCCCGGCGGGGCGCTTGAGAGCGTCTGGATGCCGTAGCGCCTCACGTAATCGTAATACGCGAGTTGCGCCACGCGCTCGCCGGATAATCCTCGGGCGATCAGGTTGACAGCTTCGCGATCGGCGTACGCGCGCTGTAGCCTTTCCAACGTCGGCCCGTCGAATCGATGCTGCGTGAGAATGTACTCCATCGCTTCGACCGTGAGCGCATTGACGGCCGCAACGGCGAGCATGCTGATGATGAAAGGATCGTCTTCAAGCGAATGGCCAATGTTCAACGCGGTGATGAGCCGCTGCGCTGCCCGTTCCATGTTGCCCTGCCGCGCGTCGCGTTCCGCCGCGAGCACGATGATCTTTGCGGCGGTGCGAACGTCGCTCAAATCCGGAAGCAGAACCAACATCGGATCCCCGCTGTAGTCGCGACCGAACGACCCGCGCGGCATGTCCGCAGTTACATCGAGCTTGGCCAATAACGCTTCCTGCAGCGTCAGAAACTCATCGACCTTCTCGTTCATCTCATTCGGCCAGGGGGCGGGCCAATCCGGCACCTCCGCCCGTCCCAGCCAAGGGTAATCGTCGCTTTTTTGTTGTCCCTCGCGGATCGCGCTCAACTTGTCCGCAAGCTCCAGAATCACCAGCGCCGAATTCTCTTCATCCGGCACAGGTACTATGCTCGCGAGCAAGTCGTCATACGTCAGCGCTCCGCCGGTTTCTCGAATCCGCTCAATTTCCCGCGCCAGCGCAGTCCGCCCGATCTGGCGCGTCACCAGGACAGTAGTCAACAGAAGCACCAAGGCCCCAACCAACGCACCACCGACCCACCAAACCCACTTGGCGAACAGAGGCCGACGTTCACTCTTCTTTGTTTCGCTCATGTCGAAAAACCTCCCTGAAACATCCACCCGATTGAACGCAATACACCTGTCGAAGACTGACTCCAATATGTGGTTTCGTCGCGCGGGCTGCACCCTGGCTGAACATGCTCTGCCGCATCCTGGCGTGTCAATCGACGGGGAAAGGCCCGTCGGTGAACGTCTGAGTGTGGTAGCCCTTGGAACCCACCGCGCAAGCCAGCGCACTACGCGGATCCTCGTCGGCTTGCAGCCGGCTCAACACATATGCGAAGTCGTACCGTGGTGCCCAGCCCAGATCGCGGCGTGCGAGCGTGTTGTCGTACACGCGATCGATTCCGGAAAACATGCACCAGCCGCGGCGTGCGAACTCAATTTCGAAATCTGGAACTCTCCTCCGAAGAACCAGCGGAGCATTGAGGCGAAGGTCCGCGACATCCTGCGGCGTGAACGGGGTCGTCGCGCTGACGATGTACCGCCCGAAGCCGATCGTCGGCGCACGCTCGAGCGCACACAGGTGGGCTCTGACCACATCCTCTATTTCCACGCGACGGTACAGAAACTCGACGGCTTTTGCGTTTCCATCGTCGTAAGCCTCGCGCACGGTCTTGCTGTCGTCCTGCTCGGGGAAAAACCGCGACGTTCGCAGGACCACACAAGCCAGCCCATCCTTGCGATGTGCCAACTCGCAGAGGTCTTCGGCTGCTGCTTTCGTCACGCCGTAGATGTTTCTCGGCATGGGTGCAAGCGCTTCCGTAACCCACACAGCAGGGACTTCGGCCGGCGGGCGCAGCGCTCGGCCGAACACACTGGTCGTACTCGTCAAAACGAACGAACCAACGCCGATCCGTGACGCCTCCTCAAGCAGGTTGAGCGTGCCGGTGATGTTCGTGTTGATAAAGTCCTGCCGCGTGTGTGTGACGATGTGCGGCTTGTGCAAGGTCGCTGCGTGCAGGACGGCCTGCACACCGTCCATGCAGCGTGCCACGAATGCGCGATCGGTGATCGAACCGACCTGCGTCGTGAATGGCGAGTCCAAAATGTCGATACCGACGGTTTCGTGGTCGCTGTCCTGCAACGACCGAACGAGTGCTTCGCCCAGATGGCCTGCGCTACCAGTGATGAGAATTCTCATAGGCGTTGGGGCATTATTGCGTATTTTTCTCTCTCGGATATTGAGAGTTACAGACTGCGATCAATCGCCGTGTCCGCCGCGATCGGATCGCATATTCTTCGTTTGGCTGCGACGGCGTTTGTCTTGCAACCTGCGTCGTTTCGCGGAGGGGGGCGTCCTCGTCTTGCGACGCTGTATGCGACGGGCGAGCGCTTCGCGAATGAGCTCCGCCAATCGCTCCCGAGCGGCCCGACGGTTGGCTGCCTGCGAACGGTCAGCCGATGCGGTCACGTACAACTGGCCCGCTTTGTTGATCCGCGTGCTCAGTCGTTCGCGAATACGGTATCTCTGTGCGGCGGAAAAAGCGGGGCAGGCGTCTACGTCGAAATAAACCGTAACGCGCGTGCTGACCTTGTTGACGTTTTGCCCGCCCGGGCCGCTGCTGCGCGTGAACCGGTAATGCAAACAGTCCGCCGGCAAACGCAGCGTGGGCGTGATCGTCAAATCGTTGTCGAGCGTAAAGTCAGCCACGAATCCAGTCGCCGACGAATCGCACCACGAAGGCACGGAAGGTGATCGGTACCGGCTTGATGACCGATTCTCGATGCGGCCTGGCGGACGCCTGCGGCTTCGCATCGGAAACAGGTCTCTTGGCATCGCGAAGGCGTTGCTGCGTCATGTACAGCTTTCCGATCAGCGTACTCGGCGGCTCTTCCACGAGATTGCTGGCCGTCGAAAAGTCCGCCATCGCATTGTCGTATTCGCCGAGATAATAAAAGAGGTCGCCGCGCTGAATGCGTAATTCGTAGTTCGTGGAATCCTGCTCGATACGCTCCGCCAATTCCTTCGTCACAAATGTGCGCAAGCGATCGAGGGCCAGTGCGCGTTCTTCCGTCGCCGCCACATGCAATGGCACAAGACCGGTCGCCGTTTGAAAATCATCGATGGCTGTGATGTACTGCCCAAGACGCGAACGCACCGCACCGCGAGAAACCCACACGACAGGGTTACGCGGCTCGATCTGAACCGCACGATTCAGGTCGGCCAAGCTCTCCGCCCGCTGCCCCGCGAAAAAACGCACCAGACCACGCACCAGGAATCCCGCTGAAGAATCACCACGAACATTGACCAGCAGATTCGCGTCGGCGATGGCTTTGTCGTATTCACCGCGAGCAAGGTTCAACAGGCTTCGAAGCTGTAACGCACCCGAATGGTCGAACTGCGACTGGAGCGTGAGGTTGGCAAGCGACAACGCCTGCTCCACGCCGTCGGCCAACAACGCCTCGCGAAAATACATCGCCGCCCGCTCGTCAACAGGGTTGCCGGACGAACTCATCTCCGCAACTCGCCGCTCGTCGCGACGCATCGCCTGAAGGAACTCCTCCACGAACAGATCGATAAGCCGGCGATCCTCGGACGCCAAGTCGATATTCTCGTCAATGTTTTCCGGCGTGGGCGCCGAAGCCAATTCACCGTCGCCAACGTCGAAAGAAACGCTCGCCCGAAACGCGTCGGCCACGTCGCCCAGCACGTCGGCACCCAATTGTGCCAAACCGCTCTCAATCGGTGCATTGCCCAGTGTTTCCGTCAATCGCCTCTTCTCTTCCTCCAACTGATCGACGCGCTCTTCCGCCGCGTTGGCCCGCTTTTGAGCGTCACGATTGGAGGCAATGACCTCCTCCTTCTGCTCACTGAGAACGTTGACACGCTTCGACTGCAACCCCCAAAGGAGCGATCCGACCGCCACAAGAATCCCCGCAACGAGAACAGCCCCACGATTACGCCCGACGAATTTTCCCAACTTGCCAAATACACCTTCGCGCTTGGCATTGATCGCCTGACGGGCAACAAACCGTCGCAGATCAGCAGCCATGTCCGCCGCGGCTGCGTAACGGCGGTTGGGCGATTTTTGAAGCGCCTTGAGGCAGATCGTTTCAAGATCGACCGGAATCTTCGGGTTGACCGATCGCGGCGGAGCAGGTTCCTCCTGCACGATGCGCGAAATGACCTGCTCGCGCGTCTCGCCTGGAAACGGCGGACGCAATACAAGCCATTCGTAAAGCGTCGCGCCCAACGAATAAATATCCGTATGCGGACCGACATCCGCCGAACTTCCCGTAATCTGCTCCGGCGACATGTACAACGGCGATCCCACAAACTCGCCCGTAACCGTCATCCCCGGCTGCTCCAGCACGCGGGCCAACCCAAAGTCGGCAATGCGCAACCGTCCGTCCTCGCCGCACAGAAAGTTGTGAGGCTTGATGTCCCGATGAATGACCCCGTGCGCGTGCGCGTATTCCAGACCGTCAGCCGCAGATGCAATCATCTCAGCCACACGGTCGAATCGCATCTGCGACGCCTGCGAAAGAACGCTCGACAAACTGCTCCCGCTGTCCCCGCCGCCGCTCGATGCTGCGGAACCATCTAACGATCCGCCGCCGGTGCCGTCCGTGGAAACCACCCGCGTAGCCGTCAAATCCAACGGTTTGGGTGATTCGCCGCGTAAGCTCGCGATCAGCTCGTTCAGGCTGAACCCGGGCACCAATTCCATCGCGTAGTAGTAAAGTCCCTCGTGTTCGCCCTGCGCGAAAATGGGTACAATATTCGTGTGATGCAGCTTGGCCGCCGCTTGCGCTTCGAGCTGAAACCTCGCGATCGCGTTTTCGGTCAACCCGGCTGAGTTGGATAAAATCTTGATGGCCACGATCCTGCGCAAAGAATTCTGCCAGGCTTCGTAGACCGTCCCCATCCCGCCCTGGCCGATTTTCCTCCGAATGAGAAAATCGCCGCCGATCTCGCGCCCAATGATCGCCTGTGCAGCCGAATCGGCTCGCGATCCACCGCTGCTGCCGGCTGAGTTTTTGGGGTCAGATGGGGTCATCGCTCTCGCTTTGAAACTACCGTACTTTTACCAAACATTCGGCGACCACGCAAGCCCCGAATTCGCACGAAACACCGGGTCTCATCGCCGGAAAGGAGGGATTCCCGCACCGATGCCGGCCTCGATCTCGCACCGGACGGACTGTTTCCCCCGCCCCTATAATGTGCGTCCTGAGAGGCCGCAGGTCAATTAAACTCTCAGCCAATGATTATAACGCCCGAAACGGGCGTCCGTTGCGGCACACCCGCTATTAAAGCATCAGTTTACCTGTCTCGCCTATTCTACTCACTCCTACGGATTAGACACCGAGATCGTGCGAAATGGCGCAACGAATGTGTAACGAGACGTCGCGCGGTCGCACTCATACCAAGGATATCGGACGTCACGCACAGAAGCCATGAAGCCCGACATTTTCCCACGAGGGCGGTTAGTTCGATCCGATCGCGGCCTCGTTCGAGCGGTCGCGATTCCCAGCACGTCGGCTTTGTTCGGAATGCCGGGTCGTGCGCATCTCTTGGGCAGATCGCTAGAATCCGGTCTGAAATGTTCGATCTTGTGGATGACATTATTGTGGCGGTGGCTTCTCCAGCTGGGTGCGCGGCGCGGGGGATCGTACGCTGCAGCGGGCCGGGGTGTGTTGAGTTAGCTGGGCGAATCTTCGAGGTTGCGGATGCAACAGGGTTGGCGAGGTTGGCTGGCTTTCGACGCTGTTCCGGGGAGATTGCGCTCGAAGCGGATTGCCGTGTTCCGTGCGATGTTTACGTTTTTCGCGCCCCGCGAAGCTACACGCGGCAGGACGCTGTCGAACTCCATGTGCCGGGTTCGCCGGTACTGTTGCAAATGCTCGTCGAGCGGATAGTCGAGCTTGGCGCTCGGCCCGCCCAACCCGGAGAGTTCACAGCCCGGGCGTTTCTGAACGGTGCGATCGACCTCACTCGTGCCGAGGCGGTCTCGGATATTATCAATGCCCGGTCCGACGCGCAGCTCCGCAGCGCCCGCCGCATGATGGATGGCCGACTCACCGAACGCACGGAGCACGTCCTCGAAACGCTGGCCGAGCTGGTCGCACTCGTTGAGGCTGACATCGATTTCGCGGAAGAGCCGATCGACTTCATCTCCCCGGAAGATTTGCTCACGCGCGTAAGCCACGTCGAGCGCGAGCTTGAACAACTTATCGCGGCGGCGGAATCGACGGACCGTCTCGACGTCCTGCCGCACATTCTTTTGGTGGGGCGTTCCAACGCGGGCAAGAGTACGCTCATGAACGCGCTTTCCGGGATGGACCGGGCTATCTGCTCGCCCGTGGGTGGAACGACGCGCGACGTTTTGTCCGTGACCGTCATGCTGGGGCAGGTCGAAGTGATGTTGCTCGACGCAGCCGGCGTGGACACCGAATCGACCGACCTCTTGCGAGAGGCAGCCGACCTGACGCTGGCAGCAGCCGGTCGGGTGGACCTAATCCTTTACGTTGTCGATTTGACGGGCCGGGTGGATGACGCGTTTCCCGCGTCGATTATATCGGACGCATCGCCGCCGACGATCATCATTGCGAACAAGATCGACGCGCTGGGTTCCGAAGTCGTCGAAAGGCGGATTACTGATCTCAAAGAGCGTCACGGCCAGCCGGTCTGCCCGATCAGCGCGCTGCACGGGCGAAATCTCGACGCGCTCAAGCACGGGATCGTCGACGCGATGGATGCGCCGTCGGCGACGGTCGGCGATGAGGTTGTTCTCGTTACGGCCCGACAGCGCGAAGCGATTCAATCGGCGTTGGAATGCGTGCGTCGCTGTCGCGAGACTGCCGCCGAAATCGACGAGACCATCGATCAGGCTGACATCCTTGCGTTCGATCTGCGCGAAGCGCTCGAGCAGGTCGGCTCGGTGGCTGGTTCGGTTACGACGGAGGACTTGCTGGGTCGGGTGTTTGCGTCGTTTTGTATTGGGAAGTAGACCCGCGCGGGTGCCTCTTTGAGGGCAGGACCGTCCGCACAGGTTGAAGTTTGCTACTCGTTGTATGGAGGGAAATACTCGTGTCGCACGCGACACGGCTAAGCGAATGCGGGGGACGTCGGGATGCGAAAAAAGGTGATTTTCCGGGTTACTTGAGCGTTGGTTGAGACTTGGCGGAACGCACGCGGACCTGACGTTCAAGCTCGTCGACGACTTCGTCGAGCGTCATGTCGGTGGTATCCACCCTGATGGCTGCTCCGGGTTTCAGGAGCGGTTCCCACTGGTGCTCGTCGATGGAATCGCGGTATTTGAAGTGGGCGAGCACCTCGTCAAGCTGTGCTTCCTGCCCGGCGACGCGCAAATCCTCCAGTCGGCGGCGGGCGCGTCGATCGGGTGTGGCATCGAGGACGAATTTCACATCGGCGTCCGGAAAAACGACGCTTCCCTGATCCCGCCCTTCGGTGACGAACGAACCCAGTTCCACGCCGATGTTTTTCTGACGACTTACGAGCAGGTCGCGGATAGGTTGGATGCTCGCGATGGCGGAGGTGGCTTTGCTGACCTTCATCGATCGGATGGCGTCGCTGACGTCCTGGCCGGCGATACGCACGGTGGTTTTCATCGGTCCGCAATCGAGCGAGATATCCACGCCCCGGGCGACCTCCAGAAGAGCTTCGGGGTCACCGGTGTCCACGTTTTGGCGCAAGACTTCGTAGGCAACGCCTCGGTACATCGCTCCAGTGTCGAGATAGGCTATATCGAGACGCGCCGCCAGCTTCCTCGCAGTCGTCGATTTCCCGCTGCCAGCCGGTCCGTCGATGGTAATGATCATGCACGGGATTGTATGGCTGAAGGACCGATATCGCAAAGAGCGGCACGCGCATCCATACGGCGAATTCCCGCCGAAAGAAATCACAAGGCCGAGAAGATCGTTGACCCTGCAATCGTCGATGTTTATGATTTTCATAGGGCTGGCGAACATGACGTGGTCATGGATGAGGCAATCACTTCCGCCGAGTTCGCGGCCCTGACGGTGATGACATGGCTGGCGAATTGATCATAGGCTGCCCGACTTGCGACCAGAAGTACCGCATCAAGCTCGATCGGATCGGGCGTCATGCGGTGTGCAAGAAGTGTCACCAGCGATTTCGCATCCAGCCCGACGACCCCATCGACGACGAAACGATCCTCGGCTGGGTGATGGAAGAGGGCACGCCCGAGCAGAGCGTCATGGGCAGCACGAGCATCTTTCGGTCAACCAAGGTGCCGAAAACTCGCCCGACGCTGGGCGAATGGACACCCCCGCCACCGCCGGAGAGGCCTCGCGTCAAGCTGGATCACATCGATGATAACGGGGCACATTTCGAGTTCCCGGCCAAGGAATTGAACAACGCCGACGTGCGCAAGTCGTTTCCGCTCAAGTGCGTTCACTGTCTCAGCGACTCACAGCTTGAGGTGCATCTGGTCATCTGGGGCGAAAAATTGCCGCGTCAGGACGCTTTTCACCGCAACGAACTTCGGGACAAGGCCTTCGGGCGGCTGGATCAGTTGCTGCGCACGCAACAGAAGCGATGGTTCGATCATCTTGAACCGATGACGATTCTCCCGCCGCCGTTTTGCAACCCGTTTCCCTATTTCGTTTGCAGCCAATGCAAAGCAGCCGGGGAGATCACAGGGCACACGCGACACCGCAACGGGGAGGATGTTTGTCAGATCACAATCGCGAAACTCGATTTGGCGTTGGAATTCTTCACCAACAACGGCGGCCAGAGCGCGATGAATTATCGGTCGTTGGCCGACGCTGCTCAGCGACAGCGGGACGATCGCTGGCGACGACTTTCCCTGCCGGTGCGGACGCGGATATCCACCTGGTTCAAGCCGGGCGAGGGGGAGAAGTTTCACGCCTACTTCGCGGATTCCGACTTTGCCCGGGCGGAGACGGGGACCGCCGGCGTCGTGCTGACCAACAAGCGGCTGGTATACAAGAAGTACGCCGCAACGCGTGAGTATGCAGTCGGCGCGGGGGGGAATATCGAGATCCATGCCAACCACCGGAAGGCTTCGATTCGCATTTCGCAATCGGGCCATCGCGACGCGACGCTGCACGCCAGCCCGCACTCCGCCAGCCGATTGGCCAAGGCGCTGTCCAAGCTGGACAAGCCCTGGCGAGTGAAGGTCGAGACCGACGGCAAGTCATAGCCCGCGCTTAATTCAGAATTTATTGGATGATGATGGAAGAGCCGCAGCCTCTGGAGACCGTCTACCGTTCGCGCGCCTGGAAAGCGTGCTTCGAGCATGCGCTTGTTCTTGAAGCGGCGGGAATCAAGTTCTACATGCGCAGGGAGGCTGGCGAACATATTCTCGCAGTGCAAGCACCGAATGCGACAGCAGCCTGTGCGGAACTCGACGCGTACAGAGAAGAGAACCGCGGATGGTCGCAGCGTGTTCAGGCAATCCCACAACGGGCCACCGGCTGGCTTGGTGTTTATGGTTTTGTGGCGGTGCTGCTGCTCGTGGATATTCTTCAGAGTCGAAACGTGTTCGGGCTGGACTGGTTCTTAGTGGGCCGGACCGATGCGGAACTGATCCTGCGCGGGCAGCTTTGGCGCACAGTCACCGCACTGAGTTTGCATTCCGGCTGGGCGCATTTGGCCGGCAATGTCGTGGTCGGCGGGATTTTTGGATTTTTCGCAGCACAGTTGCTCGGCTCCGGCTTGGCGTGGTTTTGCATTCTGTTGGCGGGGGCGGCTGGTAACTGTGTGAACGCATTGATTCGGCAGACACACCACACGTCTGTCGGTGCTTCCACTTCAGTATTTGCGACACTGGGGATTATTGTCGCGTTCGTACTGGTTCGCCGGCGTCATGTGCAGACGTCGTGGCTGGTGCGATGGTCTCCACTGGTCGGCGGTGTGGTTCTGCTGGGTTATCTGGGGGCCGGTGGAGCGCGCACAGACGTGATGGCCCATGTGGCGGGTTTTGGTTGCGGACTGGCGATCGGTGCATTGCTCGGGGAACTGGGGAGTAAAGTATTGTTGTCCGCCCGTTTGCAACGCCACTGCGGATTCGCGACGATGGGGATACTCGTGGGTTCGTGGGTGCTGGCGGTGGTGTTTCATGATGCTTGGCGGTGATGCTTGAGTTCTGCGTTTATTCGGGCGGTCAACTTGGCGGAGTTGAACGCAGATTTGAATCGTGTCGCACGCGACACGGCTAAGCACGACGACGGCGACTTTTTATTTTGCGGGTTCGTGCGGGAATCGGTTCGTGAACGCTACCGGCGTGGGATGATGAGGTGGTCCTTGGGGGTGGTTCGGTCGGCACCGCTTCGGGCGTTGTAGCGTGTGTGGTCGATGGGCGCGTCGGGCTTCAGGCGGAAGCCGACACCAAAATGCGGGTCGTGACAGACGGTGCAGTCGTGCGTGTCGTCGCGCGTGTGATGTTCCGGGCTGAGCAGGCCTGCCTTGACGTGGCAGCGTCCGCAAGTGCGGGCGACCGATCGCCGCAACAATCCCGGATGCCTGCCTGCGTGAGGTTCGTGACATTTAAGGCAAAGTTTTTCCCGCACGGGAACGTGACCGACTTCTTCTGAGAAATATTGTTCGTGACAATCGGCACACGTGTCCAGGAAATCGTTGCGAAGGCGACGACTGTCGTCGTAGTCGTGGCAGGCGATGCACTCGCGGCGGGCGTACGGCGGATGAAGCACGCTTGGACCCAAACCGTTTCCGTCACGCTCCGACGGTGCATCAGCCATGAGGGATGTGCGTCCGACGTGGGCATTTTCGTCAGGGGCATCGGGAACGTTGAAGAAGAATCGAAGAACGCGTGAGTCGGGGTCGCGTGCGCAACCCTGGGCTGTTGCGAAGCAGGCTGCGCAAGCGGCGAGCAGGATCGGCATCACGCGGGCCGTGGTCGTTCCGTGTCGATGGTGAGGTCGTGATGCACGCATGGGATCGAGTGGGTTTCAAGGCCCCCGGGATCGGTCACGAATCCCGTCGCGCAATTATCCGTCACGCAGGCCGGGGACGGGCAAAACGCATGCCCGCTCATTATTGGAACGCGTACAGCCGAAGTAAACCGCCGCATCAAGCACAACATACAATAGCGAATGCGCTCGCGAGAACGGAACAGCGGCGTGCGGAATTGACGCAGGAATGCGTGAAACCGGACCGTTTGAAGAGTCAGTAAATTATTTACATTCCATGCTTTACGTCGGCCAAGCGGAGGCTGTGGCGTCGCGGGTTGCGGTCGAGCTCCGCGTGGACTGAAGTCCTCGGCTCGTTGCGACATGGCTGAAACGGCTTTGGTCTGTAGAATCGCCTTTCGTTGACACGGAAGCAGGCATGACGAGGGCACGACGTTGCTGAGTAACTGGATTTTCGGGGCGGAGCTCCCGACGTGGGCGTTGTTTGTGGAGATTGTTCTGGCTGGTGCGGCTGTGGTTGTCTCCGGATCGCGGTTGGCGTCGCTGGCCGACGGGGTGGCGGACAAGTATCAGCTTGGTTCTGCGTGGGTGGGGGCGCTGTTGCTGGCTACGGTCACGTCGCTGCCCGAGGTCGTATCGGGGATGACGGCAACGTGGGTGGGCCAAACGGACATGGCGTTCAGCGCGATCTTCGGGAGCTGTAGTTTCAACATTCTGCTGATTCTGCTGCTCAACGCCTTCATCGGCGGCGGGTCGATTCTCACGGGGATGGGCCGATCGCACTCGGTCAGCTGCTCGTTCGGCATTGTGCTGATGTCCATCGCACTGTTCGGCATCACGCTGGTGGACAAGTTCCAGGACAACGTGCGCGTCGCCCAGATTTGCGAATGGTCGGTCGTTGGGCTGATGGTTGTGACGTACATGGCCTGCATGCGCATGGTTTTTCGCGTTGGCCAGGCCCCGGCAGCACCTGTTGGAAACGACACCACCGAAGCCAAGAAAAAACCGGCGGATCATCTGCTTGGTCGCGTCGCGTTTGTTTCGATGATTCTGGTGGTTGCTGCCTGGTGGCTGGCACGGACGGGCGACGTTCTGGCGGAGCATCCGATCGAAGCCCTGGGCCGGCCTCTGGGCGCGACGTTTGTCGGGTTTCTTTTCCTGGCGATCGCGACCTCGTTGCCGGAGATCGCGACGGGCGTGGCATCGGTGCGTATGGGCAATCTGGACATGGCGTTGGGCAACATCTTCGGCAGCAACATGTTCAACATCTTCGTAGTCCCTTTTTTGAAATTGGTTTCCGTGTTTGCGGGCGACGAGTTGCTGATGCAGGGCGAGGATTTTCACCCTGTGCCCAACATGATCGCGGGAATGCTGCCGATCCTGATGACGGCTGTGGTCGTGGGGTCGATCAGCTACGGACGGGGGCGGACCGTGCTTGGGAGACTTGGTGTGGACTCCGCCCTGCTCGCGGCGATTTATGTGGCTGGGATGATATTGCTGTTGATGTAGGGTGAATCCTCGTCGCGTTGCAGTCGCATTTTTCTTGGGATTGAGAAATCTTGCTTCGGGAAAATCCGCACGAACCAACGCTTTCTGGTCGTGTCGCACGCGACACGGCTAAACGGAAAGAGCGGGAAAATCTGGAAAAGCGACGCTGGACGCAAAAAGTTTGATTCGCTGTGCTATGGGCAACCGGTTCCTTCGCCGGTGAATGCGCGGAACATGGCGCCCGCGTCAATCATGTCGACGTCTCCGTCGCGATCGGCGTCGAAACATTCGCAACCCTTGGCAGCGATCACACCGTCGCCCGACGCACATCCGAAAAACATGCTGAAGTCATCGAGATCGACATCGCAGTCGCCGTCGATATCCTGCGTGGGATCGTTGCAGCCTGTTTCGCAGGCGTCGGCTGTTCCGTTCGTGTCGGCGTCGGTGCAATCGGTCCCCGCGCCAGGCCATGAGCTGTTCGGAATTTGAGCACAATCCGCCTGTTCGAGGACAAGGCAATTGCCGCTGGTGAGACAACAGGCGCCGGTGGGCTGCGGGCAGGAGACGCCCGAGCAAAGAGAATCAGAACCTTGAAAGACTCCGCCCATGTCGATGCAATCCTGATCGAGGACGTTTTCGGAGCAGGCTCCGTCCGGCAGGCAGCAGGCCCCGGTTGGGAAACACTCGACGGCTGCACAGGTCGAACCGATTCCTTGCGAAAAACCTTCGGCGATGGCACAGACACTGGGCGTGAGATCGATGCATCCGCCGCCCATGAAGCAGCAGGCTTCGGACGCTTTCGGGCAATCGACGTTGGCGCAGACGGAATTGTCATCCTGATACGTACCACTGATCGCGGCGCAATCGCCAGCATCGAGGCCGTCCTGACAGCCGCCGGTGGTCAGGCAGCAGGCCCCGGTGGGTTCCTGACAATCGACGACCGCGCGAATCACGAGGTCGCCTTGCAGGAAAATCGGAAACGAACAAAAGTCCAGCCAACCGCCCAGATTGGGGGCGAACAGCGCGTTCCTGCCCGGCTGGCAGCCATTGTTGTCGCGGACGACGCTGCCCGTGGTGGGCAGGGTAGATTCACCGAACTCGACCGAGACAAGGAGGGTTTGGCCTGCAAGCACGCCCACCTGAAGCGGGAGGGTTTGATTTTCGTCGAGGAATCGAAACTCGTTCAAGGCGAACGGCTGGAAGACCGGGCCCTCTAGCTGTTCCAATATCACGCCGGGTGTCGGGAAAGATTCCCCACGGCGAATCCAGATGTTGTTGCCCAGATGGGGCGGCGCGCCTGCGTCGCCCGCCCACCACAGCACCTGCACAGCCACAATGTTTCCGTCGCATGGCATGGTCAGCCGGGAACCACCTTCTTCGCCGGCGATGAAGCCAGCCACGATGGTCGCGAACTGGAGATCCTCAAGCGAGTCGTTGTATACGACAACCTCGATGGCTGCGCATCGCGCGGCGAGCGCAAGAGTCACCATTGAGAACAAAGTGCGTCGAAACGTGAAGCCGTGTTTGACCCCCGCGAACATACCCCTACCTCCAAATTTTGTTATCGGGTGTCCCCAGAACCTACCACCTGATTGTTGCATGCGAATCGCGATGATTCAATGCTGGTTGCGAGATGGTTCGCGGAAATGTTCGGGGTGAACCGTCCAACGCATTCGTTTGGTCGGAATGTGACGCTTGTCGCAGCGTATTCGCGCGCCGAGGTCCGCTGTCGTGCCTGTTCAATTGATAGAACACGGCGCGAGTTTGCCCTTGCCTGTCGATTGTGGCTGACAAATTATCAGGGAGCGGTCTCGCCTCGGCGGACGTCGTCTCTGGCTTTGCGCACCTGGGGTCTGTAGGACTCACCGATGCCCTCGGTGATAAGGGTCGCGGCGCCTTCGAGCAGGTTTTGGGCCTTTTGCAACTGCCCGTCGCGCCGGTAGGCCTCCGCCAGGTGGTAAATCGCCGGAACGTATCGGGGATCCTCCTCGAGCGCCTGCGTGAGGATGGCGATGGCGAGGCGGTATTCACCCATCTGCACGTAGGTCCACGCGAGCGTGTCCTGCACAGACTGCACCGGGAATATCTTTGCCGCTTTGCGTGCGTAGGCGACGGCCTCCTGTGGCTGATTGAGCTTGTCGGAAAGCAGGAAGGCCAGATTGTTCAGCCCGTGCAGATGTTGATTATCGATTTGGAGCAACTGCTCGTAGGCTTGCTTGGCGTCATTCCAGCGTTGTTCGCGTTCGTGCAGGGCACCGATGGTGACCAGCAGCAGGATTTTCTCGTCCGGGTCGGCTGCGGTGGCTAAGAGTCGCTCCAACTCGGAGAGTGCTTCGGAGTTCTTCTCGAATTGATTGAGCAACAGCGCGAGCACGTGGTGGCTTGTTCGGCGCAGGGTAGGGTTTTCCGGTTCGGCGCGGAACGGCTCGATCAGGCTGTCGTCGTTCTTGATGCTGAAGACCGCATCCATGAGACGCTGGACGAACCCCAGGTCCGAAAAGCCCGACTTGTGAAAAGCGTTCAGGAATTGCGGAACCGCCTCGCTCATGCGACCAGCCCCAGCCAGCAACTCGGCGTAGCGGAGCGTTACGATCGGTGCGCGCAGCTCGGCTGGTACTGTCTGTGTGTAGAATGCGATTCCTTCATCGAATTTTCGAGAGTTGACACACGCTTTCATGTAGGCCGCTGCGTAGCGCGGGTTGAACCCGCTGATTCGGGCTGCCTGCTGATAGTCTGCCAACGCTGCCGCACTCTCGCCGGCTTTGACGCGGATGTCGCCGCGGTTCTTGACCCAGACGGGATCGTTCGGATAGCGGTTGGACATCGACGTGCAGATGCGAATCGCGTCTGTGTATCGTTCGCGTTCACCGTACATGAGCACGAGATGTATGGCTGTCCTTTTGGCGGTGGGGTCGTTACGGATGATGCTCTCAAGCTCTTCAAAGGCCAAATCGGCGCGATGGGTGAGGACGTAGCCGTTGGCCAACAGCATGCGCGGTTGATAGTTCTTGAAACTGGGGTCTTTGCTTCGCAGCCGTTCGAGATCAGAAATCGCGAGTGCGTAGCGGCCTAGTGTGAAGTAGAGGCGGGCGCGTTGATACAATGCGGTGGCGTTGTCGCGATCGGTTTCCAGATAACGATCGATCAGCTCGATGGCTGCGTCGATGTCGCCCTTGACGGTCTTGACCGCGCTGAGCAGGAGCAACCCACCGTTGTTATCGGGATAGCGCTGCGCGAAATCCTGGACGGCGGACTCCGCCTCGTCATAACTCTGCATACGAAACAGGGTATCGATGCGACTGCGCCTGAAGAAAGCGGCCAACTGAGGTTTTTCTGTGTCGGCTTTCTCGATGGTACGGTCCCACCATTGCAGAGCGGCGTCATTCTGACCCAACTCGGCTTGAGCGCGTGCGTTGGCTGCACAAACTTCGAGCGTTTCCGCGAAACCGGCGGCGCGTCGGACGGCTGCCTCAGTTTTGACTTTCTCGCCGATCTGGTGCCAATAGTTGGCGGCGAGCAAGGCACCGTTCGCCTTGACTTCTTTGGTTTCGGATTTCTGAATGAGTGTTTCGAACACCGCCATGGCGCGCTCGTGATTTCCGAGGTCACGGAAAAAGTTTGTGGCTTCGACCACGACGCGCGTGTCGGCGGGCGCGAGTTTCAATGCGTCCTCAAAGCGCTGCGTCGCCTGGTCGTTCTCTCGCGTGCTGTGATAGAGTTTGGCCAATGCGACCAGGTTTTCGATATCCTCCGGGCTGTTTGCGCGGAGCGTTTCGCGGCGTTTGATGCCGTCTTCGGGGGTATTCTGTTCGCGCAGCACGAGCAGTTGGTTCTTGATCCATTCGTCCGTGGGCATGAGTCGTCCGGCACGTGTGAGGTGCTTTTCGAAGGCGGCATTGTCGCCGCGCATGCGTGCGACGATGGCCAACCCCTTGTGCGCAATGCCGAGCTTGGGATTCGTATCGATGGCGCGGGTGAAATAGGTTTGAGCCTCAAATATCTGCGGCGGATCGATGGCCATGTAACACTGGCCGACGTAGGTAAGCGTGCGTGCGTTGGCGGGCTGAATGCGCAACGCCTCTTCAAAAGACGCCAGCGCAAGCTCGGGGCGTTTCTCGGCCATTTGTGCGCGACCGCGGTAGCTGAAGCCATTGACACCGTCGATGTTTTCGCGACCGGTTTTTTCCACGATCGCGTTGACCGCAGCTGAATCCTTCGCATCAATCGCGTAGAGGAACTGCCGTTCGACGATTGCGCGTTGGAATCGGCGTTTCGTTGCTTTGTTCAGCGTGCTGTCGGGCGACATCAGGATGCGTTCAGCCTGATTGATCTGCTCGATGTATTTCTGAGGTTCGTTTCCAGCCCCGTACCACATGGCCAACTCGTAGGCGCGGGTGAAGGAGTCTTTGATTTTCGTGAGCACATCGAACTGCTGTTGGCGACGCTCTTCGTCGTTGAGCGACTTGTTGGTCCGAATTCTGAGAATCTTGATTTCGTGGTTGTCCGGGTCAGCCGCCAACGCCCGGTCAATAAAGGGTGCGAGGCGCTCGGGCTGGTTCGTGGCCGTGAACAGGCTGGCGATCGACTGCAAAGCCTGCACGTTGGCGGGCTCCGACTGAAGGAGTCGTTCGCCGAACTGAATGGCTTCGGGATAGTGCTTTTCAGCCTGACGAATACGCATTTGTACCAGCAGATCACGCGGATTGTCCCGGGTGATCTGGGCGGCGATGACGTCGGCCATTTCGGTCTCGCCGCGTTTGCGGGTGGCGGCTTCCTTGATGACAAGGGCGTCGCGACTGGTCGGCCTGATGGCCAGCACGCGATCCGCATACCTGATGGCTTTGCCAAAATCCTCCATTTCGAGCGCGATGTGGGCGGCGACGCCGTAGCAGGACGGATCCGCCTGCTTGTCCTCAAGGGCATCCTGAATGGCCTCCCGGGCGGCGCCGGGTTGGCCGTTGCGCAAGAGCAGTTGCGCGAGCATCTTGCTGTTCTGCCAGTTGGATCTGTTGTACGCCTTGCGCGCACTTTGGAACAGCTTGGTGGCTTCCAACTCCTTGCCCTGAGCGAGCAGTATCTTGCCTGCGGTGTGCAGGCCTGCTCCCCGGTCGGGGTATTCCGCGCGGGCATCGGTGACGAAACCGGTGGCACGCTCCAGCAGAGCGTCAAATTCCTGGGAATCCCGATCCACGGTGGCGGCCTGGGCGAGGCACTCATCGGCGGCTTTGACCAGGAGCATGTAGCGTGAGTACTTGCGTGCCGCCGTTTTCAGCCCTTTGCGGTGGATTTCGAGGGATGTGCGCCGCTCGCAGGTCTCGACAGCTTTGAGTCGATCCCCGTTGAACGCGTACAATTCCGCCAGGAGCATGTACTGCGTGAAGCCTTCCGGCTCGTGGGCGATGCTTTCTTCGAGCAGATTTCGGGCATTGTCGAAATAGGTCGCGACCTGATCCGCAGCCTCGGGATCGTCCTTGGCACGGTACCATCGCCCGATCCAATACTCTGCTTCCTGCGCCTTAACGCGAGCGAGAACTTCGCCATCGTCGCCCGCGAACTCTCTGGTTGTCTTGTACATTGCGATGGCTTCATCATGGCGATTGAGCGCGCCCAGAAGCCTGGCGTAGGTGAAGCGCACGCGTGCGGCGTCGTTGCCGGGGGTCATGTTCTGCTCGATGAGCCGTTTCAGGAGTCGTTCGACGTCGTCGGCCTGCTCCTCGAAGGACGTGCGGCGATCGGATTGGGTGAACTTGGGGTCGAGTTTGTAGACGGCCAGCGAGATGGAATAATCCACGACTTCGGGAGCGAGCTGGGTCGCGCGGTTGAGACTGTCGATGCCCTTGCGGACGCTGCCTCCGTCCTTCTCGCCGGTCAGACGGTACAATTCAAGCATCGCTTTGCCGGCGGCAAAGTGCCCCTTCGGGTTCTGATCATCGACCTTGAGCAGTGCTTCGCCCGATTCCTTCAGCCGAATCCATGCGCGCGGATGGCCGTAGAGTTCTGCGAATTCCAGCAGCAGGTCGATGAAACTCTCATGGGCTTCGATCAGCGAGGTGTTTTGGGCGATGGCCTGCTGCCAGAACTGAGCGGCGGCCATCTCATCGCCGGAATCGTACATGGCCTGCCCCACGTCCACGAGGTAGGCGGGGTCGTCGGAAACCTGGTATGCGCGGTAAAAGTACAGCTTTGCGCGTTCCCAGTCGCCCAGTTCGGCGGCTTCCTGAGCGCGTTGTGCCCAGTGCGTCGGATCGGATTTGCGGAGGGTGCTGATCGCCGCGATGCCGCCGACGGTGACGACCAGGAAGGCGACTCCGACAAGGAGTCCGACGACGGTTTTGTTCGCTTTCTTCGTGCGGGCCATTTGTTTTCGACCTTCTCTCGGTCAAGTGTGGTTTGTTCAAGTCAGGGGAGAAGTGCGCTTGCGATCTCCGAATTCGCGTCTTCCGAGCCTTCGTTACGCTCGGCAGCCTTGACCGCTGCCCAGTCGGGCCAGTGGTTTTCAAGCAGCAAGGGCAGCAGGTGCGTCAGTAACTTCTGAGTGGAATCGATGGCTTGGTCTTTTGACGGGTAACGCGGCTGGGCCTGGGGCCAGCCGAAACTGATTTCAACTTTGCTGAAATAGGAGTGTTTGTCGAAGGGGTCGCTGGCGGCCATGCGCACTTCATGCCGGGAGGCCATGAATTTTCCGTTGCAGTGAAAGGTGTACAGCACGGGCATCTTGTCTGCGTCGAAAATGGCGGACCTAGCGAACGTCTGAAAGCGCAGGGGTATTTCCTCTACGCCGCCGGGCAATTCGACCGTTACGGCTACATCGTCATTGTCAATCCGTTGGTAACCCGCGCCTTTCATGCACTCCTCGGGCACGTGGGGTACGGCGTCGGGTTGGCCTGTGTAGTAGCTGATGAACAGCGATGCGTAGCGCAGCGGGCTTCTTTTTTCGGTAATGCTGGTGTCTTCAAGAATCCACTGGATGTACTTGTCCGTGCCGAGCGTGCCCACGACGGCGGGGTCGAGGACTTCCGCCTGTAAGAATCGGTAAGGCCCCAAACCGGACTTGTCGAGCTTTGAGAGCGACGAACGCAGCGCGATCGGCTCTTTGGTCAGCGCGATTTTCAGTATGCGCGTGACGACTGGCAATGCGACGGCGGTCGCACCAAGGAAGGCGAACGTAATGATGAACGGAGCCGACCAGAATGAGCGGGCCGACGTCGATTGGGTGCTGGGCATCGCTAACTACCTGAAATACCAAAAGTTAGGGGAAAAACCGCCCCAGCGATCAGCGGGCTGAGGATACTCGCCGAACATTATAGGGTCAATCGGCTACGCGCGTCCTCGAATCCATTCCGACAATCGCATGTTTTGGCTGACTTGTCTCGGTCTAAGCATTCCTTGGATACGTCGGAACCTGCGATTCGGTTCAGCGAAACGCCCTCGGCACCGATAACGACGGTAGGTCAACCTACGTTGGGAGTGCGAGATGAGTTGTATCGTCATCGGAGCCGGCGGGCATGGGCGCGTTGTGCTCGACATTCTGCGGGCAGCCGGCTTGCACGTCGTGGTCGGATTCGTCGATTCCAACGCAAAAACGCATGGTCACCGCGTGGACGGGTGTGAGGTGTTCGGCGATATGTCGTGCATCGAACGGCTGAAGCGCGAGCACGGGGTGAAATCCGCGGTGGTGGCTATCGGTGACAATGGGGTTCGTCGCAGTTTTGCCGAAGCGGCGGAATCGGCAGGGCTTACGCTGCTTAACGCCATTCATCCGTCGGCCAACATTGCGGAAAACGCGACGCTGGGGCGAAATGTGGTCATCGCTGCCGGTGCGTTGGTGTGTGCCCATTGCCAGATCGGGGATTCGTCCATTCTCAATACGGGGTGCATTGTCGATCACGAATCCATGATCGGGACGGCGGTTCACGTTTGCCCGGGGGCACGGCTGGCGGGCAGGGTGACGGTGGAGTCGGGGGCGTTCGTCGGTATCGGCTCGACGGTTATTCAAAGCCTGCGTATCGGGTACGAGTCGGTTGTGGGGGCTGGGGCTGTGGTGACGGAGAACGTCGAGCCGATGACCACGGTGGTGGGCGTTCCTGCGCGAACGATTGAGTCACTCGCGACCGAGGAGGAGGCGCGAAGCTGGCTTCGCCCGATGCTGGCGGCGCGCTCCGCGACGACGCCGGTGTCTACGCCGTAGTGCGACGCCTGTTTCCACTGCACAGTTTTTCGCTGTCCGCTCCCTTCGTGCTCCCGCCTTGGTCGCTCTCAGGGTTGCGGCTCTGAAGGAGCGTGCGGAGCGCGTTGGGATTGAATTGGCACCTCAACGACGGGGAGTCCTTTTGCGTGGCGGTTCTCCTGGTGCGCGACCACACCTAATTTTGCGGGTTCTCGCCAACCGCTCCCTTCGTGCTCCCGCATTGGTCGCTCTCAGGGTCGCGGCTCTGAAAGAGCGTGCGGGGCACGCCGTTATTATCGTGCCGGAGCACTATGCGTGGGTGGGGGGTTGGATGGGGGCGACTTTTCCTTCGGCTAGTAAATCCTGGTACTGCTTCCAACTCATGCTTTCCTTGCCCGTGGGGATCGGCTGCATGGTGATGCAGTCGCGGACGGGGCAGACCAGCGAGCACATGTTGCAGCCCACGCAGGTGTCCTGATTAATGGTGAACGAATTTACGTAGCCCGCGCCTGCGCCGTGGACGAAGGATTTGCAGCCGCTTTCGAACACGCGTTGATCGTGATCGGGATGCCTGGCGATGAATTCCTGTTCGGGGACAGGCTCGATGCGAATGGATTGATGGCAGCCGTCCTCGCAGGCGATGTAGCAGAGGCCGCAGTTGATGCACTTCTGCTCGTCTATTTGGGCGACGACTTTGTAGTTCAGATCGAGATCGCCCCAGCTTCGGATGCGGCTGGCGGACTTGCCCACAAAGTCGGTTGTCGCGTGGAAGTTTTTCTCGCGCATCCAGTTGCTCATCCCACTGATGAGCTGTTCGACGATGCGGAATCCGTAGTGCATGACGGCTGTGCAGACCTGGACGCTGGACGATCCGAGCAGCATGAATTCGACCGCGTCCTGCCAGGCTTGTATGCCGCCGATGCCGCTGATTGGCAGGCGTATGCCTTCGTCGTTGGCTATCTGTGAAACCATGTTGAGGGCGATCGGCTTGACTGCGGGACCGCAATACCCGCCGTGCGACCCGAGGCCGGCCACCTGCGGTTTGGGTGTGAAGGTGTCGAGATCGACACCGACGATCGAGTTGATGGTGTTGATGAGCGAGATTGCGTCGGCGCCACCTTCTTTGGCTGCCCGTCCGACTGCGGCTACGTCGGTGACGTTGGGTGTGAGTTTGACCATGACGGGCGTGCGGGCCACTTCCTTGACCCACTCGACGATCATTTTTGTGTATTCGGGGACTTGGCCGACTGCTGCGCCCATGCCGCGTTCGCTCATGCCGTGCGGGCATCCGAAGTTCAGTTCCAGGCCGTCTGCACCGGCATCTTCGGCCTGTTTGACAATGTTGTGCCACACGTCGCGCTTGGAATCGACCATCAGGGAGACGAAGAGTGCGTGGTTCGGAAAGTCGCGTTTGATGTTGGCGATTTCGCGCAGGTTGACGTCGAGGGTGCGATCGGTGATCAGCTCGATGTTGTTCAGGCCCATGACCTTGCGGCCGTCGTAATCGACAGCGCCGTAGCGTGAGCTGACGTTGACGATGGGTTCGTGGGCGAGGGTTTTCCATACCGCGCCGCCCCAGCCTGCTTCGAACGCGCGGCGGATCTGATATTCCGAATTCGTCGGCGGCGCGCTGGCCAACCAGAATGGGTTGGGGGCTTTGATACCGCAGAATTCGATCGACAAATCCACCGCAGGCCAGGCGCTTCCGTTTGTTGCTTTCGATTCGCTCATCGCGTCACCTCGTATTCGCCGTAACGGCGTTGCTAACCCGCGTGCCAAACATCACCCTTGCAGCAAGGCGTGTATTCCGGCGGCTGACTGTTTTCCTGACTGAACCGCGATCACGACTTCCTCGCCCGCGCCGGCTTGACAGTCGCCGCCGGCGAACAGCTTGGCTACACTCGTCGCGTGCGTTTCCGGTTGCACGGCGATGCGTCCCTTGTCGTCCAACTTCAAGCCGGGGACCGATTGCAGGAAATCGAGCAGCACGTCCTGGCCCAGGGCTTTGATGACCATGTCCGCTTCAAGCGTAAACGATTCCCCTTCGACCACTTCGAGCTTGCCTCGCCGCCCTTCGCCTACGCTGCGGGTCTTTTCGAAAAGTACACCGGCCGCTTTGCCGTTTCGCTCGACGATGCTGGCAGGCGCTGCGTTCCACGCGAATTGAATGCCCTCTTTCTGGGTCAGCTCATACTCGTGTTTGAACGCGGGCATCGACTCCGCATCGCGCCGGTAGGCGATGGTGACGCGCTGTGCGCCGAGCATCTTGGCTGCGTTGGCTGCGTCCATCGCGGTGTTGCCCCCGCCGATGACGAGCACATTTTGCCCGATTTTACATTGGTTTAGCGGCAGGGTGTGCGTTTGAAAAATGAAATCCAGCGATTCCCAGACGCCGTCGAGATTCTCGCCGGGGACGTTCAGCGAAGCGGTTTTACCCAAGCCTACGGCGAGCAGAACGGCGTCGTAGTCCGCGAGCATTCCGGCAAGCTCGGCTCCATCGACAGCGTGTTCGAGGTGCAAGTCTATGCCTATCTCCGAAACGCGGGCGACCTCGCTGAGCGCGAATTCCGTGGTCAATTTGTAGCGTGCGATACCAAGGGAGTTCAATCCGCCGGCTACCTCGCGCGATTCAAACACCGACACGGCGTGCCCGCGTTTGCGCAACTCATGCGCGCATGTCAAACCGCATGGTCCTGCACCGATGATGGCTACACGTTTGCCCGTGCTTTCGCCCGCTTTGTAGAATGAGGAGCTTACCGGCTCGGCTGTGTCGCAGGCGAAGCGTTGCAGGCGACCGATCTGTACGGGCTGCTTGAGCATGGTGTTGTCCACGCACGCGCCTTCGCACAAGACCTCCGTCGGGCAGATTCGCGCGCACGATCCGCCGAAGATATTGGCATCGAGAATCGTCTTGGCTGCCCCGACGGGGTTGCGGTGCATGATGTGCCGGATGAAGCCGGGGATGTCGATTGCCGTCGGGCAGGATCGCACGCAGGGCGCGTCGAAACAATACAGGCAGCGGGCCGACTCGGTTAGGGCTTCATCCGGGGTAAGGGGCGGATGAATCTCCGCGAAGTTTCGGTCAATTTGCTCGATGGACAGCCTGGAATTCGGATCCGACATTACAAACCCTCGAAATCAACATCTTCCGGCGCGGCGGAAAAACGCACGTCGCCGGTTCAAACCTCGCCTGCATGGCTTCGCGGGATGAATTGGCCGTAGCCGTTCTTGCCCACGAATTTGTAGTCCTCAACGATTTGCCGACCGCGGCAGAACGTGTGCTCGGCAAAGCCCGCAAGCGACCAACCCTGGAACGGGCTCCAGTCGCAGTTGGTCTGCATCTTTTTGAAATCGACACGCCGCGTTTTGGTCGGATGGATGATGGTAATGTCGGCATCGCTGCCGACGCGAATCGCACCCTTCCTGGGGTACATGCCCATTGTGCGGGCCGGCGTCGTGCAGCATTTGTCGACGAACTGGTTCACGGTGATGCGTTTCTTGCGCACGCCGAGCGTGTACACAATCGGCAGCAGCGTCTCCAGCCCCGGCATGCCCATCGGTATTTTGGTCCAATCGCCTTTCCACATGGCTTTCTGCTTTCGCGTGAAGGTGCAGGTGTCGGTCGAGACCGAGCACACCTCGCCGTCGCGCAGGCCGTCCCAAAGGCGTTTTTGGTCTCTGGGTGTTTTCAATTGCGGGCAGGTCGCGAAGAGATGCCCGTCTTTCTTTTTGAATACACGATCGTCCAGCGAGATGTATTGCGCGCAGGTTTCGGCGAGGATGTTCACGCCCTGGGCGCGGGCTTCGCGGATCAGGTCCGAGCCTTCGGCTGTGCTCATGTGCACGATGAACGATCGGCTGCCCGTGACGCGCGTCCAGTGTATGACGCGTTCGATGGCCTCTGCTTCGATGAAGTTGGGGCGCGTCATGGTGTGCAGGTAGGCACCGTGTTTTTTCATCTCGGCTTTGCTGTGGTGACGCTCGATGAGCATATCGAGTACGCGACTCGATTCGGCGTGTACGAGCAGCATGCCGCCGAGGTCCTTGAGGATTTCGAGGGCGCCGTACATGGCTGCGTCGTCGGACTGCCAGCCTTCTTTCTCGTAGATCATGAACTGTTTGAAGGTGGGGTAGCCTTTTTTGAATATCTTTTTGATTTCCTTGCGGTGGCGCTCCCACTTGGTGATCGCGACGTGGAAGGCGTAATCGATGCAGGCTTTGCCCTCCGCTCGGGCGTGCCAGTTGTCGACGGCATCTTGCAGGGATTCGTCGCCGTAGGGAATTGCGAAATCGATGAGGGACGTGACGC
Organism: Phycisphaerae bacterium; assembly: GCA_029260215.1. Taxonomy (GTDB): domain Bacteria; phylum Planctomycetota; class Phycisphaerae; order UBA1845; family UBA1845; genus OFTM258. Next base: position 31,826 of record JAJDDQ010000080.1, read on the forward strand.
CGCCGCAGGCAGCCGCCCGCGTGCCGGAGTCGTAATCGTCGGCGGATACCGTTCCGCAAAAGGGCAACGCCAGATGCACGTGTACGTCGATTCCGCCGGGGATGACGTATCGGCCTGCTGCGTTGACGAGTACTGCTCCGTTTGCGTTCGACTTTTTGAGATCTTTGCCGATGGCGGCGATCTTGTCTCCCGCGATGCCGACGTCTGCGCGCGTGGTTTCGGAAGCGGTGACAACTGTTCCGCCGTGAATGATCGTGTCAAGGTGCATGCCGAGACTCCTTGTGGTTCCGTTCCTCTGTCCGCCCACAACGGCATGCTATTGTGCAGCCGAAGCTTGCATGAGGCAACCCGGTGGTTGTGCGTTTCCTGAAGGCGCGTTTGGGAAATCTTCTGCGTTGCGGTTGATGTCGTTTGCGAACTTGACTCGACGTAAAACGTATACGATGGTGATGTCGTGGACCATTCCTCTATTCACGAACACTCATCGGGGAGTTTCTCAATCATGGCGAAGGCGAAGAGAAAAAAGGCGTTCGAGGCGATGGGAATCCCCGAAGGCGACCGGGCGATACTCTGCCTGGACGGCGGCGGTATTCGCGGGATCCTGACGGTGCAATTGTTGAAGAAGATCGAAGAAGTGGCTGGTGTGCCTGCTTACGAACTGTTCGACATGGTGTCGGGAACGAGCACGGGCGCGATTGTCGCGGGACTTGTAGCGGCTGGGAAGACTGCTGTTGAGATTGAGACGCTTTATGTGAAGCTGGTGAAGCGCGTGTTCAAGGTGAAGTCGTGGGCGGCGAACCGGTTTCTCAACCCGCCTCTGTATTCGAAGGCGAACTATCGATCAGCTCTGAAGGATATTGTGGGGGCTGACACGACGCTTCAGAAGGCGTGTAAGAAGAGCGGGATCGATCTGCTGATTACAGCCAAAGACGTTGCGGCTGGCGAGGAAGTTTACTTTTCCTGCATTGCGAACCGCGGCAAGAAGCCGGCTTACATCGGCACGTATAAGGATGTTCTTTTGCGGTCCGCTATGGAGGCGACCATGTCGGCGCCGACCTATTTCACGCCGCTTGAGCGGTTTGTGGACGGGGGCGTGACGACTTTCAACAACCCGTCGCTGGCGGCTATTATTGAGGCAGTTCGCTATTCCAACGAGGCGTACAGTGCAGACAACCTGACCGTAGTCAGTCTGGGTACCGGGTGCAGGCCTCAATTCGTCACGCCGCGTGATGTGGCCAACCCGCCAGGTTCGGATGTCGCGTTCTGGTTGCAGTGGCTGATGACGGAATCGGGCGACGATGCGTCGGATCAGCAGTGTTATCTGCTGCGTACGAAGGGTCTTTGGCCTGGGATCGATTTCCGCCGGTTCCAGATTTCGCTTAACTCCGCGTCGATCCGCAAGCTGCCGAACAGGCCGTTGGGCGATATAGACGATACAAAGGCTGATTGGCTTTACGATCTGGACGACAAGGAATTGGCTGACATTCAACTGGACAATGTCAAATATTTTCCCGTCATGCAGGCTATTGGGGAAGCGATGGTCGAATTTATTGAGAAAGAGGCCGGCAGACGCAAGCAGAACCCGTTTTCATTCGATCTCGTTGATGCCAAGACGGGTAAGGAGATGCTGGTGGCGCGACGCGGCGATGTGCAGCGTATCAAGCAGCAGATGAAGAGTCAGGTTTGGCTGGACAAGTACAGCAGTTGAACGGACGAACGTGACCGCTTCGATCGACTGTGACTATTTCTCAGGCGCGTCGAGCAGTGAGAGTGTCATCGCGGTCATGCAGCGGACGCCGGTGCGAATGGACGGTTCGGGGTCGGGGGCGAAACGGCTGGAGTGCAGCGACGGGAGAGGCGGGGCGTTCGGGCGCCGGCTTGCTTCGTAGGTGTCGCGGCGGACCGCGCCCAGCCAGAATATCAGCGAGGGCACGTTCAGTTGTCGGCTGTAGCGGCTGAAATCCTCGCCGCCCATGACGGGTTTGGTTTCGACAACGTGCTCTTGGCCGAGGACGCGGGCGAAGACTCCGGCGGCTGACGCGGTGAGTTCGGGGTCGTTGTAGGTTGAGGGCGTGAATTCGTCTTCGCGGATGACAACGTCGGGGTCACGCGGGCAGCCCATAGCCCGACACGTGTTGACGGCCACATCGCGGATGCCGTCGAGAAGGATGCGCCGTGTTTCGTCCGTGTAGGATCGGACCGTTATCTGCAGGGTGGCTTTGTTGGAAATGATGTTGTGCTTGGAACCGGCGTGGACCGATCCGACGGTGATGACCGCGGGTTCCAGTGGATCGACCCGACGGGATACGACCGTCTGTAATGCGGTGATGGTATGTGCGGCGGCTACGACCGGATCGATGGCGCGGTTCGGGCGGGAGCCGTGTCCGCCGCGACCGTGGATCGTGATATCGACCGAATCGACGTTGGCCAGCGCCCACCCGCTCGAATAGGCGACGGAGCCGGCTGGCATGTCGGCTGATACGTGCAGGGCGAGGCAGTAGTCCGGTTTTGGCATGCGGTCGAATAAACCGTCTTCGATCATCATGCGGGCGCCGCTGCCGATTTCCTCGGCTGGCTGGGCTACGATGAGCACGGTGCCGCTCCATTTGTCGCGCAACTCTGCCAGCGCCCGAGCAGTGCCGAGCAAGCAGGTTTGATGGATGTCGTGCCCGCAGGCGTGCATTACGCCGACGCTTCGGCCATCGTCAGTCGTCGTTTTGACGCTGCTCGCATAGGGCAATCCGGTTTCTTCGGTAATGGGCAAAGCGTCCATGTCGCCGCGTACCATCATGACCGGTCCCGGACCATTGCGCAGCAGGCCTGCGACGCCATGTCCGCCGATCCCGGTCGTCACGTCGTAACCGGCTGAACGCAACCCGTCGGCGATCCTGGCGGCTGTCTTTTCTTCGCGCAGGGACAGTTCCGGGTGCGTGTGCAGGTGTTTGTAGTAGCTGAACAGGTTGGTCAATTCGCGATCGACGAATGCGTCCACAGCCTCAGCGAGGTCGGTGCGATCATGGGATTGAACGCGATCCTCGCCCATTGCGGGCGGAATGGTGAACGGCAGTATCGACAAAAGGCAGATCGTGGAACGGGTCATTGCTTTCTTGCTCCGCATTGCACATGGGAAATCGACGGGTACTACCTGAGTAAGAGTCCGCGCCGACTGAAGTCGGCGGCTCGTAAGTTGCTTTGCCTGCATCGCTTACAGTCTTTCGCAGATCGACTTGCCTTGCATGAACATGCCGATGTAATCCCTGCCGCCGGCTTTGGAATTGGTGCCCGACATGTTGAATCCGCCGAACGGCTGAACGTCCACGAGGGCACCGGTACATTTGCGATTCAAATACAGATTCCCGACGTGAAACGTGCTGCGTGCCTGATGCAGGCGGTCGCGATCGCGAGAGAACAGGGCACCGGTTAGGCCATACTCCGTGCCGTTGATGATCTCCATGCCGTCGTCGAAATTCCTGGCTTTGATGACCGCGAGGACGGGGCCGAAGATTTCCTCCTGTGCAATGCGCGCGTTGCGGTCGATGTCGGCGATGATGGTCGGCGGGATGAAATGTCCGCCCGTCGGCACGGTGGTTTCACCTAATACCATCCGCCCTTCGCCTTTACCCACTTTGATGTAGTCGCTGATGCTCTTGAATGCGCTGGCGTTGATAACGGCGCTCATGGACAGGTTTTCTTCGCCGGTCGTGTCGCCGACCGTTAGCTTGCGACTTCGTTCGACGACACGTTCGAGCACTTCATCGTAAGCGCTCTCGACAACCACAAGCCGCGAACAGGCGGAGCATTTCTGTCCCTGAAACCCAAACGCTGCGGCGCATGCACCTTCAGCCGCTGCGTCGAGATCGGCGGTTTCGTCCACCAGGATGCCGTCTTTGCCGCCCATTTCGAGGATGACGCGTTTGATCCAGATTTGCCCTTTGTTGACCTTGGCGGCTTGCTCGTTGATGCGCACGCCGACTTCGCGCGAGCCGGTGAAGGCGATCATGCGTGTGAGCGGGTGGTTGACGATGGTTTCGCCGACATCGCTGCCGCTGCCAGGGACGAAATTCAGCACGCCGGGCGGCAGGCCTGCCTCGGTGAGGATTTCGCACATCTTGGCTGCGATGATCGGCGAATCGCTCGATGGTTTGACGACCACGGTGTTGCCCGCGACGAGGGCCGCCGTCGTCATGCCCATGCAGATGGCCAGCGGGAAATTCCACGGTGGAATGACGCCGACCACACCGAGCGCGATGTATTCGACCGTGTTGTCTTCGCCGGTGAACGGCGTCGTCGGGTGTCTGCCGCTGAGTCGCATCATCTCGCGGGCGTAGAAATCGCAGAAGTCGATGGCTTCGCAGGTGTCCGCGTAGGCTTCGAGCCAGGGCTTGGCCACTTCGTAGCACATCCACGCGGAGAGTTCGTACACGCGCCGGCGCATGATGGCTGCTGCTTTGGCGAGAATCGTGGCCCGCTCTTCCGCCGGGACGCGCGACCAGGTTTTGAACGCTTCCGCCGCGAGACGGATGGCTTTGTCGGCGTGATCCGTGCTCGCTTTTGCGGATTTGCCGACGACGCGATCGGTCCTGGCGGGCGAAACCGACGAAATCCACTGCCCGGTCGTGACGGCTTCCCCGCCGATCCACAGCGGATAGTCAGCCCCAAGTCGGGAGCCAACGTCCTTCAGCGCAGCCGTCATGAGACGGCGGGGTTCATCCTGATTGAAATCTACATACGATTCCGGTTGATACGATGTCAGCATTCCTGTTTAACCTTTTCTGCCAGGGCGTTCATTCAACGATGTTGCCGCGACGCTCCGCACGGGCGACGCTCCGCACGGGCGACGCTTCGACTTTCAAATCCTTAGCTTCCCAACTGCCGGCTTCGCTCGAAAGCAGCCAGAGCAGCCTCGACCAGATGCTCAAACACCTTGTTCTTCTTGAACGAGTCGACGGCTGCTTCGGTCGTGCCGCCGGGCGACATGACCTTCCTCCGCAACGTCTCGGGGGTATCATTTGTCTCGATCATCATCTTGGCGGCTCCAAGGCAGGACTGCTTGGCCAACAGCGACGCCTGCTGCTCACTCAACCCCGCGCGCCGGCCCGCTTCGATGACCGCTTCGGTGAAAAAGTAAAAGTACGCAGGCCCCGAACCCGAGACGGCTGTCACCGCGTCCATCAGGGGTTCCTCCTCGATGTGCATGCTCTTTCCACCCGCGTCGAAAATCCGCTGGGCACGCAGCAGGTCTGCTTCCTGTGCGTATTGCCCGGGGTGCACGCCGGCCATCCCCGCACCCACGTGCATGGGGAGATTGGGCATTACCCGCACCACGCGGGCTTTTATGTGATCGAGCTGATCTTCGATCGACTTCGTGGACACGCCAGCCATGATGGACACGATTACGTGATCCTCACGTACCAGATCGCGCACGTTGGCCAACACATCGCGGTGGTTCTGCGGTTTGACCGCGAGCAGGAGAATATAGCTTTCCTTCACCAAATGACGGTTATCGTCCGTCACCGTGATGTTGAATCGCTCGCGAAAGGCCGACCGCCGGGCTTCGTTCGGGTCGGCGGCGATGATGCGATCGTCCAGCAATACGCTGTTCCGCAGCAGCCCGTGGACGATGCCCTCGGCTGCGTTCCCCGATCCGACGATGCCGATTTCATATTGAGTATGCAAAACTTACACTCCATGTGACCGGGTGCATTCTAGTGACAGGCAGCGGTGGCCTCAAACGTCGCGAGCCGTGAAATTTTTGCCGGGCTGAATCGCAAGGCGACCGGAGAAAGGGAGAGCCGGAACGGCGTTTGCCGCTTTCCCCGTCATGATGCTCGGGTTGTGGGCATGTTGCATGGCGATATCGGTTATGATCGGGTGGAACTTCGGCGGGGTGGCGACGGGCCGACATCGCTCGCATTTTTGCGTAGAGAAGGGGGTAGGCCGAGTGTCAATACGTGTGGTTAGTTCGTTTGCGGTGTTCGCGATAGGCCTTGTTATCGTTTCGGCCCGTGGGCAATCAGATTTTGCCATCGCGTGGCGATCCGGGTCGGTGGCGATTGATGGCGGCGTGCCAGTCGCTGACGCTTTGAACGCGCTGGCTGACCGTGAGTGGGCGACGCACATTGTCGTGACGCTGACTGCGACGCCGAGTGTGTCGAAGCGGCGGGAACTGGCGGCGGCGGGCATTCGACTGCTGAATTCTCTGGGATCACACAGTTACTTTGCGACTGTTGACCGCGCGTCGTTTGATGTCGATCGTGCGCTGCGGCTGAATCTTGTTCGTTCGGCAGTGGCTATTCGCCCTGAGTGGAAATTGCACCCGCGTCTTGCTCGCGGTAATCCGCCCGACTGGGCCATTGTTCGCAACGCGCCTTGGCCTGATCGATTGGCTGTTTACGTTTTCTTTCATGCTGACGTGCCGTTGCATTCGACCGGTGTTGTCATCGCACGGCGTTACGGGGCGGTGGTGCGATCGGTGTTGCGTTCGGTCAACGGTATGGTTTTGGAGGTTTCGCCCGATCGTCTTGCGAAGCTCGCCAAAGAGGATGCAGTTCAATGGGTAGAGCCGCCGCTTCCGGCATTCAGTGAGGCCAACGACAGCAATCGCGCGTTGACGGAAGCTGAAATTGCTCAGGCCAGGCCGGTTGGTTTATCCGGAGACGGCGTCACGGTGTTGGTTTACGATGCCGGCATCGCAGCCCATGAACACCCCGACTTCGGCGCGCGTATGACGGTGCGCGAAGAGGGATCGCCCGCAAATCATGCCACACATGTCGCGGGCACGATCGGCGGCGACGGTTTTTCCTCCGGCGGGCTGTTTCGCGGTATGGCACCGGCGGTCGAAATCGAATCGTACAGTTTCAATCGCTCTGATTCGGACCTGGTTTTTCTCTACGAAGACCCCGGCGATATCGAGTCGAACTATGCGCACGCGGTTCACGTGTTCGGGGCGGACCTGGCCAACAACTCGATCGGGACAAACACGTGCCGCAATGGATTCGATTGCGAGATCACCGGGGATTATGGTATGACTGCGACGGTGATCGACGCGATCGTTGCAGGCGCTTTGGGCAGACCGTTGCCGATTTTGTGGGCGAACGGGAACGAAAGGAGCTGCTCGCGTTGCCGTATTCAAGGCGTGCATACGCCGGAAGGTTACCACTCGACAGCACCGCCGGCGTGCGCCAAGAATCAGATCAGCGTCGGTGCGGTCAATTCAAATGATGATTCCGTCACGGGTTTTACCAGTTGGGGTCCGTGCGACGACGGCCGACTGAAACCAGACATCTCGGCACCGGGTTGCCAGGCTGATGAAGATTTCGGCGTTACGTCGTGCTGTTTCGTCGGCCAGTTTCAGCCGGACTGTGCCGACGTCTCGCCCGACGAGCAGAATAACTGTTGTTTCGACTCGGACGGCGACGGATTCGGATACGACGCTCTGTGTGGGACGTCTATGGCCACTCCGACGGTTACGGGTTTGACTGCGTTGTTCATTGAGGCGTATCGCGATGCGTTTCCTCAAAGGAATGATCCGCTGCCCGCAACGATCAAGGCGCTCTATGCGCACACGGCTGCCGATGTCGAGCAACCGGGGCCTGACTACAAGACGGGGTACGGTTCCATTCGCATTGTGCAGACTATCGACTTCATGCACTCGGGTTCTTTTGTGGAAGGTTTGACGAGCCAGGGTGAGGCTCGCGTGTTTTTCGTCAATGTCGAAAGCGGTGATGACGGTTTCAAGGCTACGCTCGCGTGGGATGACGTGCCGTGTACGCCGAATGTTGATATCGCGCTGGTCAACGATCTCGACTTGGTCGTTACCGATCCCGACGGCGTGCGCCATTACCCGTGGACGCTCGACCCGGACAATCCCGGTGCGGCGGCTGTGCGGACAGTCGAGGACAATCTGAACAACGTCGAGCAGGTGGTGGTGGATGGGCCGACTGCGGGATTTTGGCGTGTGGAGGTTGTTGGTTTCGACGTGGCAGCCGGTCCTCAATCATTCTCATTGTGTGCGATGCCCAATCTCGATCGCGATTGCAATGCGAATTCCATACCCGACTCGGACGAGGTGCTAGCGGGTGCCGCCGACTGCACCGGCGACGGCGTACTCGATGAATGCGAACCCGACTGCGACGGCAACGGTGTGGCGGACAGTTGCGACATCGCATTCGGTGCCGCGACCGATTGTAACAACGACGGTGCTCCGGACGGCTCACCCTGTGATCCCTTTGTTGATTGCAACGAAAACGGAGTTCATGATGCGTGCGATGTGCAAGCCGAGACCAGTGCGGACTGCAATCGCGACTCTGTGCCCGATGAGTGCGAGGATTGCAATCGCACGGGCTTGGCGGGTGAGTGCGATATCGCTCTGGGCTTGTCGGATGATTGTAATCTCAACGGCCAGCCGGATGAGTGTGACCTGACCCTTGGGTTCAGTGACGATTGCAACCGCAACTTCGTACCGGACGAGTGCGAGACTGATTGCAATGAAAACGGAGAACCTGACGATTGCGATATCGCTTCCGGTGAAAGTTCGGACTGCAACGGTACGGGTGTTCCGGATGCGTGCGAGTTGGATGCAGGGGTCAGCCTGGACTGTAATGAAAACCTCGTGCCCGACGGGTGCGACATCTTCGTCTTTTCGGGCGACGATTGCGACGGAAACTACATCCCCGATGAGTGCGAGCAGGATTGCAATCTCAATGGTCAAAATGACATCTGCGATATTGCCTACGGCGTGTCACCCGATGCCGACGAAAACGGCGTGCCGGACGAGTGTCTGGATGTATTTCGCGTGCCCGATCAGTATGCGACCATTCGGGCTGCGATTGACGCAGCCGGTGAGGGTGACACGGTGCTGGTGGCTGACGGTGTTTACACCGGGTTTGGCAACAAGAACTTGAGTTTCGGCGGCAAGAATCTTACCGTTCGCAGTGAGGACGGTCCCCAGAATTGCATCATCGATTGCCAGAATATCGATCGGGCGTTTCGTTTTGTCGATGGTGAAACCGCATCGTCTTTGGTGCAAGGGCTGACGATTCGCAACGGCAACAATGCGTTCGGCGGCGGGATTCACTGCGTACGCAGCAGCCCGCGAATCGAAGATTGCGTGATTGAAAACTGTTTCGGCTACCAATGGGGTGGCGGCATCAACATTGAGTATGCATCGCCTCGTATTCGCCACTGCCGTATCGTCAACAATCACGGCGCGTTTTTCTCCGGCGGAATCACCGTTGCGTTCTCCAGCCCGATCATCGAGCAATGTGTCATCGCCGGGAACACGACGGGGACGCCGCCGTTCTCCGGCGAAGGCGGCGGCTTGTATTTGTATCAGGACAGTGCGACGGTAGACAGTTGCATCATCGCGTCCAACAGTGCGGTTTACTACGGCGGCGGCGTGTATGGGTGGGCATCACAGTCAAAAATCATCAACTGTACCGTTGTTCACAATTCCGCTGGTACGGCGGGCGGCGGGTTTTCACTGTGGAATCGGAGCGATGTACGACTCGATTCAAGCATTGTACGCGACAACGCGGGCAAAGCGGGCGACGAATTTCATAATCGCCGCTCGCACGTTCGCGCGCGATTCAATAATCTTCTTCTGGACGCGGGTGATGTTGAGGGACAGGCCGTCGAGTTGATTGAGGGCAATATCTTCACGGACCCCGTGTTTGTCGATGCCGACGGGGAGGACGATGATCCTGTCACGTGGGCGGACAACGACTTGCATTTGAGTGAGAGAAGTCCTTGTGTCGATGCGGGCGGCGTTGTGAATTCGGCAATAGGCCGACGGGACATCGACGGTGAACCGCGCGCTTTGGCCGGTGTGCCTGATATTGGTGCGGACGAGTTGCCTGCAGATTGCAACGGCAACGGTCAGATCGATCATGTTGAAATTGCGAAGTCCAAGACGGATGATTGCAATGTGAATTGGATTCCGGACGAATGCGAAATAGAAAACCTCAGTGCGGCTGACCGAAATGAGAACGGAATTCCTGACGCGTGTGAATGTGCATACGATGCCAGCGCGCCGCAACTCGATCACGAACGCATGTGCGCCGAGGGTGGGGCTGATTTCCCGTTCGAGCAGGCCGTAGTACCCGGCGGATACATTGACCCGCGTTTGGGCAGCTTCGACAATCGCACTCCGCAGCTTTCACTGGATGCGGTCACGCTCATTTTCACTGAACCAGTTTACGATGTCAGCAGCACGTCCGGCGGGGATAGGCAGGGTGAACTGGCAATCGCGTCTTTCAGTGTGAATCAAACCGGAGATGGCGATGGGCCGTCAGTCACACGGATCGTCATTGACTCTGAAGACCCCACCCGCGTGCGTGTGGAGTTTGACAGAGCGATCGCTTGGCGGGAGTGGACGACGATCGTGGCGAACGTCGAGGACCGTTGCGGCCGACGGATCGCGAGCATTGGAGACGCGGGCCCCGGTGTTTCGGAGCCGGATCGCATAGACATCGCGAGTCTTCCGGGGGATTTTGATCAAGATGGAGTTGTGGCTCCGTTCGATCTCCTGCATCTCCGGCGGCTGATTTTGGATTCCAACTTTGTAGATTGTCCGAGTCGCAACCTGCTCGCAGATGTCGATCGAAACGGGGTCGTGGAATCCGCCGACCTGTTGCGATTTCGTCAGGCTGTTGCGCCATTCTGGTCCGGACAGCGGATGAATCACGACCAACCGTAGCATTCAAGAAAATCGTCACCCGAATTGAGACAGTGCCAGCGTAATTTGCGGCGTTTCACGGGCGTGCCTGCGAAAAAGAATCCATTGCGAAGCGTGTGTCGTCGTTGGTATCATCGGACCCGGATGCACAGGTGGCTTCCGAGTTATCGGTCCAGGTCGCGGCTGGTGACTCATGGTGGCCAAACTCCGGAGGATAAGCATGCGCGCGTTCACCAGGCCGATGTCGGTCGCCATTCTCGTTTCGAGTCTCACCGTGGCGCAATTGGGTGCCGAGCCGGCAAACGAGGATTCGCCCAAGCGTAATTCCGTCGATCAGCAAGCCGCCTTGCTCCGATTCAACGCTGCCCACCCCGGCGTCGGTCTGTCAGAGCGGGCGGGGCGTGTTACGCAGGTGTACGGCAAGCCGATATCACATGGATTGACGCCCGCGGATTCCGCACAGGCATTCATCACGCAGCAGGCCGCGATCTTCGGAGCCCGCGCGTCGGAATTGGAAGCCAGGAGCAACTTGCCCGATGGTCGGCACGAGCAGCCGATCATGTTCGATCGAACGACGGGCCGATACAAGTTTACGATTGTGTACTACACGCAAACGTTCGGCGGCGTACCGGTTTACAATGCCGATCTCCGTTTGCTCGTGCGTAACGAGCCGAGCTTTCCGCTGGTGCTGGTTCAAAACGGCCTGCGTGATCTCGGCGAATTCACGTCGCCGCCTGCACACCTGCGCGATCCGGCTCGCGGGCACACCAACGCACTGCTTACTTACCCAGGACTCTTGAATTTCACCGATGCGGAAGCGGTCATCTGGGCGGGCGTGGACGATATGGTCGTCGCCCCGCGAGCGGCCTACGAATTCACCGGGGACAACGGTCGTCTCGATTCGTCGTCGCCTCAGAAGCGGCTGTTTGTCGTCGATGCGTTGACGGGCGACATTCTCCATGAGGAGGACAAGGTTCTCGACGCTGACATCGATGGCAACGTCAGCGCCCTCGCCACCGAAGGCCCAGCGGCGGATTTCTGCGGAGATGAAATTCTCACGGCTATGCCGTACGCAGTTGTGGTTGCCAATGGGGTCGAAACATTCGCCGATGAATTCGGCGATTTTGTGCTGCCCGATGACGGTGCAGACCCCGTCGCGGTCCAGTCGCCGGTGCGTGGCAGGTACTTCCGTGTGGAAAACATGGCTGGCGTAAATTCGAACCTCTCTGCCGACGTGTCGCCCCCCGGCTCTATCGAATTCCTGCACAACCAGGACAACAACAATCAGGATGTTCTGGCAGAGATCAACGGCTACATCCACGCCAACGTTGTTCGCGACTTCGTACTGCAATACAGCTCAGACTACCCCGAGATCGGGACGCAGGAAGACTTCACCGTCAACGTTAATCGTATCGGCGGCATTTGCCCGTGCAACGCTCAGTACACAGGCGACGCGATCAATTTCTGCCGTCAAAGCGGCACATGCCCGAACATGGCGTTTTCAGTCATCATCCATCACGAGTACGGCCATCACCTGATCGCCCTTGCCGGCAGCGGCCAGGGGGCATACGGGGAAGGTATGAGCGATGTGATGGGCGTGCTCATTACCGATCAACCCGAGGGGGGCATCGGTTTTTCGGGTAACTGCACGGATTCATCACGCAGCGCGGACAATGACTTGCAGTTCCCCTGTGCTGGTGCCATTCACATCTGTGGCCAACTGCTCTCCGGGGCTGTCTGGGAAACGCGCAATGAATTGCTCCTGACTGAGCCTGACGACTATCGCGACACTATTGGGAGCATCGCCGTCAACGCTATTCTCCTGCACACCGGGTCCGGTATCACGCCGGATATCACCGTACACTATCTAACACTCGACGACGACGACGATACACTCGACAACGGTTCGCCGCACTACACGGAAATCGCGACGGGCTTCGGTGAACACAACCTCAATGCCCCGCCTTTGGCACCGCTTGCGTTCGTCTATCCGCAGGGGCGGCCTGTGTTTTCCGACCCCAATGTCGGCGCAGGCGTCGTGGTCGAAATCCAATCCATTGCCGAAACACTCGACACAGACAACGGCCCCGTCCTCCTTGCCTCGATTGACGGGAAGCCGTTCAGTGCTCAGGCAATGACACTTGATGCCGAGGAAAACTACGTAGCCCAACTGCCTGCGGCGCCATGTTTTTCGAGTATCGACTGGTACGTCGCTGCGGAAACACTCAACGGGACAAGCCTGACCAGTCCCGCCAACGCTCCGAGCAACACGTTCGGCGTCGTGGTAGCTTCGGATACCAACAACATTCTCGCCGAAGACTTTGAAAACGAGAACGGAGGATATGTTGTCGGCGGCGATGTCCAGAATACGGACACAGGCCGGTGGGAACGCGGCGTGCCCGTTGGCGGCGGCGACCGCGGCGATCCGCCGATCGATTTCGACGGCTCGGGGAATTGCTGGCTGACCGGAAACGAAGATGGCAACACGGACGTGGACGACGGCGAGACGACTCTCACGACACCTGCATTCGACATGAGTGCACCGGGCGTGCTCCATCTGGTCAGCTATGCCCGCTGGTACTCCAACACCAACGGTGCGTCACCCAATGCAGACGTTTTCGTTGTCGATGTTTCCAACGACGATGGCAACAGTTGGGTGAATTTGGAAACTGTCGGTCCGGCCGGTGTCGAAGCCGATGGCGGCTGGTTCCATGTCACGCACACTGTGAACGACTTCGTCGAGCCGACTTCGGTGGTTCGTTTGCGATTCAATGCGTCCGACTTCGGTGCGGGGTCCGTCATCGAAGCTGGTATTGACGCGCTTTCCATCGACACACTCGAGTGCGAGGACGAAGACGTTACACCGCCGACGATCATGCACGACGACGGCCAACTCACCAAACCATTCAGCGGCTACATAGACCCCCGCATGGAAAGCAACAACGGGGTCGATCTTGACCTTGGTTTGACCGAACTGTCTATCCTTTTTTCCGAGCCGGTATTCAGCCGGAGCGGGGGCGACGTTTCACCGTCTGACTTTGACGTCGTTGTAACGGGTGGAATCGTGCCCAAGATCGCAAGTGTTTCGATATCGGAAAACCCACTCATCCGATTGACGCTTGACGGCCCCATTCCGGTTTCACAGTGGACGACGATCATTGCCAACGTGGAAGACGGCGCGGGCAATGCGATCGATTCTCAAGGCCAACTCGGGCCCGGAGTGGACGAGCCGGACCGTATCGATATCGGCTTCCTGCCGGCAGACACCGACCAAAGCGGGTTGGTGGGCCCGTTCGATCTGCTGAGATTCCGCTCCATTATTCGAGAGCTGTTCACGCCCGCACAGGGTGATCCGGTAGATTTCGCTGATACCAACCGCAACGAAATAATCGACCCGTTTGATCTGCTGCGATTCCGCAAGCTAATTGTTGGGGTCATCCCATCGACGCAATCCTGGTCCGGCCAAACGTTGCCCGAACGCCCCTGAACGCGACCGCCGGCGTACGGGCTGAGTGTGCGCGCACGCTCAGACATACCGAAGCCCCTTCGAACTTTGGCTAGGGGTTCTATTGGCTTCCAGGCTGTAGATCGTTCCCAGGGCCGATCCCGAGGGGTTTTGAGCGATCCGGCAAGGAATCGTCCTGCTTCTGCCCCATAATCGCCTGCTCCTTCGCGCCCGATCGTCCTGGACGCGATTAGGACGCCCGAGAGGGCCGGATATTCCGAGAGAATCTTGTTTCGAGCGGGGCAAACCGCGAGAATCGACGGTCTGGCGGCAGGGCTTGGATGAGGGCGGCGATTTAGCATGATCGAATCGGGCAAAAGCGCAGTTACGATGATTCTCAACCGCGTACGTAGCGAGAACGACTCGGCTGTGCGCGAATTGATGCCCTTGGTATACAACGAGTTACGCGAAATCGCCGCTTCGTTTCTCAAGCGCGAGAGACCCGACCACACCTTGCAGGCGACCGCACTGGTGCATGAGGCCTTCGTGAAGATGGTCAACCAGCGCGACATCGCCTGGCAGAATCGGGCACACTTTTTCGCGGTGGCAGCTCAGGCTATTCGCCGGATTTTGGTTGACCACGCCCGAACACATGGCCGCAAGAAACGTGGCGGGGATTGTCGTCGGATGCATCTGGACGATGACCTGGCCTGGACCGGACGCCACGACCTTGACCTGCTCGCGCTTGACGAAGCGTTGGCCAAGCTGGCGGAACTCGATCCGCGCCAAGCCCGCATCGTTGAGTTGCGTTTCTTCGGTGGCTTGACGCTCAAGGACGCCGCTGCCGTTCTCGACGTGTCGCCGCGTACGGTGGACGGCGACTGGAGCATGGCTCGGGCTTGGCTTCGACGCGAACTGAGCGAGGCGTGCCGGTGAACCCCGAGCACTACAAGCGTGTGCGCGAAGTGTTCCTTCAAGCGCGAGAGGCTGCCGCGCCGGATCGAGAAGCGCTGCTCGATCAACTGTGCGACGGGGATGTGTCGCTCCGATCTGAAGTGGAGTCGCTTCTTGAAAATATCGATGACGCGGACTCTTTCCTGCGCGACCCCGCGCTGGGTCCATCATTCGCAATTAATCAGCCAAGCCACCTGGACGCTGAGGCTGGGTTACCGGAAACGTCATGCGGCACCGGCAAGTTGTCTGAGACGCAGGCTACGCGCGAGGATTCACTGCCGGATCGAATCGGCAGGTACCGCATTCGCAGCCGCATAGGCCAAGGCGGCATGGGCGTGGTCTACCAAGCCGAGCAGGAACGACCTCGACGCGTGGTCGCCCTGAAGGTGATTCGCCCCGGCATTGCATCTGAAAGCTTGTTGCGCCGTTTCGAGCTGGAGGCGCAGGTACTCGGGCGTTTGCAGCATCCCGGTATCGCACAGATTTTCGAAGCGGGCACTGCCGACACAGGGTTCGGTCCTCAACCGTTCTTTGCGATGGAGTATGTCGAGGGCGTATCACTGACCGGATACGCCGTCCGAGAGAAGCTCGGCGTTGACGCAAGGTTGAGACTCATCGCGCGCACGTGTGAGGCTGTGCAACACGCACATCAGAAGGGCATCATCCATCGCGACCTCAAGCCAGCCAACATTCTCGTGGACAAAGCGGGGCAGCCCAAGGTTTTGGATTTCGGTGTGGCGCGGGCGACCGATTCCGACCTGTGCGTGACCACCGTTCAAACGAGCACAGGCCAACTGATCGGCACATTGCAATACATGAGTCCGGAGCAGGTTACCGGCGACCCCAATGAGGTGGACACGCGGTCGGATGTTTATGCTCTGGGTGTCATCGCGTACGAATTGCTCAGCGGAAGACTTCCGCGCGACGTGAAGGGCAAAACCGTCGCGGAGGCGGTGCGCATCATCGGGGAAAGTCGGGTGTCCGGCGTTGGCAGTTGCAATACTTCGTTACGCGGCGACATCGAGACGATTCTTGCCAAAGCCCTCGAACACGAAAAGGATCGGCGGTACGCGTCGGCCTCCGACTTTGCCGCCGACATTCGCCGTTACCTGAACAACGAACCGATTGCCGCCCGGCCAGCGACCGTGGCCTATCAACTTCGCAAGTTTACCCGGCGAAATCGCGTGTTGGTTCTGGGCGTTGTGGCGACGTTTGTCGCGTTGGTGTCCGGTATAATTGGAACCAGCGCCGGAATGGTTCGCGCCCGAAGCGCCGAATCGCTCGCCCGAGAACAGTTGGCTGAGGCACGCTATCAAGCGGGCAAAGCTCAAGCGTCGCACGACTTTCTGACCAACATGTTGGCTTCGCCCGACCCGCGCAACGACGGGCGCGATGTCAAGATCGTCGACGTGCTGGATCGCTCGCGGGAATTGCTGGATAAGCTGCCGGAGGATCAGCCGGAAGTCAAAGCCAGCGTGTTGCACGCGATCGGCGTAACGTACCGAGGACTCGGGTTGTTTGAGGAAGCCCGGTCGATGCTTGAAGAGGCGCTCGCTGTTTCGTCCGCAGCGGGCATGTCGCAGCACAAGGACTTCGCCACGACCCTGAATGTTCTCGGGATCGTTCTGACGGAACAAGGCGAGTATGAGCGTGCGGCTGAATTGTACGAACGGGCGCAGAACATCTTCACGACTCAGTCAGGCTCTGATTCCGTGGATTGTTTGCAAGTGATGATTAACCAGGCTGCGCTCGTGCAGAGGTCTGGCACGTGGGAAGAATCCGAGCCACTTTTTAAGGAGCTTGTCCGCGTCAGCCGCAGCGCAGGACACGTTAAGGACGAACTGGCTGCGACCATTCTGAACAACTACGCGCTCGCGCTGCGCGGTGCGGGCCGGTTCGAAGAGGCCGAAGCGAATTTCCGCGCGGTGTTGAACATTCAGAAGAACGTTTCAGGACCTGCGCACCCTGGCACGCTGACGACGATATCCAACCTGGCCACCGTGTTGGCTGACCGCAACCAGATGGATGAAGCCATTTCATTGCATCGGCAGGTGCTTTCAGGACGAGTGAATGCGTTCGGGGCACAACATCACGAAGCCGCCAACGCCATGAACAATCTCGGTGAAGTGCTTGCGCGCGCCGGGCAGTCACGTGAAGCAGCCGACCACATGCGCGAAGCCATGGAAATTCTGGAAGACCTGTTCGGAGAAAACGATCCGCGCACTGTCACCACAATCAGCAATCTCGCGAAGATTTATCGCGATATCGGCGAAGTGGCTGAGGCGGAAATCCTGACGAGAAAAGCCGTCCGGTTGGCCGGCGAACAATTTGGATTGGACCATCCCAATACGCTCATCACCCAGAACAACCTCGGCGGATGGTTGCGCAGCATCGACCGTTTCGAGGAGGCGGAGGCCACGTTGCGCGACCTGGCAGAGCGCGGGCAACGATCCCTGCCTGAAGAACATTGGCTCATCGGTGTGTTTCAATTATCGCATGGCCAATCGCTGGTCGATCTGCGTCGATTCGATGAGGCTGAACCGATATTGCTCGACGCTCACCGCGTTATGGACAGCACGTTCGGCCCCGACCACCCTAACTTCCAGGCTACTGCGCGAGCCTTGGCGAGACTGTACGTCGACTGGGGTTACCCTGAAAAATCTGCGCCGTTCCTGGCTGCGAGCAAGGGCAGCGACGGAGGGGAATGATCGCATCCCCTCAGAGCATATGACAAAACAACCTTGTATTACCGTTCTTGCCCAATTCCCGTTCGGAGGCTCTGCTTCTTCCGAACGATGCGCCCCGCTGTTGCCAAACGTGCCTACCCGCCGCACGGGTCCGAACTGAACGCTTGGGCTGTAGTCAAGCCTTCGACACTGGGGAACGAGCCTTCCAGTGCTATGTCCACGAACGAATCAACGTCTGATACGAAAACCGAAACGTTTCTGACTTCAGCCTCGCCCACTTTGCCCCATCCGCAGTGACATGAGTCTGGATCGGCGGCACTGATTACGCGGAAGTCCACGTCCGACGCGCCCGTCGGTGTGATGCGCCCGATGGAAGAAACCGTGCCATGATAGTGCTGGCCGTCGCACTCGAATCCGTCAGGACAACTATCATTCTCGCCCGGCCCCTCCGCTTCCGAACATCTGAATTGAAAAATCGGATAGGCCATGTTGTCTCTCACGATAACTGTGATGGTGCTCAACCCCGTAGGTGCAAATGAGTTTGGCTCACACGCAGCGAGTCCAACAAGTAAGGCGAGTGAAGAGATTCCAATGATGAATCGATATCGACCTGATTGCATTTGACTAAACTCCTTGGGAACCGTGAAAAACGCGGCCGCGCCGCGCCATCGTCGATATCGGTCAGAGACCGCTTCACCCAACAGTGTATTCGTCCTGCGTTCCAATGTGAACTCCTTGCGCGTAGCGGTTTACGGTGGTATGCGTGTGCGATCCGCGCGAACCAGTGTCCGCGGCTCGTTACGTCGAGGTTGGGCTTGGTCTATGCGTGATCCTGGGCAACCCGTTTCAGGTATGCGGTCGGATCGATCGTCCACGCGACAAGGTCGTCCATGAATTGCTCCCGATCGGGGTCGAATTCGAGCGTGTGGCGGGAGCGCTCGTACGTCGTGATGACCGATCGCCCCTTGCGCCATGCACGGATCAAGCTCCGCGTTTTCTCGTTGTCGATGATGCGTTCGTCCGCCGCGAGCATCAGGTGGGCAGGTACGGGCGGCGATTCGGTTAGTTTCGCGCAAACGCGATCCATGCGACGCGAAGCCAGGTAAAAGCCAGCCGTCGCCTGATGAATTTGAAACGCGTCATCGCCCAGAAACGCGATGCGCTCCGGGACACTGGTGAACATTTCCGGGTCGTTGAGCGGAATGTCGTAAAGGCGATCGGGGTTGGCCACCATCGACATGCCGATGCGAAACATCTCCGCTTTAGACACGCCGACCATCGGAAAAAATCCCGGCGTAATCATTATGAGCGATTCCGTGCGCTGCGGCTCGCGAACGTGCATGGCTGCCACCTGCTTCCCACCCCAACTGACGCCGAGCAGGTGGATTTTTTCACACCGGCTTCGAGCCGAAAGTGCGTCGGCGTTTGCGAAAGCGTCGTCCATTAGCTGCTGCACGGAATCAGCGTGCCCACGAGCCTGACGATTCTTGCCCGAGCCGCGGCGATCCGGTTGCAGCACGCTGAAGCCGGCCAGCGCAAGCCGCCGGGCGGAATCCTCATACCAGCCGCAATGGGATTGGATGCCATGCAGGTAAAGAACCGCCCCCCGCTGCGTTTCGGCGGGCCAATAGCGTGCGTAGGCTTCGTAGCCGTCGGGGAGTCTCAGTGTGATTTCGTCAAATGACACGTTATCGTATCTCATGGATCGACGTCTAAAAACGTACCGCTACAATCGTATCCGCTGTCAACGGATATGAAAGGCCGACGCATGGTTCATGATCGGCGCCATCAAGCGCTGCGGGCGCTCGCGCAACAACTGGAAACGGACCGCTTTCTCGGGCTTCGCGAGGTGCCGCTGGTTCTCGGAACACTCAGCAAGACGCCTGCTTCGCGCGCCAAGGCCACTGCGCGCACCGCGACCCACGCACGCGGTGCGGAGGAATCACTGTCAGAATTGGATTTGGAGCAGGTGAGCAACTGCCGCAAGTGCAGCCTGTGTCAGACGCGAACAAAGACGGTTTTCGGCGTGGGCAGCGCGTCGGCGCGTGTCGTGTTCGTAGGGGAAGCGCCGGGGTTTCATGAAGATCAGCAGGGCATTCCGTTCGTCGGGAAAGCCGGCGACCTGTTGACCAAAATGATCATCGCGATGGGGTTGTCACGCGAAACGGTGTACATTTGCAACGTGCTGAAATGTCGCCCGCCAAGCAATCGCGACCCTGCTCCGGACGAGATCGCCGCTTGCAGCCCCTACCTCATCGAGCAGTTGTCGACGATTCAACCGGAGGTTATCGTCGCGCTCGGCGCTCCAGCAGCACGCACGTTGATGAACACGAGTGAGTCCATCGGACGCCTTCGCGGGACATTTCGCGACTTCTACGTTTCTGGCAGGCATCTCGAAGGTGTGCCGACGCCGTTGATGGCCACCTATCACCCCGCCTACCTGTTGAGAAGCCCCGGAGAAAAACGCAAAACCTGGGCGGACCTGCAAATGGTGATGGAAAAACTCGGCCTGCCGGTGCAGAAGCCGTAACGGGCAACGTGCTTACTCAACCGGCCCGTGCGTTTCGTCGGAGTCGGCGAGCGCCGCCCGTGTCGTGGTCAGGTAAATCGTAAATGTCGTGCCGCTCTTGTCGCTTTTGAGCACGAGTCGCCCGTCGTGCTCGTCAACGATTTGCCTCGCAGCCGCCAAACCCAAACCGGTCCCGCCGTGCCCCTTGGTCGAATGGAACGGCTTGAACACATCAGCCATGTCCTCTTCGGAGATTCCCGGACCGTTGTCACGGATAGACAGCACGACGTCGGATGTGTCGACATCATATGAAGTGCTGACAACGATGTGGCCGCTCTTGTCGGGACAGGCATCGATGGCGTTGGTCAGAATGTTTGAAGCCACCTGATGAATGCCGTCGGCGTCCATCGGTGCAGCCGGCAGGTCACCGAGATCGGTTTCGATGGTCACACCGCGATCCGCCGCCGCCCGTTCGATCAAAGACACGGCGTCCGTGACGAGCGTGTTGAGCTGGGTCATCTCGATGTGCGGCTTGCGCTGCTTGCTGAACGTGAGCATGTTGATCGCGAGGCGGTACGTGCGTTCGACGTTACGCTGCACAATTTGCCAGCCGGTGCGCACATTTTCCATTGAACCGCGATTGATGGCGATTTCGATGACGTCGGCCCCGCTGCGCATGCCTTGCAGAATATTGCGGATGTTGTGCGAAAGGTGGGCAACGGTTTCACCCACGGCGGCCATGCGCTCGTTCTTGACCCGTGATTCGATGAGCCTCGCGTTTTCGATAGCCATCCCGACCATGTTGCCGATGGCCGTCGCAAGCAGGAGTTGCTGCTGCGTGTACGTGTGACGCGCCATGTTGCAGTCAAAGTGCATGACGCCGACGGCTTCTTCGTGCGTAAGAATCGGAACGCAAATGACGCTGCGCAGGCCCAAGTTGTGAATGCTCGCGTCCTTTTGGTCCGCCCCGAAGCGCGCGTCGGATTGCGCGTTGGCACAAAGCACGCCCTCACGGGTTTCGAGCACATGATTGATGATCCGCCGGCTGGTGACGATCGCTCCCTTCTCACGCCGCTTCACCTGATAGCGCACAACCCGAGGCTGGAGACCGCCGCTCGCGTCGTCGCGCATGAGAATGAAGAGACGATCCACCCTCAGGTGTTGAACGATGGTGTCAGCCATGCGCTCCAGCAATTCGTCCACCGAACTGTGCGTGGCGATCGCTTCCGCGATTTGATACATCACGTTCCAGGCGTGAACGGCGTCATGCGTTTCGGGTGAGGCGAGTATGATGCTTTGTTCGCTGGCTGCGACGCTCGCAAGGATGGCTGAATCCCAGCTTGGATCCTCGGATTCCAAGTGGACCTGATCTTTCCCCATCGCTAAGCCGTTACGCGATTGCTGCACGTCGTTGCGAAACACGAAGACGCTCTTGCCCAGGCGAATGCGATCGCCCGACTGCACACCCGTCGGCCCACAGATACGCGTGCCGTTGACGTACGTGCCGTTGGAACTCCTGATGTCCTCGATGATCCATTCGTTGTTGACGAGTCGAAGCTGTGCGTGGCGACGGGATATGGAATGATCGGTGAGCGGAACGTCACCCGATTGCCGTCCGAGAACCATGCGCTCCGCAGTGGTATCGAACGATCGGCCTTTATCCGGCCCTTTTAGTACGATCATCGTTGGCACGACAACGACCTTCCCTTTTCGGCGCGATCAGCCACAGATTTCCGGACACGCTTACGGAGATGCCAATCGTACCCTGCGCTCCCCGGCCGCCGGAAACGAAAATTCTGGGATTACGCTTTCCCACAGAGTGCTGTTGAATTGTAAAAACGAGGCAGGGGAGTGTCAACGCTAATCGCCACAACGCGTCCGATAGCAGCCTGGGGATGAGCGACTGCCAACTCAAGGCGGCGCGACCTGCGACCGATGCTATTCGATAGCCCAATGCATGTCCGGTCGCGATGATTTGCCTATAAGGAGAAACCCAAAGTGTCGGGTCCACGAAGCCTTAAGTCGTTACGCGATATGACGCGCCGCACCGGCCCGCAAGCCGCAGAATGCGGCGAGATGGAGTCGGCGCTGGATTCCCTGCTGGATGAAGCAGAGAACCCCGCGAAGGTGAACGCGCGCGCCGCCAAGGTGGAGGAAAAACCGCCGATCGAGCGACTTCGCGATTTATTCGTCGAGAGGCTCCTGCCGCATGTGGAACGCGTCAACGATCGTTACGCAGCCAAAGGGATTCACGTCGTCGTGGATGCACAGGACTTTGTGGCCGGCGGCATCAACGTGAAGGTCGAGATTCACTTCAAGGAATCCCGCCTGGTATTGGACGGCACGGTGACAGCCGACTGCATCGCGTTTCACGAAACGCGGCATACAAACGACACCGGCGGGACCGTGCTGAGCGGACCCATGCTGCGCACACGCAACCTGGATGAACAGGTCTTCGGAGACTTCCTCTACGAACGCATCATCCTGCTCGTCAAAGCAGTCAGCAAGAAGTAACCTACAAACACTATTTGCGCATACGACCGACAAGCCCCTGTGCGCTGGTTTTGATCCCCTTGACCGCACTGGCGAGCGCTTCACGACTTGGCGCATACTCCATAGCGGTGTCGTAGTAGATTTTTTCGTTCTCGATCAGCTCCGCCAGCGAACGCGTAAAACTGCGCATGCCTTCCTCGGCGCTGTTTGCAATAATCGCGGGCATATCCTCGTCTTCGCCGCGGCGAATCTTGTCACGAACGGTGGAGTTGTTTAGAAGCACTTCCGTCGCAGGTACGCGGGCGTTTTCGTCAATACATGGCAGAAGTCTCTGACACATGATGGCGGACAGGCTGCTCGACAGTGACGAGCGGATGAAGTCGTGCTCCTCGTGTGAGAAAAACTCCAGAATGCGGGCGAACGTCTGCGCAGCGTCCGAACAGTGAATGGAACCCATAACGAGATGACCTGTCTCGGCCGACTGAATGGCAGCCAGCATGGTCTCCCTGTCGCGCATTTCGCCGATGAAGATGACGTCGGGATCCTGACGTACGACGTAGCGCAGTGCTTCACCGTAGTTGGGAATATCGATTCCGATCTCACGTTGCGAAATGATCGCCTTCTGAGGTTTGTACGTGAATTCGACCGGGTCTTCGATGGTGATGATGTGGCAGGCGCGCGTCTGATTGATGTGCTCAAGCATCGCAGCCAGCGTGCTGCTCTTGCCGCTCCCCGTAACGCCGCTGATAAGAATCAGGCCGGAGTGCGTCAGCGACATCGTCTTCTCATACACGGGCGGCAAATGCAACGATTCGAACGACGGTATTTCGCTCTGCACACGACGGATGGCTGCGTGCATCTCGTTGCACGCGCGAAACACGTTCACGCGATAGCGATCGCCGCTGGCACCGCGCAGCGAAAAATCCAGGTCGCCGCGTTTGGTATACTCGTCGCGCCGCGCAGCCGGAACCAACTCGCGGAACATCTCTTCCATGTATTGCGTGGATTCGATGGCCGGAAGCTCCACCGGCCGAAGTTGCCCCGTCACGCGGTAGTAGGGTGCGTAGCCGACCTTCATATGCAGGTCGGACGCACCAAATTTGGTCATGCTGGCCAACAGGTTTTCGATCATCTCTTTTGGCGTCATGAGCATCCTCTGCGCGTCGCCGACCCGTGCGGGCGTCCGTCGATTCAATCATGTTTATCGTATGAACACAGTCACAATATCGGCCGCCGCGACCACACTGGCCAGCACGATTGCAACCGTGAACAGCAGCGTAAACTTTCGATTTTGATCCTCCACGATCTTCATCGTTCGTTCGTGGCTAGAATTGGAAGCCTGGTGCAATCCGCGCAGCGTTTCCGCGGAGGCAGCCGTCGTCTGGTTCAAAGAGGTCACCGCTTCCCGAAAACCGTCCATCGCCTGAACGAACCGATCCTGCGTCTTGTGCGTCGCGGCGATCTGCTCGCTGATCGCAGTGAATGCCGCACGCTGACCCTCCGCCAAATCCGGGATTTGACCGATGGCAGCCTCAAGACGCACGCCGCGACTGTTGGCGGATTCGAGCTGATCGACGATGGACGTCAAACGCTCGTGCTGAGCGTCCAGATGCTCGGGCACGCGACCGATCGGCTCCGTCAGGCTGGCCAAACTGTCCGCGATGTGTTGCGTTTTTTGATCCTGGGCCTTCAAGTGGTCCTGGATCGTTCCAACAAGATCGTTCAGTCGGTTGCAACTTTCCTCAAGTCGCTGCACGGTCTGAGGCCGGTCCAGCCGCCTCGGCACAATTGAAGAGTTGACTCTTTCCGCGTCGGCTTCGTCGCGAAGCTTTCCCGCGTGCGGCCCGTTGCCGCTATGCGACTCGACGTTTCGGTGCAGGCTTCCACCACGCACCAAATTGCCCATCCTTGCCCAGAATCCAACCGTTTGCATTGTTCAACCTGCCTTTCTTTCCGGCTCCGCCGAGTCGAAACGCATCACATCCGCATCACAAGAAGGAAATCATGCACGATTCCTCCCCGTAAATGATATGGAGCGCCCACGACGCGGTCAACGAAATGTTGCATTCGTCAGGAACCAGCCTGTGAATTCATCACATCCGCATCGCCCGTCGGCGACGTGCGAAGCTTGCACGCGCGTGCGCCCCGAGCGAGAATGACACACATGCCCACGATCGAACAACTTGAAAAGCTCATAAGTGCAGAGCCGAACGACACTTTCCTCAACTTCGGGCTGGCGATGGAACTCGCCAACGCAGGCCGACACAATGAGGCCTTCACCCGGTTCGACCGCGTCATCGAAATCGACGCGGACTACCACGCAGCCCACTACCACAAAGGAAACTTTCTTATCGGTCTGCAACGCATCGAGGAAGCACGCACGGTACTGACCGCCGGTTTGCAAGCCACCCAGCGCACACACGACACGCACGCCGAATCCGAAATGCGCGAACTGCTCGCCACGATCAAAACGTAAAACACAAGCGGTGTTTCACACGACAATGAATTTGGTGGGTGCGTGGCGAGCCGCGGACTTCAGTCCGCGCGGATTCCCCTTTGCGACAGATCGCCCCAATCACCAACCACCAAGCTTGAACCGGAAACACCCTAATAGGCTGACTCGTAGATGCCACAGAGCGAATCAACATCAACACCGCGCGGATTGAATTGCGCAGTCCACTGCTCCGCCGCCATCGTCGCAAGATTCGCCAGACGCGCACGCGGAACGTCCAGGTCAGCCAATTTCCGTTGCAAACCGGCTGATTCAAGCAACGACTCAACACGATCCGCAAGCTCGAACGCATCGCTCGCCAGATCGGAGTAAGGGTTGTTCCCATCGGCAGCGTTGAAACGAACGACGTGCGGAAGCATCAAACCGACGGCTTGACCATGCACAATTCCAAAACACGCCGTCAGCGGATTCGCGCAGGCGTGTGCAGCCCCAAGCATGGAAAACTCGATGGCAGCCCCGCCCAGATGGGCAGCCAACAGCATGTCCGCCCTGGCTTGATTGTCACTCGACTGACAAATC
This sequence comes from Phycisphaerae bacterium, assembly GCA_029260215.1. Classification (GTDB taxonomy): domain Bacteria; phylum Planctomycetota; class Phycisphaerae; order UBA1845; family UBA1845; genus OFTM258. The sequence continues at coordinate 57,620 of JAJDDQ010000080.1, forward strand.
GCCCGTTCAAAACTGCGGTCCAACAACTCCCATGCACTCCTGGAAAAAGAACGGGAAATGTCACAACGCTCTGTAGTCGCCGAAGTCTCCACAGCGTGCGCAATGGCATCAATCCCCGCCGCAGCTGCGACCGCCGGCGGCTGACTCCGCGTTAAATCCGGGTCAAGGATCGCCAAGCGCGGGCGCAGACCTCCCTCAGTCGGCGCACGACGATCACCGCACGCCATCTTGCGATGCGTCACCGGGTCGCTGATAAGCGCAAACGACTGAGCCTCGCTCCCCGTACCAGCCGTCGTCGGCACAGCCAGCATGGGCAACATCGGCTTGGACGGCTTGTTCACACCCCAATAGTCCGCCACCTCTCCACCGTTGGTAAGCAGAAGATTGACGCCCTTCGCACAGTCCATCGCACTACCACCCCCCAGCCCCACGATGAAATCAATCGCACCCCCCTGCGCAATCGAAAGACCGGCGGCGACATGCTCGGTAGTCGGATTCTCGCGCACACCGTCGAAGACAACCACACGCAAGCCCGCGTCGCCCAGGAGATTGATCGCACGCTCCGCATGTCCGGCAGCCACGATGCCGGGGTCGGTAACCAGCAACACGCGCGTCGCACCCTCATCCCGAACGCACGCACCGAGTTGATCGAGCGCCCCGCACGCGAACACAACGCGAACGGGTGAACAAGCCAATATCTGCGACAAGTCGGCGTCAGGCATGGTCAGGCAGCCGGCTCGATTTGGAACGCCCGTTGGCGATAAAGATGTTCAAACAAATTGCCCTCATGCGGCTGATCCCAACTCAGCCTGAACGTTGGAATCGCACCGATGTTAAGACGATCGATGCTCGAAGTAGCCATCAACGCCCGCTGGAATTTCTCATCACGCGTGATAGCGCTGACGATCAGCGACTGACCGATCGACTCCGGCATCTCATCCGTCGGACACTCAACCACACTCGCATACGGAAAAAGAAACTCGCGACAAGCCAGCGGATGTTCGCGCGATTCGCAATAGACAATCGTCGGCAGCAGATACGCAACACGACCGATCTTCGCCAGTCGAGACCCACCCCGATGCTTCTCCGTGAGATCGACCGCACTCGACTCCACAAGCCCCCGCTCAATAGCGGCATCGATATGCTCAGCCACCAGCGGATTCGCAAAGGCAGCCAACGTCGCTTCGGGATCGTCAGCCGGCAGGGCGCGACGATCCGCCAACCGCTTCGCAATGGCCTCCGCAATCGCTCGCCCATGTCGCGGCGTCCACACAGACGAAGCGTTGATGCACGATCTGCCACCGTTGGCTTCGATCGATGCTACCATAACATCCAGATAACGCTCCCAATCGTCGGCCGAATCGTCGCCCAGAATGATCTTGCTCCACCCAGGCCCGTGCAGCTCGACGCGCGGATCATTCTCGTAAGGCTTGGTCGTCGCCGATGATCCAAAGAGCATCGATCGATCTGTGCAGCGCAGAATTTCGGCGGCACCGGTGTGGTCCGTGGGGTAAAAACCGAAGGCTTCGCGCGGCACGCCTGCAGCCGCCAGCGACTCGATGATGCGCAGCGGCGTCCACGGTTCTTCGCGCCCCGGCTTGAGAACGATCGGTGTTTTCAGTGCGATAGCAGGCAACCAGAGCGAATGCACACCCGGCGAATTGCTCGGCAGGACAGCCCCGAAAACGCGACCCTCGCGAAACCAGCTCAGTGTACCCCCCGCGTGCGTACCGTACCCGCGATCCAGAATGCCCAGATCGAACCCGCGCGTCAGCCCGCGAAGCACCACATCCATTTCGTCGAGAATCTTGTGAATCTTGCCCGCGTTGTTTCGACAGTAGCTGATCGGCATGCCGGTCGTCGCGGAAAGCACCGCCACATAGTCATGGAAGGTTTGCTCAGCATCACCGCACGGCAGCGTCGCGGACATGAAAAGCTCAGCCGCCTTGCGACACATGCTCAGCAATTCCGCCACGGTGAAGCGTTCTAGCACGGAGTCATCCATGCGATGCACATCGTACGGAATCATCCCGCTGTTCGCCTGGCTCACCGTCGCCACAGGCAAGCCGGTCGCATGATGAACGATCTCAATCTTGTCGACGCTCTCGTAAAGGCGCCCGCTCCGCAGTATCGGTACACAAAGCATGGTCGAATCCTCTTCCTTTGACTGGGATTGTAGAGGATGCACAACACCACGGGCAACCAACGGAAAAAAGGGGCGCATCCCAAAATGGGTGGCAATTCGTGGTGAAGGGTGGCACGGTCTACCGGCGCAGTCGGTAGGCCGTGGGGGTTACGGTGTGCCAAGGCCTGACCGTACCAGACCCTGCCACCCCAAAAGGGACGGCCCCGACAAGGCGAAATGCTATGTCCAAAAAAAGTGTCGCCGACGCACAGCTCGACGAAGCACTGCAATTCCTGTCATTCGACATCCACACGCTCGCGAACCTGTGTCAGGGCGATCCCGATCATTCCTTCCCGCCCGTTCCTCGTGGTCCGACACGACAAAAATTGCGGGTTCCGTTCGCTATGTCAGAGCCGCGACCGTGAGGGAGCGGTTGGCGAGAACCCGCAAAATTAGGTGTGGTCACGCACTCGCCCCGCTCAAGGCCCGGGCACCAGCAGACCCGACCGCGTCCGGCTCAGGTAGGGCATCGCACCGGAGGAAATCGCAATGTTAAAATCCTCAGCCCCGCCGCCGAGCGGATTGCGCGTAATAACTTCCAACACCACACCGGCGGGATTCGAAGAAAGCGTCAGCGTCGGCTCGAAAACACTCGCGACGCGTTCACTGAACAACGGCGTCGTCCGGTCGCGCTCGTCCTGAATCACGATCTCGATCGGCTCAGCCGCACTGGCTGACAAGTGCAACCCAACCTGCGTCACGCCCGCTGGCACATAGATGAAAAACTGCGGCTCGGGACTCAACAAGTTCGGCCTGAACAACGCGATACGCTGATTACCCAGCACAACGCGGTACGCGCCGGCATGAGAAGCGTTCAACAGCCTGAATCCGTGGACAAACGATGTATTGCAAGCCAGCTTGTACAGGCCCGTTTCCGTCGCAGTAACGCGAACCCTGCCGGGGTTGATTTCTTCCGCCAGCGGCGCACTTTCCATAACCACACCGCTCGGCGACATCAAAAACCAATAGCCGTTGCCCGTATCGCTCGAACCGAATTCGACGAACTCAATATCAATCGAAATGGATTCACCTGCAGTCGCACGGAAGAAATACCCCGCCTCGCGCCGGATCAGAGGCCCTTCCGCCGCTGCCGGCCCCGCCTCCAGCGACACCACATTTCCCGGCACGTCGTAGGAAGTTGACTCCAGGCAACCTTGCACAAAGGGTGCCCCCGCAAAAGAAGAAACGTGTCCCGCGTCAGCCTCCAACGCAAGAAGTTCGTCCGTCGCCTCCTTCAAGCGTTGACGATATTCGCTCAACGGATGACACAAATCGCCAACTGCCAATCCATAGTTGTTGCTCAGGTAAAGCCAAGCACCCCCCGAACGTGAAGCCATCGTGTAGTAATGGTCGCCCAACGCACCCGGTGTAAACATCTCCATCCACAAACCGCCGGTGTGTATCACGTTCATGCCAGCCGCCAACTGCTGCTGCTCACGTGCCGGCACCGCCTCGGTAAAACCAAGCGTGAACGTCCCCTGCGACCAGTCGTAGGCAGGCTGGTCCGCCGTGCCGAATCCCAAACCCAAACCGGGATAGAACGGGCTGCGATCGAAACGCACGATGTTCGTTCCGCCGATTTCCAGATTCGGATTCACCGCCCGAAACGCCTCCCGGCACGCCCGCGCACGGTCTCGAACCCCGTCGCGCTCGAAAACATCGTACGCCGCCACCAAGTTGTTGTTCTGGAGGTACGCCACACGCTGCGCGGGCTGCGGAACGGCATCGCTGATATTCTGCTGCGCGAAGAAGCCCATGAAACAACTCTGACAATAACACGGGTCTCTGTAATTATGGAGCGCTTGACCGTAAAGCTCCGGGTCCAGCATCACAGCCGCGAGCGCGTCAGCCAGCGCCGGGATGTACGCTTGGTTATCGGGGTCGGTCAACTCCGCCATCGCCACAAAACGCGATGTAATCGCAGAATCCCAGAACGACTGCGATTGCGGGCAGGGCTTGAGCGCCACCGTCACACCGTCAGGTCCAACATACGGATCGTCCAACGGCAAAAGCCATTGGTATTCCAGAACCGCAAAGTAGTTGAAAAACACCCATAACTTCGCCCCTTGCGCGTTCAGCTTTTCCGACCACAACCGAAGACGAAGCTGATCGCCACCGCCGATCGGAACACGCAACGAATTCAACTTGATACCGAAATGTTGAATTCCATCCGCCAGCAACTGATCCACCGGACCGCCCGCACCCAGCATCTCGCCCGTGCTCGATCCGCCATACACCCCCCGAAACGTTACCGGACCGGCATTGACGACCCCGCCCGAATTGTCGTTCGCGTTGCCGTCGTCCAGACCGCCCGAATTGTCATTCGCATTCTCGTTCGCGTTACCATTGGAAACGACATCGCCGTTGTTGTTGACGTTGCCGTCATCGCCCCCGGCGTCATCACCTTCGTCGTCTTCGATCTGCGCGGGATCGAACAGAAACGGATCCGCATCGAACACCGTCACGTTCACCGTGTCCGTATCGCTGACCGTCGCATCCGAAACCGTCAGATCGAACAAGAGCGCAGCCCCGTCCGGACCGACCTCCGGAGCAATGAAACTCACCATCGATCCCGAAGGATTGTCCAGAACAGCCGTCGGACCGGATGTCTGGTCCCACGAAAAACTTAGCTCGCCCACGCCCGTGCCCGTGCTCCCCGAACCATCCAGAAACACGACATCTCCCTCGGACACCGCCCGCGAAGGCCCCGCATCCGCGAAAACCGAACCCGCACCGCTGCCCACATCCAGAACGGAAACCGCAACCTCGTCCTCGTCGCTGAACTGACCATTATCCACAGCCAGCTTGAAACGAAGCGTCGTCGCACCGCTCACATTCGGTGCCACAAAAATCGGCGTACGCGACAGGGGCGCCGTCAGCGTCACCGTCGGCCCCTCGATCTGTTCCCAGCGGTAAGTCAGCGTCAGTTCATTCGGGTCGAAGCTCTGCGTACCGTCGAGCACCACCGTGTCATGCTCATCCACCGTCGTATCCGAACCCGCATCCGCTGTGGGCGTGTCAAAATCAATGATCCCCGCCGGCAGAGTGGCAGCAACGACATCCTGATTGAACGAGGCAAACGGTTCGCCGTCGCAAATCTGCTCCACGGCGATCCGCGCGTCACCGGACTCATCGACCGCAAAAACCGTCGTGCATGTCTCCGGCGGTTCAAACCCACCGAACGTCTCAGGGACAACGGACCATCGGCACACGCATGTGATTTGAATAACCTGGCGAACCGGGGAGCTTGGCGACGGTGTCGGCAATTGAAATCGAACGCGATCACCAACCGTCAGATCGTTCAGATCGGCTGCACGAATCGAGGTCGGATCGACGATCGTCGCAAATTCCGCAAGCCCGTTGGCCGACTCCGAACCGCCGTCCTCGAAATCCTCGATCCCAGCAGGGTCCAGCAACCCTTCTTCGCCGACGCGATCGTCCTCGCCCGAATCGACGGGCATGCTGCAATTCGACGTCGCCAGAACCACGACCGCGCACATCGCCGCGGCCCCGAAACGTAACCAGTCTGGAGATTTCATCTTCCCACCTCGAACAGTCAGCCAGCGCAGCGAACACCTCGCGCACGCCAACACTATCGTCCACGCAAAACCGTGCCGCCGACCGCAAATGATACCGAAAACGCGCGTCCAGGGAACTTTCAGCGGGGCAGGCACATACAGTACCCTACGATTAAGCGACATCTGAAAAGCTGTAAATTAATGTGAGACTTGATTTTCTCTGGCGCCGGTGCGGGGAAAAACGACGGTTCCGCCAATCAGGATCAGCAGGGCGAACGAAAGGATGGCCCAAAAGGAAGCCGTCGGAACATCGGCATTCATGCCCCACAGGACCGTTTGCGACCCGAAATCGATGTCAACGTCATTCACCGGAAACAGCTCCCCCACGATGGAGGTGGCTGCGAACGGATCGCTCGAAGGCAGGAGAGAAAACTCAGCCACGCCCGTGTCCGTTGCGGAAAACTCCAGACGCTTCACGAGAACCCACTCCCCAAGCCCCAAATCGCTGATGGCGGGGGCGGTCTGGCAGCCGCCCACCGCAGCCACAATACCGCCGACCTCATCGAAAACAGCAGTCGTCGCCAGGAGCGGAAAAAGCGGGCTGTTGATCTCAACCGGCACCGCATCCACAACCGCGGTCGAAAACGTCAGGTCCGCATAAACACAAGCCAGTCCACCCAGCGGTGCCCCGGTGTTGGATGCCCACAATTCAACCCAGAACGTCGAATTCGGAGGGAGCGACTCCACCGACGCGGGCGGAGAAAGTCCGATAACGCGGATCGCCGTTGATGGCACCGACACCACAACAGGGGCGACTCGGACGACAACCCCGGCGGCTGATTGCTGGACCACCGTCGCCAGAATTACGGCAACCAACGCGAACAAGCGCACAACGCTCCTCCTCATGCATTCAAACGAAACTCGTAAAATGGCTTTGCCACCCCGCAGCCGGCAAGCTGTTGCGACCCTATCCGCCGATCACGACCGGTCCGCCGCCGCCCGAAGTGGAAGTGCCGCCCTTGCTGACCGACTGAAACCAACCGAAATCCGACAAGTCGACATCGAAATCACGGTCGAAATCGAACATGGAACAGTCCGAACCCAACGCGTCCCCAGGAATCGTGATGCACTGCACGAACATCGCGAAATCATCCAAATCGACGTCGCCATCCCCGTCCCCGTCCCCGTCCAGTGACGGTGCCACCGAACAGACGGTCTTGCTGCTCATCGGCGTCGGCTCGGAGGGCAGGGCTTCGCCATCGCACCCGACAAGCTCGATCGCCCCGGCAGGCCCTGAGATGGCCGTGGGCAAAACGCCCTGTCGAAAACCGAAATCGATCGATTCGTGCTCCCCGATCGTGCTGAATTCCAAGCGCGCGATCGTACCGCCTTCCTGCGTACCACTTCCCGCGCCGCAAAGCGTCCCCAGCGGCAGCGTTACCGCCAAGTCGAAACTCCCCGCCTCCCGGTCCACGTAGTTGATAAGCGCGAACGTCCACCCAAGCTCGCCTTCCGGGTCGATCGTCGACTTCTCGAACTCGAGCATCTGCACGTCCCACCTCAGAAACACCTGGCCGCCGCAAACGACTTCCAGCGTTGGACCAAGCTCGATGTCCACGATGACGGTATCACCGACTTCGTAACAGGCCCGGCCAATGCAAATCCCGCCGTTGAGCGGGTCAAAGTCATCATCTGTGCAGTAGAATTGTGCAGGCGACGACGCGCATTCGCTGTGGTGCGCATCGCACACACCCTGCGCACCGGTGCTGCTCACCTGACGCAGTTCGAGGCAAAGCGAGTTGAAAGGATTCAGGTTATTTTGAGCGACCGCCGGCGCGACGAAAATCGCCAAGAGCGCAACCGACGCTGCTATGATCAGAGGGTTCCCCCTGCCCATGACTTTCCACCTCCTTGAAACGGGGCACCCCGAAGGCTAGATCATAGCGCCGTGAACGCGAAAATAAAAGCCCTTCATGATTTTTCGGGAAAAATCACGTCATTCCAAGCCATTATCGCCCGTTCCGCGACCTTACCGAACCACGGGGTAAACACCCCAGGCGTCTCGCCCAGCTCAGTCAGGAGCGATTCGGGCGTCATCCAGCACGTCGCGTCGATTTCTTCCGGATCAGGCCCACACGGTCCGCGATGCAAGCCTCCGAACACATGGTCCAGCTCATTTTCGGCCAACCCGCTGACGGCGTCCGTCGCCCGGTACACAAACGTAAACAACGGGTAAAGGCGAACGTCGATGGCCAATTCCTCACCCAATCGGCGACCCGCAGCGGCCAGCGTTTCTTCCCCCGGGCGAGGATGCCCGCAACACGCGTTCGACCACAATCCGCCGAAGTGATACTTCCGCTCGTTTCGCCGTTGCAGCAGCAATTGGCCGGCGTCGTCAAAAATGAAAATCGAAAACGCCCGATGAAGCGCGCCGCCCCTTTCGTGAGCCTGCACCTTCTCCATGCAGCCCACAACGCGGTCTGTCTCATCGACCAGAATAACTTGTTCCGTCATTTTCCCGCTCCAATCTAGTGCTTTGTCAACCCTGAAACGACGGGTGGGGAACTCGAATAGCCCTTGGATTCGACTTCGCCACGGCTAAAGCCGTGGGGCACTCGCCGGGAGGCAGCGGTTGCGACTGATTCCCACGGCCTGGCTACGCCAGACCGTGCCAACCGACTCACCAATAGACATGTGTCGGGGCACCACCATCAGACGCGAACCGTGTCACCGGCCAGCGCCCGGTTCAGTTGAATCAGGAACCCTTCGACGGTTAATTGTACGTTGGCGTTGAAATCGAGGTAACGCTCGGTGGTCGCGACGGCACGAATCGCCGCCGTCAACGAACCCGGCGAGGTGTTCTCAGCCAGGAGCGCGTATCGAGGATTTATCGTCACCACGCCACCAACGGACACATGCAACGCCTCGCGCAAAGCGGATGCGGTGAGCGCGAGCAACGCCTTCAACCCCCGCCGCTGCGCCTCCGTATCGGAGACCTCGGGATCTCGCTTCTGATAACACGCTCCCAATGCCTTGCCTTCGTCGATGACAAGTTTGGCGATCTCCGTCAGACCTCGGCGGGACAATCCCGACAACGCTTCCGCCAGTCGCCTGTCGCATTCAAGCAATTTGTCTTCGTGGATTCTGCGTGCGTTCCCCAGGCTGCCGCCCGCGTGTTGGGCGCAAAACTGAGCCTGCTCCTCGCTCATGGTGTCGTCCGCAGCGCGCAGGCGATCCGCGATGAAGTCCGCAGGCAGCAATCCAAACGATATCATCTGCGTGCGTGAACGAACCGTCTCCAACAACCGGTCCGCAGAGGTTGTTATCAGGAGCAGATAGGTCGTGGACGGCGGCTCTTCGAGCGTTTTCAGCAGCGAATTCTGAGCGGCGACGTTGAGCGTTTCCGCACCGCGAATGATGAACACCTTGGCCCGCTTCATGGCCGGCTTGCTCGCGACGCTCTTGAGCACGAATTCGCGCACGACGTCGACACTCAGCCCAAGGCCCTTGCGCGAACGTACCTTCGGATCGGGGTGCTGCTTGTTCAACTCGCGATAAACGACGTGTAGATCGGGGTGAGCGTCCGCCGCCGACTTTTCGCAGGCGACGCACTGACCACACGAATCCAGACCCGCAGCCTCGTGCGCCACAGGCTGCTCGCACAGGAGCACGCGGGCTAAACGGTTGGCGAACAACTCCCGCCCCACGCCCTCAGGCCCGTGAAAAACGTATGCATGCGGAACACGGTCCGAAGTCAGGGCGCTGCGAATTCGGCCAAACGCCTGAGGCTGGTGTTGTACATCAGAGAACGACACGCCCGAGCATCTCCACCACGCGCCGGTGAACTTCATCGGGCGTGCCCGACCCATCCACGATATGCACCGGCCCCGGATACATTGAGGGCAGTTCGAGGAAAATCTTGCGGACGCGCTCGTGGAATTCTCGCGGGCGGGATTCCATCGCGTCCAGTTTGCTCTGAAGTCGGCCCATCGCACACTCCACCGGCAGGTCGATCACGATCGTCACATGAGGCCAGCAGTTTCCAACGGCCATGTTGCCCAGATCGAGCAGTTGCGAAACTTCGTAGCCAGCCGCCCCCTGGTACGCGTAGGTCGCGCTGATGAACCGGTCGCACAGCACCACGCCGCCCTCCGCGAGAGCAGGCTCGACGATTTCCGAGACCAACTGTGCCCGTGACGCCATGAAAAGAAACGTCTCGCAACGCACGTCCATCGTCTGCAAATCGAAATCGAGCAAAACGTGTCGCACGCGGTTGCCGATCTCCGTCCCACCCGGATCGCGTGCCGACGCGACGTTCGCGCCCAGCTTCGTCAGGTGGTCGCGCAGCATGGCTACCTGCGTGCTCTTGCCGCCGCCGTCCGGCCCGTCGAACACAATGAATTTCCCCGAGAGTTTGGCAGCCAGGTTGTCCGTATTCACGATTTTCTCACTTCGGCCAACCTGCGACGCGTCTCCTCGAACACTTCAGCCGCGTTGTAACTGCTGCGTACGAAAGGCCCGGAAGCGACCGAAAGGAAGCCCATCCCTCGGGCAGCCTCGCCGAGCGCATCGAACTCAGCCGGCGTGTAGAACCTCTGCACCGGCAGATGATCGCCCAAAGTCGGGGCAAGGTATTGGCCGACGGTCAGCACATCGCAATCGGCGTCGCGCAGGTCGCGGAAGGTGTTGAGAAGCTCGTCCCACGTTTCGCCAAGCCCGACCATAATGCCCGACTTGCTCACGATGTGCCCGGCCCGCTCTTTGACCATGCGCAGCACGTCCAGTGAACGGCGATAGCGTGCCTTCGGGCGGACGCTGGGCGTCAAACGCTCGACGGTTTCGATATTGTGGTTGTACAGTTCGGGCTGTGCATCGCAGAGCGTCGCGATGCACTCCGCCCGAGCGTGAAAGTCCGCCGGGAGCACCTCGACCGTTGTCGTCGGACAGGCTGCGTGAACAGCCGTGACGCATTGTGCGAAATGGCCCGCCCCCTCGTCCGGCAAATCGTCGCGTGCGACAGAGGTGATTACTACGTGTGAAAGGTCCAGCTTCGCGATCGCGCCGGCTAGGCGATCCGGCTCGTCCGTTTCGACCGGGTCCGGCTTTGCGGTCGTCACGGAGCAAAAATGGCATCTTCGCGTGCAGCGATCGCCCAGGACCATGAACGTCGCGTGACGCTTGGCCCAGCATTCCGAGATGTTCGGGCAACGAGCCTCCTGGCAAACGGTGGCCACGCCGCTCTCTTCGATGATACGTCGGGTTTCCCCGAAATCGTCGCGCCCCGGCATGGGCCTTTTGAGCCACGGCGGCAGACGACGTTTGGGGGGTTCGGGCGGTGCTAGTACGGGCAATTCCATAAGGCTCACACAATGGTCGCAGCTTCCCCGGATCACTTCCGATCAACGCCCGCGACTCGCGGATGGTAAGGGCCGACCAAGCATCGTCAAGACACTGGATAAGGGGTCGGGAGTCGTTTTCGTAACATTTCGGTGATTACAGGGTGTGAACGGAATGGAGGCGTGCCAATCTTCCCTGTTCACAAGAAACGACTCCCGACCCCTTTAATGCATGCGTTTGACCGGGCTGCGGGCGTTTGTTACTTTGAAACGAGGTGCGGCGGGATATTATTGAGAGGAGCGATTCGATGTCGATCAAAATATCGAAAATCCTTGTCCCCACGGATTTTTCCGAGCTGTCGCTTCGAGCGTTGATCTACGCCAAGGAATTCGCAGCCACCTTCAAGGGGCAAATTCACTGCATTCATGTCATCGACGACGCCTACCAGTACTGGTCCACGATGGGGCCCGAAAGCACGCCCGTCGGACCGGCTGTCGAGGATCTCAAGTCTCTGGCTGAAAGCCACATGCAGCAATTCGCCGACGAGCACCTTATCGGGCTTGATTATGTTCCCGTGTGCAACGTCATCAGCGGAAATCCGTCCGTCGATATCGTCAAATACGCCCACGAGAACACCATCGACATCATCATGATCGCAACGCACGGACGCGGCGGCATCGTGCATGCACTGCTCGGCAGCACCACGGAAAAAGTCATCCGCAAAGCCCCATGTCCCGTGCTCGTCGTGCGCGAACGCGAACATGACTTCGTCGAAACCGACGACTGACGCAGCCTCAGTCAACACGCGGCGAGCCGCGAACTTCAGTTCGCGCGGTTCCTTGAGCACGACAAACGTAATCCGCCGCACAATCGCGAAGCTGTTCATGGACCAAAGAGACGAAGCACAACGGTACGATCGCACGATTGCGGTCAAGGTTCGCACGAACATCACCAGCACTGCCTTCGTTGCGGCTGTGCTCCTGTATCTGGCGTATAATGGCGGCTACATCCTGCCCGAGGGAAACGGTGCGTTCGAGGTTGGCGGGCGTATTTTCATTCACACGCTCCGATTCGGCGGGTTCATCATGCTCGCCGCCGCAGCCGCCTTGCTCACGGGCGCGCGGGCTGCACTTCTGTTCGACGGAATCGCCTCGATCGGGATCGGTGCGGGCATCGCCATTGGCAAGTTCCTGATGATTTCCAACGGTGGGGGCGGGCTGCTGACTGCGATCTGCGCGGTCATGCTTGTTGTGGTCGGCGTTCGCACTGTGCGCGATTGGCGGGCATTACCGAAAGGCCCAATCGTGGCCGCTCGCGTCGTCGCCGTACCGCCTGTTTCCGACTTTTCGCGAGACATCGCAACGGCCACGCCCGAAGAACCAGGGGAGATCGAACCGAAAACAAGAGAATCGGTCGCGCGCGAAGACCAGGCACCGCCGCCGGGGGGCTTTCTGGCCTCCTTTGCGGGAGATTCGCAAGCCGATTCAGATTCGGAATCCAACGATGACGGACAAGTTGAATGACGCCCACCAGGCGCGGTACTCGCGTCAGATTCTCTTTCACGAAATAGGTGAACGGGGACAGGGGAGACTCCTTGCATCACGGGTGACGCTTGTCGGATGCGGGGCGCTCGGTACGGTGTTGGCCAACACGCTCGTACGGGCGGGCGTGGGGTTTGTGCGTATTTGCGACCGCGACTTCATCGAGCGTAACAACCTTCAACGGCAGGTGTTGTTCGATGAGGACGACATCGCCGCCAACCTGCCCAAGGCTGAGGCTGCGGCGCGGAAGCTCCGGCGAATCAATTCCGGTGTGACCGTCGAAGGCGTCGTTACCGACGTCAACCACACGAATATCGAGCGGTTGGCTGAGGGGGCACATCTGCTGCTGGATGGCACGGATAATTTCGAGACCCGATACCTCATTAACGACTTGGCCGTCGCGACGGGCAGGCCTTGGATTTACGGAGCCGTCATCGGTGCGACGGGGATGTGCATGCCCATCATTCCGGGGGAAACTGCGTGCCTGCGTTGCGTTTTTGACGAGCCGCCACCGCCCGAACTCACGCCGACTTGCGACACTGCCGGAGTTATCGGACCAGCCGTGAACATCGTCGCGAGCTTTCAGGCACAGGAGGCTATCAAGATTCTCACCGGTCGCTCGGACGCCTTGATTCGCGGTTTGATGAACCTTGATATTTGGACAGGCCGCAACACAATCGTCAACGTGCAGCCCGGTTTCGAGAAAGGCGACTGCCCCTGCTGCAAGCGTAAGCGGTTCGATTACCTCGACGGCAGCGCTGGCAGCCGGGCGACTTCGCTCTGTGGTCGCGACGCGGTACAAATCGACCCCCGGCGCGATGGTGGCCGGACGAATTTTGAGGCTGTCGCCGCTAAATTACGCGGAATCGCCACCGGCGAGGTGCTCCAGAACGCCTTTATGGTCCGCTGCACGGTAGGTGAATACGACATCACCGTCTTTGCCGACGGGCGGGCCATCATCAAAGGCACCGCCGACGTCGAAACGGCACGCACGGTTTACGCAAAGTACGTCGGGGCGTAGAACTCGGCCCAAACCCCCTAACCAAGCCAGGCGGACCGATCCTCCGGCATCGCTATTTCTGGTTCGTTCGGGCGATTGGACGCAAAATTCAGCACTTTTTTCGGTCTGTTGCCCTCTCTCCCGCGTGCGGGCAACCTGATGCGAATTGTGGACAGGGCGCCCAATGGAGCGTTGCTCGGCGGATGACGGGCGCGCGCGGCGCGCGAAATTTGAGGATTGGTTGAAGCGGACGGGCTGCTTCATTATACTGAGGGTCCGCGTGAAGCGGGGGAAAGCAAAGCGTCCCACTTTTCTTATGCCTAGCGTGCTTTAACGTTGAGGCCCGTGCATAATTTTTCCGGTGGAGGCTTTGCGCCGGTGTTGAGCGGGCAGGTCTTTTAAGTTTGAAACTCGTCATTGGCCGGCGACGATCCGGCCGAGGGGATGTCATGAGTACTTTCCGTGCATTGAGTGTATTGACGGCGATTTCGGCGTTGGGTTTGGCGACCGTAGCCAATGCCCAGGTTGTGCGTATTGCGCCGATTGTTAAGCAGGTTGCGACGACGGGCGGCAGCGAGCGCTTCAGCGGAGTGAATCCGCCCGCTTCGGACGCGAGGATCGATCCAGCTTCGACATTCTATGTCGAGATTTGGGCAACAAACGTAGGCGCGCCGCTGAACGGATTGGCATGCGTTTACGTTGACCTGGCCTACGACCGCACGGACCTGATGGATGCGATATCGCCGGAGGTGGACAGTCCCCTCTTTTCAAACGATGCGGTGGCGGTGGTGTTTGACGATCCCAACGGCGCGGTCGGTGACGTTGGCGGTTGCCAGGGCGCACCACCGGTCAACAACCTCGGCGTTGGCGAGTGGGTAATGGTCGAGCGGATTAGAATGGACGCGATCGGTACCGGCGGCACGATCACCGTGTCGGTGGCTGACGCAGCCAACATTTTCGCGGGAACGTCGATCATCGGAGAGCTGAATAATGTCCTGCCCGTTGATATTGATTTTCAGAATCGGACGTTCGACATCCAAGAGTGCTTGACCGCAGCCGACTGCGACGACGGCATCGGATGCACGGACGACTCCTGCAACGCTTCAAATGTATGCGTGAACGCACTGAATGATTCGCTCTGTGACAACGCCATGTTCTGCGATGGGGCGGAGACTTGTTCCGCCACGCTGGATTGTCAGGCTGGTACGCCGCCGGTGATTGACGACGGCATCGGTTG
>JAJDDQ010000009.1 GCA_029260215.1 Phycisphaerae bacterium
TGCTGTGTTGGCCGCCGCCGGGTCGAATTTGCGAAAACTGTTGGGCCTTTACCGTCGGGCCGCCGGGCGGTTTGTCTTTGCGCTGCGCGCATCCGTGCTCCAGACGGTGCTCGCGCTGGCCGGCTGGCCCAAAGCCACAAAATGTGACTATCAATTCCAGCAATTCCAGCCGAAAAAATATCTCGCCGCCGCGTAGGAGGCTTTTTCAGGGACGACGATTTAGTGCAAAATCGCGCGAAAACCGTGATTTCTTGCGGATCAAGACAAGTGTTTACGTGAAAATTGAAGTGCAGCTTGTATTCCGGCGTTCTCGCCCGATTGTTCGACGATCCACGGGCCTGAGTAGTTGGCGGTTGCGAATCGTTGGATCATCGTGGGGAAATCCACGACGCCTGTGCCAAGGATGGCGGTCCGCCCGAACGATTGGCTTGGGTGGCTGGAGGGGAGGGCGTCCTTCAAATGCACAAGCCGGGTCCGGAGGGCGAGTATTTCGGCGGCTTGTAGAGGATCGTCGGTGCCCAGAAGAATGAAGTTGGCGGGGTCGAAATTGACCGCGATATCGGGGCTGCCGAGGTCATCGAGAAAGGCAGCCAGCGTGGAGGCTGACTCCTGTCCGGTTTCAGCCAAGATGGTGACGCCGTGTTTGGCGGCTGTTTCAACCGCCTGTGCGACGCGGGTGAGGAGTTTTCGACGCAGCGGATCGTTGGGGTCGACAGGGATTCGCCCCAGGTGGGCGGCCATCATCTCGACGCCGAGCGATTGAGTCAGTTGTGCGCCGCGTGCGAGCGTGTCGAGGCGTCGCTTGGCGAATTCGTCCGGGACGAGGCCGCCGGTGCGACCGACGGATTCGACCGACGTGCGGTCCAGATCGGTGAAGCCGATGAACGTGGCTTCGATGACAAGCCCGTGCTCGTCGGCGGTGCTTTGGAGGGCGGCGGTGTCCACGTTGTCGAGTGCGGGTTCGTCGAAGATGCCGAGATGGATGCGATCGAGATTGAAGTCGGTTCGCGTGCGGCGCATGGGCGCGATGCGGTTGTTGCGGTCGATCGACCAGGTGCAGATGCCGAGGCGATCGGCTGGGCTGTCTTGCGGGTTATCCGTTTTCATGTTGTCTGCGAAGTTGGCCGCAGGCACCGTCGATGTCCAGCCCGCGACTTCGGCGTACGTGTGTGTTGAGGCTTTGATCGCGCAGAATCTGCTGAAACCGTTGTACGTCGTCGGATCGCGGTTGGTCGTAGGGCAGGCCTTCGACGGGGTTGTAGCGTATGAGATTGATGTTGGCGCGCATGCGTTTGGCGACGCCAGCCAACTCGCGTGCGTGTTTCGGCTGATCGTTCAGCCGTCCCAGCAGGATGTATTCGAGCGTGATTTCGCGCCCGGTGTGTTTGAAGTAAACATTGGCTGCTTCGACGAGCCGGTCGATGGTGACGCCCTCCGCCCAGGGGATTATTTCGCGTCGCAACTCGTCGTTGGGGGCGTGCAGGGAGAGGGCGAGCGTGATTTGCAACGATTCGCCGGCCAACCGCTCGATCTGTTTGGGCAGGCCGACGGTGCTGATGGTGATCCTGCGGGCACCGATGTTCAAACCCCAGTCTGCGTTGATGGTGCGTGCGGCTGCGATGGCGGCGTCGTAGTTGTGCAGCGGCTCGCCCAGGCCCATGAAGACGATGTTGCTGAGGCGGTGTTCACCGCACAGCGCCCGCACGCGCATGGCCTGCTCGACGATTTGGCTTGTGGTGAGCTGCCGTTCGAGTCCGCCGATACCGCTCGCACAGAATACGCATTTGACCGGGCATCCGACCTGGGTGGAGATGCAGGCGGTTCGCCGTTCGCCGTCGGGAATCAGCACGCACTCGGTGGTGGCGTTGTCGGGCCAGCGCAGCAGGAGCTTTCGCGTGCCGTCCGTCGATTGCTGATCGCGCAGGATTTCGGATTCATGGAGAACGAACGTCTGTTTCAGCTTCTCGCGCAGGTCTTTGGACAGATCGGTCATTGAGTCGAACGAGTCCGCGCCGCGTTCATACAGCCATCGGAGGATCTGGGCTGCGCGATACTTCGGCTGGCCCAACCGCTCGAGCCGCTCGACGAGCGTTGTATCGGTGAGCGACAGCATCGCGACGCGGTCGCCGGTCCGCAATTCGCTTACGTTTTGTTGTTCAGCATGCTTGTTCATGTGGAGGGCGTGATTGTAGCAGGAATCGGCGAGTACTTCGAACGCCCTCGAAAGTCGAAAGCAGAAAACCGACAGCCGACGCTTGGCGGGGGCGGTTTCCACAGGGAACGCCTTTTGACGTCGCAGCGTCCGCCAAACGGCAAGCCACGGTCACACCCATTGGCCCATTCGGGACTGACCAAGCCACGCCACAAGAAAGGGACACCCTCTCTCCGAGGTGAATCAGGCGATTGTTGACGGACACTTTTTTCCACCTACAACTGAATCAGCGTCTAACGGTGTGGACACACGATGGTTGCGTGCGTCCGCGCGGTGTCACGAGGAACACCATCGTTTGCACCGGTTGGAAACCGGTCCCACACGGGATGCCACGATGTCCACCGGCCGCCACTTCATCTGAACAGGAGTTGTTTCCATGTCTTCAAGAAAAAACCGCGAAGCCGTTCTTCCAATCTTTTTCGCTGGTCGCGTCGCAATTTTGTTCCGGGCGAAAAGGCGGTGTATCGCCGTTTTGGCATTGTTGTTTGGAGCCATTGCTGTTGGCGGTTGCGCATTTACGGGACTCAACACGGGCGGCACAGTCGGCACTACGCTTGGCGGGCAGCAGGATATCGCGTCAGCCCGCACCGTGATCGAGTCCGGCAGCATTCCCGATCCGGCGGCCATCACCGTCGAAGGGTTTTTGAGCGAACACGACATTCCCATTCCCGCTCCGGAGGGGGTTGAGGGCACGTTTTTTCCCAATATGGCCGTCGCGTGGCGACAACCGTTCGGTAAGTCCGCACCGCAGGCAGATGTATTTATCGGCATCGGCACGACGATCGATGTCGACGCCTTTCAACGCGAGCCGTTGGACCTCGCGATCGTGATCGACCGAAGCGGTTCTATGGACGGCGTCGCTTCTGCGACCGACGCGCGCACCAAGATGGATGCGGTCAAGGATGCCCTCGGCGGCCTGCTTGACCAACTGAATGGCGACGACCGCATCGCCATTGTCTCGTTCAGTACCACGCCTCGCCTGGAGCTTCCCTCGACGCCAGCCGACGAACGAAGTCGCATTGAGTCCATCATTGATCGACTTCAGCCCGACGGATCGACCAACATCGAGGACGCGATGCAAACCGGCTTTTCGCAAATCGCCGTCCCCGACAGTGAAGACAGATCGCGGCGGTTAATCCTGTTCACCGACGCCATGCCCAATGTCGGCGTGACCGGCTCGGACGGTTTTCTCGACATCCTGGCTGAACAGGCGGCGCGCGGTGTCGGATTCACGCTCATGGGTGTCGGGTATAATTTCGGTACGGAGTTGGCCTACGACATCTCGCAGCTTCGCGGAGGCAATTCGTTCTTCCTGGCGGACGCCGAGCGCATCGCGACGGTTTTTGACGAGGATTTCGAATTTCTCGTCACGCCCGCTGCGTACGATCTGACCATCGACTACGTCGTTCCGGAGGGCATTGGTGTTGCTCAGGTGTACGGCGTGCCCGACTACGAGCCGGGGACAAACGGAGCGCGCATATTCGTGCCGACATTGTTCTTGAGCCGACGCGAAGGCGGTGGGGCAGTGATCGTTCGACTGACATTCGAAACAGACCCGACGTTCGACGAAGCGATCATCATAGGAGAAGTGGCAGTGTCGTACACGTTGGCGGACGGCACATTTTCGCAATCGGAGTTCGCAATGTCGCTGCCCGCTGGCCTGTCACCGGACGGAACGACTGCCTACTTCTCCGACGCAGCCGCAAGACGCGGAGCGCTGCTGCTGGACACCTCGCTGGCTATTTTCGACGCAGCCGACGACGCTGTCGAGAGTCGAGGTCGGACCGCTGTCGGCAACCTCGCCGCGTTTCTGGATTATTTCGACGCAGCCTCACGCGGCATGCCTGATCGCACGGACGCGACATCCCGAGGCCTGAGTGACGAGCGCGATCTGCTTGAGAATCTGCTGGGTAATATTCAGTCCTGCGTTTCGTTCGGTTGCCGGTCGTTCGGCGGATTCTATCGCTAGAGCTTTGTCCAGCCCAAAATAACGGATGGGTGCCCCACCTCTTCAGAGGTGCGGGAGTCGAATGGTCCTGGGATTCGACTTCCCCACGGCTAAAGCCGTGGGGCACCCATCCCGTCAATTGATTCGCGACAACGCGTTGGGGCAAGCTCATCGAGCGCATTGCATTTTCGCAGAAACGCCATAGGCAGCGGGCCGACCGGGATGGGTCAACCCAATCGGCCCGCGAGCCGTGAAACGCATTGACCCCTCTGCGAAGAATGGTCCGCAGAGGGATCGGGGGAAAAGCATCGTCAGGGCAGCGTCGCACCGGCCCATGTTTGTGTCGCGGGGGAAATCCCGTTTACGGTCTGCCGAAAGCGCAGCAGGTCGAACGGTGCGATCGCGCCGCTGCGGTCAATGTCCGCGTAGTCCGCGTTCACGCCGACCTCGGCTGTAAACGCTCCGTTCACGATCTGCCGGAAGCGCAGCAGATCGAATGGTGAGACCAATCCGTTCTGATCCACGTCTCCTGGAAGGAAACCGACTGTGACTTGATCACGCCCGACGATCGGCGCGTCTCCGCATTCGCTGACGGCCGTCGTCGAAATCGTGGTCCATGCTCCAACCATCAGCGGTCGATCTAAATGTAGTGTCACATTCATGGCATCTTCGGTCAGAATACCAGTGATCGTTGGCGGGGCGATACCCGCTGTGTGCGCGATGTCGAACGAAGCCGCCGTCAGCGTGTCGCCGCCAGCGTCCTTGGCTGGTGTTGAGAAGGCGATCGTGATCTCGTTCAAGCCCAGATCGAAATCGGATCCGTTTGTGCTCTCAGCCCGAGGATCGATGTAGCCGTCAAAAGCACGCTCAGAGAACGATTGCCCGCCGGTGCCGCCGTCCACGAGTTCGAGCGTCCCGCAATCGGCCAGCAAATGAAGCTGCACACCGTTCATGGCTGCCCCGATCGAAAGGTCCGCCCCGGGCACGTTGCCGGAATGCAGGCCGATGAATCCGTTGGTGATTTCCTGCGTGTGAACCGAATAGGTGATGCCTTCGACATGCTCGCCGGTCCATGCACCGCCGATGTCGAATGTGACGGGGTCGAAGTCAAGCCGAACGCGATTGTCGGTTTCGGGACTGTTGGGCATCCAAGCGTAAGTGATGATTTCGTACGTGCCCGACTCCAAACCGTTGATGAACAAGCAGGTTTCCAAACCGGCTGAGTGGGTCACAATGCAGTCGTTCATCAGGATGGCATCGTCGCCTTCGACCGAGGGATCGTTACCGGCTGTGATCATGTCCTGTCCGCCGAACTGGTGGAGCGTCACGCCGGTGGCGTTGCCGTCGAGATCGACCAAATCGTAGATCGCCGTCGGATTGCCAATCGAGGTGTGTTCACCCTCGACGCTGTTCCACTTGCCCGCCAGGCCGGCCGCCGCGTAGGAATCGGAAGGTCCGTTGCCTGGCAGGCCGAAATCGATATTGATCGATTGCCCCATCGCGGAACCGGTGGCCAACGCCGCCGCCAACAAACTGGTTTTTACGTAAGTCATGTCCGTTGTCTCCAAGAGGCCTTTCCTTGGTACACGCATTCGGCTGTCGATTCTTCACTTCGAGAATCGGGAATCAACCGAATTCGCCTCCCCTGACGCCCGCAACAGGCCCAAACGCGGGTGCCTAGCTCATCAGGGACGCCCGATTATGTAATAACGACAAAAATAATGCAAATGCATAAGACAAATGATATCCAACTGCATAGCCAATAGCATAACAAAATGCAGCAGGAGTGGATCGCCGGCAGGGGCATGCCAAGCCCGAGACGGACCGGCGGCGTCGCGCGATTCCCGGATTGGGGCTTTTCTGGAGCGATTTCAATCCGTGCGTCGGGGATTGCGGTTTTTGAAATGGAAAATCAGCGCGAGCTGAAATTCGTACGAATTGAGGTCCGCGCGGACCGAAGTCCGCGGCTCGTTGGGGTTTGGGTTGAAGCTTTGTCAGACGGTGACGCTTGGTTGGTGGGGGGAGATCAGGCCGTCGAACGTTGAGCTGGCGGATGCGTAGCGTTTTTTGCCTATGCGACCGGCCTGGAAGGCGAGGCGGCCTGCGAGGATCGCGTGATTCATGGCGGCGGCCATCCGGATCGGGTCGCGGGCGCCGGCGATGCCGGTGTTCAGGAGGACGCCGTCGGCTCCCAACTCCATCGCGATTGTGACGTCTGAGGCTGACCCGACTCCGGCATCGACGATGACGGGGTAGTCCGCGTCGCCGTCCTTGAGGTACTCGATGCAGAGGCGGATGCTGTTGTGGTTCAGGATGCCCAGGCCTGTGCCGATGGGGGCGCCGAGCGGCATGACGCTCGTGGCACCGGCGTCCTTCAATCGTTTGCAGAGGATGGGGTCGTCGTTGGTGTAAACGAGTACGTCGAAGCCGAGGTCGACCAATTCGGTTGTCGCTTCCAGTGTGCCGATCGGATCGGGCAGCAGGGTTTTTTTGTCGGCCAACACTTCCAGCTTGACCCATTTCGCACCGGGGTTTCCGAGTCCTTCGAGAAGCTCGCGCGACAGCCTGGCTGAGCGCACGGCGTCTTTGGCGGTGAAGCAGCCGGCGGTGTTGGGCAGGATGGTGTAGCGCTGGGGGTCGAGGTGTTCGATGATGTTGCCCTGTTTGGGGCGGCCGTCGGAATCGAGTACGTCGCGTCGTACGGCTACGGTGACGACTTCGCATGCGGAGGCTTCCAGCGCGGCGGACATCTGATCGAAGTCGGCGTATTTGCCTGTGCCCACGAAGAGCCGCGAGGTAAACTCGAAACCGCTGATGCGATATGTGTCTTGTTCGATCATCTTTTCATTCCGCCTTTGCCTGCTGATTTCGTCAACCGCCGCCGACGAGTGTAACGATTTCCACTGCGT
The DNA here is from genome assembly GCA_029260215.1 of Phycisphaerae bacterium. Lineage (GTDB taxonomy): Bacteria > Planctomycetota > Phycisphaerae > UBA1845 > UBA1845 > OFTM258. Next base: position 7,070 of record JAJDDQ010000009.1, read on the forward strand.
CGCCGTTGTTTAACGCGGCTGACTCGAATGTTGCGCGCGGCACCAACTCTTCGTTGACCTCGACAGCTACGCGCACGGGCAGCAGTTCGAACCGCCGCAGCAGGTCCGCGACGGTGTCCGCACCGGTGATTTCCTGTTCCTTGCCGTTGATGGTCAGCCGCATGATTCGGATCCCGCTTTCGTTGGGCGGATTATAGAAGTGGCTTCGGGTCGCAGCAAATGGGGCGGTGGGGAGATGTTCGCCGTCTCGGGCGTTTTTATCTGAATCGGGAAAGTGCGCTTTTTCAATGGCGCGGGATTGGGGTATGCTGGCTGGCTGAGTTGTGGGCGTGCGTTGGCGTTGGCTGGTGACGGATGCGGGCTTAATGCTTCATGGGCGGCGACTCGAAGGCGAGATGATGGAAACGCAACAAATTGAACCAACGGTTTTGACGCAGGACGAGCCGGGCGGCGATCTTTGGACGCTGAACTTCGGGCCTCAGCATCCGGCGACGCACACGACGCTGCGACTTGTTCTGGAGCTTGACGGCGAGCGGGTGATCGCGTGTACGCCGCACATCGGCTACCTGCACAGCGGGTTTGAGAAGCTCGGCGAGCATTTGGATTACAACCAATACGTGGTCGTCACCGATCGGATGAATTACATCTCTCCGATGGCGAACAACATCGCTTGGCATCATGCGTGCGAGGTGTTGTTCGGTATCGAGATCACGCCGCGTTGCAAGGTCTTGCGGACGATCATCGCGGAGCTGGCTCGGATACAGGATCACCTACTGTGCGTGGGGACGGCTGCGCTGGACCTCGGAGCGTTCACCGCGTTCTTGTACGGCTTTGCCGAGCGCGAGGAAATCTACGATCTGTTCGAGGATATTTGCGGGGCGCGATTCACGACGAGCTACACGCGCGTCGGGGGTTTGATGCAGGACATGCCCGACGATTGGCCTGCGAAAGTGAAGACGTTTTGCAGAAAGCTTCCCAAGACTTTCGAGGACATGGTTTCGCTGCTGAATCGCAATCGCATTTTCGTGGAGCGGACGCGCGGTGTTGGTTATATCGATCATGACGACGCGATCAACTGGGGCTTGACGGGTCCGCTGGCTCGGGCGAGCGGCGTGCGGCGCGACTTGCGCAAGGACGAGCCTTATCTGTGTTACGCCAATGACTGGAACGGTCAGGGTGCGAGCGCGGTCACGTTCAAGGTGCCGATCGCGACTGGCGGTGATGTCTATTCGCGTTACCTGCTGCGTCTCGAGGAGATGCGTCAGTCGTTGCACATTATCGATCAGCTTATCGACAGCATCCCGGCAGGCCCGATCAACGTGTTGGCGGACGACAAGCAAACGCTGCCTGACAAGGGCGAAGTGTATTTCAGTATCGAGGGGCTGATTCATCACTTCGAGCAGGTGATGACCAACCGAGGCCACACACCGCCGGTGGGTGAAGCCTACGGTGCCAACGAAACCGCCAACGGTGAATTGGGCTTTTATCTGTGCAGCCAGGGCGACCGCTATCCGTACCGGGCGCGGTGCAGGCCGCCGAGCTTCATCAATTATCAATGCTTCCCGAAGCTGGTTGTGGGTCACCAGATCAGCGACGCGGTGGCGATTCTCGGCAGCCTGAATATCATCGCGGCGGAGTTGGATCGGTAGGATGAAAACGAATCGAGCTACGGTGAACAGTGGGCCGGATGATCGAGCGCAGTGTCTCGATGGAGTCACATTCAGGCCATCGTGGCCCGATCCATATTCCGTACTTCAGAGTCTCGTATACGTTGCGACGTTGATTCGGTAATTGGGACTGGTGAATCATGGCTTGGAAAACACTCGATCGGACCGAACCTGTTTACGACAAGGACGCGCCGGTTGTTCTTTCGGAGGCGGTGCGGCGGAAAATTGAATCGTACTTTCCGCGCTACGAGACCAAGCGAGCGGTTCTTCTGCCTGCGCTGCACGTCGTGCAGGAATCGCTGGGACACGTTTCGTGGAAAGCGATGGCTGAGGTGGCGGAAATTCTGGAGATTCCGCCCTCCGACGTTCTGGATACGATATCGTTTTACACGCATTTCTGGACCAAGCCGAAGGGCCGCAAGGTTATTACGGTGTGCCGCAGCATCAGTTGCGAGTTGATGGGCGGGCGCGAGATGCTCGATGCTGTCAAGGCCAAACTCGGCATCGGGGAACACGAAACGACACCCGACGGTGAATACAGTCTGGTGACCGAAGAGTGCCTGGCGGGTTGCGATCACGCTCCGTGCATGTTGATCAACGAGCGCTTGCACAAGAATGTGCGTCTCGAAGATGTCGAGAAGATACTGGCTGACCTTGAGAACGATCGGATCGACGCACAGCGGAGCGATCTGTACGACGCGCCCGACGAGCCGGAGGCCGGTCAGTCTGGCGATGACGCCGCCGACGCCACATCGGACGTGGCTGAGATGAAGGCGGCTGATTGATCGTGGTCGGACGGATGACGGGCTGCTGAAGCAGTGTGGCTTGGGTCTGCACCGGTTGCAAACCGGTGCCGCACGTGATATCGAAATCACACCCCTCGATTTTTTCGGTGAGCGATGCAGGCCGACCTCAATTCCGCGGGCGAGAAGACGAATCATACAGGTACGCCCACGCCCACATGGCAGGCGCACGTTGTCGGCCTGTTTCTGATTTACGTCGTGAGCTTGGCAGCGCTGTCCAGCGATGCACACATCTGGCAACCTGCGCGACTTCTCTCGCCGGATAAGAATGCGAACGTGGCTGAGGGGTTGCGACTTTACGCCACCGGCGACGTTGCGCTCAGTGATCGTCTTTGGGATACGGCTGTTATCGATGGTCGCGTGGTCAACATTTTTCCGCCGCTGGTCACGATGGTTGCGTACGTGGCAGCCTGGGCGGGGTTCGAGGGGTTGCCGTTTACATGGATTGCGTTGTTGTTCGTGGTGCCGTTGCCGGGGGTGGTCTATGCGCTCTTTGCGGTATTGACGCGGCGGGTCACGTCGGCGTGTTTGCTTACGTTGGCCTTTGTGCTGGGAACGTCGGAGTTCATGATTTTACAGCGTTCGCTACAGGGCGGCGGTGTGTATCAGCTTAACCACGCCGTATCGCAACTGGGGTTGGCGATTTTTCTTGTGGATTATTTTTCGCGTCGTCGGTGGTGGCTTGGCGGAATCGGTTTCGCGATCATGACAGCGTCGCGGCTTACGATGGGTGTGTATGCGCTGCCCTACCTGTGGGCGTTGTTTCGTCGTTCGGATCGACGGGCCAACCGCTGGTGCAGCCTCGCGATGGTCGTCGGGACGGTCGCGGTTTTGGGTGCGTTCAATTGGGCGCGGACCGGTTCTGTGTGGGACGCGGGGTATCGTCAGATTTACGCGAATCGCGACACCGCGTCGGATCGGCTTGCGCGGGACGGGGGCGAGGCGCTTTTCGCGTTGCGTCATGTCCCGCGAAACCTCTATTGGATGAACGTCGGCCCGCCGGATTTTCAAACGAAATCCGGGCGGACGCGATGGGTCTTGCCGACGGAATCGGTGGGTATCTGGTGGACATCGCCGATTCTGCTTCTGCTTTTTCCCGAGGTCCGGCGGATTGTCCGCGACCGGGATCGTGCCACAATGTTGATCGCAGCCGGTGTGGTTTTTGGGATTTTGATGTGTTACCACACGACCGGCTGGGCACAGCGCGGGTATAATCGGTTTTCGCTCGATTTCCTTCTGGTGTTGTTGGCGTTGATCGCACCGCGTCTGGAATTGTGGGCGGCCCGCGTATTCGCAGCCGTGTGTGCCTTGTGGAGCATTGTCTATTTCGTGTGGATCATTGAATGACTGGTGTGAATAGGAATTTTTGTTTCGGGCTGCATGCGCGGGGAATTGGACTTGTCTGTTCGGCGGAAATTTGCGTATGACGCCCACGAAAAAACGTTCGCGCGTGCGAAGGGTGCTCGACCGCGCAATGCTTATGTCTGCCGGTGTTTTTGTCGCACTTGTTCTCGGCGAAATCGTCGTGCGCATCGGAGGATTCGGACCGGATGTCCACCCTGTTTTCATCGGCCTTTTTCAACTTTCGGACGACCCACTCCTGCGATACACGCTTGTTCCGAATGCCGAATACGATCGCGCGTACATCAACACGCACGGTTTTCGCGGGTCTGATGTTTCGCGTCGCAAGAGTTCCGATACATTTCGAATCGTATGCATCGGCGACTCCATCTGTTTCGGATACGCCGTGGGGCAGCGGGAGACTTTTTCCGCACGGCTTGAGCAAGGTCTCAATGCCGGACCGGCCTCGCAGGGACGCCGTTTCGAGGTGCTCAACTTCGGCGTCACGGGCTACAATATTGTTCAGATCGCGGAGAATCTACGCGAGCGGGTTGTTGATTTCGACCCCGATCTGATTGTCTATGCCTATTGTCTGAACGATCCGCAGGACTTCAGCCACGAGTTTGATGCGCTCAGCATCAAGCTTAACAAAGCCGAAATGCGATTCCGGGAACACATGGTCAGTCGTGCCCGGCGGCTGTCATTGCGATCCCGGTTGTATGCGCTCGCACGTTTCGCGGTGGAATCGAGCACGCCGGAGGGAATGACCCTTCGCGGCTTGCGCAAAGACCCGCAGTTTCAAAACCTGCATCGTGGGACGCACGCTGAGTATTTCACCCGGCTTCATCGCGAACCGCCGGGCCTGACGCGCCTGGAAGATGGGCTGGCTGCCATTGGTCGCATCGCTCGTGAACAAGAAATACCTGCCAGCCTCGCACTTTTTCCCCTGCTCGTCGATCCGGAAAGCTATCCGTTCCGCGAGGTGCATGAGCAGGTTCTCGCGCTTGCCGAGAAGGAGAATCTTCACCCCATCGATCTGACGGATTCTTTTTTGTCTTTCAAGGGTGACGCATTTTGGTCTTTGACGGTTGATCAGCTTCACCCCTCAGCCGCCGGCCATACTGTCGCCGCTATTGCGATTTTGCGCGGACTAATGTCCCACGGACTGCTGGACGTGGCCGATGATACCTTGGCACGACTCTCCTCTGCTCCCGAGCCTGTAGGCTCGATCGCACGGCACTTGGCGGCGGAGGTTGACGATAGCTCAATCGTGCGATGAAAGTGATGACAGGTTGCGATACAATTCGCGGCGGACCGCTGAAAGCGCTGCCATCGCCGAGACGTCTCGCTCTGAAGCGTTTTTCGATATCCAACACTCTATGCGGCTGAACGTTCACGACGATGGAATCACTCGCGAAAACACTTCGCAAACCGATACGCCTCAGCGACGGCACGCGCCGGCATTTGCGTAACCTTCTTATCTTGTATGTGTTGTTCTTTGTGCTCGCTCCTCGCCCGCTGTGGCGACCGGGGGCGCTCCTCGTGCCGAGTGAAAATCTCAACGTGGCTGAGGCGGAGGCTTGGCTTGACGGCACTATGGCTGTCCGCGACATGCAGTTGGACGCGGCTGTGCATGAGGGGCAGCTTTACAATGTCTTTCCGCCGTTTGTGTCCATCCTCTCGGTTCCCGTGTTGTTGGTTCAACCGGGCGGTTTTCCCTACACGCTGCTCTCGTTGTTGTTTGTGTTGCCATTGCCGGGCTTGACGTATGCACTGTTTCTTCGTCGGTGCGAGAGTTCGTTCGCAGCGCTTCTGATGGCCGGCTTGTTTGTGCTGGGGACTTCGGTTCTGCCCGTCGCGTCGAAATCGGTGGCGACCGGCAATGTTTGCCGCGTCAACAACACCGTGACCCAGATCGGCCTGCTGATCTTGTTGTTGGATTTTTATGGACGACGGCGGTGGTGGGTCGGCGGGCTGGGGCTGATGGTTTGTGGCTGGGCGCGTTGGCACATGCTGGTCTACGCGGTTCCGTACATTTGGGGGCTGATTCAAAAAGCGGATCGGCGAAATCTCCGAAATGGGATTATTCTGACGGCTGTGCTTTTTGCGTGCCCGCTGGTGTTGAACATGGCCAAGTTCGGCCATCCGCTGGATACCGGGTACGCGTACATTTACAATCAGAGGGCGGGGACGCTGGCGCAGCGGGCGTGGGAGCATGGCGTGTTTTCGCCGGTCTACGTGCCGCAAAACCTCTATTGGATGTTCCTGGGCCTGCCGAACATTTTCGTACGCGGCGGGCGATGGTTCTGGATGCACAACTCCCAGTGCAGCGGGATTTTGTGGACCACGCCGCTTCTGATCTATGCTGCGTTCGATTTCCGCAGGCTGGTGCGCCTGGCGGAGAACCGGGCGCTCATGGCGGCGATTGGTGTTGTGTTTGCGGTGACAATGCTTTACCACAATAATGGCTATGGTCAGCGCGGGTTCAACCGATTTTCGTTGGACTTCGTGCTTCCGCTGCTGGTGATGATCGCACCGCAGGTGTTGCGCGGGCGTCGTCGATACCTGACGCCCCTGCTCGCCGTGTGGAGCGTGGTTTACTTTGGCCTCATTTTGTATTGACTCGGGTTCGCCGGGTCGTGGACGGTACGCATGGGTAAGTATGAACCGGTTCTGTTGCGAAGCGTCGGAGTGGCTGACTCGCGTACGCTGGCTGTCTATCAATCTCGCGGCGGGTACGCGGGTGCGAGAAAAGCGCTTACGCAGATGTCGTCCGAGGAAGTGATCGAGGAAGTCAAGCGTGCGAACCTTCGCGGGCGTGGCGGGGCGGGCTTTCCCGCCGGGGTGAAGTGGACGTTCCTGCCCAAAGATCGCACGCGTACCTACCTGTGCGTCAACGGCGACGAATCCGAGCCGCCGACGTTCAGCAACCGCGTGCTCATGGAGCACGACCCGCACCAGCTTATCGAGGGCGTTATCATCGCGGGCTACGCTACCAAAGCGCAGGTGGCGTATATCTACCTGCGCGTGGAGTTTCACGAACAGTTTCACCACATGCAGACGGCTGTCGATGAAGCCTACGCGGCTGGCATATTGGGGAAAAACATTTTCGGAAGCGGTTACGATCTTGACGTCTACGTGCATCGCGGCGCGGGGGCGTATGTCTGTGGCGAGGAGACGGGGCTGATCGAGTCGCTGGAGGGCAAACGCGGTTGGCCTCGGATCAAACCGCCGTTTCCCGCCATCGAAGGCTTGTTTCGCAAACCGACCGTCGTCAACAACGTCGAAACGCTGTGCAACCTTCCGCACATCATCGAGCGCGGGGCGGACTGGTTTCTGGGAGTCGGCCCACAGGGTAGCAGCGGCCCCAAGCTCTTTTGCGTCAGCGGTCCGGTGAAGCGTCCCGGTTGTTACGAATCGCCGATGGACATCACCTGCGAAGAACTGATTATGTCCGACAAGTTTGGCCGGGGCATGACCGACGGCGCGAAAGTGAAGGCGGTCTTTCCGGGCGGAATCAGCATGGGCGTGCTGTCGGCCGACGAGTTGGGCATGAAAATGGATTTCGACGATCCGCGCAACTTCGGCCTGCTCGGGCTGGGGACGGCGGCGGCGGTCGTGGTCAACACCGACACGGATATTCGCGAGGTGCTGCGGAATCTGGCCCGTTTTTACGCCCTCGAATCCTGCGGCCAGTGTACGCAATGCAGAATGGGCACCAGCTGGATGTACCGCATTGCCCAGCGCATCGCGCTCGGTGCGGGACGTTTGGAAGACCTCGACTTGTTCGAGGAAGTTTCGGGACGCATGGGCATGATGCCGGGCTTGAGCATCTGCGGACTGCCCGACGGTGCGACGTTTCCGCTTCGCGGTTTGATCCAAAAATTCCGTGGAGAATTCGAAGAGCACATTCGCAACCAAGCCCCCGGCAGGGCGGACGAGTTGCTTACTGTCTTGAATTGAGTCGCGCGTTCAACCTCGTCGCGGGCGGACCGCTACGAGCAGGAAAAGTCCGAACGAAGCCTGAAAAACGCCGATTCGAGCGTAGAATTGGATCGGTACGTCCGGCATGCCGCCCCATTTGACTGCAGCCCCAATGCCCCCCATGCTCGCGACGGTCGAGAGCAATATCAGCAAGGCTGATTGACGCAACATCGCTCGGGCGAACCTGAATCCGATGATTCCGAACAGGCTGCCCAGACCGTTCCACGCGCCGGCAGCGTACGCGATACCCAGCCAACCCAGCAGCATGCCTGGCAGAAGATTGGCGCGCATCTTGCCTTGTGCCCTGAGATCATTGAGCACCGTGGCTTGCTCTGCGGACGCTTTCTGATTAGACGGCATGAGGGCCATCATCGCCGCAAATTCATCGATGCCCTTGACCATCAGCTTGTCCGTCAGCCAAGGCCGAGCCGTATCGTGAACCCAATACGACCAACCGCCCGCGAACAGAAGGCTGGCGAACGCGATGATGCGAAGCCAATTGCGCGCACTTTTGGTCTGGGAGGCGCTGTAGATGGTAATGATCTCAATTCGACGAGCCTGTGTCATCGTCGTCGTCTTCCCCTCGAAAAATACGCAGGAATCCCGGCGGAAATTTATACACACCCTTCGCCGGTGGGTTGCGAGTCCGCCGGACGTCGCAACGCTGCTCAGTTCGACCCGGCGGGCCATTCCCTGGGGCCGACGCTGATGAAGAAACCGTCGGTGTCGATCGGGTACTTCTCGTAGAACTCCGCGATGGAATCGGCTGACACCGCTTCGACGGACTCCAAGCGCTGCGCGACGGTTCGCGGTGCGCCACGGTAATCGACATCGTCCATAATCTGGACAAGGCGATGGTAGGGCGATTCGCCTTCGACCGCCAGTGTCGTACGCCTCTTGTTCTTGACCCGCTGGACCTCTTCGTCGCGTACTTTTTCCGTGCAGATGGCGTGGGCTTCTTTGCGCATCGCGTCGACCAGCTTGTTCAAACCGTCGTCGTCGGCGTCCGTCTGGGCGGACAGAATGGTCAGCCCGCAGTCGTCGAAGTCAAGACGGTAGGCGCCCGCGTGGGGGCTTAAACCGGTCTGCACGATGTTCCAGTAGAATCGCGAATTCGAGCCGCCGAGAATCGCGGTGGCTGCCTCGGCTGAGTCGTGCATCGGATCGCTGCCGCCGGGCGCGGGGAAGTTCATCGCGATGACCTGCTGGTTGAAACGCGAGACGACCTGCGAGGCTGATCCCTTGTTGATGCTGGGCGTGACGCGCTTGCGCAATTCCCCCGATGGCTTCCACGAGCCGCAGAGTTGCTCAGCTTGGCCTATGATTTGGGCGGGGTCCACGTTCCCAGCCACGATGAGGATCATGTTGTCGGGTGCGTAGCGCGATTCGAAATAGGCGTGAAGCTGATCGCGCGTCAGGTTGCCGACGGTGTCATCGTAACCAAGGACAGGCCAGCGCAGCGCGTGCCCCTCGAAGACTTTTTCGAGCACGAACTCGAATGCAACGTGTTCGAGCGAGTCCTTCGACATGGCGATTTCTTCAAGAATCACCTTCTTTTCCATGGCGAATTCCTCTTCCGGAATCGCCGGTCTCATCATGTCCGCCAGGATTTCAATCTGTGCGGATATCTGATTTTGCGGCACCCAGCCGAAGTAGAACGTGCGGTCGGCGCTGGTGAATGCGTTGTACATGCTGCCGAGATCGTCGAACGCGACGCTGATTTCATGCCAATCGCGTTTGCTCGTTCCCTTGAAACACATGTGCTCCAGAAAATGCGATACGCCGGCGAGTTCGCGCGTTTCGTCGCGGGCGCCGGTCCTCGCCAGAAATCCGGCGGCGGCGGAATTCACGCCCGGCATGGTCTCGATGACGATTCGCAGGCCGTTGTCCAATGTGTGCAGCGTGTATGGATCGCTCACGCGGTTACCCCTTCCGTCTTGGTGCCGTCAGCCACTTCCGTGCCCTCCATGCGTCGCGGGCCAAGCGTCACAACGCTCAGTGCATCACGCGGATGGGCGTCCAGATAGTTTTGAATATCTTTGACCGTTACTCTCTTGATTCGCTCAATCTTCTCGCGTCGATCGCGCGGACGGCGGAAGTGAAACAAGTCGTCGGCCAACTCGCCGCAACGCGATCGCGTCATGTCGCCTTGCATTTCCCGCTTGGCGACCATGCCGGTAGCAGCCCGCTTCAGCTCTTCGTCGGTCAGGTCTTTTCCAACGCGATCGACTTCGCGCAGGAGCGTATCGTAGGTTTCGTGACAGCGATCCGGCTTGGTCGAAGCGCCCAGGAAAATCATTCCGCTGCCGCGCGGATATTCGCCCCACGCGCTGACCCAGTAGACCAGTCCCTGTTTCTCGCGAACTTCGGTGAACAGACGCGAACTCATCCCGCCCGACAGAACGCCGAGCATCACACGCTGTGCGGGATAGTCGTCCCGATCCAGAGACGTCCCCCGAAACGCGATCGCTATCTGCTGTTGCTCAGCCTCCTTGTCGTGATGAATGCGGCGCGCATCGAACTCGACTTCAAAGATATCTCGCCCGGATTCGGACGGAGAGCCGTAACCCCCAAAATGTTTTTCAAGCAAGTCTGCCAGACGATCCGCGTCGATGGCACCGGAGGCGACCACCTGCATCCGTCCCGCGCCATAAGTGTTCGTCCAATGGTCGAGGATGCTCTTGCGGTCGAGCTTCTCCAGTGATTCCGGCGTACCCAGTGCATGACGACCGAGGTACTTTCCGTAAGCCTGCGCTCCTATGATCTTGTCCGCGAGGCTTTGGGCGTCATCGTGGAGGGCGCTCCATTCCTGCCGCGTGAGATCGATCGCGACGGAGACCTTGTCTTCGGGAAACGTCGGGCGTCGCAGGTATTCAGCGTGCAATTCGATGGCACGCTCGACGAATTCCGGCAGAACGAAACAACTGTAACCAGCCGCCTCGCGCCCGACCCATCCGCTGTGGGACGCGCCGATTTCGTCGAACGCATCGGACAGTGCTCTGCCCTCGAAATTCTCCGTGCCGAGATCGATCGTTTCCTGAAGCAATCGAGCCACGCCGAGCTTGTCGTCCGGCTCGTGGGCTGTGCCCGAGAAGATGCGGAATTCGATGGCGACGGCGTGCCGATCGGGCAGCTCCACGCAACCGAATTCAATTCCGCACGGCAGTGTCTTGTGTATGGTTTTTTCCATGACGCTCCATAACTCGATGATGATATCGTCGCGCGTCGCATTCGACGGCGGATCGCAGGATCAATGCGCGACCAGTTGCCCCAGGTACTCTGAAACTTCCTCCAGCTTCTGTTCCATCAGGTCCGGCGAGTCAGCCTCCAGGTTGAGACGCAGAAGCGGCTCCGTGTTGGACTTGCGAACGTTGAACCACCACGAATCGTATTGCACGGTGATGCCGTCGAGAAAGTCCACCTCTCCATCTTTGTAGACCTCAGCCAACCTGCGAATAGCCCCGTCCTTGTCTGGTTGCTCGAAGTTGCGCTCGCCGCTGTTGCTGTAGGTTTTCAGAGGGTCGATCAATTGGCTCAGCGTTTGGCCTGAATCGGTCAGCGCATTGAGCGAGTGAATCAGTGCAAGCATGCCCGAGTCGCAGAAGAAGTTGTCCCGGAAGTAGAAGTGCCCGGACAGTTCGCCGCCGAAGATCGCGTTCGTTTCCGCCAGCGCCTTCTTCATAAACGCATGGCCCACACGCTCACGACGGGGTTTGCCGCCTTGTTTCCTGATTTCGTCCGCGACGGTGCGGCTGGAGCGCAGATCGAACACGATCGTCGCCCCCGGCTCGGTTTTCAGGAACGACCGCGAGAGCAGTGCGGTCAGCATGTCGCAACGGACGATTTCCGCGTGCTCATCGACCAGCATGCAGCGATCGGCATCGCCGTCAAAACACACGCCGAAGTTCGCCCCCGATTCCTTCACCGCAGCGCGCAACTGATCGAGATTGGCATCCACGAGCGGGTTCGGTTCGTGAACAAACTCGCCGGTCGTTTCCATGTTCAGGCAAATGAGTTCGAGGTTGGGCACGTCGCCGAAAATTACGGGCATCCACGGGCCAGCCATTCCGTTGGAAGCGTCGATGACAATCTTCGTGGGTTTCAGATCGTGAAGATACTTGCGTAGAAACTGCTTGTACGGATCGGCAAGGTCCGACTCCGTTAGCGAGCCTAGCTGTCCGGTCTTGTGCGGCGTCAGCTTCTGGGCCATCTGGCTGATGTCGGTCAGCCCGCTGTCAGACCCGACCGGCACGCCGCCGCGCCCGCAGATTTTGAACCCGTTGTAGTGCGCCGGATTGTGGCTGGCCGTCGTTTGGATTCCGCCCATCGCGTCGAGGTGATTCACGGCGAAGTAAATTTGCGACGTGTCGATCATGCCCACATCGACGACGTTTGTGTCGGCTGCGCGAATGCCGTCAATCAGCGCTGCCGCCAGCGACGGGCTGCTCTTGCGCATGTCCTGACCGACCACCACCGACGACTTGCGTGCGTCGGCCCGGTCCATGATCGGTTGGGCTTTGCGGAGAAACAGCGCAGCCGCGTGGCCGATGCGCCACGCATGATCCTCGTTCAACGGATCGGGGTAGGTCGCCCGCACGTCATAGGCTTTGAATACGCTTGCAATATCGCTCATGGAATCTCGTCCGCCCTCAGCCGCGTCCGCCGTCTCGTCGTCATTGAATCGGCAGCCTCGGCATTTCGGAAAATTGGATCGTCGCCGCCCGAAGCACACAGCATCGGATATCAACACTTCGGCCGTGTCGGGGCAGTATCTGTAATAATCTGTAACTCGTTGCATTTTGCAACCCTCGATCGTCGCCTGCTCGGTGCAGCCCGATGCTATCACAAAGCTGCGACGCCCACTACTGGAACGTAACACCGCCCACCGTCGCGGGTGCATCCCAAAACGGGTGGCCATTCGTAGTGGAGGGTGGCACGGTCTACCGGCGCAGTCGGTAGGCCGTGGGAGTTGCGGAACTCCACGGCCTGGCCGCGCCAGACCGTGCCACCCAGAATGGGATGCACCCCACCGTCGCAACCGATGTGTGCAAACTTGTCGCGACGCTTTGGACACCTGTGTCCATCGCGTTGACGGGCACTCCGCGCGCGTTAGACTCCAGCGTCCGAACGGTCGGCGGCGCGGGCCGGGGATTGGCCGTTCGGATTGTTCACGGACGATCGCTACCTCACTAGACGGACGGTTCTAAATTATGAAACGACGCTCATCGGTCCGCCGCCTCGCGATGGCGGCCATTCTGACGCTGACGACAACCGCGAGCGCCCAATACGACGCCATCGGCATCCTTGAACGCCGCCCGGAAGGGGCAGACCGCCTGCGCTGGCACGTAGCCGACCCCGCCAACGCCACCGAATCACTCAATCGCCTGCTGGAAGCGGAGCAGACCACCGCGGACGAAAAATTCATCCACGCCGTGCTCGACAGCCTCAAGAGACTCCACAGGCCGCGACAGGTGCGCCTCAGCCTCGAAGACATCATCCACCGTACGCTGGCGAACAGTTACGCGGTGCGCATCCAAAGCTACAGCCCCGCGATCAGCACAGCCGCGATGGTCGAGGCGGAGTCCGCATTCGACGCGATCTTCTTTCTCGATCTCAACAAGAACAAGCGGAATCAACCGGTTGCGTCAGACCTCGCCGGCAGCAAGGTGGACACGCTGACCTTCTCCGGCGGCATTCGAAAGCTGCTGCCGACAGGAACCCAGGTTTCCGCCAGCCTGAATTTGAACCGCACATCGACGGACAACCGCTTTCAGACAATCAACCCCGTGTATACAAGCGGATTCGTCGCATCGCTCAACCAGCCGTTGATGCGCGGAGGCGGAATCGACTTCAACCGTTCCAACATCGTTATCGCGCGCAACGACCTTGGCATAAGCCGTCATGTGTTTCAGCGAGCGATTCGCGACATTCTGTTCGAAACCGAACGCGCCTACTGGCTGCTCGTGCAGGCCCGCCGAGAAGTCGTGATCCGCGCCAGGCTTCTCGCGGAATTCGAAAAAACCTACAACTACCTTTATCAACGCCGGGATTTCGACATCTACCAGATCCAGCTTTCGCAAACCAAAGCCAACGTCGAAAGCTCCAAAGCGGACTACATCCGTGTGCTCAACGACGTACGCGACGCTGAGGACGCGCTTTTGGCGCTGATGAACGACCCCGAATTGGACCTTGTTGAAGACGTCGAGATCATCCCGTCTGACTTTCCTGAGCCGATCCAGCTTGATATCGATCGGGAAGCGTCCGCCCGCGTCGCGTTGGACAGACGCTGCGAAATAGTCGAGTCCCGCCTGCAAGTTGAAAACTCCGCCATCCGCGCCGGCGTCGCAAAAAATCAGGCTATGCCGCGATTCGATCTTGGATTTCAGTACTCCTCCAACGGGCTGGGCGAAAAAGCGGACAGCGCCTTCAGCCAGGCGACCCAGAACAACTTCCTGGATTATCTGGTCACCCTGAGCTTCGAAGTGCCGGTCGGCAATCGCGGGCCTCAGGCGGTGGCGCGTCAGGCCCGGCTCGCCCACGCTCAGGCGATCGCCAACTACAAGAACCAGATGGAACAGATCATCCTCGACGTCAATACGGCAGCCAGGGCGATTCAGACCGCCTACGACCGGCTCGACCCCAGCATGGAGTCCGCCGACGCCAACGAGGATCAGGTCACCTCGACCGTCGCCCGGCAGGAGCGGAAGGACTTCACCGCCCTCAATCAGGAACTCAACGCCCGCAGTTCATTGGCTAACAGCCGCAGCACCCTGCTGAACGATCTCGTGACCTACCACATCGCCGTCATCGCTCTGGAGCGGGCCAAAGGCACGCTGCTGGACTTCAACAACATAAAATTGCTCGATCTCGAACACTGACCCGCAGTTTCGCCCAAATTGACACGACCTACCCCGCGAGATAGCCTGCCTGTGCTGCGGATGTCGGCCCTCGGACCGCCCGAGCATCGCCGCGGCGATCATCACGGAGTTGTCATCATGCTACGGTTTGCCTGCACGCTTTCGACTGTTTTCCTTGCGCTGGGCTTCGTGTCCGACGCGTTGGCCCAAGCTCCGAAAACACCCGACAAGCAGCCCGCTTTTCAGGCCTATGTGGGCGAAGTCACCGGCAACGGTGTTTACGTGCGCAGCGGACCAAGCTCAAACTACTACCCCGTGACCAAGCTCAACGCGGGCACTCGCGTTCGCGTGGTTGGCTTGGATGCCGACTGGCTCGCCATCGTTCCGCCCGATAACTGCTACAGCGTCGTGCATAAGAAGTACGTGGATGTCGATCCGGACGGCGGGAAGGGCTTCATCAATGCGACGGCTGTCCGCGTGCGCGCCGGCAGCGCAATAAGCGACGCCCTCTACGCCAAGCAGATGAAACTCAATCGCGGTACCGAGGTGGTTGTCATCGGTTCGCACAACGACGATTACATGCGCATTCGTCCGCCTCAAGGTGCCAAGCTGTACATCTCGCGTGAGTTCGTCGTGCGCGTGCCCGGTGCCCGGCTGGCCGACCTGCCCGCGAGCAAGCAGAACACAAAACCAACCGGCGCGCAGGCAGCATCCTTCACCGGCTTGCCCGCAACGGATGACGCACCGTCTAAGGCCGCTGAACCGGTCAAATTCGCACCCGGAAAATACAAGGACGACATCGCGGAGGTCGACGCTCTGCTCGACGCAGAGCAGGAAAAGCCGCTCTTCCAACGCGACTATTCGGGCTTGATCGAACGGTACGGGAAGTTCGTGAATCAGGAGGAAGACCCCTACGCCAAGGAGTATGCGGGGGCACGCATCCGTCAGATCGAAGATGCACAGGAGACACAGCGCCTTGTCAAGGGTGTTCGTGAACTCGGAGATTCCCTCGCCAATGAGCGCAAGAACGCGATGCGTGTTCGCGAAAGCGTGCGCCCGCCGATGCGCAAGATCGGCGGCGGCTTCGACGCTGAAGGCGAGCTGCGCGAGAGCATGATTTTCAGTTCCGTCACCACACCGAGACGATATCGCCTCGTCGACGACAATGGCCTGCGCACGGTCGCATACATCGAAATACCCGAAACATCCGGCATCGATGTCATGCGCTTCCTCGGGCAGCGCGTCGGCGTGCGTGCTCGCGACATGCGCCTGCTGACAGAAGACGTCGATCCGCTTATGGTGTACACAGCCTCGGAGCTTGTTCTGTTAAACCCGGACAAGAAGTCATCCGAAGCATCGTCGATCGAATCGGACAATTAGCAGAGACCATCAATCAGGAGAATTGAACATGCGTCGTGCGATTAACCGTTCACTCAAGTTCATGGCTATGGCGTCCGCGGGCATCGTTTGCGGAGGCGGCTGTGTGCTGCTCAACCCGGTACTCGGTGTGCTCGGAGGCGTACGCAACCTCATCGCCGCCATCCTCAATATCTAGCGGGATTTCGTCGATCGCGCAGCGAACCGCGAGCTTCAGTTCGCGCGATGTGCGTCGGAGCACTCGTGCTTTCTCAGGCGTGAAACGACGGACGGGTGCCCCACCTCTTCAGAGGTGGGGGAGTCGAACAGCCCCTCGGATTCAACTCCCCCACGGCTAAAGCCGTGGGGCACCCAACCCGTCAATTGAGTTGTGGCAATGCACCAGGCGCATCTGAACTGAGGCTTCGCCCATGCAATCGCCGATCGACAAAGCCACAGTCATCGGAGCCGGGGCGATGGGTACTTTTTGTGCCATCGTCCTTGGCAGCCGGGGCACGCGCGTGACGCTGTGGGCACGGTCGCCTGACCGTGCTGCCGAGATCGAACGCACCCGCGAAAACCGTCAGTACCTGCCCGGCCATCGCCTGCCTGATTCCGTGAGCGTGACTTCCGACCGGGCGTCCGCCTTCGCCGGTGCGGAATTGATCGTGTCAGCCGTCCCGTGTCAGCACATGCGCTCCATGTGGGAGGAACTGGCCTTGGCCCCCCGCACACGCGCACCGGTTGTCAGCGTCTCCAAGGGGGTCGAAGTCCGCACACTCAAGAGACCGTCGCAAATCATCGAAGCCGTCCTCGGCGACGTGCCCGCTGCCGCCCTGTCCGGCCCCTGTCTGGCCCCCGAAGCAGCCGCGGGTCTTCCAACCGCCGTCGTCACCGCAGCCAACGAACTCGAAATCGCCAATCTGATTCAGGACGCCTTTTCCACACCAACGTTTCGCGTCTACACAAACACCGACCTGATCGGAATCGAACTCGGCGGAGCCGCAAAAAACGTCATCGCCCTCGCCGCCGGTGCCTGCGATGGCCTGCAACTGGGCAACAACGCAAAAGCCAGCCTGCTGACACGCGGGCTGGTCGAAATCACCAGGCTGGGTGTCGCGATGGGCGCACACGCCGACACATTTCGCGGATTAGCCGGCATAGGCGACCTCATCGCGACCTGCAACTCAACCATCAGCCGCAATCACACCGCCGGCATGAACATTGGCCGGGGCATGCCCGTCGACAAGGTCATCCGCACCGCCCACGGAGTCGTCGAGGGCATCGAAACCACGCGAAGCATCCTGCAGTTAGCCGAGATGCACCACGTGGAAATGCCCATCACACGCGCCATCCACACAGTCCTTTTCGAGCACGAATCCCCCAAATCCGCCATCGCCGCCCTAATGACCCGCCGCCTAAAGGATGAATCCATTGTTTAGAAGCGCGCTCGACTGGGCGACAAATCCTATTTCGAGAAAAATTGATATAAGGGTTGTCGGGAAAAAGATTTACGACTTGACCGCTTCGGAATCGTCCTCGCTCACCAACGCGGTGCGGACATCGCCGCCGGCGGTCAGGCGGAGCTGAATCGTCTTGGCGGTCGTGGCGCAGGTCATGTGGATGGTTGTCTCGGGCATGTCGAAAACGTGCGAGCCGCCGCACGCGGGGCAATCGAATCGTACCAGCATTGTTTTGACTCTCTTTGTCCGGTTCGGGGTGCGTTTCACACAGCCAGCCGCTTACGGGCATATCGACCGTCGGCGGGCGATCGGCTGAGGGGGGATTCTAGCAAAATTTCGCCAACGCTCCAATAATCCCTCTCGGAAGACTGAATGACGCATATACCCCAACCCAATCCATCGCCCGAATCCCGCTGGCTGCGCGTGGCAGTACTACAGCCCGATCTGCGCTTTGGCCACAGCATGCCCAACCTGCACCTGCTCCGCCAGACCATCGACCGTCTTGTTGGCGAAGCCGCGTTGGACCTCGTGGTGCTGCCCGAGATTTTCAGCGGCGATCCCGACTCCGCCGACGGCTCGGTCGCCCGCCAGTTTCTTCAGACGCTCGCCCGAGCCTGCGACGTCAACGTCATCGGCGGCAGCGTCCTCCTCCGTGAAGCCAACAGCCAGCAGTACAACACCTGTTTCGCCGTCCACCGGGGCGGCGAGCTTGCGGGCCGATACGACAAACGCATCCTGTTTTCCTCCGAGGCTGAGATACGCAGTTCTGGCGACGGACCTCTGATCGTCGAGTTTGAAGGGTTCCGCGTGGGCGTCCTCATCTGTGCGGACCTCTGGCATCCTGAGTTGGCCCGCGAGCTGTGCGGCAAGATCGACGTGTTGGCCGTCGTCGTGAAAAGCAGCGTGCCGACCCACGAGCACAAGGAGTACGCCCGCCAGAACTGGCATGCGATGGCCTTGACCCGGGCGATGGAGAATGGTTTCGCGGTGCTGGTGTCGGATTGGCCCGACGCGAGACACGATCACGAGCGAACCTTCAAAGACGGCGTTCGCACCAGACACACGCACTACACCTCGGGAGCTTCGTGCATCGTCGATCCGTCGCATAGGCCTGACATGCCGCGGATTCAACGCATGTTTTTGAAGGGGCAGCCGGGTGTCTTGCGAGCAGACTTGAATCTCGACGCGCTGAAAAAATTCAGAGCGTATCGCACGAGCGTCGGCCTGCTGCCCGAGTAGACAGTCGTCCGGTCGCGATGACAGACAGCCTGATCGGTAATCGTGCCGGATAATCCGCACATTTCACTCATCTTATCTACAGGAAAACAGTTTAGGTATTCTGGCGTATCCAGATAATTTGGATCGAATCGGTGCATTGCGTAGTTTGACGAGAATTCAGCCGGTCGTTTTCGCAAATTTCAAGCCAAATCGCGCCGCTGGCCGACGTTGGGTAACGAGCGAGCGAATCGGCTTGGCCAAAAGGCCATACCGGCGGAACCGATTGAATCGCAGGGCGGGGAATCCTTTGCCAAAAGTTGTCGTCGATCGCAAAAAATCGCCCGGGAAATCGTCCGGCGAACGTCAGGTCGCCAAACTGGAGCGAGAGCTGGCCCATGTCCGGGAAGACCTCAGCCGGGCCAAGCAACTCGCGTCCCTGGGCACGGCTGCGGCTATGTTTGCCCATGAGTTCAACAACGCAATGACGCCGATAGTGGGATACGCTCAGTTCGCTTTGGACTCGGGCGATCCGGAGCTGATGGCCAAGGGACTGCGCACAACGCTGAAGCAGACCGAGTCGGTGCTCAAGATGACCGAGCGGATTCTCGGATTGGCCGTCGATGCGCCGGACGAATTCGAGCCTGTCGCAATCGGCGAACTCGTGCTCGACGCCAGCGACTGCATGGGTCGCGATTGGTCGAAGGACGGCATTACGCTGAACGTCGATATCGACGCGAAGCTGCGTGTCCACGGGAACCGTCACCTGCTCCGCCACGTATTCTTCAACCTGTTCCTGAACGCTCGCCACGCGCTTGAAGGGCAGTCGGGCAAAGTCACCGTGTCAGCCGAGGAGGCGGGCGACAAACTCATCCGAATCTTTGTGAAGGACAACGGCCCTGGAATCCCGGCCAAGCACATCGATTCAATTTTCGACGCGTTTTTCACCACGAAGACCGGACGCTCCGGCGGCCACAAAGGTACGGGGCTGGGGTTGACGTTCTGCCGGGAAATCGCGGAGCAGCACGGTGGAACGATCGAGGTGTCCCGCAGCTCAAGCAAAGGCACCGAATTCACGCTATCCCTGCCCGCCGCAAAGTAGGCTGCACCCCATTCTGGGTGGCACGGTCTGGCGCAGCCAGGCCGTGGTGTTTCGCAACGCTCATCGCCTACCGACTGCGCCGGTAAACCGTTCTGCCCTGCATTACGACTAGCCACCCACTTTGGAAAGCGTCCCAGTCGATCGGCTTTCGACTTGCGTTGCGACACGGTCGCGTCTTACGCTTGCGTTGTGACTTCGCACCACAAACCATCCGCACACAACGTCGCAGCCTGCCTGACGCAGGCGTGGACGCTTCCATCGCCAGACCAGCCGCTCGATCTTTCGGGCGTCCCCACGCATGGCGGTGTCTACGCATTCCGCGACCAGCAGGGTCAACTGATTCAAATGCTGCGCGCACAAAATCTGCGCCGATCCGCCGCCGGCCGGCTCGAAAGCGGTTCGGATTTGCCCAACCGCCGGGCGGACCTGCGCGAGGTGGCTCGCGAAATCCGCTGGACGCCGGCCTATTCCGTCTTCGAGAGCATGCTGACGCTTCTTCGCGTGGCCCGTCTTCTGACGCCCGGGACTTACCGCAACGACATCGAGTTCGCGCCCGCGTGGTTCGCATCCATCAGACTGGCTGATTCGTTTCCGCGATGGCGCGTAGACAAGATCGCCTTCCAACCCGACGCGACGGAAATCGGGCCGTTCGGGCGGCGACGAGAGGCTGACTCTCTGACCGCACTGCTCGAAGACGCATTCGATCTCTGCCGCTACCCGGAAATACTCGAAAAAGCGCCGCACGGAGAAGCCTGCGACTACTTCGATATGGGACGTTGCCCCGCGCCCTGCGACGGCTCCATTCCGATGACGCAATACCGCGCGTCCCTCGACGCCTCCATCCAATTCGCATCCGGGGTATTCACGCCAGCCATCGAACGCATTCAAACGCGCATGAACACCGCAGCCGCTGCTCGGGAATTCGCGCTGGCTGCCAGACTGCGCGACACACTTGATCGCGCGACAAAGACGATGGCCAAACTAAAAAAATCCTGTCGCATTCTGAATAATTATCGCTACCTCATTATTCAGCGAGGTCCGCGTCGCTCACAGGTCAAACCCTTCTTTCTTCGCAACGGACACCTCGATGATAGCCAGGCTGTTCCGCTCGCCAAAATCGAAAAAAATGTACCCCAATGGCTCACGCAACTACAGCAAACACCGAACGATACGATCGATGCGCGTCACGGCAGCGAGCACATTTGGCTCGTCGCGCACTTCGTCGCCAAAGTCGATCGCGGCACGGGTTTGTTCTTGCACGCGGACGAAATCGGAACGCCCGATAAACTCGTCGAATCCGTCCGTTTACGTTTTGTGCGAGAGAAAAAGACGCGCCCCGATAACGCGCCAAATGAAACCTCAACCGTTGACGCGAAAAACTGAATCGCTACATTGGTATGCGTCGCGAACGAGCGTGCGACACCGTCAGCATCCGGGCCTCTGCATGAGTGACAAGGTATGACACCCGTTGCACAACAACAGTTCGCGACCCAGCCGATCCGGCAATCTCCGCCGAACATGGTCAAGCGATTCCTCGACTACCTTTTTGTCGAGTGCGGCCTGTCCGCCAACACGATCACAGCTTACCGTGCGGACTTGTGCGAATTCTGGACCGACTCCTGTCCCGACAATCATTGGCCTGAAGACCTGGACATTCTCGCCGTCCAGACGCACATGATGAATCTGCACAAACGAGGGTTGTGTACCGCGTCCATCGCCCGGCACCTGGCTGCCATCAAAATGTTCCTGCGTTATCAGCACCAGTCAGGCCTGTTGCGTCGCGATGTCGCATCCATCATCGAGCTGCCCAAGAAGTGGCGATACCTGCCCGACTCGTTTCACGCCGACGAAATCCAGCGGCTGCTCGAAGCCCCGCTCCCCACCGATGAATACTACGACCGCGACAAAGCCCTCCTCGAATTGCTCTACGCGACGGGTTTGCGGGCGAGCGAGGTGGCCTCTCTGACACTCAACCAATTGAACCTGCGCATCGGATACCTGCGCTGCATGGGCAAGGGCAACAAGGAACGCATCGTTCCCATCGGCAGGCCGGCGATCAAGGCGGTCAATAACTACATTGACTGCTTCAGACGCGCCGTCGAGACATCGAAATCCGAAAACTCGCTTTTTCTCTCGCGCACGGGCAGGCCGCTGGACCGAAGCAACGTCTGGAGACTCGTACGCAAGTACGCCCTGCGTGCGGGCATCAAGAATCTGCACACGCATTCGTTGCGACACAGCTTCGCCACACACATGGTCGACGGCGGTGCCAACATTCGCATCGTGCAGGAACTGCTCGGACACGCCGACCCCTCGACGACGCAAGTGTACGTGCATGTCACCGAGAAGCGACTCAAAGACGTCCATCGCCGGTTCCATCCGCGTCAATAGTTCAATACCCGGGGGAACATTGGACGTGTGACGTCAGCAGCGTGCAGGGTGGCACGGTCTGGCGTAGCCAGGCCGTGGAAAACACCGAGTGATTCACGGCCCTACGGCGCTTCGCTTCGCAAGACCGTGCCACCCAACGCTGTTTGCACTACAATGTGTCGCGCATGGCTGAATTGAAGCCATCAGAGTTTCTGAAACGAGACTGCCCGAAAGAAGCCATCACGGATGATGTTTCGCAACACCACAACGCTTGACGGCGGCAGAATCCTGGACACGTTCCTCGAGGCCGCACATCCCTTCCCAACCGACGCCCTCGACATACGCATCCGCTACAGCCGCGGCGCGGATTTTTCCGGCACGTGCTTCTATGAACACGATCGCCTCACGGTCAACGTCGGCCGGCATCTGAAATACCCCTACTGCATGGACACGTACATCGCCCGATCGGTGACCACGCGGTTGAGTTGGCACAAGCCTATCTACTCCATCGAGTTGGCCGACGCATACCAACTGGCGCTCTTCGTCCTGCTGCACGAGTATTATCATTGGCTGGTCAAACGGGCCGGCAGAAACACGCGGCAGAAGGAATCAATGTGCGATCGTTACGCCACGAGATTCCTCATCGATCGCTTCAACCTCACGGTGCGTGACGCGGACCACCAGCCCGTATCGCGCAACGAGTGGGATTTCCAAGATGTGTACGCCTTCGTCGCAGCCGCACAAACACGCACCCCCGCACACAAACCCGCCCGCGCAGCCCGCACTACCATGCCCATTGCGCCCGCGTCGCGAGCGAACGAACAATTGCTTCTGTTCGATATTGAGAAAGCACAGTCAGCCAAGTCCCGACCCTGAGCCTGACCGATAACATGTTTGGCACGATTCGTCGGGGAACGAAAGCGGCACCCGTTCCTGGTGCGGGCTTGACCGTCGCGGTCGGTCGAATAGGCTTTTCGCATGCCGACATCGCACTTGCTCATCCTTGCGAAATACCCGGAACCGGGCGCGGTCATGACCCGTTTGTGTCCGCCCCTGTCGCCGGATGACGCAGCCCGCCTTCAGCGATCCTGCCTGCGCTTGTTGTGTGAAAGGGCGTTTCGTGCGTGGCCTGTGCAACCCAAGCTGATTTTCTCACCCGACGACGCCGAAGATCGCTTCAGAGAACTCGTCGGCCCGTTCATTCCTGCCAGGCCTCAGGGTGAAGGCGATCTCGGTGAGCGCATGTTGCACGCAGCCCAAACCTCGTTCGCCGACGGTGCGGATGAAGTCATCCTCGTCGGCAGCGACAGCCCGACCATGCCCGCCGCACGCATCACCGACGTTCAACGGGAACTCCAAAAACACGACGCGGTCATAGGCCCCTGTGACGACGGCGGCTTTTATGTCTTGGGATTGAAAAAGACGCACGATGAGATGTTCTCCGACATCGCATGGGGCGGCGATCAAGCCTGTGCCCAGACGATCCAGCGTTTGAAATCCTGCGGCTTGAAGACGACGAGCATCGACCCGTGGTACGACATCGACCGCATCGACGATCTCCGCAGGGCGGTGGAAGACATTCGCGCCGCCCAGAACCTTGACGACTACGAACTCTTCAAAACAGCCGAAAGCGTACTCGCCACTGCAGCCAAGTCGAAACCAAAATCGAAGACGAAGGCAAAGAAAAAGGTCCGAGCGTGAGCGATTCATTTCCCAGTCCAGGCGATTTCCTGGACGCCGTCGCCCAGCGAACGTCCACACCCGGCGGCGGAACCGTAGCCGCCGCTGCCGGCGCCCTCGCATGTGCGATGGCGCGCATGGCTGCTGAGTATTCGCCGGGCCGCAATGCCACCGAAGAGTCGATGCTGAACGCGAAACAGTGTCTCGAACAACTCACCCGTTTGGACGACCTACTTCGCGGCCTGATGATCGAGGACGCACACGCATACGCCCAGCTCACGCAGTCAGCCAAGCGATTTCGAACCGACCCAACCACCGAAGCCGACTATCGAGTTGCCCAAGCTGTGGCACTCCGCGTCCCGCTCGAAGTCGCAGCAGCAGCCGCGACATCACTGAACGTCATGGAACGTCTCGCACTGGTCACCGGCCAATACCTGCGCAGCGATCTCGGCGTAGCCGCTGTGCTGGCTGAAGCCTGCGTACGCGCCGCCGGCTACATGGTCCGAGTAAATTTGGCTTCCGCTCCGAAAGATGAAACCAGCGACCGCACCGCAAGCGACTTGGAGCGACTCCTGACGACCTCGGCTGCTGTACTGGGGCAAATCGAAAGCACGCTGGCTGATTCAGTCCAGCCCACCGCTTGATTCGGTCGATAATCGGGGTGCGATGCAGGACGAATCCAGCCAACACGAGCCGGTCGATATCATCGTCGGCGACGAGCCGGAAACCACCGAGCAGTCGTCGGGCGACAAACGCCGATGGATCGGCGTACAGTTCGAATGTTGCAATGCTTACGCGCGCATCTATCGCAACAGACGCGGAACCGCCTACGACGGCTTCTGTCCCCATTGCAGCGTGCCGATCCACGTACCCATCGGCGACGGCGGAACCAGCGGTCGATTCTTCCGAGCAACCTGAACCCCGCACCACATTCAATACCAACCACAACGAGCCGCGGACTTCAGTCCGGGCGGATTTTCTGACAGTCGAAACCGCAATCTTCTACGCACCACGCATTCGCCTAGATCGAGCGAGCCTACGAACTGCTTGCACGCCGCAGCCGACCAAGCTTGCGGCGCATAATCGGACGCGTCGGCGAACGGCGCGCCACCTCCGTGAAACCAGCCCGTACAAACGTCGAAGACAAGCCCGTCCAGACGAACGCATCGGGCGATTCCTTCTGCCGAGGATCGATCGGATACCCTTCCACGATGCGCGCACCGCACGACCGAGCAAAGTCAACAGCCTCTTTGAGCATACGCACGGAATAGCCCCTGCGACGGTGTGACTTGAGCACAAAGAAACAGGTGATCGACCACACCCGCTGATCGTCCAATGCTTTCAGCACGCGCGACCGCTCGAAACGCGGGTAGTCCTCGCGAGGCCCCAGCGCGATCCACGCGACGGGTTGGCCTTCCGCATAACCGATCAAACCCGGCGGCGGGCCTGCTTTGACAACGCGCTTGAACGCGCTCTTGTTGCGGTCACCCTTGTTCGCGGTCCATTGTGAATGCGACAATCGCCACCACATGCACCAGCATCCGCCGCACGCACCCCGCACGCCGAAGAGCATCTCCAGATCAGGCCATCGCTCAATTGTTAATTCGCGACACGCAAACGCGGAAGGTCGCCGGCGGGTTCGCTTTTGGCTCATGTCGCACTCCTCTGCCTCACCCAATCGAATTCGCCCAAGATAATACCACACACCAGCCAAACACGCCTGGCGCGTTTACAAGCGTCATCCGACGGGTGGCATGTAGCACCCACAAAGTGTACTGATGGCTGCGCCCAGCCATGCCACCCGACTCATCAATTGAGAGGTGTCGGAGCAGTTTTCCATTGATACGGGTAAATTGTTCAGATAGGATGACCGTTCGAGGTTCGGTATCGGGGAAAAATCGGATCAATACAGGCTTGCAGCCACCGCGAATTTTCGATGTCGTCGGTGGCTGCCAACAAGGGAGGTCACACATGGTGCCCATCGTTCAACGCTTGATCTCGACGAAGTGCTTCTTGTTCCTTTTGTCACTCGTGTTCTCAGCAGCCGCATCCTCCGCAACCGCTCAATGTGCGCAGGGCGACGGCGACGGCAACGGAAACGTGAACATTGACGATCAGGCAGTATTCGTCAATTGCGAAACGGGCCCCGGCGGCGGCCCCGTATCGGAGGGTTGCGGCCCTGTCGATCTGGACGGCGATGGCGATGTGGACCGGGCTGACTACGCCCGATTCCAGCGAATCTTCGGCGTGACCTACGGTCCACTTTTTCCCGGTCGAGAATTCGGTGGGGACATTCGCCCGGGGTCGGTTGCCGTCGGAGACCTGGACGGCGACGGCGATCTCGACCTGGTGTCCACCAACTTTGTGTCCACCATCTATGATAGCGGGTTCTTGGTGATGCTGAACCACGGCGACGCAACGCTCGCCGACGAAGTGCTCTATGAATCTCTATATTGTCCCCGGCACGTGGTTCTTGGTGACTTGGACGGCGACGGCGACCTCGATCTCGTCGTGTCGGCCATCAGCTGGGATCCAAACATTCAGGAGTTATCCAGGGTTGATATTTACCTTAACATTGGCGACGGATCCTTCGTATTGTGGCAAGCCCACAACATGTTTGGGCACCTTCCCAGAGTTACCCTCGGCGACATGGACGGCGACGGCGACCTAGACCTTGTTGTAGCGAACGCCGCCTTTTCGTACTGGGAGGATGTATTTTTAAGTTTTGCTGGAGGTGATGTCACAGTGATGCTTAACAACGGCGACGGCAGCATCTCAGGAAGGGAGACGTACTACTTGGGCCATCCCGCCGACCCGGCAAATCCTGTTTCGGTAGCTTTGGGGGATATGGATGGCGACGGCGACCTCGACCTCACGATCGCCAATCCCGATTTTTACCTTTGGTTTTGTTGTGGCAACGATCCTCCTCCTCCCAGCAAGGTGACGGTGATGCTGAATAACGGTGACGGATCTCTTGCGTCTCCGGTTCACTATGATTTGGGAACCGATCCAAGTCGGGTGGCCGCCGGAGACCTGAACGGCGATGGGAATGCCGATATCGTGGTGACGTACTCGGGAAATGACGAAGTCTCAGTCTTTTTGAGTAATGGCGACGGAACGCTCGCCGCTGGCGTGTTGTATGCGGTGGGGACCCCTCCCGGTTCGCCGACGATTTGGGACATGGATGGCGACGGGGACCTCGACCTTGTTGTGCGGATCACGGATGCACCCAGCTCCGCCTCGGTGCTGATGAATGATGGCGATGGTTTGTTCGCCGAGCCGGTACCCTACGGCGTGGGAGATGAACCGACCGATATCGCCGTCGGGGACCTGGACGGCGATGGCGACCCCGACCTTGCCTTGTCAAAATACGGTGGCAGAAGCTTTTCGATCCTGCTCAACCGGGGAGGCGGCACGTTCGGCAGAGACGTAGTCTACGACGTTGGAGGTACTCCCGAATCGGTGACCGTCGGAGATCTGGACGGCGACGGCGACCTCGACCTCGTCACGGCAAACGGCGATGACATCTCAGTACTCTTGAATCATGACAACGGCATCTTTGCCGACCACGTGCGGCGGTACGCATCGGGGGATGACGCGCGTGCAGTGGCGATTGGGGATGTGAACGGTGATGGGAGTCCCGATCTAGCCGTGGCCAACAGAAACGACACCGTGTCGGTTTTCCGCAACAATGGCGATGGCACGTTCGCCGCCGCGGTCTTCTATGACGCAGGAGATTCGCCGTCGTCAGTGGCCGTCGGAGACCTGGATGGGGACGGGACTCTCGATCTCGTCGTGACAAACTCCGACGGTGACAACGTCTCGGTGCTCCTGAACGACGGAGCCGGCGCGTTCGTGCCCCAAGCGTTCTACGGCACTGGATTCGAGCCTGCATCCGTGGCCATCGGTGACCTGGACAACGACGGGGATCTTGACCTGGCCGTGGCATGCTTGCAGAACGGCGCCTCGGTGCTCTTGAATCTTGGCGACGGTACCTTTGCTGACCAGATACTTGTTACCAATCTTCGGACACGTTCGGTAGCGGTCGCGGACTTGGACCATGACGGATATCTCGATCTCGCTTTTGCGCGCAGAGAAAGCCTCGCCCTCGTGAAGATGAATAACGGCGACGGCACCTTTTCCGACGGTGTATCGTACAGCGTAGCAGGCGGGCCTTGGGCGATAGCAATAGCCGACTTGGATGGCGACGGAAATCTCGACCTCGCCATAGCGAATGGAGGTGGCAACAACGTCTCAGTATTGCGCAACGTTGGCGACGGCACGTTCGCCGACCAGATACTCTTCAGTGTCGGAGACAGTCCTCGATCGCTGGCCATCGGGGACTTCGACGGCAACGGCGATCTCGACTTGGCCGTCGCCAACAACGGCAACGACAACATCTCCATGCTCTTGAACGGGTGTGTTCCGTAAGCGATCGACACGCACAACGACGGAGACGATTTCCGGCTGAATCGAGCAGGCCATTCTATTCTGAATGGCCTGCTCGATGTTCATTATCGGGGAAGAGTCGAATCAATACCGGCTTTCAGCCACCGCGAATTTTCGACATCGTCACCACTTGAGCCGGCGTGGTCGATTACATTGAAGTGTTCTACAATCGCGAGCGTACCCTCGAAGCTCTGGGTTACGTGACCCCGAAGCAATACGAATCCGTCAACGCCCCGGCACCCAAAACGGCGTAAGTCGAACCAAACCCGGAGTCCGCCAGCCCTGGGTTACCACAAAGGCTGCAAGATCATGATCATCCGCCTCCCGGTCGCCTCCATCCTGTCGTTACTGATCTCTGCCTGCTTTCCCGGCCTCTCGTCGGCGCAAAACTCGACCGGCGGCCACGAACCCGCAGGCCCCCCCTTCCTACGCCCCACGGTCCACGCCCAGGGCGAGCAGATCAGCGAGTATGTGCGCGAGGTATTCCAGGACCGCGATGGTAATTTCTGGTTCGGCACCAACGGCGACGGCCTCGCCCGCTACGACGGGAAATCACTGACTTACCTCAGCGTCGTGGATGGATTGGCGGGCAGTGCGATTCGAGGAATCCTCCAAGCTCCAGACGGTGCGATGTGGTTCGCCACCAACCGCGGAGTCAGCCGATACAAGTCCAGCCAGTTCACCAACTACACGGTAGCGAACGGCCTCAGCGACAACAGCATATGGAGCATAATGCAGGATCGTTCCGGTACCATTTGGGTCGGAACACACGCCGGAGTCTGTCGTTTCGACGGCAAGTCCTTCGTCCCGTTCCCCATCCCGAGGGTCGAGGTCGCGAACCCCGCGTCCCGCTTCACCCCGAAAGTGGTCTTCGGCATGTTCGAGGACCAGTCCGGCAACCTCTGGTTCGGCACGGACGGCGAGGGGGCGCACAAGTACGATGGCAAGTCGTTCACTTCCTACGCTCAGAAAGACGGCCTCGCCGGCAACATAGTGCGCTGCATCGTCGGCGATCGTCGTGGGCGAATCTGGATCGGCACAAACGGTGACGGCGTGAGTCGCTACGACGGCACAGCCTTCCGCAACTTCACGACAAAGGACGGCCTGAACAACGACCGCGTCTACGAGATACTGGAGGACAAAGCCGGCAACATGTGGTTCTCCACACTCGGTGCCGGTGCGTGCCGCTACGACGGAAAGTCCTTCACAGCCTTCCGCGAGGACCAAGCCCTGATGATCAACGGCAGACCGGCCCGCAGCCACGTGCAGGAGTTTTTCGAAGACAAGGACGGGATCCTCTGGCTCGGATGTTCCGGCGGCCTGTTCCGCTTTGACGGTGAGTCTTTCATCAACGTGACCCGCAACGGGCCTTGGCCGGAATCGGCAAAAGGGACCACGCCCGCCAAGACCGCGAGCGGTGCGAAAGTTGCGCAAAAGTCCGACCCCGTCTCGCTCGAAGGTTGGCCGTCCGAGACCTTCGCGCTGCCGCCGAGATTCGCGCCGAAGTTTCCGAGCGGCAAAGAGATGTTGCGATTCGCGCCCGGGTGGCGTGATCGGAACGCCGAGGATTTCTGGTCGTACGCCTTCGTGATGTGGATCGACGAATCCACGCCCAACGCCGCGCGAATCGATGAGTTGCTCGAGGACTATTACAACGGGCTGATGTCTGCGGTCGCAGCCGGCAAGGACATCATCAGCGACCCGGTACGAGTCGAGGTGGTGCGCACCGCGCCGAACCACTTCGAGGCGAAGATACACCTCACCGACGCCTTCACCACCCTCAAGCCGATCGATCTGCGCGTAATGATTGAGACCGCCGCCGAATCCGACAATCGCGCGATCCTGCGCGTCAGGGTCAGCCCCCAACCCAAAGAGCACGAAATCTGGCGATCCCTGCAGGCAGCCATCGCAAGCATTCAGTCATAAAACGACGCATCGCCCGTGAAGAAAGATGCCTTCGGAAGCAAAAGGAGCGGATCGAGGCGATCGACGCACCGGTCAACGCCCAGCGAAACAGGAGAGGGCTTCGGCTCTCTTCCACCTCTCTTCATAATGCCCCGCTCCAACGTAGCCGGGGCGATTGCTACGGATAACATATTCTGTCAAGAGTAAGTATCGGCTGTAGGGAAGCGTTATCAGGTTTGCGCACTCTCGGGCTCCCGTACCGCCCCAACCGGAGTTGGGGTCGTTGGCCACCACCTGCCGACTTGGTACAATTCGACCTACGGAAAGGCCCCTGGACGGGGCTTCTCGTGAAAGCGCGGAAGTCTATACAGAACGCGCATGGTGAAAAGAGTTCTCATCCAGGACGCGAATCATGAGTGACGCCTTTGTCCCACGTGTCACCGGGCAGGTTAAAAGCAGCCACGTGCGGGCGGGTTAAAACCGGCCAATGATGTTGGTTCCTTTGTACTTCATTTTCCAGTCTTCCTGCAAGCCTGTTTTACTTTTCTGCTTTCTTGTCGGCCTGATCCGCGGCG
>JAJDDQ010000081.1 GCA_029260215.1 Phycisphaerae bacterium
TACGGGCATGAAGTGGGATCACGCCAACGCCGCCGGCATGATGAACCTCGTCGCCCTCCAGGAAAGCGGCCAATGGGATCAGTATTGGACCACCCGGAAACGACAAGCGGCGTAGTGCCAAAAAAACTAGCCAGACCCGCCCAGTGTCTCTGATTTTGACGGGATGTGAATGCCCTGGGCCGGGGTTATTTTTCTATGGGCGAAGGGAGTTACCCGGTATGATGGCCGGTTCGGGAGTTCGGGAACAGACTCGACAAGAAATGACTGCTTCGAAAGGAAATCAAAATGACGACACGGCGAACAATCACAGTAATTACGATCCTCATCGCGGGCGCGACAACATTCAACATGGCCGGATGCACCGGGGAAGAGGTCGTCGGCGGTATTCTTGGCATAGCCGCTGCCACCTGTGAGACCGATTCGCGATGCAACGACGGGCTGTTCTGCAACGGGGAAGAATTCTGTGACACTGATGGACTCTGTTCGGACGGTATCAGGCCATGCGACGCCAGTGCTTGCGACGAGGAGGCCAACACCTGCTCCACCGCGTGCACCGACGAAGGCTGCGACGATGGAGCGTTCTGCAATGGAGAGGAGAGGTGCGTGACGTCCGATGACGGCTCGACCAGCTCTTGCGCAGGCGGCGAATCGCCTTGTTTTAGCGACGAGGTTTGCCTTGAAGATGAAGATCGCTGCGCCGTGTGTACGACGGACAGTCACTGCCCCGACGGCCAAGTGTGCGTGGACGAATTCTGCATCGAAGGCACAGCCGAGCCGGAGGCGTTTACCGTCTTTTTTTTCAACGAGGACAGTCAAACGACGCACATTCTGACCGCTTCGGAGAGCTTCGGTTCAACCAACCGGCTCACTGCCGGCGCCAGCCGTACCGTCGAAGCGCCGCCGTCAGTCGTCGGCGATGTATTCACCTATCGTGCAGGCAGGAGCGGCTCTGTCTTCGCGACGGTCGATTGCGAGTACTTCCCGGATCCTCTGAATGACGCGGTGGTGACGTGGACAGGTTTCGCACTCGAGTGTAGCGGCAACCTGACCGCGCGGTAGCGCTCGGCAGCTTGCTCGGCTCGAGAAAGGAGCAACTCTAATGATGAGAAGGCACTTCCAGGCGATAGCACTCGTGGCGAGTCTTGCGTACGCCGCACTCCCGGCACGCGCTCAATCGCAACAGCCCGAATTTCCCGGAGCGGACGTGGCATTTGGCAACATCGTCAACACGTATCAATGGACGGCAGGCACGGGACCGATTGACGGCCTCCGAGCGTACAGCTTGTCCGATGTCGCCTGCAACCTCGGCACTGAACCGCTGGATTGGTTGGTAGGTCCGAATCCACGCCATCCCGTGATGGCCCAGAACATGTACCGGCTGCATGACGGCCGGTTCGAGCAGATTGGGCAAAGCTGGCTGAAACACATGTTTTGCGCGTTACAGCAGGGTTTCTGTGCAACATGCGAACCACTTTGCGGAGGGTGCTGCTCGCGCCTCGGTGTGGGTTGCTCAACGCCCTATGGTGCCACGCGCAATGGAAATTTCGGCAACCTCGGCCCGAGGCACGAAATCAACGCCCATCTGGGGACCAACTTGGGCTACCACGCATTCCCCGAAGGCAATACCGGTCTCCGAGGCCGCATACAGGTACGCGACGAAGTCCTCAACGTCCCCGGTGCCAGGTACTACGCTGAAGGCCAATACGTTGCCGCCGACGACGCTCAGGGCGGCGACATGACCCGCGACAACAACAACGCTTCGTGGCGCGAAATCTTATTCAGTGCGACGAATCTGAACGCCACCGTAACGGGGGCGATGCATCGCGGTGACATCGCGATGTACGCATGGCGCGAAGACGACCCGCAAGTCACCATCGTACACATCGACTTACCGGATGAAGGCCGCCTAACGCTGGGCTACCGTGTGACCGACAACGGTGACAACACGTGGCACTACGAATACGCTTTGCACAACCTCAGCTCGGATCGTTCCGCCGGATCATTCTCCGTGCCGATGGATCTCAGCCAGATCCCGCAAAGCGTTGGCTTCCACGATGTGGACTACCACAGCGGCGAACCCTATCCACCCACCGACTGGGCCGTCACCCAAGACGACAATTCCCTGACGTGGACCACTGAAACGTGGGACGAAAACGAATTCGCCAACGCACTGCGCTGGGGCACGATGTACAACTTCCGCTTTGACGCTGACACCGAACCGCAGACCGGCAGCATCGAGATAGGCCTGTTCAAACCGGGAACCCCCGGCGCGGTAACAGTCGAAGCCCTCGTCCCCACACCCGGCTGCGCTGCCCCGGCACTCTTGTCCGGCCAAGCCGCCTATTCGTTCGCCGAACGTGCCTTCGATGGATTCATCGACGCCCGCGCAGAGAGCAGCAACGGCCTCGACGTCGATCTGGGACTGCGCGAAATTATCATCAGGTTCAACAGGCCGCTGGAGAATCTGGACGGTACGCCGCTCAGCGGGGAGGCCTTCTCGATCTCCGACACCGGCGGCTCATCGCCGACAATCACCGCAATCTCAACGCCCGACGACCGCATCGTCACGCTCACGCTCGATGACCACATCAGCCTGCAAGAGTGGACCACGATCGCAGTCAGCGCACGGGCACAATGCGACGCCGATCTGACCATCACCGACACGCTCGACATCGGCTACCTGCCGGGCGACGTCAACAATGACGGAACCGTGTCACCTTTCGACCTTTTGACTTTCCGTCAATACGTCGGCATGGTCGCAACACCGGACGCCGGCCTCATCAGCGACTACGTTGATACGAACCGCGACGGTGAAGTCGGCCCATTCGACCTGCTCGTTTTCCGTCAACTAATCAATGGCGTCTCACCGCCCGCAACACGCGCATGGGACAGGCAGTCGCTGCCCCCCAAGCCGTAGCCACGATTTGCCGCATTTATTCATTCAGCCAACATCACACGTAAAAGGTCAGCCGCGTGCAATACCAATCCGTTTGAGGACTGCGTTCGTCCTGTTTCTACCCGGTATTCGAACGCAACCCACGAGCCGCGGACTTCAGTCTGCGCGGACGCCCCCGGACCCATCCAGCTTGATTCTCAACCAACAGGTCTCCACACCGAAACATCGCCATTGCAGATCGCTGACCAGCTACCATTCACACAAAAAAACTCGCCCCGACCGTCGCAAGACAGTTCGGGGCGAGCTTGGAATGCGTGAGAGTTTCCCGGCGAAAACCTAGATCGAATCAAGGAATTCGATAATCGCGTCCTGCTCCTGCTCGCTCAGCTTCGACCAGAAGTCACGGCTGTCTGCCGCCTCACCCGCGTGACCGGGCACGAAGGGGCCGACCGGAGGCGTATACCCCGCGATCGCCTGCCGAATCCGCTCCGGGAAGTTGTCCGCGTTGGCCCGACCGTCGTGCAGCAGGATCGGCCGAACGCGCACGCCCCACAAAGGCGCGGTACGCATCTCGGTTCCGTCGGCGTCGCCATCGACCATCTCATCGCCCAACGCGCCCATGTCATGCAGCAAAAGATCGCTGAACAGGAACGCGGGTTTGAGCGACAGTGCATCGACTTCATGCTCGCCGGTGAACATCACAGGAATGTGGCAGTCCGCACACCCGATTTCACGAAACAGCGAAAAACCCAGCCCGTTCAACAGCGGGCGACGCGGCGGCGCCGCAAGGAATCGCTGAAAGGTAGCCATGCGGTTGAAGGCGGAGATGCCGCCCTTGTCGGGCATGTCTTCAAGCTCCGGAACCTGGTCGCAATCAGCCAACTCCGGCGGGAACATGCCGTTCGGATCGTTCTCCTCGGGGAAGAGCATGTTCGTAATGCCCATCTCATTCAGCGAAGCGTCCGCCGTGAACGTATCCAGCGTCACGACACCGCACTTCCAGCCGAAGCGCCCGACGCGCATTTCTTCCAGCCACGGGTCAAAGGACATGCGTGCTTTACCGCTGATGCCGTCGTTGTCCAGATCATCGGGATCGGCGTTGGCCAGAATCGTCGCATCCGGAATTGCCTCAATCAGACCGGCCCCGAACATCGGCGTGGTCACTCGGTTGATCGTGAAAACGCCCGGCAGATCCGGCACGACTTCGTTGCATTCCCCTTCTTCGCCGATAGCGGACAACTGCTGCAACGGACCGCCGTACTCGACCATCGGGTCGAATTCACCCTTGCCGATGAATCGGGCGAAGCGCGTCACAAGCTGGTCGCCCGCACCGCCGACACCTTCTTCCGGGTCGCCAGGGTCCGCACCTGCATTATGGCAGACGCCGCAGCCCTCTTTGTTGAAAACAGGACCAAGCCCGCTTTCCACGGTGTGCTGAACCTGAAACAACTCCCGACCCTCGGCGAACTCAGCCAGTTGACCCTCCGTCAACCCAGGGATGGGATCGCCATACCCCGGCTGCCCGCCGAACTGTGCGGACGTTTGTTCCGGCGCAACCGAAATCCGATCCGCGGGCGGTTCAGCCGCCCAAACCACGCCGCACATCGCCAGCGAAGTCGCCACAATCGCACAAATGTTAGATTTTCCAAGCATGCTTTGCTCCTCCAAGACGCTCTAAAATGCGTTCGATTGTCGAACGATCGTTCTGTGTCCGAGTAGACTGTTCACAAGCAAAAAGGCCCAACGGACCAAGGAAGCATCCTAGCACATCGCCCGTCAACGCTACAACCCGGTTTTTCACATCTCTTGTGGTGAACAGTGTTTAGGTAAACTTGGAGTGTAATCTTTCGCGTCCGGTGAACACACGCGCAAGAATAAACGCCGAGCGCATTGTGCCCGGCGTTTTGGGGATCACGGTTTGTGCGAATGCAAAATCGTCCGGCGTGCTACTCCGGATCCTCTTCGAGCATCTTGCGAAGCTGCGAATTCTCGCGCCGCGTCGCTTCGAGGTCGAAAAGCATGTATTTGATCGACAGCCGCAGGAAATCAATGCTCTCCTGAAGCTGGCCAACCGTCTGGCGAAGCTGTTTGTGGCGTTCTCTGGTCTGATCCGCCAACAGCGTCAATCGCTCACGATCCGCCTCGGGCAGCGTGCCGATCTCCGCGACCAGCTCCGCAAGTTTTCTCTGGAAAGTTTCCTCGTTCATTGTTTCCTTCCTTCCCGATACGGATTCAGATTCTTTCCCGCCTCGCATCATATCACCTCCCAATTCTAGCCCCTCTCCCGTCCAATCAAACGGTGCCGGGGATTTTCTGAAAATCCTCCAAACCTGTGCCGCTCTTCAAGCAATCACGGTGCCAAAAACGCCGATTCACGTTATTCTTTGAGAAAACGTCATAACCCGTTTTGTGGAAATAAGTTACAGGTCGCGCAGCCGCGTGAGGAGAACGCCTGTCGCACTGACCGATTGTCCGAGATGTTTTTTTTTTGAAACATCGCAAAATGGCCTCCGAGCAGGATCGTGTCGTAAATATTTTATTGATAGATAGTTACAGGATTTGATGCCGTGTTGCCACGGAAAACCAGCCCCGAGATCGCTCCGCGCTGCAAATTGCATCGTGATTCGGGCCCGAAATCGCGGTCATTTCCGCCAACGCCGCGAAATCGAGGAAATCGTGCCCGATAACATCATGTATCGAGTCCGCAACGCTGCAACGCACGAAGGTGCGATAGGCAGCCGCAGCATCCCGGTCAGGTATGTCTGAATAACGGTACCGGCGACAGATCATGGCCGAGCAGATGACGGCTCGCAGGTGCAATTCGTCGAGCGTGTCCAGCGAGATTATGATTCCCAACGCCGCAGGCCATAGCGGTGGGGCCATGAATCATGCCGACACGTTTTCGACTCATTACGTACAACATCCACAAAGCCATCGGTGTGGATCGCCGCTTCGCCCCCGAGCGGATCATCGCCATCCTCGAGCATCACAACCCGGACATCGTGCTCTTGCAGGAAGTGGACCGCGGCGCGCCACGTTCTAAGCACGTCGATCTTGCATCGATGATCGGCAAGACTATGGGTTACGACCACCGCGCGGTCAGTATGAACCACCACATGAAGCGAGGCCGATACGGCAACGCGACGCTCTCTCGATTTCCGATCCACAAGCAACGGAATATCGATCTGACGATCTCCTGGCGAAAGCGGCGGGGGGCGCAACACACCGCAATTGAACTACCCACCGATCGCCGTCAGGTCGTGATAGACGTGTTCAACATGCACCTCGGCCTGTCCGCGATGGAGCGTCGCAAGCAAATCGGGCATCTGCTCGATACGCCGGACATGCGGCGACTCGACGCAAGCCACCCCTGCATCGTGGCTGGTGACATGAACGACTGGCGAGGCTTGTTGCGGAAGCAAAATTTCGCCGTCGCGGGTTTCGCATGCGCCACGAACCGCCGCCCCGGCTCACACCGGTCGATCAAGACATTCCCCAGCTACGCCCCAACCGGCGGGCTGGACAAGATTTTCTACCGAGGTTGCCTGAAGGCTACGCACGTATTCCGCAGTCGTCTGAAGCTGGCTGAGGTGGCCAGCGACCATCTGCCCGTGATCGCTGATTTCGAGATCGGCGACTGAGTTTTCCGTCGGTATCGTTGCACAAACCTTGACTCTTATCGCGCCGAAACCGACACTATGCTGGAGGTTCGGCCCAGGGGCTGCTAGCGGGTGGCCCCGACAGCGTTACCTCCTTTTTTATGCGCTGCACAGCCGAATCAGCGTTTCAACGGCGTGGCTGATGTGTGACAGGCAGCCACACAACGAAGAGTTTCAATCCCATGCTCGACTATAGAATCGGTCCGGAGACGAAACGACTCGAACACCGTGCTCTTACGGTTGACGATAAGGAGGCGTTCTTCGCGCTGAATAGCGACCCCGACGTGATGCGGTTTACCGGCGAGCCTCGGCTGCGGTCGCTGGAGGAAGCTGGGGAGGCGATCGCGCACTATCCCGATTTCGATACGGTCGGCTACGGTCGCTGGGGCTGCGTGTTGAAGGAGAGCCGCTCGATCATCGGTTTCTGCGGGCTGAAGTATCTCAACGAGTTTGATGACGTCGACGTCGGTTTTCGATTTCTGCCGCGATACTGGGGCCGTGGTCTGGCGACTGAGGCGTGTACAGCGAGCATCGCTTTCGGATTCGATGTCCTAAGACTCGGACGCATCATCGGTCTGGTGCTGGAGGAAAATCTCGCATCGATCCGTGTGCTTGAGAAAGTCGGAATGCGTAGAGACGGATCCATCACGTACGAGGGGGAAACCGTGTTGCGGTACGAAATCAGCCGGTGAATTGGCGGTCATCGTGCGCCGAGGGACCATACACTCGCATTCCGACTCGTCGATGCACGAGGCGGTTTCCGTTCCAACGCTGTGTGGGTAATGCAGCAGACTCTAATGAATTGGACCACTAAGGAATTTCGGCGTGCCGACGACGCAAGCAACGGCAGATGATTGCGAATGGGTCCAGGGACTTGACCTTTTCACGGCGGACCACCGTTTCCACGCCTTCGACATGCCTTCGACATGTGCCGTGGTTTTCTTGTATTGACACACCAAGCCCCGCTGTTAGCCTTAATCGTAGCTGGTGACCCGCACGGTGCGGGTCAAACAGGGAATCCGGTGTAATTCCGGAGCGGCCCCGCCGCTGTAACCGAGAACGACCGCTGCACGAAGTCATTGATCCGGTGTTTCACGGATCGAGAAGGCGCAGCCAGTAGGTCGGCTGATGCGAATCGATGATTCGCCAGCCACGCTCGGGAGCCAGAAGACCTACCAGTTTGAACCTTTGGCCGTGGCACTCTCGTGGGAGGAGTGGCGCCGTGTCTTCGATCCATCTGCGTATCGCCGTTTCGGCAAGATTTCACGCAATCGACTGGTATCGATCCTGCGACGTGACCGTTCCGCGCGCGGTGTTCCGGCTGAATCTCGGAAGGAGATGGTCATGCTGTGCAATGGAATGAGTGGATTCAATGTTGGATTAGTTGGGCTTTGCTTGTTGGCTGCGTTCGCGTCGCGTGCGGACGAGGCTTGCGCGGGCGGAATTGACGACTACGAGTTGATGGGCACGGTTTCGCTTCCGGGTGGGGGAGGCCCGTTCGATGTTCTGTCCGACGGGCGCATCGTGTCGCTGGGCGGAAGCGATTTGTATGTCGAGAGCGCGGTGGGTACGGGGACGTTCGACTTTTTCGGTGCGGTCCCCGGGGCGGATTTTTCGTCCTTCGGAGCCGGGTTTCTTGAAGTCTCGCCCGGTGGAGATCGAATCGCCATCGGCAACGGCGGCGGTGAGAGTTTTTCCAATTTCGAGGTCGGCGTCTTCGATGCGAACAACCTCTCCGGTTCGTGGTTCGGCGTTGGTCATTTCGCCGCGACCTGGTACGACGATACGCAGCTCGCGTTGACGGCTGCTACGTTCGGCAATCCGGGCGTGGTGACGATGCTGGACACGACGAGTGACCCGCTCAATCCGACGAACCCCGTCGTGGTCGACGGCGTTGGTGGTGCTTCGGGCGGCATTGCGTTTGACGACGCCGGCGGACTGTACACGGGCAACGGGTTTTCGATCACAGGCCCGAGCGGGACCGGGGCTGTCATGCAGTTTCCGCAGGCATCGTGGCTGCCGGCGCTTTCCGGGGGGGAAGCGGTTGACTTCGAATCGGACGGAAATTTCATCATCGACATCCTGTCTGCCTCATCACTGGGGTTCGACGGATCGGGGAATCTTCACGTTGGCGGTGGGGATTTTGGCGTCGATGGCGACTACGCGGCGATCATCGATGCCCTCGCGGTTGCGGCTGCGCGAGAGGGGCAGGGGCCGGTGAGCGCGCGCGACGGCAGCGTCGTACGCCGGTTCGATCCTGATCCTTCGGCCAATACATTTTATTCCGTGAATTTCAACGATGTGACCGGCGATTTGTATCTGCAAAGCGGTTCGACGGTTTATCGATACGCTGTGCCGGAACCGATGACGGCTGCGCTGTTGCTGGTCGGCGCTGCGGTGTTGCTGCGGAAGCGTCGCTCCTCCCGAAAGGGCGGTTATGTTGTGGGTTAGCCTCGCACGCAAACGTAATTGCATCACTCTGGCGGTGTTGGCGATGTTGTGTGCGTACGGTCTTGCGTCGGCTGAGACTCCGTTCGCCGCGACGGTGGTCGAGTTTGCACCCGCGCCGGGGCAGCTCGTCAACAACCCTGCCTTCAACGATCCGGCGCGTGCGCTGGGTGCTCCGTCGGGCGGGGGTACGTTGTCGCCGGACAATTCGTCCGTTGTTTCGCTTGGCGGATTCGGCGGATCGATCACCTTGGCATTCGATCACACTGTGCTGGACGACCCAGCCAACCCGTTCGGCATGGACGCTGTCGTGTTCGGCAACGCGTTTTGGGTGGGCGTGGCTGGCGACGCGAATCGTCACTGGGCTGAGTGCGGCGTGATCGAAATCGCCCGCGATACCGACAATAACGGTATGGTCGATGAAGACGAAACCTGGTACGTCATCTCCGGTTCGCACATTGTCGATCTCGACGCTCAGTTCATTGAGCAAACCTGGGACGACGACTGGCAGGATTCGGCTTTTCCACCAGCCAACCCCGGCTGGATTCCGCCCGGTGAGATCGGAGTCTGGCAGACCGCAGGTTTTAAATTGCCGCCGGAGATTTTTGGTGTGCAGGTTGTGGTCAATCCCGCAGGCCCCAATGCCGTCGTAGAAGGCGCGTTCGGGTATGCGGACTATTCGCCGACGCTCGTTCTCGGCGATACAAACGGCGACAACATCGTGGACGCGCCGCAGCAAACCGCCGAAGAATTCTATACGTTTCCCGACGACCCGTTCGCAGTCGGGATGACATTGGGATCGGGCGGCGGTGATGCGCTCGACATAGCCTGGGCAGTCGATCCCCTGACCGGCATGCCAGCCGATCTGGATGGATTCGACTTTGTTCGGATTTCCACCGGATCGAATGTGCTGTTGGGCGCGTTTGGTGAGTTATCGACCGAAATTGACGCCGTGTCTGATGTCTCGCCCGGTCTGATGGGCGACGCCGATGCGGACGGTGATATTGACCTGTGGGATTTGGCTTTTCTGATCGATTGTACGACAGGGCCGGAGGTCGCCATCGGCGATCCGGTGTGTCGCATTTTTGATTTCGATTTTGATAACGATGTCGATCTAATCGACTTCAGTGTCATGCAGATCGTGTTTACGGGTGAGGGCGGATGATGGCACGGTTGCTTGTCAGCAGACGACTCAATGCAAGCCGGCGCAATACAGAGACATTGCGCCCCCGGCCCGCCTTCACATTGATCGAACTGCTGGTGACAATCGCGATTGTGTCTTTACTGTTGTCGATTCTGGTTCCGAATTTGTCGGCCGCCCGTGCTCAGGCGCGGGCGGCTGTCTGCGCTTCAAACGTGCGTCAACTGGCGTTGGCCAATCAGATGTACGCCCATGAAAATCAGGACCGTGCGTGCCCCGGGGCAGTCAACTTTGTTGAGAATCGACATCGATGGCACGGCGTGCGGTCATCGTCGTCCGGGGCATTTGATTCGGCGCTCGGCCCGCTCGTCCCGTACCTGGGGGCTGACGGTGCGATCCGTCAATGCCCGCAGTTTCGCAACTATGATTCTGGTGGAAACGGCTTCGAGCTTGGAAACGGTGGATACGGATACAATAATGCGTTCGTCGGTACGGTCGTGCGTCCCCTCGGCGGCGTGTTTCACATTGTCGAGACAGACTTGACCGGCACACTGATGAGCCGCGTGCGCAATCCGGCGGGCACCGTGTTTTTCACCGATGCCGCATTCGCCGCGGTTGACTTAATCGAATACAGCTTCGTCGAGCCGCGTTTTTTTCCGACCAACGGATTCAGACCCGATCCGTCTGTTCATTTCCGGCATAGCGGCGGTGCCAATGTCGCCTGGGGAGACGGGCACGTTGACCGTCGGAAGCGCACATTCACATGGTCCAGCGGCCTCTATGACGCTCAGGCGGATCGTTTCAACATAGGCTGGTTCGGCCGGCGCGACGACAACAGTCTGTTCGATCTTCGCTGAACTGCGACCATTCGTTCCCAACCCGAGTTACATGTACATGCCGCCGTTTACGTTTATCACTTGCCCGGTGATGAACGACGCCTGTGGCGCTGCCAGGAAACGCACGGCGCGGGCGACTTCGTCGGGTTGGCCGAGTCGGCCCATCGGAGTCAGTTTCTTGATGATCTCAAGTGCCGAGTCGGGGACTTTGGCAGTCATGTCCGTTTCGATGAAACCGGGTGCGACCGCGTTGACGGTGACGCCTTTGGCTGCGACTTCGCGTGCGAGCGTCTTGGTGAATGCAATGAGACCGCCCTTGGCGACGGCGTAGTTGGATTGGCCGAAATTGCCCATCTGCGCCACGATCGAGCTGATATTGATAATGCGACCCCACTTGCGCTCGCACAGTTGCGGCAGGATCGCACTGATGACATTGAACGGCCCGTCAAGATTAACCAGGAGCACTTTGTGCCATTGATCCTTGGTCATCTTGAGGAAAGAGCGGTCGTTGGTGATACCCGCGTTGTTGACGATGACGTCCACGCGGCTGAAGTCGTTCATGATCTGCTCGATCATGACGTTCGTTTGCTCTTCGTCGGATACGTCGGCCCGGTATGCGTTGGCCTGCACACCGTGGCTGCGCAGTTCTTCCGCCACTTTCTCCGCCGCATCTTTACGCGAGAGGTAGTTGACGGCGACGGTGCTCCCCGCCGCTGCAAGCGCGTGACAGCACGCCCGTCCGATTCCTCGCGAGCCACCGGTGACAATTGACACTTTTTCGTGCAGATCCATTGCGTTTTTCCTCTCTCAGCGCGTCGAAGCGGAAGTGTGGATGCGACCGTGAGCACGCCCGATGCGCGACCCTCGGACCCGGATATTATAACAACACCCTCAAGGTGTCCCAAGAGGGTGCTGGTCGCTTTGGTCGTGGAATATCGTTTCGTTACCCGGAGATTACGGAACCGGTCGCCAGCCCGCGTCGGCCCACAACTCGCCGCTGACCGTTGAATTGCGAATCATGAAGCAGATGGCGTCGGCGATTTCTTCGGGCTTGATCAACCGGCGAAGCTGTGTGTGCGGCAAAACATGCTCAGCGATGAACTCCTGGCCCAGCGAGCGCACCATAGCCGTGTCCGTGAAACCGGGGTGAATGATGGCGCAACGCATTCCGTGAAATATCGCCTCCGCCGCGAGCGTCGCCTGCGCACCTTCAAGGCCCGCTTTTGCAGTTGCATAACTGATCTGCCCACGGTTGCCGGCGGACGAGACGGATCCGATGAATAAAACACACCCCTGCACGCGTTCGGACGGATCCCACCGCTTGAGTCCCAGTGCATGACGTTCTTTCGCGACGCTGGCCACGGTTTCCATAGCCCAATAGATCGGGGCGACGAGATCGACGTCGAGGACGCGGTAAAAAGATTCTTCGGAGTAAATCGACGCCTGGCCTGTGGCTTTGTCGATGCGGACCGCGAGTCGATCGGCGGTAAACCCAGCCGCAGGGACGCAAATTGACACCGCACCATGCAGATTTTGCATTTCGGTGAAAACGTGTTCGCGGAAGTCAGACTTGGTGACGTCGCCGATGAACGGGATGAGCACTTTGCGCCCGAGATGTTCGTTGGCGTCGTTGCAGTAACCAGCTACATCTTCAAGCTGGTCCACAACCGCGACGGCTTTGACGCCTTCACGTGCCAGGGCGAACGAAGTCGCCTGCCCGATACCCCGCGCACCGCCTGTAACCACCGCTGTTTTCTGCGAGAGATCGAGTCGGGATTCTCCCCAGGATTCGAAATAATGGTGGCTGTTGCCGTTTGTGCCGCCGTTGCTGCCGTTTTCGTGATTCATTGTTGCACCCTCATGCGGCTGCGGCGACTTGTGCCGCTAGCCTGTGACTCTATCGGTTCGTTCGGCGAGCCAGTCGCACACCTGAGGCCAAAGATCTCGATGAGCTTTTGATCCGACGGCCATCCCGATGTGGCCGGCGGGGAAATTGATGGACTTACGGTCTTTTGATCCGACCGCGTCGTTGAACGGAAGA
This sequence comes from Phycisphaerae bacterium, assembly GCA_029260215.1. Classification (GTDB taxonomy): domain Bacteria; phylum Planctomycetota; class Phycisphaerae; order UBA1845; family UBA1845; genus OFTM258. The sequence goes on from JAJDDQ010000081.1 coordinate 13,022, forward strand.
CTTTGGCCGCAGGGCACGAGGTGGTCGTGCTGTGCGGTCAGATTCAGAATCGGGCATTCGATGTTGCGCATTTCCACGCGCTCGTTGCCCAGTTCAAGCTCGCCTCTGATCAACAGGTTTTTCTGAAAACAGTCTTTAACGAATTGGCGAAATGTCTCACCGGCGACCGGGATATTGTCGTTCAGCCACGTTTCCATCGCGAAAAAGTCTTCGAGGAATTTTTCATTTTCCATGTTCTCGTAGAACGTGAAGTATTTCTCGATCATGTTCTGCACCGGTTTGAGCATCATGAACGAGCTTTGCAACCATTCCGCCGGCGCGTTGCCGTGGACCTCGAGAACCTTGTCGATGTCGAAGTACTTGGGATCGGTCCACAAGGAGAGCAGGCTTTCTTTGCAGGACCAGTCCACCGGGGCTGCGAGCAATATGAGGTTTTTGACCTTTTCGGGTCGAAGCGACGCGTACATCGCACTCATGGATCCGCCCATGCAGTAGCCGAGGATGTTGACCTGATCGCATCCGGTACGCTCACGCATGTGGTCGACGACGTTGTCCATGTAGCCGAGAACGTAGTCCTTGATGGTAAGGAATCGATCGCTGTCCGCAGGAACACCCCAATCGATGTTGTAGACATCGTGTCCCGCACCGATGAAGTGTTGGACCACACTTTTTCCCGGGCGAAGATCGAGGATGTAAGGTCGGTTAACCAGCGCGAACGCGACAACCAGCGGAGTTTCAAACTGTCTGGGCGTGTCGGATTCGTAGCGCAGGAGGTTGAGTTTGTCCTCGCTGTAGACGGTGCGCGTGGGCGTGGTGCCGACGCGAACCTCCTTCGCGATTTGTGCGGCGCGCGGCAGCGCCCCCATCTTGTTCGCGAATTTCATCCACTGCTGTGTGGCTGCTTCAGGCGTCGTCGGCCAACTGAGTCCGGGCATCATGGTTGTGGTCCATCCTGTTCTCTTTTCTTCAGCGCTTGCGCTTGGCTGTCGCTTTTGCCTTGGTTGAAGAGGCGGAGCTGTTCGAGCCGTTCCGGTCCGCTTCGAGTTCATCGATACGTGCGGTCAGCTTGTCCATCTTCGTCAGCAGGCGATCCTCCATGCCGCGCAGGAGCAGGACAATGTGGTCCGTGTCGGCCCGCGAAGGCATCTGGGCGTTTTGCAAACCGGATTGAAGAAACTCGTTCACCTGCTTTTTCAAGGTGAGCGAGTTGTCCATCGCCTGCTTCATGCCGTTGAGGAACTGCTCGCTGCGCATGTATTCTTCGGCGTATTCCGACATGGACCCGAAAAACGTCTTGCGCATCTGAGCCATCATGTCCGGGGCGGGCGTTGGAGCAGCCATCCCCGCGGCGCCCATTTTTGCGCTCATGTCCGTCCAGAATTTCATAAAAGGGTCGAAACCCGGCAGGCCGCCAGAATCAGGCATATTTGCCTCCAGCAAATGTGCAAACACGGCGCAGCCCCGCAGGGTCGCCGCCGCGCGTTCGTTTAATGATTGTTATTCGCATCGTTCAATCGCAATCGCACTGGCTTCGCCACCGCCGATGCAGAGGCAGGCGATGCCGATCTTCTTTTTGTTGAGTCGCAGTCCGTTCATGAGCGTTACGACGATGCGTGCTCCGGTCGCGCCGATCGGGTGACCCATCGCGACCGCGCCGCCAGCGATGTTTACCTTCTCATGCGGAATTCGAAGCTCCTTCATCGCGACCATCGTGACGACCGAAAAGGCTTCGTTGATCTCGAACAGATCGACGTCATCCATTTTCAGCGCCAAGCGATCGCACAATTTGCGAATCGCGTGGATCGGTGCGACGGTGAACTGAGTCGGTTCCATCGCGACGTTGGTGTGACCGAGTATCCGCGCCTGACATTTGATTCCCAGCGACTTCGCCCTTTCCTCTCCTACAACCACCGCTGCGGCAGCCCCGTCGCTGAGTCCCGATGCGTTTCCAGCCGTCACCGAACCTTCGCGCCCAAAGGCCGGCTTCAGCGTGCGAATTTTCTCTTCCTTGAAGCGCGTCGGCTCCTCGTCACACTTGACTGTGATCGTGCCTTTTCTGGTCTTGACCTCGACCGGAACAATCACCCCGTCGAAATTGCCCGCCTCTTGAGCGGCCAGGACACGCTTGTAGCTTTCGATCGCAAAAGCGTCTTGATCTTCACGCGTGAAGTTGAACTCCGCAGCACACGTGTCGCCGCACGTGCCCATGTGGACGTTGTTGTAAACATCCCACAGGCCGTCGTGAATCATCGCGTCGAGCAATTCGCCATGCCCCATCCGATAGCCGCTCCGCGCCTTGGGCAGCAGGTAGGGGGTTCGCGTCATGCTCTCCGTGCCGCCGCTGAGGATCAGGTCGGCGTCGCCGCACTGAATCGCCTGGGCAGCCAGGATGATCGCCCGCATGGACGATCCGCACACCTTGTTGACCGTCGTCGCACCGCACGACACCGGCAGCCCCGCGCCCAGCGCCACCTGTCTTGCGATGTTCTGTCCCAAACCGGCACCGATAACGTTGCCGAAAATGGTTTCGTCCACGTCCTCGGGGCGTATGCCCGCACGTTCTATCGCCGCCTTGGCTGCGATGCTGCCCAACTCGGCTGCCGGAACATCCGCAAAAGCGCCACTAAAGAGTCCGAGCGGCGTGCGTGACCCGCCGGCGAGGTAAACATTCTTGAGCACCAATCTGCTCCTTCATCTAAGGCGATTTTCGGTCAACCCAATCGTCTCCTGCAAACGATCCGCCGGTCCGCCCGTTTGGTGCGACGAACCGAGTTCTTCCCAAATCCGGGAATTACTTGGCGGACGACTTGCCTTGCTGGGTCTTCTGGCCGTTGGTGGCACAGTTCTTCTGGGTCATCGAGCACATGCCGTCAAGCATCTCGACGTTGGCCTTGGCCATCGCATCGACGTTGGACCGCATCGTGTCGAACGAATTCTGCCACATTTTCATGGTCTGATCGAGCATGGTGTTCGTGTCAAAATTCGTGCCCACCTCGAACGTGCGACGAAGCGAGTCGAGGGTTTGCTTGCTCTGCTCGTCGAACATGTGGTGGAACTGTTCGAGGTTCTTGCGGGCGGTGGGGGCAGCTTCCTTGCCCATTTTTTCGAACTGCGTGCGGAAGTCGTCGAAACCCTGGCCGAACGAACCGCCGAAGGCGTCGCCCCAGAATTTCCCGACCTGCTGCTGGAATTCGATTCCCGTGCTCATCGTCTTGTTGAATCCGTCGGTCGCTTGCGTGAACATGTCCGTCATCATTTTCGTGGTCTCCGTGGCCGTCATGGCTTAGTTCCTTTTTCTGCATTACCCCGGAAGGGGCGATCGTGATTACTGGCCCTCTCCGCTTTCCAATACTCTCAATATAACGCGCAAAAGGGGAGAGTCAAGGATAAATTGTGCAACGGCACAAAAATATGAATGTTCTGTAACAATATGTATTGTAACGAGTTACGAACGATGTCGCACAATTATCTTGACATTCTTGTGTGATCGCATTAGTTTGGGCGGACCAAGAAACGGAGGCCAGTCCATGTCCGATAACGAACAGCCCCGGTTGCTTTCCATCAAGAAGTACAGCAATCGCCGGTTTTACGACACAACGCGAAGCCGCCACGTCACGATGGGGGAGATGCACGATTTGATCGCCGCAGGCTACGATCTCACGATCGTCGACGGAACCAGCGGGGATGAGATCACCAACGTCGTTCTGACCCAGATCATCCTGGAACGCGACACGCCCAAGCTGTCCATGTTTCCTTCCAATGTGCTGCACGAGATGATCCGCACGCAGCAGGAGTTCCTGGGCAACGTTGTGGAGCGATTTTTCGCGCAGGTTCTCGATTCCCACAAATCATCTCAGGACCGGTGGCGGAAGTTTGTTGAGAATACGATCGGCTTCAACCCTGCGTCAGTCATGAATCCGATGGACTGGACACGGTCGATGATGTCGACGTTCACCGGCCAACCCAAAGCGCCCGACCCGGTGGGGGGGGGCGGTGACCGCGAGGGTGAAGGCGAAATGGACGTTCTTCGCAGGCAGGTGGAAGAATTGACGCGTCAAGTCGGCGAGATGAACCGCAAGGGCGACGGGTAGGTTTTTTCGCAGGTTTTCGGTGGCTTGCGATGTTCGTCTCGGACGCTGGCGTTCGGCAAGAGTGCTTTGCGTCTCCGTTACACGAATTGCAATGCGCAGGGTTTTTCTCCCCAAGACACGCAAAACTGGTCTTGTTTTGCCAGAGCAACACTTTTCCTCCGAGTTTGAGAAATATGCAGGCCTTTGGTGTATAATGCGTCTGGAGAGTGCGTGCGGGACCATATTGTGGTTCCGTGGACCCAGTGGGTAGCCTTCTGATGGTGACGGGCACAAGATTAATCTTGATAGTCCTAACTGGGAAGGAGGCCGCTATGGCAAAATTTGAGTATTCGATGACGAGTGCGTTGGTCAAATTGAGGGAATTCTTTTTGAATACTCTTGTTGTGTTCGGCGTAGTCACCGTTTTGAAGGCTGCCATGGTCCCGCACGCACTTTCCCAAGCCGCTACAGTTTCTTATGACCGGCTCAAGAGCTAATTTGGCGTTCGCCAACACCTTGAATGTTACGGCTCTTCTTTGCGAACGATCACTGATCGCCTTTAATCAATTCGAGCATTTTCTTGAAGCGTTCGGTTCCGCACGCGTTGCATAACTCGAAGAGTACGCTTTCGGCTGTGGTTACGTGTGCTCCGGCGTGGCGCATGCGTTCCATTGCGACGTCATAATCCAATTGCGTACGCGACCCGGCAGCGTCGGCGCAGATATTGACTTGGTAATCCATCATGAGCAGGTCGAGCGCGGTCTGCTGCACGCAGACGTGGGCTTCGATTCCGCAGATGATAATCTGATCGCGGTCGATGCGGCGGAGGGCTGAGCGTATGGCGTCGTCGCCGCAGCAACTGAACGTTGTTTTTTCGAGCCGTTCGGCTGAGGTGGTCGCGAGCACGTTGGCTAGCTCAGGAACCGTCTGGCCGATGCCCTTGGGGTATTGCTCGGTGACGAGAATGGGCAGGTCGAACAGCTTCGCGCCTTGCAGCAGGGTTCGTGACCGGTTGACGATGCGTTCGCGGCCGTCGATCAGCGGCAGCAGTTTTTCCTGGATGTCGATGACCAGGAGCATGGCTCTGTCTGGATCGAGTCGGATGGGGTTTATCATTGTTGGTTGCTCTTTGTGGTGCTTGTTTTGGCGTCGTTCACGCTCTTGCGTTGGTTGTGTTCGGTGACGTGGGTATTCACTCCGGCCGCTCCATTACTGTCGCGGTTCCGATGGGGCCGCTCTCTTCACGCTTCCTCCTTGGGCGCGTTCAGTGTCGCGGTTCTGATGGAGCCGTTCCTTTGCATGCTTCCGCTTCCTCCTCTCCTTCTGAAGGAGGCTGGACGTGACCAAGTCGGGAGCGTCCAGAATCAGGTTCTTCGTGCGAAGCGAGACGTTGCTCTGGTCCAGACCCCCCTGTATCCCCCCTTCGCAAGGAGGGAAAATACTGTTTCCCTTCGCGATGTGGGGCAGATCATAGCTTCACATTGCACATGGCTGAAGAGTCACCCATTTCGAATAATCTAATTTTGCAGGCGGCGGCGGTTTTCGTCCAGCAGGGATTCGAATTCGCGGCGCAGGTCGTGTCCGCCGAGATCGCGATTGAGGTAGCGACGTTGTTCGATGGCTTTGATGATGGCGGCTGCGTCGCCTTCGAGTCTTGTGCGACATTGCAAGTCACGCAGCAGGGATTTCCACCACGTTTCACTACCCGATTCGCTGCCCTTGAACACGCGGTTGAACAGCGGCAGCGCCTCGTTGAATGCTCCGGATTGATAGTATGCCTCAGCCAATCCGATGACCGCTCGGCTGTCACGGGCGAGTCCGTCGTCGTAACGGGCTTCGTCGATTGCGACGCATTCGGTGAATAACTTTTTGGCCTGCTCGATGTTGTTGGCCAGCAGTTCGGCTTCAGCGAGTTGGATTCGAATCGCGTAGACCGCATTGTGGGAGAAGATGTCCGATTGTTCCCGCGCGACGTCGTACAGGCCTCGGGCGATTGCGACGAGCGAACCTGTCTGACTGCGTACCTCTTCCTCGCGGCCGGCGCGGACGTTGCGCTCGATGTCTTCCTTGAGTGCATCAAACAGGCCTTGGAGCGTCTGCACGGCTCCGCGCGGATCGCTGCGGACGTATTCGGGGATGAGTTGTGAGGCTTGCTCTGCTTTGCCCTGTGCTTCGAGGGCGATCATGCGTACGCGGAGCACTCTGCCGATCAATGCCAGTTGATCGGGAAATTCTTTTTCGAAATTGTCGAGCGTTTCGGTTGCGCGATCCCAGCGGCTGACGCGCGGCATGACGCAGAGTTCCGCAATTAGAATGCGTGTGCGGGCAGCCAGGTTGCGCAGGTCAGCCTGGCGTCCGATTTTCCCGGATTCGATGAGTTGGTTGATCGTCGTGCCGGCGGATTGGGCTGTGTGGATGGCCGCTGTCGCGATGGAGCTGATCTTGCGGAATTCGTTCGGGTGTTCGAGGCCGAAGCGGATCGCCGCCGACGTTTGCGCTTCGGCTGCGAGGTAGACGGCTTCGGGATAGTGCTTGTGCTCTGGGCCGACGGCGGCGAACGTTTCGGCTGCCCGTTCGTATTGCTCCTGTTCCAGCAGGAATTGTCCTCTGAAGAATCGCCAGTATTTAGCGCTGTCGGTATCGGGGAAATTTTCGTCGAGCGTCGCGAGCGCTTCCGCGCACAGCGTGCGCAGGTCGTCACGGTCTTGCAGCGTTGGGTCTTCGCGCCACGCCCAGGTCAATTGAACGGCGAAAACGGCTGCCCCAGCCGCTCGGGTGTGCTCACGAAAGTCGCGGGCGACGGCGAGAAAGGCTTTGGCTGCTTCGAATGTGCGACCGCGCCGGTAATGGGCGACGCCGAGATTGAATCCCGCCTCCGCCCGCAGTGCGGCTGGTGCGTTTGGCAGGTCGATTACGGTTTGTGCGATGTCGGCTGCTGCGTCGATGAGTGCGGCCCGTCGGGTTTCGAGATCGGCGACGGCTGCGCTTGAGGCTGTTTCGCCTTTTGCGATTAGTTTTTCGATGTCATCCGCGACGGATTCGGCTTGCCCCTGTTTGCCCGCGACGAAAGCGCAGCGTTCGAAGGGCGTCATGGTGTCGATGTTTTCTTCGTCTTCGAGCAGGCCGAAGAGCGTTGCGTAGACATCGTCACGGTAGGCAGGGTCGCGTTCTGCCAGCTCTTCGAGCATTTCAATGCCGATGCTCCGCGCCCGGCCGGCTGCTATGGGTTGTCCGTTGCGTTGGAGTGCGTCGGCTTGGGCGGCATGCACGGATCGTGAGAGCAGTCCGATGATGAGGAGTTTTCGGAATGCGCCTTGTTCGTCGCGTTCGACGAGGCCTTTGAATACGTCTATCGCACCGGCGGCTGCTTCGAAGTCGGCTGAGTCGCTCAGGCTGCGTACGATTTCGATGCGGGCCAGTGTGACGACCCAGCCCGCACCGCGTCGCTGTTCTTCGTCGGAGAATGCGGACACGGTATCGATCGCACTTCCCAGCCGGGTGCGGACGTTGGCGGTTTGCCCGAGGCGGCGCTCGCTCATGGCGGCCAACAGGAGCGATTGAGCCTTGTAGCTTGAGTCGGGAGATTCTGCGTCGAGGAGATTGGATCGCCCTTCGAGGTATTCGAGTACCAGACGCAGTTCGAGCTTGCGGTCTTTGTCGTTGGGTTCAAGTGTGACGGCGTGATAGAAGCGTGCCCACGCGAGCCGGTAATCGCTCTGTGCAAGGTCTTGTTCGAGCTTGTCGATGTCCCCGGCTGCTTCCATCGATTCGTATCGTGCGGCGGAGACGCGGTCCAGTGCTTCGTATTCGTCTCGAAGGTCGCGGCGTAAAGCGTCGAGCACATCGACCGCACGCTGCATGAGCGGGCGTAGCCGTTCGCGATCGACTTTAACGCCACCGCGATAGAGGATGCTCGACGTCAGCCGCTCGCCTTCCTCGTGTACAAGAGATTTGCCGAGCGTGAGTCGCCATTGGTTGATGCGTTTGTCGTTGTCGAAGCGCGTGATGAGTTTGGCGAGAATGTCGTTGGCTTCGGCGATGGCGATGTTGCGGTCCGCCTGCGATTTCGACGGGTCCGCATATTCTGCCAGTTTGATGTCGCGGGCGAGCAGGAGCCTGTCCAGTGTGCTCGCGGGGGGGTGCTCGCGCAAGTGCAATGCGAGCAGGTCGGTCAGGCCTCGGTTTTTCAGTCCGTCGTAGAATTGACTTGTGCTGAGGCGTTTCGCTTCGGGGTAGTCCGGCGGCGGATCGAGCGCACTCGCGGTCGGCAGAGGGAGCGACAGTGCGATGAAAGCGTAAATACACCTAACGGGCATGTCTCACCGTAGTGGCAGGACTGTGATCGGGTGCGTTGTGCATGTGCTTCTATTCTCCGCCGAACGAAACATGTTTGCACCCCGCAGCCACAGCCGCGTTCCAACTTCCGACCACGTGGTCCCAGGCGACGTTGTCCCCAGCTTTGAGCACGACGGGCGTTTGGTTGTCGAACCCGGGGAGTGTTTGAATATCGGCTAGCTGGTCGCGCAACTCGTTGAAAGTCGTCGGTTGATTCACGAAGCTCTCCAGACGCAGCGCGTAGTCATTCGGACCTGCTCCGGTTTGCGTCAGGTGGACGATAATCGGCGTGATGGGCATCGCGATTTCGTCGGCCAGGTTGCCTTGTTTGGGAAGTTGAGCCTTGAGCACGCCCTCCGCCCGCTTGAGCGTTGTGGTGGAAACGAAAAAGATGAGCAGCAGGAACACCACGTCGACCATCGGGGCGAGGTTGAGCGTTATGGAGGTCAGCTCCCGGCTCCTTGTCTTGCGTCGAGGCCTGAAGTGGACGGATTCGGTCGGCGAGTTGTGCCCGGTCGCGCTCAATGTTGGCCCCCGTGTCCGCCGGCGATGGCAGCCAGATTCATCATTTGGATATCGTTCTCAGCCACGACTTCCATAACCTCTCGCACTTTGGCGTAACGAACGCGTTTGTCCGCGCGGATGATGACTTTCAACTCCGGCAGCATGCGTTTGCGCGCTGCCAATCGTTGCGACACAGCCTCAAGCGATTCGGCGCGACTGGGGCCTACGTAGTAATCGACCGGGCTTGTCGCGGGGGCGTCCGGGTCGGCCAACTGCACGTTGATGATGACGCGGTCCTCGACGATTTCGTTGAAGGCCTGGCTGTCGTCCGGGTCGGGTAAATCCAGCGGCATGTGTTCCGCCGTGGCGAACGTGCTGACCAGAACGAAGAAAATGATCAACAGAAAAACCACATCGACCATAGGGGCCATGTTGAACGTCAGCGGCGGTCGCGGATGGTATTTGAACTTATGCGCCATAGGTCAAGGCTGCTGCGTTTTCGCCGGTTGCGCGGCTGGCGGGTTCGTTTTGAACGGCGTCAACAGGCGATCAGCCGCAAGGGCGCACTCAGCCGTCAACACGTCGATGCGGTTGCGGAACAGCGCGAAAACACTGAGTGCGGGGATCGCGACCAGCAGGCCCCAGAATGTGGTGACGAGCGCGATGGAAATATCGTCCGCGATGGTAGCCGGCTCGGGCATGCCGCCTTCCTGCTTGATGGTCGCGAACAACCCGATCATGCCATACACCGTGCCGAACAAGCCGACCATCGGGCTGATGTTGCCGATCACGTTCAGGTATTCGATTTTGCGCATCAGACGGGCGGAGCGTTCTTCGAGCGTTTCCTCGACAGCTCGCTCCATCGCTGCGTACCCGTTGTGGGATTCGAGCAAACCCGTGTTGACCACGGTGGCGAGCAGGCTTGGCTCGTTCGCGGTGAAGTTGATGGCTTCGGTGTATTCGCGTTTTTTCAGATGGTCGCTGACGCGGTCGTAAGTCTCAACGGGGACGAACGTCTGTCGGCGAATCGACATGCAATACTCGACCGTCAACGCGACCGTCGCAACGGACAGCGGGACGAGCACGAACCACGTGATCGCGCCGCCGCGTACGAGGAAGTGGTCGAACACCTTCATGGCTGCTCCGCCACCGTCCTGAGCGAACGCGGAAGCGCTCAACGCCAGCAACGTCAGCGTCGCAATCAGCCACGATCGAAACAACGAAACATTTTCGGAACTTTTCATGGGTATCTGTCCATATGTCGCGGTCAGCCCGAGGCACGCAGGCGGCTCATCATTTCCTGAGCACGTTGCTTTGTTTTGGAATCCACACCCGCGTGCCGAACACATTCGCGGAGCAGTTTGATCGCGGTCGGATTGCGGTCGATACGCTCGTGAACGCGCGCGGCGATCAACAACGCTTCGGGCGTTCGTGCGTCTGCCGGAAAGTGAATCGCCACGCGCATCGCGGACCATCCGGCGCGCATGGCCTCCTCGTCGTTGGTTGCTTTGGCCAGTTGCGCTTCAGCCTTGATCAGAAGAAGCTCGGGGAGGACTTCGTCGGCCACGTTGGCCAACTCGGCGTTGACTGTGGAAACGACGTCGAAATCGGCGTCGCGTTCGAGCAGTTCCCGCAAAGCCGCCGTCTTCAGCCGGTACACCGAACGCGTCGCAATTTCGAGCGGAAACGGTGCGCGGGCGATCGTACGTGCGGCGGCCAGCGACTTGGCATCCCTCTCGCCCGAGCGCAGGGCGTATTCGAGCAATTCCATGAGCAGGTGGCCGCTTTGCGAAGACGGCCCCCGCGCTTTCTCCAGAGATTTCAACGCGCGGGCGACCTCGCGCGAATCGGGCGGAACAGGAGTGGCTGGCAGCAACTGAGCAGCCAGCCTGACGCCGTGCTCCTCGTCGCGCAGCAGCGTCGAAAACTGCGTCGCCAGAATGTCGAATCGACCGGCTCGCTCGCACGACCGAATCCAACGCGCCCGGGTCAGCCGAACCCAGAAATCAGTCGCGACGCGGATCGCTCGTTCGTAGTGTACGTTGGCCCGAACGAAATCACCTTCGAGCTGCCGATCCTCTGCCTCATTGAAATCCCGCAGAGAGCCGACGGTATCGACCCTGATGTGCTTGATATCGCCGATCGTGACGAACTTGTAATCTCCCGCCGGCGTGCGGTAGGCCAGGCTCGCACCTTCCATGTCCACGATGCGAATGCGCTCCACCCTGGTCGAGCCGTATTCAATTTCGTCCGCGACCGTACGAGGAGACAAGCATGCGCCGAGTACCAATGCACATACACACGTCCGCCGGAATGCAATCCGTGTCTTGAAAAACCAGGCGACGCGACCCTTGGATTGTGTTGGCGACTTGCTGTTTCGACCCATCTCAATTGATGAGTCGGGTGGCACGGTCTGGCGTAGCCAGGCCGTGGGAGTGCTCAGCAGCCACGGCCTCCCGGCTGCGCCGGCAGACCGTGCCACCCATCGAATGACGTGTATTGACGGGCTAGTCAAAAATCTCATCCTCGGTCACGAATCGGTATTGGCCGTTGTGCTCGCGTGCGATGCGTTCGAGGACAGCCCCGCCGTGCTGATTGACGTACGCAATGGTGAAAATACGCACAAGTCGCCCGCGGTTGAGCTTGTCGATCATGCTCATCAGGCTTTCGGCGTGTTCGTCGAACTCTCCATCGGAAAGAAAGTAAATCAAATCCGGTTCGACGGCAAACGCACGGCGCATCGCGGGCCTTGGGTCCGTGCCGCCCATCGGGGATATCTCGTCGAGAAAGCGGAACAGGTTGCGCTTCTGCGATCGGATCGCGCTGACCAGCTTCCGAGGCGGGTTTTCGAGCGGGGGGCCTGAGTTGTAAAAAATCACATGGAAACGCTGTGAACGACGCAAGCCGTTGACCGATTCCTTGATTTCCTTGACCAAGCCCTGAAACGTGTTGAGCATTGATCCGGAACGGTCCACCACGTAGACGATGTTGCGCGCCCCACGGGCACCCTCGCCCAGACCGAAAAAGTTGGGGCCGCTGCCGCCGATGGGCATTGAAAATCCGCCGTCGATCTGATCCGACCCGCCCGTACCGACGCCGAGAATGTTCAGGTCATTCGGTTTTACCGTGCCGATGGAATCCAGCCGTTCAAACTTGTCCGGCTTGAATGTCATGCTCGACATTGGGTCCGGCAGTATCTGCTCCGCTTTTGGGGCGGTGCTTGGCTGGTTCATGGTGACTTTCGTCTCGACGGGCGACAGGAGATCCGCCGTCGGAATCGGCGCGTCGGAAACGGGTTTGGCCATTCCCGCCAGCCACGGTAGAAGGTACATCACCACGAAGAGCACCGCGTGGTAGAGAATCGAGAGAATCCAGGCAGCCAGAATCGCCTTGCCAGCCATCCCGCCCCGGATCAGCGTGGGCTTCGCGGTAGGCTTCGCACCGGTTTGTGCGGCGATGTCTGGGATGGTTGGGGCCTGCTGCGTCATTCGGTCGATATTCTTTGGGTATGCACGGTCGCCGGAATAAGTCTAGGTCTCGTGATCGGCCCGGTCAATCCGATTCGTTACGCGAGCGGGATACGCGACGTTGCGGCGGGGGATGACCGCGTCTATTCTCGCGGGTCGTTTTTGGTCCACACGACAGCTTGAAGAATACAAGCTTTCTGGTGTGGCACCGGTTCTTAACCGGTGCAAGCGATGGTGTGCCGTCTGGTACCTGTATCCTGGCCGGTGAATGCACAGTTTACAAACCTGTGCCACACTTTTTCGACAGCCACCTGAACAGGAGGAATCAATGTCTTTGCGGGTTTTCGTTCTGATTTGCTTCAGTCTCCCCACGGTCGCGTCGGCGGCGATTACAAGGCCGACTGTCCAATTGAGCGGCGATGTTTACGCCGAATCCGTCTCCGACGAGCAAGCCCACCTCGAATCCATCGTCGCCCGCACGCAGCAGTTGATCGATGCTGCCGACGACACGGAGAGCGCGCGCGAGCGAATCGAGTACCGTCTAGCCGCCGCGAATCTGATGCTGGCCCGTGAATGCGAAGCCGACGTGACGCGCCTTCTTTACGGCATTGGCGATTCCGCCTGCTCGAAGCGCGTGCTGGATACGACACGCCGCGCATTGGAACAGGTGTTCGGTGCCCGGGCTGCCTGGGAGCGTTACCTCGAAGTCCCGGACTACGACGGTGAAGTCGCGTTCTCGTTCGACTTGAACATCGAGACGCTGGAAAGTTTTGCGGTGGCGATGCAGGCCTGTGTGGACCCGAGTGCGGACGAGTCAGCCGTTGAATCGTACGCCGCCGCCGCTCGGAAACTCTCGATGTATCTGGAGGATGAGCGTGCCGATGTCGCGTCGGCGTCGAGACTGTGGCAGGGTTGGGTCTTGGGCAAGATAGGCCGAACCGAGTGGGCGATTCGTATTCTCCCCCGTGCCAGCGATCCGCCGCATGCGAACGGTGTGCGTTACGATTTTTTCGCCAAATTACTGCGTTGCAGATATCTCGCCAAGCGCGGTGCCCATGCAATCGCGTGGCGGTTTCTGCTGACCCTTGAAGAGCGCTCGCGAGACTGGTTCGATTCCATGCGCAAAGGTGCGGAGGCGGGCCGAGGCGCTATGCTGATCAAGTTTGAAATCTGCGATGCGTGGAGCGCTGAAGCCGGTGACGCAACTCGCGCTTGGTGCGACGAAACGCTTCAGAACGCGATCGATCTTCACTTCCCCGACGACATGGAGCCGCGCGTCGCACGAATCGAGTCAGCCATCCCGTTGATCGTGCCGATTCCGGACACAGATCCGGAGCAAACCGCTCAAACCACCGAAGAGCCGACTCCGCCCGACGAAGTTGTTGCACCCGACGGCGGGGAAGATTCGAAAAAACTGCCCGAGAACGAGTAACGCTTCATCCGGCATCGCCGACCGTTGACTCGTTCCGCCGTATCGTCACCCGAAAAAGTGCGGGTTTCGTTCGCCCCTTCAGAGCCGCGACCGTGAGGGAGCGGTTGGCGCGTACCCGCACGATCGGGAGTTGCCCTATACCAGCGATTGATCGACGATGGCGCGCACCGGCGTCGCCGACGAATCGGTCACGATGTGGACGCGACGCGCGCTCGCCGCGCCAGTTCACTCAGAATTTTACAGCCAGCCTCAAGCCGCTCGTTGGGCACGGCATAGCTGATGCGGAAATGCGTGTCTCGGTCGGAGAAGGCGCTGCCGGGAACGACGAGGACGTTGTTCTTGATGGCTTCCTCGACAAACGCGGTGCCGCTCGGGTAGCCGTGCGGCGCTTCGCAATAAACGTAGAACCCGCCCGACGGCTTCGAAAACTGAAACGCACCTTCCAATGCGCCGACTGCCAGATCACGTTTGGCGCGGTAGTCCCCCACAAGGTGCGAAATGTCCGTATCCATCGCTGTGATGCACGCGATCTGGGCCGGTTGGGGGGCACACACAAACGTAAACTGCTGCACCTTGGCCATCTCGCGTATGACCGCTTCAGGACCGGCAGCGTAACCCATCCGCCAGCCGGTAACCGCGTAGCTCTTGCCGTAACCCGCAAGCAGCAGCGTCCGCTCCGGGGCGAAGCGAATCGGCGTCGCCGGTGGCCCGTCGTAGCTCAACGATTCGTAAATCTCGTCGCTGATAATCAGCAGGTCGTGCTCGCGTGCCAGCTCCGAAATCCCCTCGATCTCGTCCGCACCATACACCATGCCGGTCGGGTTGGACGGCGAGTTGATCAGAATCGCCTTCGTCTTCGACGTGATCGCCTTGGCAAACGCGTCGCGATTCAGCTTGAAATCCGGATGCGTGTCCACCACCACAGGCCTTCCGCCAGCCAGGTTGATCAGGTGCTTGTACGAAACAAAGTACGGGTCAGCCACGATGACCTCGTCGCCGGGGTTCAGAATCGCGTAAAGCGCGAGAATGAGTCCGCCGGACACACCGCAGGTGACGAACACATCCGGCGACCAGTCGTGACGCTCGCTCAGATGTCGCTTGATCCGTTCGCGTAGCGCGGGCAGACCCTGCGTCACCGTGTAACCATTCTTGTCCCGCTCGATGGCATCGATGGCAGCCCGTTTGATCGGATCGGGAACCTTGAAATCCGGCTGGCCCATCGAAAGATCGATGGGGTTTTTCATCGTGGCAGCCAGATCGAAAATCTTGCGAATACCCGAAGCGCCGATTCCGCGAATCTTGTCGGCGACGAAGTTTTCACCCGTCATAATCGTCTATCGCTCCAGCCGTTGTACCGGCAGCGCAAGTGTCACAAAAAAAAAAGACGCCGCAGCAACATGCGTCGCGGCGGCGATTCTGCCTATGGCGTGCGTACAGTGCGCGCGAGCGTGGCCCGCGCGAAACCGCTATTTCTTCTCTTCAGTGGCCTCTTCAGCCGCTTCGCCCTTGGGCTTTTTCACCTTGCCGCCGACGGAAACCTTGCGGTGACCGACCTTGGGCAAACCGAATGGCGAACCACCATCGGTCCAGCGTTCGTCTTCTTTAAGCTTGTCGATACGCTCGATACGCGACAGAACATTCCGATGGCGACTCAACGAGGACGCGCTCTTGAGCGACTTGTCTCGAGACATAACCCTAAAAACTCCTACCAACCGTTGCCGGTGATTTTCTTCTGGTATCCCTGCAAGCCATAACGTCCGCTGGACTTGACGAACAGATCACCCAATTTCCGAATGCGATCGTGAAAACGGTCGCAAAGCCGCCTCTGAGCGGGATCCTCCCGGTTGAACCCAGTGACAG
The DNA here is from genome assembly GCA_029260215.1 of Phycisphaerae bacterium. Lineage (GTDB taxonomy): Bacteria > Planctomycetota > Phycisphaerae > UBA1845 > UBA1845 > OFTM258. The sequence continues at coordinate 28,690 of JAJDDQ010000081.1, forward strand.
CCACCAGAACATAGCGGTTTCCGCCCTTGGAATCAAGAATGACCGTTTCCACACCGTGGGTCTTCAGGAAAAGCTTGGCCTCCTCCGCGTCCGCCCGGTCCTCAGCCTTGAAGACTTGAACAACAATATAGGTGTGCCCGTCAACCCAGGGCGAAGCCGCGTCTACACGCACCGCCAGGGCGTCTTCCGGTCGAACGGGCGTTGATGCGACGTTTTCAGCCCGTGATTCGCGTTTTTTCACCGGACTCGCCCCCACGCCGTCGTAAATGTCGATATTGGGCGCGGAACGCTTAGCCGCGTCAATTTCGTCGTGAGCTACCAAACCGACCGATTTCCTACCCTCCACGAAGCCGGATTTTTTCCCGGCTTTCACGCCCAGCGATTGGCCGGCGAGAAAGCCCGCTCCAACGAGCACAATCGCCAAAAACGCGGCGATGCCAGCCGTGACGCTGGTAAAAGACAGGACGACGCGTTCGCCTCGGAAGGCGATGAACGGCGGCGATGTCCCGCCCGACTGGGGATCTTGCGTATCGACCCCGCCTCCGGCGACCGACGACGCTTCCCGGCTGGCTGACGGCGCTGCGGAACGGGTTGGGCCCTTGGACGAACGCCACCACGACGGCAATTTGACTTCCGCCGAATCACGCGCGTGGATCAGCTCGATCAATGCCGGACTTTTTCTCGATTTGCCCATCAATCCCACCTTTCCGCCACGGTCGCACAGAGCACGCCGATGATGGCGACCACGAGAATACCCCTTGCCTGTGAGTTTGCAAGAATCCAGTCGCTGTCGAAAACTGTAAATACCCCTAATCGCTTACGCGGCGAACGGGCAGTACGCGAAATGGTGCAGGGCAAGTGGTCCCAGTCGCTCAAAACAGCAGATGTTCGTCACCGTCCGAGTCAACACGTGTCGGCACGCTGTCAATTCCCATGTGCTCATACGCCGCCCGCGTTGCCTGCCGACCCTGCCGTGTCCGAATCACGAACCCGATCTGCAAGAGATAAGGCTCGACAACGTCTTCGAGCGTATCCCGCTCCTGTCCCATCGTCGCAGCCAGCGCTTCGATACCCGCAGGCCCGCCGTCGTAAATGTCGATCAGAGCTTTCAGAAACGCCCGGTCGAGATCGTCAAGCCCGTAAGTGTCCACCTGTTGAATAGCCAACCCGCGCTCGACGACATCCTCCGTCAGCACGCCGTCCGCCCGCACCTGCGCATAATCGCGCACGCGCTTGAGAAGACGGTTGGCCACGCGCGGCGTACCGCGACTTCGGGCTGCGATCCGCGCCAGCGCATCGCCCCGCGCGGGCAGTTTCAACTTGCCCGCCGAACGCTCCAAAATGGCCGTCAACTCGTCCGTCGCATAGAACTCAAGGTGGTAATGATGGCCGAACCGGTCGCGCATCGCAGCCGACAGCAGCCCCGCGCGCGTGGTCGCCCCGATCAGCGTGAACGGCTTCAACGCGAAGTTGACCATCCGCCCGCTCAGCCCGCCTTCGATCGTAAAATCGACGCGGAAGTCCTCCATCGCCGGGTACAGAAACTCCTCGACGATCTTCGGAAGCCGGTGAACCTCGTCGATGAACAGGATGTCGCCGTGCTCCATCTGCGTCAGAATCGCGAGCAGGTCCGACTGCTTCGCCAGTGAAGGCCCCGACGTGACACGAAGATTGGTCACGCCCATTTCGTGGCCGACGACGTGTGCCAGCGTTGTCTTGCCCAGCCCCGGCGGTCCGTCCAGCAGAATGTGCTCCAGCGGCTCCTTGCGAACCTGAGCAGCTTGAAGCGCGATGCTCAACTTCTCGATCACCTTGGTCTGCCCGACCATTTCAGCCAGCCGCCCCGGTCGAAGCGCCACGTGCAGAGCATCTTCCTGCGGGTCAGCCGAGTGCGCGGAGATAATTCGTTCAAGCGCCATGCAACGGGCTTTCTGTGTGGTACCGGTTTCTTGACCGGCGAAAAAACGGGCTGAAATCCCGTGCCACGCTTTTTCGACATCCTGCCGGGGACGGAGAATCGCATTCCCAATCACGTCCCGAGCGTTACGGACCGCGTAACAAATCCCATTCTCAGCGCCCCCGACCCGATCGGCAAGAGACGCTTTGCTGATTGAGCCGATCCTGGCCGTCATTCTCTACGCTGGACGGTCGCGGCCCAATGCGTGACGAAACGACCGTGAACGCTCAAGATGCTTCGCAATGAGCGACTCGACCCGAATCATCCCCGTTCAGGCTGGTGCAAATGCGCCCCGCACAGACGACACCGTCGTTGTCGAGCAGCCGCTGCAAATCCGCGTCGGCCCCGAACCCTTCGTCGTCACCATGCGCACCCCAGGCCACGATGAAGAACTCGCCGTAGGGCTTGTCTTTTCCGAAGGCGTCGTAACCGACCCCGACGACATCGTCTCAGCCAAGCACTGCCTCGCCACCGACGACGGACAGCGGGGCAACGTTGTCTGCGTCGAGCTTGAGGCTGGCCTCTCACTCGACACGACGCGCGACCGCCGCAACTTGATTTCCTCTTCCAGTTGCGGCCTGTGCGGAAAAGTCGCCATCGACCAGTTGTTCGGCGATATTGAACCGCTCCCCGACGGCTGGTTTGTGGCGGAATCCCTGCTTCAGCCCAGCGTAGAACGTTTCACCGAGAATCAGGAATTGTTTCACCAAACCGGGGGTTTGCACGCGGCGGCAGCTTTCTCCGACGCCGGCGAACTCATCTGCCTGCGCGAGGACATCGGGCGACACAACGCCGTCGACAAGGTTATCGGATGGGCGATTCTCCAGGCGCGTTGGCCTCTCGACCGAAATTTTCTCATCGTTTCCGGGCGGGTCAGTTTCGAAATCGTGCAAAAAGCGCTCCGCGCGCGTATCCCGCTTATCGCAGCCATTTCAGCCGCCAGCTCGCTCGCGGTCGAAACCGCGACTGCTGGCAATCAGTCGCTCATCGGCTTCCTGCGGAAGGGCAGGATGACCCTCTATTGCGGCCACCGCCGGTTGCGGGGATAAACTGTTTTCAGCGCAACAAGCGCTCGTTCGCAGCGGTGCGAAGTGGAGATGGGACGGAGGTCGTCAGGTTTGGTCGAATATCGAATTGAAAAATCGCAGGCTGTCTGCGTCAAGACGGGCAGCCCGCTCGAAGAGGGTGCAACCTACTACGCCGTGCTGTTCGAGGACGGCGAGAGTTTCAGACGCGAAGCTTTCAGCGAACAAGCGTGGTACGGCCCGCCGGAAGGGGCTTACTGCTTCTTCAAAACGCGCGTTCCCACCAAACAGAAAAAGAAACGCCTCCTCGTGGACGACGATATCCTGATGACGTTCTTCCGGAGATTGGGCGGCGAAACCGAGCTTGCCCGCCTGCAATTCCGCTTCGTGCTGGCGTTGATCCTCATGCGCAAACGCCTCCTCAAATACGAGGAGACCATCACCGAAGATGAGGCCGAAATCTGGATCATGCGTATCGGCAAGGAGGATGAACTGCACAAGGTCGTCAACCCCCGACTCAACGACCACGAAATCGAAAGCGTCAGCAAGCAGCTCACCGCCATCCTGCACGGTGACATGGGAGACTTCGACGACACCCTCGACAGCGACGACGATCGCGATCCGACCGAGGAAGACGTGGCGTGAAACGCTTCGCCCCCTCGATGGCTATCCTGCTTATCGCTGCGTGCGAAGGTCCGCAACGCACGCCGATCTTCACGCCTATGCGCGAAGCCGTCGAAATCGTCGAAGCCAACCGGCGAAAAATGATCCACGGGTACAAGGCGGTCGGCACAGCGCAAGGCCGATTCCGCGACGCCGACGGAACCACACGCCATTTCGATTTGGGCTTGAAGCTGCAACTGTTCGCACCGCACCACATGCGCCTTGTTTTGCAGAACGCACTCGGCGGAGACGAACTCGAGGTCGGCAGCAACGGACGCAAGTGGTGGATTCTCACCCGAAGGCCGCAGGAACATTACTACGAAGGATGGGTGGCCGACGATTTTGACGTGTCCATCGGTGGAACCGTTCCGCTCAAGCCCGACCAACTGATCGAGTGCATGGGCGTCAGCCCGCTCGACATCCGCAACGCATCGCAACGCATCGACGGGGATTTTCAGCAAATCCTGTTCACCGCCCCGGCGGCTGACGGCCGAAACGTCATCGAAAAAGAATACTGGCTCGACCGATACGAGCCGCGACTCATCCGCCGGATTCTCTTCCGCGACGCTGAAGGCCGCGTCCTGCTCTCGTCTCAGATCGACGACCACCAACCCGTCAGTGATTCCGGACTGAAACTCCCGCGGAGACTCGTATTCACCTGGCCGGCGGACGATGCGAGAATGACGATCACGCTGCGCAACTGGAAAATCCAGAAGAGTTTGAGTACCGAACACCGCGCCTTCGTCTCGCCGCGCGATCGCGGCGCGCGTTTCCAACACGAACACATCACCACCGATTGAACACGCCTTTGTCCGGAATATCGCCCAACTGTAGATTGCTCACGCTGCTCGCCGTTGCTTGCACGATCGTCCACGCGCCCCCAAGCTCAGCCGCCTCAATCGGCGCTGCCGGTGGCGAGGAAATCGTCTGGGCGTATCGCGAAATGACCGACCAATCCGATGTCACACGCCAAGTCTGGCGACTCGCATTCTGCGGTGACGATACCGATCGACGAGCCGGCTGGTTCATGCCCGCACGCGCCGGCGAAGCTGTCGGCGACATTCGCAAGGCAGCCGTCAGCGATGGCACGCTGCATCTGTGGTTCGGCGACGGTACACACCGAATCTACTCGAAGCGTCGGGCCGCCGTCGCAGCCTCTCTCCCCGACAACGCGGTTCCCATCGCCGTCGGCGGAAGCAACAAAGGCGCTTCACTCTTCGCCATCGTACCCAGATCGGTCGCGCTCGCGCTCGTCCCCAAAATGCCCGAGCCGTCAACCGAGAACGCCAACGCCAACGCAGAAGATAACGACGAAGATACCGAAACCGAAGTCGAAGAACCCGCGCAGGACGATCAGTCGCCGCCACCACAGCCCAGACCGCAAACCGACTTCAGCCTCGTCCGCCTCGACGGAAGCCGATGGACTTTCGACCGCGACATGCCCGAATCATTCGCACCCAGCCCCACGACCCTGCTCACCGCCACGGGCCAACAGATCATCGTTGTATTCGCGCTTGAAAACGGCGATGCGCCCCGCTTTACAACCTCACCGATCCGGGAAACCGAATGGACATCGACGCAGTCCATCGACGAGTTGGCCGGCGAAGAAATCGTCGCATTGCTCAATCTCGCGACTGCGCCCGTTCTCATCGCACGACCTCTGTCCGACAACATCGCAACTCCCTACATCTTCACCGAAGATAGATGGACGCGACAAACGCCGCTCGAGCAGCCCGACGCCGAAACGATCGACTGGTCCACCGCCGCCTTCGCCTACCGCGAGGATCACATCGTAGCCGTCTGGGCCACGGCCGATCACACCGTACATTCCGCCGATTGGTCGCCCAACGGCGGTGCTGCGGCGGCAGGCGCCGTGCGCGTCAGACCCTTTACCCCCGGCCCCACAACCCAAGGTTGGGAATGGCGGCGGATCATGCTTGCCTACATCGTGCTCACATTCGTAATGGCCGCTGTCTTTTTCCGCCGCCGCACCAGCGTCATCGAAAGCATCAAGCTGCCGCCCGAATACACCCTCGTCACCCACAGCCGGCGGCTGACCGCCTTCGCCATCGATGTGGCCATCTTCTCACCCGCCGCATTCTGGGTTTACTACTCCCTGTTAGCCGACTTCAACTTCAACATGGTCAGTCTCAGGCAGGCTGTCCCCGGTGACGCCGAGATCGCCCGATCACTCACATGGCGATGGACGTCCTGCCTGCTCGGTTTCATCGCGTACGCGATCCTGTTCGAGACACTGTGGTCAGCCACGCCGGGCAAGAAGCTTATGGGTATGCGCGTACTGGACGAATCCGCAAAACCCTGCGCGTTCCGAAAAATCCTCGTACGCAACCTCCTGCGCGGCGTGGAACTCTTCCCGGGTCTCGACCTGCTCCCCACGCTGGTCCTCGTCTTCCTGACCCGCAACCGCCAACGCTTAGGCGACCTCATCGCCAACACAATCGTCGTACGAAAAGCCGACGCACCAACATCAAGAACCAACTAGAAATCTGTCAACCATCGTTCGAGGTGATGGGGTGAACAGAGACGCGACCGTGAGGGAGAGGGGAGCACGAGTTGCGCCAATTGCAATAGATCCGTTTCAATCCATACATAACGAGCCGCGGACTTCAGTCCGCGCGGACCCACTGACGGCCTCAAACGCGAGACGCTACGCGTGCGTTTACCACTTCCTTGAGCCTCTCGGCTCTCACGGGCCGCTTGAGGTGACGCGGATCTGCCAGCGACCAAAATCAGCGAAATCGACGTCGCCATCACCGTCCAAATCACCATCGCCGCAATAGGGCGCGCTCAGGCGGGCATTCGGGTTGGCCACGCAACTCACGAATTCTGCGAAGTCGGACAAGTCAACATCGGCGTCACAGTCGAAATCACCAGGGTACAATGACAGCTTGAAGACGCGGTTTGTCGAAACGGTGGGAGCGGTCATTCCACCCACAACAACCCAGCACGCTCCGCTGCGAATCATTCCACGGTGATCCATAGTCGGAGGACGATTTCCAACCGACTCCAATTCCTGCCAGTCGCCGGACACCGGATTCCACGCGAGCAATTGATCAAGCGGCTGCGAGGGAACGCCGTTGTACCCGACGCCCGAGAAGTTGTAAGGATTGTCGGTCCCGCCATAGAGCAATACTTTTCCGCTTACTGTCCCGCCTTGGGAAGCGGCGGCGCGATACGTTGGCGCTCCGGGGTGTGCCAGGAGTTCGCTCCAGGTAATGGAGTCCATCGCGCCGTCGCCGAATGGATCAATGACGCCCGAGAACACCCGACTGGAAATCGGGAACCCACTGATCGATCTCACGCCGTCCATGTAGATGATCCGGTTGCCGACTATCGTGCCCGCATGACCGAACAGCCCAGGCAGAGGCCCCGGAATGGGAGTGGCCTGAGACCAGCTATTCGACTGAGTGTCGTACACCTGCACGTTGGGTACATTGTTGAAGACAGGTCCATGCCAGCCGCTCACCTGATAGATATATCGATCCTGGTAAACGCCAGTGACAGTATCGTCCACTTCGACCGGCACGAGCGTGACAAGTACGTAATCATCCAAAGTCGGAACGTATCGGAACAGTCGCGACTCGGTGACTTCAGGCCCACCGCCAACCGTGTACCCGCCTATCAGGTACACATCTCCCCCTGCTGCAATAGCGTTGGCCCCGATTTTCGCCCGTCCGCCAAGCGTCGGGGCCGGGGCGATTGACTCCCAGGATCCACCAGGAATTGTGAGACGGAAGGATGCCGGTGTGATCGTGCCTGCATTTGTGGGCGTCCGAATGCCCATGAAGGAATAGATCGAAACGGATCCGTCGCCTTCCTCAACCGACGCAACCGCGTTGTTGGAAATTGCAAACGGCAGGGGCGGAAGTTCAGTCCAGACAACGTCGCCGGCAAGAGCGCGCGATGTCGTTACCAGTGCGAGGGCGACCAGAATGGAAGTGGTTCGACGCATCGATTCAGCCTAACGAATGCGCGCGTCGCATTCAACCAGGAGCAACGCCTCCCACAGAGCCGCGACCCTGAGAGCGACCAAACCGGGAGCACGAAGGGAGCGGTGGGCAAACAAGAACGCATCGGTCCATTAGCAGTACGGCGCAGAGTTACTCTCCAAGCACGACCTGACTTGATCGACGTCGATTCCCGTTTTCGATAGAGTTTTTCGCTTGGTTCGCGTGTGGCTGAGCTTGGCTTCGGTGTTGTGGCGACGGTGATAAGCGATCCACGCGGCGGCGTCTTTGAGTATC
>JAJDDQ010000082.1 GCA_029260215.1 Phycisphaerae bacterium
GATACTCAAAGACGCCGCCGCGTGGATCGCTTATCACCGTCGCCACAACACCGAAGCCAAGCTCAGCCACACGCGAACCAAGCGAAAAACTCTATCGAAAACGGGAATCGACGTCGATCAAGTCAGGTCGTGCTTGGAGAGCAACTTTGCGCTGTACTGCTAGATGCCACCCAGAATGGGATGCACCCGCACGGCAGCGGACTGATCGATATCGTCATCGTGTGACGATATCTCATTTGGACGGTAGACCGGTTGCTGGATATGCTGAGGTTGAGTTTCAGGTGACCAATCCAAATCGAAGGGTACGTTGTTGAGCGATCGCAGGCCCATCGCGGTATTTGACTCGGGTATCGGCGGACTGACCGTGGCGCGGGCGCTGCGTGACACGCTGCCGAACGAGGATATCGTCTACTTTGGTGATACCGCGCGCGTGCCTTACGGCACGAAAACGCGTGAGACCGTGTTGCGCTTTTCGCAGGAAAACTGCGCATTCCTGCTGCGCACCGAGCCGAAGTGCATTGTGGCTGCCTGCAACACGGTCAGTGCCACCTGTCTCCCGGTGTTGCGCGATGACCTGCCTGTTCCCGTGTTCGGCGTGGTCGAACCGGGGTCGTCCGCCGCCGTTGAAGCGTCGGGGCGGCAGGGCTTGATCGCGGTGTTGGCCACCGAAGCCACCGTCGCATCCAACGCGTACAAGAATGCAATTATTGCAGCCGATTCGCGGCGAGCGGTCGTGCAGCTCGCGTGCCCGCTGTTCGTACCGATTATCGAGGAGGGGCTGGACGAAGCCAATACAATCGTGGCACCCGTGCTGCGTCGCTACCTGTCGCCGCTGAAGCGTCTCAAGCCGGCGGTCGTGGTGCTTGGATGCACGCACTACCCCATCCTGGCCCCCGCATTGGCTGCCTATTTCGGCAAATCGGCGCAATTGGTGGATTCGGGTACGTCGACGGCTCGTGTGGTGGAGCAGTCGCTGCGCTCCACCGGTGCGTTGTCGCAGTCACGACGAGAGGGTAGGCTTCATTGTTATGTCAGCGACAACCCACGACGATTTCAAACCGTCGGTTCGCGGTTTCTCGGCGAGCCGATCCACGACGTTGTCCGCGTCTGCCCCGAAGAGTTGGCCGACGCGGGCTGGCTGCTTCGCAAATCACCCCCCCGCGCGACTGCGTGACCGCTCGGAGCGATTCCATCCTGCGCGCAGTCAACTGGGATTCGCCTTTTTTGCCCTTTGTGCGGTTTTGGTCTTTTCGCCCGGCTGCCGTCGGGAGCCGATGCGTAAAAGCCCCTGGCTTATGACCCGAGGGGATGCCGAGCGGTATGTGCAAATCGCCCAAGACGCCCCGACCGCCGACGAACGCCGGGGGGCGCTCCTGCACCTGGCCAAGACCCGTTACGCCAACGACGACGATATTTTCGACGCTTATGTTTCCATCGCCCGATCCGATCCGAGCGTGAGCGTGCGCTGTGCGGCCATCAGGCAGGTGGCGGAATCGCGCAGGCCGGTGGCGACGGACGTTTTAGCTGAAATCCTGATCGAAGCGGCTGGTTCGCAGGCGTGGATGCGCGTGCGTGAGGACGCATTGAACAGCCTCTATTTCCTCCAGCGCAACAACGCTATCGCGCCGGGCGATGAGCCGCATTTGGCCAAGCTGGCGAAAAAGATTCTGGAAACGGATGAATCCCGGGATGCACGAATTGCAGCCACCCGATTGCTCGGGGAATATCAGTCGCGCGAAGGGCTGTCCGCTCTGATGGGGGCGCTCCGCGATCCTGATTTCGGCGTGGTTTATCATGCGGAAAAATCGCTTGTGCGCCTTACGGGCGTGGAGAATGGCCGGTCTTTGCGGGCGTGGCATGCGTGGCTGAGCGAGACGAAAGACCCCTTCGCCGGTCGGCCTCATCTCGTCGAGGAAACACCTTCGAGACCGAACTGGTGGCAGCGGACGTTTTTAGGTCGAAAATCGTCCAAACAAGGCGGCTGACAACACCATGCGGGCCTTGACCTACACCGACACGCTTCGATTCGATCCCGAATACGTCGCACCGACGGCGGGGCAGGGTGAATGCCTCATTCGCGTGAAGCTGGCGGGCATCTGCGCGACGGATCATCATATTACCAAAGGATATATGGGTTTTTCCGGCGTTCTGGGGCATGAGATGGTCGGCATCGTTGAGTCCGGTTCGCCGTCCTGGACGGGCAAGCGCGTTGTTTGCGAAATAAACTGTGTTTGTCAGGGTTGCGATATGTGCTCCGCCGGGCTTTCGACGCATTGTCGCAAACGGACGGTGCTCGGTATTGCCGGTCGCAACGGTTGTTTTGCGGACCTTGTGGCTGTCCCGGAACGAAATCTGCACGAGGTGCCGGACAGCATCAGCGACGAAGATGCGGTTTTCGTTGAGCCGCTGGCGGCGGCCTATCAGGTTGTGCAGCAAGTACCGATCGACGCGCGTACGAAGGCTGTTGTGGTGGGCAGTGGCCGGCTGGGTTTGCTGGTCGCTCAGGTTTTGTCCGCCACCGGATGCAAGCTGGAAGTCGTGGGTCGAAACGCGAAAACGCTCCTTTTCTGCGAAAAAAAGGGTATTCAGTCGGTGGCGGTGGACGACCTCATCGCGCGGAATGATCGCGACGTTGTTGTGGATTGCACGGGGTCGCCGGGCGGGCTGGAATTGGCGGCTGCTCTGGTTCGGCCTCGAGGGACCATTGTGCTCAAGAGCACGTACGCGGGTGCCTCGCCGGTTGACCTTGCTCCGCTGGTGGTCAATGAGGTAAACCTTCTGGGCAGCCGTTGCGGCCCGTTTCCACCTGCGATTCAGGCGTTGGCCCGGAAGGCGGTCGATGTTTCCTCGATGATTTCCAGGACGTTTCCCATCGAGCGCGGACTGGAGGCGATGGCTGCGTCAGCCGATTCTTCCTACATCAAAGTGCTGCTTAAAATCAATCCCGCATGACGCGTGCGGATACGGAATAGCATCGATTGGACGAATCGGTTCTGAACATCTGGCGTTCGACTCTGTTGGCGGATCAACCTTCGCTGATCCATGCCGTTACGCGGCGCGACTTCAACATGGCCCTCTCCGTTGGGCCTGATGCGGCGGGGTCCGCCGAGCGTCGCCGCAGGCTGTGCGAAGCGCTCGATCTTCCGTTCGAGAATCTCACCGTCAGTGCTCAGGTACACGGAGCCGATGTCGCCGTCGTAACGGGATCGCGCGTCGGTGCGGGCCGGGACCGAACCGAAACGCGCATCGCGGGCGTTGACGGATTGGTGACGGACGAGCCGAATGTTCCCCTGCTGGTGCTTGCGGCTGACTGTTGTTTGGTGTTGGCCTACGATCCGAAGCACCGTGCGATCGGTGTGGCGCATGCGGGCTGGCGGGGGACAGCCTCGGGCATCGGGGGGCGGATAATTCAGCATATGGTCGCTTTGTACGAGTCGCGCAGTGAAGACTTACTGGTCGCCCTCTCGCCCTGTGCGGGCGTCTGTTGCTACGAGGTCGGCGAGGATGTGGCTTTGACGTTCGATGCAGCCGGTTTCGACACGCGCTCGCTGCTGGAAATTCGCGATCGGAAAATGTATCTCAACCTTGCGCAGGCTAACGCGGACGCGCTTGTGCGTCTCGGCGTGCGACGCGAGCACATCGACGTAGCCAACGTCTGCACGATTTGCGATGAGAATTATTTCTCCCACCGCCGCGAACCGGGTGCCGGCCATTTCGCGATGATTGCAGCCGTTCGGTGAACGGGTATGCTGCGCGTGGAAGCTCGACACGAGGCGGGGAGGTGGACTGTGTCCAATTCGGAATCAGATATCAACGATCCCAACCGCGATTCTGAGAATCTTTGCCCGTTGTGCCGATCGGCTGCGCTCGCTGATCGACATTGCAAGCGTCTTTGCACCAACTGCGGCTACGTGGAAAGCTGCGAAGATTTGTTTTCGACACGGATTGCCTGTGATTCCGGGATTTTGGCGCGATCGTGAGCGACTTCGCCGATTCAGCCTTCTACCGCTACCATGAGCGGACCAAACACACAGTATTCAAACTCGAGAGTGACCAGCATTACCTCGATTGGGCGAGTCAGCCGGACCCGATTCGCCGGTACGACGGAGCGCCACTCGTTGCGTTGCCCAAGCCGCAACAGCCGCTGGCGCAAGAATTCTTTACACTGAACGATGCAGCCGTTGGCGGCAACGTCGATCTGGAGACGCTTTCTCAGTTGTTTTACTATTCCATGGCGCTGAGCGCATGGAAGGAAGTTCGCAGCACCGGGGCGAGATGGGCGCTGCGCGTGAACCCATCAAGCGGCAATCTTCACCCGACCGAAGCGCACGTCATTACGCGAGATGTTGCAGGCCTGCCGGACGGCGTTTACCACTTTCGCGCCGACACGTTTCAGCTCGAGATGCGCTGCGTGGGCGGCGGGGATCATATTCTGCTCAACCTTCACGAACATTGCGCTGTGCCAACGCGCGGATTGACCATCGTTCTGACGACTATTTTCTGGCGTGAAGCCTGGAAGTATCGCGAGCGGGCGTTTCGATATTGTCATCACGACATGGGGCACGCTGCCGGCGCTATTGTTGCGTGCTGTCGCGGATTGGGGCTGAGTTGTTCGGCGCGACATCTGTTCGATGACCAAGCCGTGGCATCGTTGCTCGGGCTGGAAGACGGCGATGAAAAGCCCTGCCTGCTGCTTGCCATTGGAGAAGACAGTCCATTGGGGGATGGCAAGTCTCGGGCTGAGGGTTGGCAGGGTGTTGCGAACCCGCTCTCGGAAGAGCCTATCGACTATCCTGCGATCGAGGCCGTCTACGAATCTTCGTCAAGGAAACCATGTGCAGTTGGCGACGCGGGCCGTCGACTAGAATTGCAGTTTTGCGGTCGCGTTGATCTTCCCGGTGACACGGACTTTTGCGACCCGTTTTGGACAGTGGTGCGGCGTCGCCGTTCGGGCGTCGCCTTTGACGGTCGCACCGGAATCTCCCTTAACGCTTTCGGTGCGATTTTGCATCGTGCATCGCGACACTTTGATTTTGACGTCTTTCAGTCAACCAATCTAACGATGCATCGCCGGTTCGTACACCTGTTTGTCTACGCACACCGTGTCGAAGGTGTCGAACCGGGCGTCTACTACTACGATGCCGCGCGATGCGCATTGATGACGCTGGAACTTGGCGATCAACGCAAGACGGCCATGTGGCTAAGTCTTCAGCAGTTCATCGCAGCCGAATCCGCGTTTGCGATTTCGATGGTGGCGGATTTCGCTTCCGCCTACGCGGCGTTTGGCGATCGAGGCTATCGGGCTGTTCACATTGAAGCGGGCTACATTGGCCAAGGTCTTTATCTGGGCGCGGAGAGTGTCGGCACGAATGCTACGGGCATCGGTGCATTTTTTGACGATGATGTCAATCGCTATCTGAAGCTGCCGGACGGATTCGAGGTGATTTATCATTTCACGGTCGGACGCGCCGTGGAAGATGAACGATTGCAAACCACAAAAGCCTACCCATTTGAATGATGACCGACGTCAACGCCAATCAGCACGAGGATCGTCGCCCGTGGGTGTGGGCGGGCGTATTTCTGGCTGCGCTGGTGCTCCGCATCATCCACCTGATCGCCATTCGCGATTTTGTGTGTTTCGACACGCTCATCGGTGATGCAGCCGGTTACGACGCCTGGGCCAAGCAGCTTGTCCGGCAGGGCTTTGCGTGGGACGAGACGTTTTATCAGGCTCCGCTGTACCCCTATTTCCTTGCGTCGGTTTATGCGCTTTTCGGTGATGGTCCTTGGGCTGTGCGCGTGGTGCAGTGTGTACTCGGGTCGGTCGCGTGCGTGCTTGTCGGGCTGGCTGCGGGTCGGTTGCTGTGCAATCGGGCGGGGCTCGCGGCTGGTTTGCTGCTTGCGCTCTACGCGCCAGCCATCTACTTCGACGGGATTATTCAGAAGGCCTCCGTTGCGTTCTTTTTGGTGAGCGTGTTGCTGTATGCGGTTTCGCGCGCGGTGGACGGGAGCAGTGCTCTGCGATGGGGGCTGGTAGGTGGGGTGATCGGTCTGTTGGCGCTTACGCGCGAAAACGCTCTGGTTTTCGCGCCGGCGGTGCTTGGCTGGCTAATACTCCGGCCCGTCTCAATTGATGAGGCGGGTGGCACGGTCTGGTGCAGCCAGGCCGTGGGAACCGGTGACAGCCACGGCCTCCCGGCTACGCCGGCAGACCGTGCCACCCATCGAATGATGCGTGGCGACGCACCAGTCTGGAGACGGCGCGTTTGGCCTGCGTCGGTCGCGGTTGTCGTCGGGCTGATGCTGGCGCTTGCGCCGGCGATGCTGCACAATAGTCGCTGTGGCGGGGGCTTGGCGTTGACCACGTTTCAGAGCGGGCCGAACTTCTGGATGGGTAACCATGCACGTGCGGACGGGCGCTACACGCCGCTGATCCCCGGCCGGGAGACACCGGAGTTTGAACGAGCCGACGCGACCGCGCTGGCGGAGCGGGCGACGGGAAAGCGGCTCTCGCCGCGCGAGGTGTCCGACTACTGGATGGGCCTCGCGTTGGACGACATTCGTTCGGCTCCGGTGCGATGGGTCGGGTTGATGTGGAAGAAATGGCATTTGACATGGAATCGCTACGAAATACCGGATACGGAGAGCTACGAACTGTATCGGGGCGAGTCTCCCGGTCTCGCGATGTTGGGTTTTGTGATGCACTTTGGTGTTTTGGTCCCGCTGGCTTGTGCGGGGGGCGTGGTCTTGTGGGATGTGCGTCGCCGTTTGACGCTGATTTACCTGCTGGCGGTCTCATTCGCGGGTGCTGTGGCGATTTTTTACGTGTTTGGCCGGTATCGCTTTCCACTCGTGCCGATTGTGGCGATCCCCGCTGCGGGCGGTCTGACGTGGGGGATGGGACTTTTTCGGGATCAGAATTGGAATAAGCTTGCGGCGTGCGGTGCGGTCGGTCTTGTCGCGGCTGTCTGGTGCAATTGGCCGGTGAATCCGGAACGGGAGTTGAACGCCGGTCAACTGGGGAATCTCGGTGCCACGCTGGCATCTCAGGGGCGACTTGAGGAAGCCGTCGTCTATTTCGATCGTGCGGTGCGAATGTATCCCGATGCGCCGCGGCTTCGTCAATTCCTGGCGGACGGTCTTTCGCTGACGGGGCGCTTCGGAGCGGCGATTCCGCACTATGAGGCCGTCGTGCGTATCGAGCCGGGTCGGCCCAACGCTCATTTCAACCTTGCGGTGGCTTTGGAGCGTATTGGGCGGCTGGCTGATGCGTTGGGACATTATGAATCCGCAGCCCGTGCGAATCCGTCTGACGTGGCTGCCGTCGAAGCGGTTCGGCGTGTGAAAAATGCGCTGGTCCGAGAATAAACGGGTTGACGGGCAACTTGGTGAAACATAAGTAGTTATAGGCCGGTCGGGTGTTTCGGCGTCAAGGTCTCGCTTTCGTCATGTACGGGCGCGTTTTCTGCCGAAGGAACTGTAGAAAAACGAATTCCATCCAAACGGAGATTTCATCATGAATCGTTGGACAAAGTTGTGTGTACTCTTGGCGGCGATGATGCCGATCGGTTGCATGATGCAGCCGGCCGACACGGGTACGACCGACACGCTCGAGGATGCGGACGGCAACGGCTTTCCGGAGATTGAGGCGCCGGCTGGTGTTGATACGTCGACCACGATCGCCATCGACGTCGTGAATGAATTGACGCAGGATTCGCTGGTAAGCCTGCTCGCCGGGGCTGATACCGGCTTGGAAGGGCTGGTTGGTCTTGTTCAGATTGATCTCGAGTTTGAGATGATTCTTCGGTACGAAAACGGTGAAGAGGCTGTCGTGAACGAGAAGCGGGAGCTGGGGCCGTTTACCATTCGCTTTGAGGCGCCTTGCCCCATTGAGATCGAGACCGTGGTCTCGGTGACTGCGTCGGCTCCGTTTGTGGGGACCATTCTCGATGAGACGCTGCCAGCGGTCATTCTGACGCAGGAAGCGTCGCCGGGTTCCTTGGGCGTGTTTGAGTGCGACAAGATCGTGACGCTTACGTCGCTCTTGAGCGATGCCGGTCAGCCGGATATCGAATTCTCGGTTGACGATTTCTAGGCCCGCGAGTCTGTGCTTGAAATATTGCCCCGCCGTCGGATTCTCAGGAAGAGTCCGGCGGCGGGTTGTTCTTGGATTGAGCTGCGTGACAGGGCGTGCATTGGACGCTTTCGCCGGTGCTTCGAATCTCGTGGAATCGTCGCACGCTGCGTTTGGCGGGTGGTTCCGCGTTGATTCGGCGGGGCGAGTCGCTACACTCGGTGGTTTCACGGATTTTGCGGACAGCGCTGCGATGAAGCTCACCGATATTCTGACACTCGAATGCACCCGCGTGCCGCTGGCCGCGAAGGACAAAATCTCGGCTATTACCGAGATGGTGGACATGCTGGCTGCCGCCGGTCGGATCAGCGACCGCGAAACGGTGCTCAAAGCCGTCCTCGATCGCGAGCGCAATCTCTCGACGGGAATCGGCAAGGGGTTGGCTGTTCCGCACGGCAAGTGTCGGGGATGCGATAAGCTGGTTATGGCCATCGCCAAGCCGGCCAGCCCGCTGGAGTTCGATTCGAAGGACGGCGAACCGGTAAAGATCATCGCACTGCTGGTCAGCCCTCCGGACAAGACGGGGCCGCACATTCAAGCTTTGGCGCGCATTTCCCGGCTGATGCTCACGGATACGTTTCGCGTGGCGGTCGCGTCGGCGACGACGTCCGAGCAGCTTTGGGATATCATCAAGAAGCACGAAGCCTGAGATTCGCAAATAAGCGGATGCGAAATACGTTGCTCCAATTTCCGGGGCGAATCAGCTGCCGGTGAAGACCGTGGTGTGGTCTACGAAGCATATTCTGTTTCCAAAAGGATCGCGGGCGTAGAAGGATCGTTCTCCCCAGGGGCGTTTGTGGATTTCGCCCGCCGGTGCACCGTGGATCTCGTGGGCGCACAACTTGCCGCCCGCGCTCTTGAGCGTTGCGTGCGTGGATTCAATATCTTCGACTGAAAAGTACAGCCACTCCGAGTTCGGCGTTGGGTCATGGTCATCGCCGTCCGCCCGCGGATCGAAGCATGCGAGAATGACGCCGCCACAGTCGAAATAATGACGCCCGTCGGAAACACGCACGCCCTTTTCACCCAGAACGCTCCCGTAGAATTCGGCAGCGGCGTTGATGTTTGAAACGGGCAGAATGACTCGGAACAGGTTTGGCATCACAAGAATATCCTCCGTGGGCCGCTGTGGAATTTTCGCAAGGACGCTGATCAAGACAATTCCGTGCGCTGGTTTTTCCGGGCATTACCGTTCGTCCGATCTGCACGGTACAAGACGCTACGACAGTTCGAATCTAGTGAGTCGCGAAGCCGGATTCAAGTAGGCACTTTGAGGTAACCAAGGTGCAAGGATAGAATTTCATGCCGACACTACCCGATCCCGAAGTGTATCTGTACGACCCCGAACGCTGTCCTTGGACGGCTACGTGGAACGTCATCGGCGGCAAATGGAAGGGGGTTATCTGGTGGCGGTTGAGCAACGGGTTGGGGCGTTTCGGCGAGCTGGGGCGAGCCATTCCGCAGGTATCAAGAAAGATGCTCACCCATCAGCTTCGCGAGCTCGAGCGGGACGGCATCGTCATGCGCAAAGTTTTTGACGAATCGCCAGCGCGCGTGGAGTATTCGCTGACGGAATATGGCAAGAGTCTCGGCCCGGCGATTGAGGCTGCCTGCGCTTGGGGGATGCGACACCTCGAACACGCGAATGGCCACGACAGCAAAGGCCCGACGCCTAGCGAAGGAGTATCATCATGAACGTGGCTGTTACCGGCGCGACCGGATTCCTGGGCAGGTACATTGTTAATCGGCTCACGCAGGGCGGTCACACGTGCCGCTGCTGGCATCG
This sequence comes from Phycisphaerae bacterium, assembly GCA_029260215.1. Classification (GTDB taxonomy): domain Bacteria; phylum Planctomycetota; class Phycisphaerae; order UBA1845; family UBA1845; genus OFTM258. The sequence goes on from JAJDDQ010000082.1 coordinate 9,921, forward strand.
ACCGGAGTCGATCCGCGACGGATTCGATCGCCCCGATGCGACCGAATGGCTGACCGGTGCGTTGAACGATGTGGAGTCGGCGGAGCGTATTCTGAAGGGTACGGATGCGGTCGTTCATTCCGCGCTGCATCATCCTGGGGGCGGGTTTCGCGGGGGCGAAGGCGATATCATCGAGTTCGTCACGCGGAATATTACCGGAACGATTCTTCTGATCGAAACCGCGCGGCGATTGAACGTTCCGCGATTCGTGTTCATCTCCACCTGTGCCGTTCACGAGGTCATCCTTGATGACCGGCCGCTTGACGAGGCCCATCCGCTGTGGGCGACGAGCCACTACGGTGCCCACAAGGCAGCCATCGAAAAGTTCATCCACAGCTACGGCCTGGGACAGGGATACGATATTTGTGCATTGAGGCCGACTGGTATCTATGGATTGGCTACGCCCGCGAACACGAGCAAGTGGTACAAGCTGGTTCATGGCGTCAGGAACGGTGACGCGATTTCGTCTTCAAGGGGCGGTAAGGAAGTCCACGCCGCTGACGTGGCCAAAGCGTGTGAGATTCTGTTGACTGCGAACGGCATCGCCGGGCAGGCGTACAACTGCTATGACCGTTACATCGCGGTTCAGGAGGTAGCGGAGATCGCCAGGATGCAGACCGGCAGCGGCAGCACGATCGAAAAGTTCAACAAACGCCCGAAACACGAAATCCACACGGACAAGCTGCGGGCGCTGGGTATGGAGTTTGGCGGGCGGGCTATATTGGAAAAGACCGTCGCGGAACTCCTGGCTGGCTGACGATCAGAAGCGTTGACCGTTGGTGTCGGCGGATGTCCGCGATCATTCCACCCATCGTCGCCAGCTTCCGGGGACGACTTCCATGACGGGTGTGCTCGTGAATCCGGGCGGCGGGTCGTCGTAGAACGATCGGTCGAAGTTGAAAGTTGACAGCCCATCCAACGTAGCCGTCAAACCGACAATCATGACGCCATTGATGGTTGTGTCGTTCCCGATTGAAGCCATGCCCGTGGTGTACACCAGGCCTCGAATGGCTGACTCCAGTGTGGCACCATCTTCAAACATGGGATCACCGATCGAAACACCAGCCATTCCGAGGTCTAGCGTGCCGGCATTGGCCAATGCTGCAGACGACATGTTGAGGGTTAGATCGACATCGGTCATCAGTGCCGGAAGCGTATTGTTCGGCGTTGTCCAGGAGACCGATCCTTCGACGGTCAGTCCACTTGCCGCGTTGAGAATAACCAGGGTGCTTATGATGCGCGCGTTGGTAATCGTCAGTCTCGCACCCTTGCAATTCATGTAGTAGATCCCCATCGCGTTGGCTGCTCCGTATGGATTGCTGGCTGGGCCAATGGCCACGTTTTCGATGCGGTAGCCCCCCCCTGAGAACGGAAGCGATGTTACCGGGATTTCTGTGCCGTTGGTGGTGTAGTAATCGAATGCGTCGGATGGGGGCATCTCCAGGGCGGTTATACCGATTTGGTTGCTGCCGTTGTACGTTATGCCGAATATGCCTCCGGCTGCGCTGACATCCGCATTCACCGTTGCCAGAACAGCCGTCACGTTGCCATTGGAAGAAACCACGTGATCGGAATTGACGGTGGCCGTTCCCAAAATTACGATCCCGCCGTCCGCATGCAAGGCCGAGGTAAGCGCGGAAATGGGCGGAAAAAGGGGATTGAGGGTCACGGCTGTCTTATGTACCGCGTTTCCGCTCTTGCCGACTCCCACGAGAACCAGCGGGTCACTCGGGGAATCGCTCAAGTCGGCGTCACTCAAGTCATAGCCCTCGACGCCGACTGTCTTGCTGCCGCCGAAGTTGAGGTCGGCGGACCATGCACCGTTTGTGTACGTCGTGCGCCAGTTGGGATTATTGTCAACCCAAAGGATGGCCAACTCAACGCCGGCGCGGGCATTCAGGCGGGCTTGCACGGCGTCATAGCCGTCTTCGGCGGCGCGGCGCTCAATGCGGACGGCTGACAGCGCTGACAGACCTATCACGGCTACAAGTGTCGAGCTTGCCAACAAGGTGATGTACATGACGGCAGATCGTCGGATTTGTCTCAGCATCATGGCAAGCCCCCGGACTTGACCTCGCGAAACTGAAGGCTTCGGATCGAGGACTTTCGAACGGCAGTCCCGAGGCGCAGGCTGCGCAGTTTCGCGACCACGTTGGCACCATCTTTGATCGTGACAACGATACGCTTGAGGCCGAGATCGCTGACGACCACGGTATTCGGGCTTGCAGGATCGACGAATTCGATTTTGACCTTGCGTCGCCATCCGGTTCGATCCGGAATAGCCGTGCCATCGCTCATCTTGGGAGGGGTTTCGTTCCAGGCGTCGTAATCATCCACGTCGTCGTAGTTGGCCCGAAGGCCTGCCAATTCGCCGGCCTCCCGTCCGAACAGCGGCGCGTCGACCGGCTCGGAGTACTCCTTCTGAAGGATTTCAGCCATCATGTCTTGAGCGAGCATCATGCCGATGCCGTCGTCACCCGCCTTGGCCATCGTGGTGCGACTCGCACCGACCGTGTTGACGGCGGACACCATCATGACGCTCACAATGACGACGGAGACCATCGATTCGACAAGCGTCAGACCGGCGCGTTTGTTCCTGGTTCTATTCATGGTGCAGATACCTCGGGGACGTTCAGAATGTCGGCGGCGGATTCGATGTGTGCGTCGCCTTTGTCGCCGGCGCGGGCTGAGACATTCACGCCCACCAGCCAATAGCGTGTGACGTTTACAGGCCCGCCGGATGTCGTAAAGGTTCCGGAAATGAACATGGGAATTTCGACGCTTTTCCAGGCGGTCCAGGTGGCCGTCCCGCCGGGAGCGGTGAAAAGCCCGGAGCCGCCCTGCATGTCAAGGGAGATGTCGGCTACGTTGCCTCGGCCGTTGTCATCGTAGAGTACCACGCAGACGCCGTCGGTCGGGAGGAGGTTACGGGCGGAGAAAGCGAGCGGCATCCAAGTGAAGGTCCACTCCAGTGTACTTTCCCTCATCTGAGCCCTGTCGATCACGGTTCCATTGGGCCTCTCATCGACGTTGGCTTCTTGAATCTCGACCGCGGTAATGCCGTTGAATGGGTTCGACCCCATGACGAGGAGTCTGACGCTCGTAATGCTCCAAGACACCGTGTCCGCCGGAAGGGTCGGCTTGAAATACTGTGACAACGATAAGGTGCTGTTGATTGTGACGGCACCGCTTTCGGTGACCGTGGAGCTGTCGAACAGGACGGAGGACGCGCTTTCGCTCGGCCCTGCGTCGTTGGTGAACGTCTTGGACGAGCGTGCGTAGCGTATGGTCAGGGTGTTCATGTTGTCCAAAACCGGTATGGGCGTGCCACCGTTCAACTGCCGCGTAAGCGGCGTACCGTTGGAGCCGGACCACGCGTAGCGGATGGTTTCGGGGAACAGGTCGCCCGTTCGATCCGCGACGGTGAATGTGACCGATTGCGGGAGCAGTTCGGTGAAATCCGTTGCATAGCAAAGCTCGCCCACCATGTCGGAGACGGCTGCTGCGGACGTCATGGCCGGTGCGGACTTGGCGCTGTTTTCCGGCAGGGCGTGCGTGGCGATCAACATCGAGGACATCACGCCGCCCATAAGCAGCGTCATGATGCTCATGCTGACCACGATTTCGATCAGCGTGTATCCGCGCGTTCGTGGTGTTGGTTTCGGTAACATGATGAAAAACCATCGCCTCCCGGCAGGCCGACTGAATCAGCCGCCGACGTACAGGGCATCGGAGGCCGTCGCGCTGCCGGTCTGCTTGTCCACTGTTATCGTCTTTTGGAACGCGCCGACTTGGATAACGATGGTCCCGGTATAGTCAGGCTGCCCGAAGGCGTCGAAAATGACTTTCTGGAAACCACCGAAGTTGGCAGACACAAGGTCGGCTGCGAACGGTGCGTCAGATAATCTGACGGCTGTGTTGGCTGTTTTGAAATCCCGATCCTGTACCAGGACGAGCGTGTACGAATCTATGCCCGGATAAAAATTGACGGTCCGCAACGCACTCTTGATCTTGGCTGTTCTTCGGGCGAGCGTCAGATCGTGAACAACGCGGCGGGCCGACGCTTCGAGACGTCTGTGTACGAGGGCGCTGCTGAATCGGGGCACGGCCACGGCGGAGAGCACTCCGATAATGGCTATGACCATCGCCAACTCGACCAGCGTGAATGCCGGCGGACGTATTCGGCCCGTTGTCGAAGGTCCGCTTGGAATTCCGTGATTGTGTACTTTGCGCGTAAGCATCGCGGGCAAGTCTACGATACAGCGATCGAGTGTATTGCCCCATAATGCGTCCACCGACGTGTCGCGGAGAAGCCGGCGGTTGCGTGTTCAAACAGTGTCAGGCCTGCGACGGTGGATGCCGAAACCGCGCAGCATGATGCGGTCAGCCAACGCATCGGGCAGGAGTGCGAAGGCATAGGGGGCAATGTGGGCGGCGGTGGTGACGCGGTAGCGCGTTTTCGGTCGCGGGGATTCGACGGCGTGGACGATGCGACGGGCCACGGCGGAGGGCAGCGTTACGCGGCCGGCCAAACGCTTTTCCCACATCGCGAGCCAGGCGGTGTAAACAGATTTGTAATCAGAGTTGGTCATAACGTGGTGAAGCTCGGCGTTGGCGGCTGCGTTGTCGCGAAAGGAGGATCGAATCACGCCGGGTTCGACCAGCACGACGCGCACACCGGTGTCGCACAGTTCCATGCGCAATGAGTTGGTGAGCGCGTTCAGGGCGGCTTTGCTGGCGTTGTAGGCGGCCATCAGCGGCGTGGATACGTGTGCGACTACGCTGGAAACATTGACGATGCGGCCGGATCGTGCCCGTCGCATCGAAGGCAGCACGCGCCGGGTCAGTTCGTGCAGGCCGAAAACGTTCACCTCGAATTGTCGTCGCAATGCGTCGCCGGTGAGATCTTCTACGGCGCCGATTTCTCCGTAACCGGCGTTATTGACCAGCGCATCGATGCAGCCGTGAGCGTTCAGCGCATCGGCTATGACGGATTCACGGTCTTCGGGTTTGGTCACGTCCAGCCGGCGCGCGATGCAGCGTTCGCCGAATCGGTGCAATTCCTTCGCGAGGCGGTCAACGGATTCGTCCCGCCGAGCGGTTGCGTAAACAGTGTGTCCGCGCTCGAGCAGCGATTCGAGGGTCGATCGCCCGATGCCGCCGGCGCAACCCGTGATGATGACAACCTTTGGCACCGGTAACGCGCTCCTCGTGAATCAGCCGACGCGCTTGGTCGATGTCGAGCGCAGTTGTCGGGGGTCGATCATCAACGCTTCACCGGGTTTGAGCGGAGGTTCCTGGCCGAACACGACGCGTGAGGATTTGCGATTGACCGCCAATACTCCGTAGAGGGCGCCGATGACATGCTCCAGCGTGAGGGCGACATAATCCGTTCGCCATATGGAATTGCACGCAAAGTCGCCGTCCAATCCGGGCGTCTCGATGCGAATCAGCGTCGCACCGGCTGCGGCGGCTGACGCATGCAACGGTGCGGTGAAGACGTCGGCGGAGACGGAGACCGCTGGTGCGAAATCAATCGCTCGCCATGCGGATTCATCGCGCCGCGACAAGGGCGAGCCGTTGGCTACGCAACGGGCGACAACCTTGGGTGCGAACGCTTTCGCCAGCCCGCGAAGCAAACCTGCGTGGCGATCGTAGGACTTGCCGTTGGTGTTGTAGATGACGCGGAACTCCTGCACGGGCGAATCGACCACATCGATGACGGCGGCGATGGCCCCATGCTCGAATGTGCCCTCGGTGGCCATTCCCTCCGGGCCGTCGTTCAAGGTCGTTCCAAACGGAGCGTAGGCAGCCGCGAGCGGCGACCACACCAGCCGATATTTTCCGACCAGCGTCTTGGCGTACGGATTCTCGAAGGGCGGGCGGCGCACGAGCTGCTTGAGGTACTGAGCCACGCCGTAAATGCCCGCGTGATCCGAACCACTCAACCCGGTGCGAATCAAGATGACAGGTCGTACGGGCATGGGCAGGCCGAACGAGGTTTCCTCCGCGCCCACGTGAACGAGCGTTTCGTGTCGTTCCTTGCCTTCGGTCTTCAGGCCGCGATAGCGCTGCCCGATCTCGTACACGATATTCAGCCACCTGCGTTCGTCGTCTTCGGGGGCTGCGTATTGGCCCAGGGACACCGTGTCGTCGCCGAGCATGTTGAGCAGAACGTGCGCGATGATGTTGCACTCGTCGCGCGAGGTCGGACTCGTTTCGAGCGGATCGAGATCGAACACGATGACGCCGCCGCCGTCGGTCGGTTTGAACAGGCAAATGGGGTGCCCGCTGGTTGAATCATGGTCGGTTTCGGAATCGATGATTATTTCGTATCCACGCTGTTTGCAGAGACGCTTGAACACGCCCGTCTTGCGCAGGTGTCGCTGGCGAAAGACGCGGGCGTCGTCGGTTGTCGTTGCCCACGGCGCGGAATCGTGTAGCGCTAATCCGCGCGTGATGAAGTTCGCGTATACGATTTGACCGTGCGTCGGATCGTCGGGCTGTTCCACGGTGCGCACGACGGCTGCACCGGAGGCGAGATGTGCGAACATTTCCAGCGGGACGATCACGATGCGGTCCGCCGCGAGTTTCTCAAGAGTATCGAGCGAGCGAATCGAGCGTGGGTATTTGTTGCCCGTAAAGATGACCGCGTCGGCTGCGACACTTCCGGGCTTGAACTGGCTGGGTTTTGTGCGAAGGACGGCTGCACGCCCGAAGCGAGCGCGGAGCAACTCCACGAGCGGACCGTCTTCCGCGCCGTCGTCACACACGCAGACCTTGCGCACGCGTTTGGGGGCGGCGTATTCGTATTGCGGCGGCGGATGGGCAAGCGGGTGCGATTTCAGGTCCGGCTCGATGTTCTCGATGCACAATGCGGAATGCAGCGTCACGAAACCGCCGCAGGAATGCAGGCCGACGTACAACTCGATGGCACGCGTTCCGGGCGGAGTCTTGATGTAACCGCGCAACGTGACAGGCCCGTTCGTGCGCGACACGACAGCCAGCCGAATCGGATCGCCGATCCGATCCTCACCATCGGAGATGATCGCGACCAGGGATGCCCCTTCGTCAGCCGTGGCTGCGGGGCAGTCGGCCGTCACCACCGCTTCGATGCGGTACCAATGTTCGGCTTTGCATCGGATGCGCTGGGTGAACCATCCGATCGACTCGTCGCGGTCGCTCGCGATGCGGATAGAGCGGTCGCCTTCCTCCAGCACGAACGACCAGTGTGCGTCGTTCGCATCGCAATCCCACGTCCAGCCCGTCGGGCACTTCGCCCCTTTGGAAAAATCGGCGTTGCGTATTTTGTTGTATCGTTCCGGCACGGTTGGTGACTCCTTTTTCGCGTCTCTCGCGAAGTAGGGATGTATACTAACACAACGTGCAAACCGCAACGTATTGGGGTACACGTCCAACAGCCTGTTGAAGAATATGGGCTTCCGGTGTGGCACCGGTTTTCAACCGGTGCAAACGATCATGTCCTGCGTGACACTGGTTTCCAAGCCTATTAAGACACGGGTTGAAAACCCGTGCCACACTCTTTTGACAGGCTGCTAATGGTTGTCGAGTGTGGGGTCGATGCGCAGGTATCGGCTTAGAACCGCCACACCGAGGTAAAAAGGAGCGGTGTCAGCGGCTGCGATGACGACCTTGAACAGGTAGTTGTCGCGGATGAGCCTGAGCATATCCGAGCCGGACATCTCGCCGCTCAGGTAAGCTGCCCCGAAGGTAATCGCGATCACCGCCGTCGCATCCACCAATTGGCTGATCATGGTCGAGCCGTTGTTTCTCAGCCAGAGCATTTTTCCATGCGTCAGACGCTTCCAGAAGTGGAACAGCGCGACATCGCAAAACTGGGCGGCTAGATAAGCGACCATCGACGCCAGTACCGAACCCCTCATACAGGCGTACAGGATGTGAAAAAGCTGAACGTCGCCGCTGGCTACCTCGCCGTTGGGCAGACCAATTTCGCCCGAAAGCGTGATCGTCTGCCAAGGCGGTTGGAGTTCCGGCGCGACGGCCGGCAACTGATCCCCCAGCCACAGCGTCAAAAAAACGAGTCCGTTGATAATCACACCCACCGCGACGACGAAGTTCGCACGCCGCCGACCGTAGAATTCGCTGATGAAATCCGTACACAAAAACGTCAGCGGATACGGCAGGACGCCGACGGCCAACGCGAGTGGGCCGATGTGGATGAAGCGCGTAATGCCGATGACGTTGAGCATGGCCATCGAGCCGAGAAAGACGCCCGCAAGCACGATGAACACGCGCTCGCGACGTTCGTGCAATGCGTCGGGGGCGTGCACGGGATCAAACAGGTCGTCGGTCATGGACGATCTTTGTAGGTCGCGATGCGGGAAGCGTCAACGCGAATCGATACGCACCAGGATCAGCCCAACGACGGTGCCGATGATATCCGTCGCCCAATCCGCCCATCCCGCCGTGCGATTCACGAACGGTTGGGTAAGCTCGTCGAACGCGGCGTAGACCGCAATCATCAACACCCACGACACATACCATCGCCGCGCCGGGGCGCGATGCACGCGCAGGACGTACAAACCCGCCAGCAAAGTCAGGAGCAGATAGCCCGTGAAGTGGACGGCCTTATCGAGGTTGGACACGCTGGTTTGAGGCAGGTGCTCCCGAGGCGTGTGCATAACAGCGAACAGCGCGACCCAGTAAATGAACCAGATCCGCCGGAGCGTGTTGGGTGAGAATCGCGCGGTGATTGCGTCAGGCAATGTTGGCAACGTCCGGCGAAACGGGTTTTTTCGGATCAACCGATGTCGGCGGCAGCTTCAGCGTCGCCGGCTCACCGGAACCCTTCGCGTCTGTCATGGACAACACCTCCCGCGCCAGGGCGAGATAGTCCTCCGCACCGTTGCAACGAGGCTCGTAATCGAAAATGGATTTGCCGTGGCTCGGAGCCTCCGCCAGTTTGATGTTGCGGCGAATAACCGTCTCGAAAATACGCGCGCCGGACCAGGGGCAATCAAGATTGCGCGAAGCCTCAAGAAACGCGCGAACATCCTCCACAACCTCGCCCGTCAATTTCGTCCCGGACTCGAACATGGTCAGCACGACACCGGTCACATGAAGCTCAGGATTGATGCGCTTGGCCACCAGCCGAATCGTATCATTGAGCAGCTTGCCCAAACCCTGCAACGCGAGAAAGTGCGGCTGAAGCGGGATGAAAACTTCCGTCACCGCCGACAGTGAATTGATCGTGAGAACGCCCAGCGAAGGCGGGCAATCGATCAAAACGAAATCGACCTTGTCACGCATAGCCTCCAGCGCGTCGCGCAGAATCACCTCGCGCCCGACAACGCTTACCAACTCCGACTCCGCGGCAGCCAGGTCGATGTGCGACGGCAGCAGCCACAGGCGATCGTTGACCGCAACCTTGGCTTTGTCGATTGAAAGCGCATCCGTCATGACCGCGTACACGCCGCGCTCTTCGGAATCCGGCTCGACACCGAAATTGATCGTAAGGTGTGCCTGCGGATCGAGATCGATCGCCAGCACGCGCCGCCCTTCGTTGGCGAAAGCGGCAGCCAGATTGGCGGTCGTCGTCGTTTTTCCGACGCCGCCTTTTTGATTGATGACCGCGATGGATCGCATCGGTCCTCCTTTACCGAACGGAAACCTCAAATGGCGCCGTCAGCCTCGTGCCGCACCGGCGATCCGTCTCGGCGGATTATATTCGGAATCTCGACCGTTTGTCACCGTTTTTACCGGAATCAAAAATCGCCCCCGACAGAACCCCAGCCGCGATTGGCCGACTCGCCCGGTTTTTCACAGGCACCGATTTCTCCACCCAGACGCCGAAAAACCGACGTCGCAGAAAAATTCTCATTTTTTCCACAAAATTTTTCCGTATTTCGCCCCACACGGCACAACGATTGCTGTGGCGAAAATCGTACGCTTCGAAAAGTTTTCGTTCGCCCACGCCCGGTGCCGATGGTATAGTTATGCGTGTCCAACGAAGGGTACTACCGTACACGGCGGAAAGCACTATTGGGCTGAGCCGATGTGACGTAAATGGGAGTCTGGAAAGCATCTGCAATGACGAGCCTGCCTCGACAGGAGGTCAGCGCAGCGGACCGGTCGCCCCCCTTGGAAACAAGGGTTCTGCCATTTTACTTTCACCGATGCGGCGGTTCCTTAGTTTGGACGATACGGACCTGCCGCAATAGCGACAGGCCCGTTTTTTTTCAACCACGTCACACGATTCAGACACGCCTGACGACAAGAAGAATCGACGCTATAATAGGACACTATGAATGGTTTGACCCTGTTTGAGGATGCCGGCTTCGCCAACCTGCTGCCCGTGGTCTATTGGCGCACCGTGTTCGAGGTGCGCTGCGGGCGCGGCAGCCTGGCTGATTGCCAACGCAAAAGCTTCACAACGCCGACTACCGGCTTGTGGACGCGCGCGTGGATTGCGGAAGTCGCCGCCGAGCGTTTCGACCTGCCCGTCAACGCTTCGGTCAAAGCGGGCGACGTCCTGGTCAATGCCCGCTGGCTGCCCGACGAGACGGTCACGTTTCCAGCCGGGCCAGCCATCGGGCGATGCGACAACGAAATCGCCTTCGTCGTCTGCGACGAGGAGCTTGCACAAAAACTAGGCCCAGGTGACTTCCTCGACCCCGCGGGCAAGATGGACATCCTCGGCTTGGCACCGCTGAAAAACGTCGGCGGAAAAATGGTTTGCTACCCGTGGGATCTCATCTCCAAGAGCAAGGAATTTCTGGTCGAACAGTGGGACGGCGCGTGCGCATGCGTCGAAGGCGACGTGCATGAATCCGTGGTCATCGTCAGCCGGGAAAACGTTCGCATCGAGCGTGACGCGAAAATCCATCCGCTCGCGGTCATCGACGCCTCCGAAGGGCCTGTTGTGATCGAAAGCGGCGTGGTTGTTAAGTCGCACGCGTACATCGTCGGGCCGGCACACATCGCACGCGATACCGTCATCAACGCACACGCCTGCCTGCACGGCGGCGTGAGTATAGGCCCGGTCTGCAAAATCGGCGGCGAAGTCGACGCGTGCATCTTCCAGGGATACACCAACAAACAACACGACGGCTTCCTGGGCCATTCGTACGTCGGCTGCTGGGTGAATCTCGGCGCGGGCACGACCAACTCAGACCTGAAAAACACATACGGTGCGGTGCGCATGCCTATCAACGGCGAGATGATCGACACCGGCGAAATGTTCGTCGGCGCGGTCATCGGCGATCACAGCAAGACCGCCATCGGCACGATCATTCCCACCGGCGCGGTCATCGGCACGGGTGTGAACGTTTCCAGCAGCCGCATGCTGCCCACGTTCATGCGCTCGTTTACCTGGATGACAGACAAAATCGTCGACGAGGGTGACGTGAACCGCCTCGAAAAAACAGCCGAAACGACCATGCGGCGGCGCGGCGTCGCACTGTCCGAAGCAGAGCGGGCACTCTTCGACAAGCTCCCTCAGGTCGTCGCGTACTTCGAGCCGGCTCTTGTGACCCGAAAAAAGACGGTCTTTGAGGTCGCCCGTGCCGCTTCGGAAAATCAGGATCCGCCCAAAGAGAGGCCCGTCCTGCGGTAATCACGCCCCACACGGTAACGCCCGCACTCGACGAGACGTTTTCAGCCTACTAAGGTATCGACGACACGCGAGAGACCAGAACGGCCGGGCGTGACGCTCAAGCCCCCGCGACGTGTTAGCCGATTCACTACGGGATGATCGCGGTAACGACAACAGGAGGAACGAACCCATGACGCGCATCGCCCGAATGACGGCCCTCACCATCGTACTCGCCACATGCGGCTGCAACGTTGATACGATTCTCAATCAAGTGGCGTCCTTCGGCCCGGACGGCGGGGCTGGGCTAGCCGGTGCCCCGCTACAGTCCGGCGGCAGAGGAAACTTCTTCGTATTCATCAGGAACAACACGCCCTTCAGAGCCATCTTTTCTGTCGGTTCCTTCGACAACACCGACGAACGCACGACGCCCGTATTTTTTCAATACAGCCCAGACAGCCAGCTAGTGAATGTCAATTCCACCACAACGTTGGAAGGCAACAGCGTTACCGGCATCCTGTCGTTTCCGTGCGCACGCACGTTGTCAGTGGGCAGCCGCTCGCTCGTGTCGCTTATCGACGAAAACCCGGGGGCAGCCGCGGGGATGATTGACGAAGCCGGGCTTGTTGACGGCGTTGGGTTTTCCAGTGAGCCGCTCAACAGTGACGACTCCGCCATACCTCGAGAGGGGTTTGCCTCCGGTTTTGAAGCACTGCTCGGCGTTGATTTTAATTGCGGATCGCTGTTGAACATCAACCTGGAATTCGCCGACACAGGCCCCGATCGATTCCTGGTCGAGCTTTCCGAGGTCTTCCCCGCAGGTCGAGTCGATCCCTAGAACGATCACGTTTCGAGTAATACGAGCCGTGAACTTCAGTTCGCGCGGATGTCGAAACCGGCTTGGGACGTTTCAAACGCCCAGCGCACCGTCGAACTTGTCGGAACCGATGATCAGCCCGTAGACGATCGCAGCCGCCACCAGCGCCATCCCGATCGCGACCTTGCACTGCAACCGCTGACCGGCCAACCCAGGGTCATCATCCTTGTCTTTGCGATGGGCCCACAGCACCATACCAGCCAACGCGACCGCACCCGGCGAGCCAAGCCAAAGCACGAACCACACGTTGAAGTCCGTAAACGCAGGGCGATACAACAGCATGGTCATCGACGCGAGCAAACAGGCGACGGCGATCCACACACTAAGAAATGCAAGCATCGGTTAAGACTTCCCTTCAGCCACAGTCGGGCGAGGCATATCTCGCACCATTCAGATACTATGGCGTCTACCTTCCCGATATTCCATCACCCATCGTTCGATGGAAACAGACGAACAGAGCAGTGCCCGTAAGAGGTGGGGGAGTCGAACAGTCCCTCGGATTTGACTTCCCCGCGGCTAAAGCCGTGGCGCAGCCAACCCGTCAATTGTGTTGTGACACAGCACCAGCCGCCGCTTCACCCGACAGAACGCCCCTGTCCGTCGGCATGCGACGCGTCGTAATGTTCATGCCCAGCCGCCGACCCGAAGCGCTACTGCACCGCTTCCTCAAACCCCATGCGGTCGCGCACGCGTTGCGGCTCGAGCCATTCCGACGCTACCCGTGAAATCCGCACGCGGGCGATCTGATTCAGAATGCGCGTTCGCTCCTTGTCGTACTCGTCCTGTCGCATCGGTTCCCGCGAGACGAACTCGACAATGGCGATCAACGCGTTGTCCTCCACCGCAATGATGGCCACCTCGGTAGAACCTTCCAGCGCGAAGCACTGATCGACGAAGTCCGAACGCACTTGGCCCACCCCCGCGACGTACGAGGTCGGGTTCGTCGTAGCCGTCCCCGCGCTGCCGATCGGAAGACGCGCAAACGGCTCGGGAGCAAAGTAGCCACTCGGAGCCTTGGCCTTCTCCTGCATTTCAGAATCGGACTCAAACGCTTCCTTTAGCGGAAGCCCGTAGCTGCGCTCGACAAACTCCTCAGCCAGTTGCTGCACCGTCTCGTAGGCACGCTTGGTGCGCAAGTCCTTGACCACCGTGTTACGCACTTCGTCCAGACTGTCAGCCGGGCCTGCCGGCATGGTGTCGATTACGCGGAACACGAAATGAATGTTCCCCAGCACCGACATGGCATGTGGAAACGTCTGGCCGACAGCCACATACTCAGACGTCGATGCACGACGAGCGTCCGGCATGTCCGCCAAACCCTGAACGTTGAACGCGGCGTTGCGGAACAGCACCAGACCACCACCGGGCAAACGAACGCTTCCCGAGCTAACCTCGGTCGCCTTTTGCGCAATGTTGCCGCCGTGAAAGAAATCCGTCTCGGCGATCGTAATGGCATCGCCGTAACGCAGCGACGCTGGCAACCGGTCCAGAACCTTCTGATAAAAGCTCGCAGACACCGCGTCCGCCGGACCAATCTTGTAACCGTCGTCACCCGCCTCAGCCGCGAGCCAAGGCTCGGAACTTTCGCGATAAAGCCAGCCCGTGATGTCATCCATCTTCGCCTCAGCCATCTGCAACCGCACCTTGTTCAGGGCGATTTCACGGGCACCGTCAAACGAATCGAAGGTCGGTGACAGGCCTTCCTGCTCAGGTCCGACAAAGTCCGCCGCCTGCGTTGGCCGACGAAACGCGCTGTTGTTGCGGTTCTTCCGCCAATAATCGTGAGCCTGCCGATCCAGCGTGCTCTCACGCACCCTCAGGTGCTCGGCAATAATTTTCGGATCAACCTTGAAGTACTGAACCTTCACACGCGCCGGCTGGCGGTAACCAAACTTCACGCCGCCCTCGTCCTCTTTGTCGCGATACGCCAGAAACTGCTGCTGCAATTCATCTTCGCTGAACTCGGCAGCCGCATCCTCAAAACTGTCCGCCTTCAGCGCAACCACATTGATGCGCACCTTCTCCAGCTCTTTCTGAGCAGCCAGACGGACCTCAGCTTCGCTGCGCACGCCGCACGCCAGCGACATCTGAGCGATCTGCTTGATGGCCATGTACTTGCAAACAGCCTGAATATAGGACTCAACCTTGATGTCGCGCCGTTTCGCCAGGTTCTGAATCAACTCCGGCGTAGCCCCGATCGAGTTCAGGAAATCCTCCGCCTCAACCCCGCGTACACGCACGCCGCTGCGTTCCGCCTCCCGAGTGAGCAAAATCCACTCCACGTTGCCGATCGGATCCCCACCGCCAAACAGCGGCCGCTGCCAGTTCAATCCGATGTCCGACAGCAGATCCGTCTCAAACTTGGCCCGTTGCTGATCGACCGACACGACTGGCCCGCCAACCGCCTGTCCGAGAACCTGCTGGCCGATGCGGCTGCTCAAGATATTCGTGAGCGCCGAACCGCCGAGCCAGACAATAAGCAGCGCAGCCATGAAAAAAGCCAACAGCTTATTCATGTGCTTGCGGAAAAATTTGTTCATCGAAGGATAACTCCTTTATTTACATGCAATTGCGCATCTTTGCGCGAACACCCATAATATAATGAATGTGCGGAAAAAAACAACATCCTCCGATAAACCGGCCTACGATACTTCCGAGGGCGGATTTGACAGCCGGTATCGGATTGTGCTAACAGCCAAACCATGCGGGGCGGAATCCGGAGCCGAATCGAGAATCTGAACCCTCAAGCCGATAAGGTCTAACGACCGCGGCTGTGACCGAGGGAAAAACGCGAACAGGACACAAAAGCGTGGCCAAAAAAACGCAACCTACTGGGAAATCGTTGGTTATCGTCGAATCGCCGGCCAAGGCGAAGACGATCAATCGCTATCTAGGCTCTGACTACATCGTCAAAGCGTCGATGGGGCATATCCGCGATCTGCCCAACCACGACCTAAGTATCGACATCGAAAATAACTTCACGCCGACGTATGAAATTGTCGCTTCAAGAAAGAAAGCGATCGACGGGCTGAAAAAAGATGCCCGAAACGCCCCGTTTGTCTATCTTGCCACTGACCTTGACCGAGAGGGCGAAGCCATTGCGTGGCATCTGGCTGAGGCGCTCAACCTCGCGCCGGAGCGAACAAAGCGGGTTGTTTTCAACGAAATCACCAAATCCGCCATCAAACAGGCTTTTGACCAGCCGCTCGAAATCGACATGGACAAGGTCAACGCCCAGCAGGCGCGGCGAACGCTGGACCGAATCGTCGGCTATCAGCTAAGCCCGCTGCTTTGGCAAAAAATCGCCAAAGGCCTGTCCGCCGGTCGCGTGCAGTCGGTAGCCGTCCGGCTCATCGTCGAGCGTGAATGGGAAATCCGGGCTTTTGTGCCCACCGAATCCTGGAAGATCGCAGCGGTTTTTACGCCCGATGCGGAAAAACGCGATGCGCTGGCCAAGGAATGGGGTGAATTCCTGTCGGGCGGGTCCGATCCCAAGTCCGGCCCGACCGTCGCGGATCGCATCGGATGGCTGAGCAAGCACGGCAGCTTTTCGGCTGAGTTGGTCGAAATCAACGGCAGCCCCTTCAAAACGTCCGATCATGAGGAAGCGTTGAAGGCGGCGGAGGCGTTGAGCTTTGTCTGCGAGCGCGTCGCCCGCGAAAAATGGGATCAATACCCCAAGCTGGACCTCGAAAAAGTCGAGTTGGTGGGGAATTCACCCTATTCGGGCAAGCCGCCTTTCACCTTGGCGGACCTTCAAACGAAACGCACCCTGTCCAGACCGTCGCCGCCTTTCACGACGGCCACGCTGCAACAGGCGGCTTCGTCGAGCCTCGGCTTCTCCGCGTCACGCACGATGCGCGTCGCCCAGGCGCTTTATGAAGGTATCGACATCGGTGATTCTGAAGGCCCTGTAGGTCTTATCACCTATATGCGTACCGATTCGACGCACCTTAGCGCCGATTCTGTGCATGCGGCCCGTGAGCTGATCGGAAGCTCCTACGGTCCGAAGTATCTGCCGGACAAGCCGATTTTCTACAAGTCCAAGAAGAAGCATACGCAGGAGGCCCACGAAGCCGTCCGGCCGTCGAATGTGAACCTGACGCCCGATTCGCTGAAAAAGAACCTTACAGCCGAGCAATGGAAACTCTACAACCTTGTCTGGCGGCGGATGGTGTCGTGTCAGATGACGCCCGCGCAGTGGGACGGGACGACCGTTCTGGTTTCGGCTGACACCGCTATTGGCAAGCTGACGCTCAGGGCGAGCGGTCGCCGGTTGGTCTTCGACGGTTTTCAGCGTGTGGCTGGCACGAAGCGGACGGACGATGTCATTCTCCCCGACCTCACCGTCGGGATGAGCGTGGCTCCTTTGGAGATCAACCCGACGCAGCAATACACCTCGCCACCGCCGCGTTATTCGGAAGCGTCGCTGGTCAAGTCGCTGGAGTCCGAGGGCATCGGTCGCCCCAGCACCTACGCGGCGATTATTCAGACGATTCAGGATCGTGGCTATGTCGAGCAGACCGACCGGCGATTCTTCGCCACGGATAAGGGCCAGATCGTTACGGAAAAACTGATCCAGCATTTCCCCGATATCATGAACGTCAAGTTCACCTCGCACATGGAGGACGAGCTCGACAAGATCGAGGAATCGCATCTCGACTGGGTCACGGTCATGCGCGAGTTCTACGAGCCTTTCAAAAAAGACCTCGAACGCGCCGGCCAGGAAATGACCCCCGCACGGGCTGAACCCAGTGAATACAAGTGCCCCGACTGTGAAAAGGAAATGGTCTACCGCTGGGCGCGCACCGGGCGATTCCTCTCATGCACCGGCTACCCGGAATGCAAAGGTGCGCTCAACATCGATCGCGAGGGCAAGCCTGTCCATCGGCCGAAGATCGACACCAAGTGCGAGCAGTGCGGGGAGCCGATGACCCTGCGTCAGTCGCGACATGGGCCTTTCCTGGGTTGCAGCGGGTACCCGGAATGCACCGGCACTTTGCAATGTGATGAAACCGGCCAACCGCTGACACTCGTATCCGACAAAGAGCTCGAGCACCCTTGCGAGTCCTGCGGCGAGGGCACGATGCAGGTCAAGCATGCCGGCTTCCGCGTGTTCATGGGATGTGACAAGTATCCAAAGTGCAAGAACACGGGCAAGTTGCCCGAGGGCGTCCGCGTCGAACGCAAGACGACCCCCGTGGAAGAGGCTGGGTTTGGTTGCGACAAGTGCGGCCGACCGATGGTGATCCGCGGTGGGCGTCGCGGCAAGTTTATCGCCTGCACCGGCTACCCGCGTTGCCGCAATACCAAAGCCGTCGAGAAACTCGACGAGCTGAAGGCGTTGGCGGCTGAGGGGAAACTGCCGATCACTCAGGAAGCGCCTTCGAAAGATTCCGGAAAAGGCGCGAAGAAAGCGGCCCGCAAGCCGATCCCCAAGACCGCGGCAGGCAAGGTGGATATCGAAGCGCTCGGCCCGCCGCCGCCGGGATTCGCCTGGACGCGCACGGGCAGGCCTGTGGTTGAGAAACTGCCCGAAGACGAACTAACCTGTCCCGACTGCGGGCAGGCGATGGTCATGCGCCGCGGTCGCTTCGGCCCCTTCTTCAGTTGTTCCGGTTTTCCGAAATGCAAGTGTTCGGTGAACCTGCGCGGTGAAGCCAAGAAGCAGGCGGAGATCGACATGCCCGCTCCGGTCAAACCCAAGCCGATCCCGACGGAGATTCCCTGCGACGAATGCGGCGAGAAAATGCTCATTCGCGAAGGCCGAACCGGCAAGTTCCTCGGCTGCTCCGGCTATCCCAAGTGCAAAACCACGAAACCGATGACGGACGATCTCTTGGCTGTCGTTGCGGCGGAAGAGAAGTCGTCGGCGTAGCGCGTTGACGCTCGTCTGTCGAAGTGTGGCATGCTCGCCTCCAATGCGGGCACGCTGTGTTCGCGGTGCGCTCATGGCTGCGCGCTGTGCCAAGAAATGCCACCGGACGCTCTTGCTTCCCTTCTTGACGCGTAACAGATCAGCAATTTGCGGTGTGAATGTTTCGGCGTGGAGGCGTGCTGGTTGGAGATAATGTTGGTTGTGTCTGGGGGCGTTCGCGCGGACTGAAGTCCGCGGCTCGTGGGGTATCGCAGGGGGAGGTTGTTTCTGCGAAGTTGTGCGCGAAAACGGGGACGCAGCTAGTTTTGCGTGGCAACAAGAGTGAACATTCACTTATTTCTTGGCCCTTGGCGTTGGATCGGGTAGGGTTTCGACAGGCCTCGTGTTGCTCGAATCGTTGTCGCGGGTCAGTCGCGTCGCGTGGCCCGGCGTGGGAACAACCGCCGGACGAAGCCGAGTGGTTATCGATCCAGCCCACCACGCACCGGGGGCGACCGCCGGCCTCGGGCAGTTCGCTGAGCAAGCTGGAACGCCGACCGCGACCGCTGCCGATCGGCCAACCGAAGAAGCGCAGGTCAGCCCCAAAGGGCAGCAGGAAGGCAGAAAACAGGTGGCTGTCCCGAATGGCACTGCCGGTTATGTAGCAAGGACTTACATCGATTTTCCTTTCCGTAGTTCGGCCTTGGCTTCGGCGCGTGGTTTGGTGAGTAATGCATGCTCCTTGGGGCGGCGTTTGATCGCGCGGGGTTCCACGCGTCCTGACCGGTTGCCCACTTCGTGCTCAGCCATGCTGGCCAAGGCGGCAGCGATGAGTCGCGTGGCCAACGCGTCGTCGCCCAGAGACACAAGAAGCCAACTTGCACCAATCGTTTGCACAGCGGCAGTGAAACTCAACGTGCGTGTCGACACGCCCGCCTTCTGTGCCGATTGCAGCATGGCTTGTCGAATCAAGTTGTAGGCCAGCAGGCACGTCCACATCTTTTTGCGAACCATTTCCGGCGTTTTGCAGCGCAGAATGTCCATACCCATTGTGATCTTGATGGCCCGAATGTCCAATTCCGCCTGCCAGCGATGGCGATACAATTCAGCAATGTCATTCTTCGAATACGCGACTGCGTCTGTCAAAGTGCTCACCGCGACAAACGACTTCACGCGAAAGCCAGGCTGGTCCACGTGGACGCATATCTGGCGAATCTCGATCGATGCGGGCATGCGGTCGTAGGTTGGCGCGTCCATCCACGCGGGCCGCTTCGGCCGAAACCATGTGACGACGTGATCGTCCTTGCCCAGACGGCGACCGCGCCGAAAATCCACCGGTCGGCGTTGATGGAGTCGGGCCACCAGGTCGATCCCCCGTTCCTTCAGCAATGCGATCATGAAGTATGAACAGTAGTAACGATCGGCCAACAGAATGTCTCCTGGATTGAATCTATTGAGCAGTGAGCGCAACAGTGCCGATTCCCCCGTTTCTTTGCCGGCATATGGCCCCAAAGCCATGCCCGTCACCATCGCGGTCGCCAAAGACAAGAGCACTACCACGCGGGCGATCGGAAAACCGAGTCCCGTCTGCTGCTGGGTCAGTTGCGGGTAGGCCTTTTGGTTCTCCGGCGTGTCGGGCATGTTGACCGTTGTGCCGTCGACCAGATAGACATGGCGACCACGCCACAACCACGTCTCATCGACCTGTTTTTCGCAGCCGCCAGCCACATCGAGCGCGACCCGGTGGATTGCATTCTCTGACAGCTTGCTCCGTGCTCGACAATAGGCTCCAGTGTTGCTGGAGCAAGGCTCGAATTTCAATGCCACTCGCAGCGCAATGATTCGAGCCACCGCCGCGACACAGGATTTTTGCTCATCTTTGAACAACACTTGGGACAGGAAGGCCCACAATGTGATCGCCGGCGTGTAGACGGCATCTTCGTCATCGGCGAAGCAGGCCTCTTCATCATCAAACGCCTTCCGGATGGCCTCTTCGGGCAGAACGTCTGCAAATGGCAAACCCGGGCTGTTGAAGGAACGACGTCAAGATCAAACGAAATTGTGCTGGCAGTGAGCGCGCTGGTCTATAGAATGACACAGAGACCCTCCTTGGTCCAAGTCTTGCACAGACAAACCAAGGAGGGCCTTTGAGCGGGAATCAACGCCAAGGAGGGCTCCCGCCGTAAATTGAATCGGCTGTTGACGTTCGCACGGGCCACGAAATTTCCGAATCACCA
>JAJDDQ010000083.1 GCA_029260215.1 Phycisphaerae bacterium
CAAAACTTCCCTGTCCATGACTATCTCCCGATTGAATAAAAGATCGTAACACGCCCGGAATTCTGACAGCCCCCCGCGCCCTGCGCAAGTAAAGTGAGGCGCGAATTATTCCACAGCGCCGAAGGAAATAGCCACACCCCCACCGCAACCACCCGTAAAGCAGGCAGGAACGCACAGCGCGCAGGAAATGACCGTCCGCCGAACGTTGGAATTTGAACAGATTCAATACCAGGCGCATCGAGCCGCGAACTTCAGTTCGCGCGGGCGTCCCGTGGAAAAACAACCCCAAACCTCCACCCGCGCGCCGAATTCGCGCTAAGTGGTAGTCAGACCGGCGCCCCCGGTTCCGCTGTCGTTTTGCTGCAAAGCCGTGAAAAAGGTCTGGACGAGCGTGTTCGTCAATGCGTTCGCGGTCGTCTGAAGACCGTTCAACAGCGTGTCGCGAACAGATGGACTGCACCCGCGAACCGAAATGGACCCGCCAGCCAGCGTCGCAATTACCATCAGCTTGAACACCCGACCCTTGATCGTATGCGTGGACATAAAGTCAGCCTCCTGCAACTTTCGCTCATTCATCCCGATCATCGGCCTCGTCATGCGGGCACGATGAAAACCTTACATCGGCGAGAAGCTATCGCAACCGCCACTGCGTCGCAACCATTTTCGTCAATCAAGACTCGCCCACACCAGGAGTGCGGTCAACGCGACGATTGCATCACCGACGCACCCGTCGGAACACCTATCGCCTGCTTGACCGCAAGCAATCGGAAATTCCGGCCCGGACATCTCGTTTTCCCCGTCACGCCGCTGTGGGTGACAACCTGCTCAGGCCTGATTCCGGTTTGCCCGGTAAGATAGCGAAGCAGGCGAATCAGCGAGCGCATCTGAGCGTCGCTCGGACCCGTGTTCTCAAAATTACCGACCAGGCAAATCCCAATACCGTGTTCGTTGTGAAAATTCCCGCTCGATTTGCAGTGCGCACCGTGCTTCTGCTTGCCCCATCGCGAACCGACCTCGATCAGCCCGTCCGGCGACCCACGACCGTTGCCGATCACGAAATGGTAGCCCATCTCCTCCCAGCCGTTGACGTTACGGTGATAAGCATCAAAGAGCGCCGCGTTCCCCTTGTCGCTCGCACTGTGATGAATAACAATCGTCTTCCACCGACTCGAAATGCCGTTCGGCGGTCGCCAGTTTCGTGCTTGCTCAATCGGTGGCTGCAAACGCGGGACGAAATGCTTACGCCGCGCCCGAGTCGCCGGGGGACGCCCGATACGCTCTACAGGACGGGAAATCGTGTCTTCAATCGGTCGCGGGATAGATGTCAGCACGCCGCTCCGCGGACTTTGACATCCCCAGGAGCAAACCAGCACCCCCACCAATCCGCCCGAAAGAATTTTCCGCATGCCCGTCTTCCCCGCCGAAAACCAGTACCAAGGTCACCGCACCAACACTGTTATCGGTCATTGGGTCGTCAGGGGTCAAGCGCGAAGTCGCCCCGCGCGCGAAAACTTTGCACGGAATTGTCAACGAACGTTGTCCGCCGAAGTCAGGAAGCGATGTAAAGAATACGCCCGCAGGTTCCGCAAAGGACCAGATCGTCGCGTTCCTTGCAGCCGATCACCTGCTGAAGCGTCAAACCGAGATTACACCCGCCGCATGCGTAATCGCCACGCTTGGCGTTGACCACGATGACCTCCGCCATCGCCTCGCCGTCGTGTCTCTCTGCCACACGCGTAAACGTCTCCAGCATGGAGGGTGCCAACCCCTCAGCCACAACCGTCCGCTCCCCCTCAAGGCGTTTCACATCCGGCGCGACCTTGTCCAGATAGCTCTTGAGCTTCGCCTCCGCCTCTTCCTTTTTCTGCTCAGCCTTGGCGCGCTCTGCCTCATGCTGATCGCCCTCGGCGCGCAGAGCATCGACGTTGGCCATCAACTCAAGCTGGCGACTCTCGGACTTGGTACTGTCCGCCTTCTCCGTATTGATGGAGGTCAGGATAGCCGCGTACTCTTTGTTGGTCTTCGCGGTGTTGAGCGCTTCGCGGTGCTTGGCGAGCGTGACTTCCTTGGTCTTGACGTCCAGATCAACGCGATCAATCTCCATCTGGCAGACCTGGACGTCGCGTTGCTTGGACTCGATGAGCGCGCTTTGCTTCTCAATCACGCGCTGGTGGATGCGGACTTGACGGCGTTTGCCGTCGGCCTTGTTTCGGATTTCAGCGAGCTGACGCTCGACTTCCTGGAGGGAATGCAGCGCTTCGAGGGTAACCCCCATTTTTTCTCCTACCGACGGTCTCTCAATGGAATTGTCATGCACATGACCTCAATATCATTATCTGCGCAACGGGCCAAGCTTGCAAGGGGGCAAGTCGTCACGTACGTTCACGGGGCGGCCACAAAGGTTAAATCGCCCGCACTACCGAAAGAACTTGGATGCACAATTCGCCCGATCGCTCTCAATTCCATCGGCTTTTGGCGTCAGTCGCTTTGCTCTCGACAGGCCTGCTCCTTTATTGCGGGTGCGATTCACGCAGGAACGCTTCGTCTCGCGCCGATTCTGACGGCTTTATCGCGTTTGTCGGCGCCGGCAAGGATGACCCCCTCTGGCCCGTCATGGCCGCGTCAGCCGTTCGCGTCCACCGCGAACTCGGGCTGGTCGACATTCCAATCCGCGTTTCCGCCCCGCGAACCGCTTCGATCAACGTCCAGCGCCAGATGCTCACGGATCTAGCCAAAGAAGGCATGACCGGCGCTTGCGTGGTCGTAACCGACCCTGCAGGGTTGGCTGGCACGCTCGAACAGTTGGCCAACAAAGGTGTTCGCGTGGTGACCATCATGCAACCGGTCGAAACCGGCGTGCCCTTTGTCCACTCAGGCCCCGATGAAGATGCCGTCGGAATCGCCCTGGCGGACGCCCTGCATGACGCTTTGTCGGGACACGGAAACATAGGCCTGGTACGCGGCGACACCGCCAAACCAGCACTGGTTCAAAGGCAACGGGCTTTTTTCGAACGCGCGGAAAGTTTCAAGGAAATACACGTCCTCCACGAAGTTGTTTATTCCGGGGATCGCCGGGCAACCGGCGCGGAGATCGCGAAAATCATGAAACGCTATCCCCGCCTCGCTGCCTGGCTCTTTTTGTGCGAACCGTTCGACCGCGACGACTGGAAACGTGAGTCGTTCCCCACCGGATCAGCCAAAATTATCGGACTAAACCCTTCGCCCGAAAACTGGGACGCGATTTCAGATGGCCGCGTGACCGCGATGATCGCGGTGGATTACGGGGAAATCGCCGAGCAAGCCGTCACAACGTGCGCGGCCATGCTGATAGGCCAGCGCATTCGACCGGTGTCGTATTCTTCGGCCTCGAAACGAGTTACGCGCGAAAACCTTGCGGAATTCAAGGCTGAATGGCGGGAATGGACGCATGACGGAAGCAAGCAGAAGCCCTGAAAACCGCGGTTCGGCGTGTGCGTTTGAAGCGGCTTCGCGCGTCATGCCCGGCGGGGTCAATTCACCCGTGCGCGCGTTCGGTGCGGTCGGAGGTGTGCCGCGCTTCATCGAACGCGGATGCGGAGCGATCCTTCATGATATCGATGGCCGGGAGTACATCGACTACGTCGGTTCCTGGGGGCCTTTGATTCTCGGGCACGCCCACCCCTCCGTCGTGAAAGCCGTTCAGCAAGCAGCCAACCGGGGCACGAGCTTCGGCGCGCCCACAGAGGCTGAAACCCACCTCGCGACGCTGATAATCGAGCGTGTTCCGTCAATCGAAATGGTTCGACTGGTCAATTCCGGGACTGAGGCTGTGATGAGCGCCGTGCGGTTGGCTCGGGCGGTCACCGGACGCAGCCTCATCGTCAAGTTCGACGGCTGCTACCACGGACACGCCGACGCTCTGCTCGTGGCAGCCGGTTCCGGGGCGATGACGTTCGGCACGCCCTCGTCGCCGGGAGTCACTTCGGGGGCAGCCGCCGATACGCTGGTGGCGGACTACAATGACCTTGCGTCCGTCGAGTCTGCGTTGGCCGACCGCGGTTCAGACCTGGCAGCCATTCTGGTCGAGCCGATTGCGGGCAACATGGGTCTAGTTCCGCCGGTGGCTGGGTTTCTGGCTGGTCTGCGAGAGATTTGCGATCGGACCGGGGCACTGTTGATTTATGACGAGGTGATGACCTGCTTTCGCGTCGCGCCGGGCGGAGCGCAAGCGTTGTACGGGCAGAAGCCTGACATCACCTGCCTCGGGAAAATCGTGGGCGGCGGTCTGCCGCTGGCTGCCTACGGAGCTTCCGTACGGATCATGCAGCAGGTCTCGCCGGTCGGGCCTGTGTATCAAGCCGGTACGTTGAGCGGCAATCCTGTCGCGACGGCGGCTGGCATCGCCATGCTGGAAGCGTTGGACGATCCTACCATCTACGACCGCCTCGAATCCTTGTCCGCCCGTTTGGACGAAGGCTTACGCGAAGCGGCCCGCAGCGCCGGAGTCGCAACGCGGCACGCGCGCGTCGGCAGCATGCTCTGCACTTTCTTCACAGATTCCGAGGTTACGAACTTCGCAACAGCCTCCGCCTGTGACACACAACAATACGCCCGCTACTTCCACGCCATGCTCGATTGCGGCATCTATCTAGCCCCTTCGCAATTTGAGTGCATGTTCGTTTCGTCCGCTCAGACCGAAGAGCAGATCGACCGCACAGTGGCGGCGGCGCGCGAGGCGCTCACCCTGACAGCCTGTTGAAAACCGTTGGCCTTCAGTGTGGCAGTGCTCTTTTTGACCGGTGAAGACATGAGTTGAGCGCCAGTGCCGTAAATTTTCAACGGCCTGCCGGTGCATTCTCAATCCAAGCTTGCCCACTCGCGGTTGTGGGTATCGGAAAATCCGCGCGAACTAAAGTTCGCGGCTCGCCGGGCTTGGATTGAAACTTCGCTAACCCTTGGTAGCGTGAAGCGCCGCGCGGATTTCGCCGAGCAATTGGTCGACCTTGAAGGGCTTGAACAGGACCGCCGTCAAACCCTCTCGGCGGGCGCGGACGATCGAGTGGTTGGGGTCGTAGCCAAAACCGGTCATCAGAATCACCGGCGTGTCCGGATTGGCATCCTTGGCTGCGGCGAACACCTCGTAGCCGTTGCGACAGGGCATTTTGATATCGCTCAGCACGAGATCGAATTCGGCGGCACGGATCTGATCGACGGCTTTGTCACCGTCCTCAGCAATGGTCACATCGCAGCCGTAGCTGAGCAGAACATCGCGCACGGTCTCGCGAATCATCGGTTCGTCATCGACCACAAGAATCTTCTTGCCGGAAATGATGGGGTCGGATCGCTTGACGCCCGTGGGACGATGGCCGGTCAAGCCTCGCTTGGGCGAAGTCGTGTGCTTGATCGATTCGCGAATAGCCACAACATTGGTCGTGATCTTGTTCAGGCGGTGACGCAAATCATCGTGGCCCAGGTAGTCCTCGATGAGCGATTCGACGTCGGTCAGGATGTCGTTCAGCGGCGCGGTGACCTCAGCCATCACGCTCGAACCGAGTTGGCCTGTGGTCGTGTAACGCTCGGTCACCATGAGATCGAGAATGTGCAAAGCCGTCGCAATGTCTCTGCCCAGCAACTCAGCCATGCGACACTGCTCTGACGTAAAAGCGTTAAGCCGGCTGTTTTCAACGTTGAGGATTCCGATGACCTCGTCGTTGAGTCGCAAAGGTACGGTCAGCGAGCTGCACGCGTCCTCGAGCGCCCGGAAGTATCGCTCATCCCTGGACACGTCGGGGCAGTTGTAGCTCTTGCCGGTGTGTGCGACGTATCCGGCGATGCCGTTGCCGTCGGGCGAAGCGTAAAGATCAAGTTGCTGCAACGTTTGCGGCATGCCGCTGAGCAGGACAGGTTCGAGTTTGTTGGTTTTCTTGTCGAGGAGGTGGATCGAGAACTTGTCGAACTGCATCAGGTCGTGAAGGTATTTTATGATTTTTTCTTCGAGGAGGGCGAGGCGTTCGTGCGTGGCTAGCTGCGATACCTGTTCGGTATCCATCCGTACCAGCTCGCGACCGGCACGGTGGATGGCTTCGTATTGCCGCTCCTTGGCCCGGGCGCGGGTCACGTCGCGCATCAACGCGACGTATCGCGTTTCCCTGCGATCCATGTCCAGGATCGGCGTGACCTTCAGTTCGAATTCGGTGTCCTGGCTCGATGTCCACGAGAAATCGCGAACGGTCTCCCGGCTTCGAGTTCGGGCGGCGGACTCGATGCACTGGGCGCGAGTGAATTCGCGCGCGTCTTCGGTGAGCTTCAAGAAACCCGCACTGGCCCAGATGAGCTTTCCGGTGAGGTCGTAAACACCAACGCCGTCACGATCGCTGGCCTCCGCAATCGCATCAGCGAAATCCGTGCGCTCGCTGGAGAACAACTCGCTGGAAGTAATCACGAAATCGTACTCCGTTCCAATCAGCTTCGCGCCGGCGTCTTCAAGATCCGTCGCATACCAGACATCCACGTCCCGACCGAGGGAATCCAGCAAAGCAGCTTGGGCGTCATCGCCCCCGCCGATCACCAGCACCTTGATTGTCTTTTGGGCCTGGCTCATCCCGTTTTCACCCCACGTGCATTCGCCACCATATCATCATAGGCTCACCCCAAGCGTCCGGGTCAACCTTTGATCGGTCTCGTTCACCCTTCCGCGTAAGATTACCACCTCGGCACTGGTTTTCACAAGTGGTTTTTTCAAACGATTCCACAGCACGCGACAAAACTCACTCGGAAGCCCGGCTGACCTCCGTCTGATAATGACCAATCACCTCATCCGCGTGACGCCGCATGGACACGACGTCAGCCAGCGCCCCAGCCGCCGCCCCGATTCGCCGTCTCACCTTCGGGTCAACAAGGCGGCCAAGGTGTTCAGCCATCGTGCGCACATCAAACGGCTCGTTCAGAACGAACCCGTGAACACCCTCTTCAATGAAGTCGGCTGCACCGTCGTACCGCGTGGTAATAGGGGGTATTCCCGACGCCAGCGCCTCAAGGACGACGCGGCTGCACGGATCGTAAAAGGTCGGATGCACCAGCACATCGGCTGCGTGGAGGAAGCGAGCGGTATCCTCCACGGGTCCGGTAAAACGGACAAAAGAACCAACGCCGCAGCGGTCGGCCAACCGTTCCCATCGATCGGGACGGTCCTTGCCAACGATCAAAACGCGACAAGCGACGTCAAGATCACGGTGCAGCAAACCGGCGCATCGGATCAGGTGTTCGACGCCCTTTAGACGGAAATTGTGACAGACAGCCACAAGCAGTAGTTCCGATTCGCCAACGCCATACCGCATCCGTACCTCGGCTCGGTTCTGCTTGCGAATTTCGTCGGTGGCCGGCTTGGGGGTGATTCCGTTCCGGATGAGCCGGATGTGCGATTCGGGGAAGCTGTAGTGATCGCGAAGCTGAGCGGCTACGTAGTTGGAAAGGGCGAAAACGCGCGGCGGGGTGTTTCCGGTGAGCCATGATCGCTCTCGGTGGAGCATCAAACGCTGGCGCGCGTTAAAACGCATGAGAAGCCGCTTCCACGCAGCGGAAACGCGGTTTGGGCGCGTGGCGATGGTCCGCTCGATGGTTTCCGGCACCGTTCCGCCGCGCGGCTGGTAGATGTGCGCACCGCGGATAGGCACAAATGCGTGAATCAGGTCGCAATCCGTTTGGCGAACAAAATTCTCGGTTTTGTCGAGAAAATTTCTTGTGGCCGACGCCCGACCGCCCTCGACCTTGGTCGTGCGGAAGGACAGGCCAGCGCGCTCGGGCAACTCGCTGCGCGTGAATACTTCAATTCGCAGGCCTCTTTCGATGAGGCAGTCCATGAATTGAAGCGTTGAGGTTTCCGCGCCGCCGCGCGAAACGTCCAGCCACTCAGCCACAATCCCTATCTTCATCGGATTAGCTCGCCGCCTGCCGGGCGCGTTTTTGGGCGTCGTGCCGGGCGATGCGTTTGGTCTTGGCGACGATCCGACGCACGAGGCGTTTGCCCGGACCACGGAGGCGGGCTGTGCCAAGCCAGCAGCGGAGGAACCGAATCCGATCGGTGCGCGTGGCGAGTGTTGGGGGTGTCGAGTAATTCAGCGACGCCAAGTCCTTTGTCAGCCAGCGTTTCCGCAGCCAATTGGGTCTGATGGTGCGCTGAAGGTCGATCAGAGTGAAGGCCCGCTCGCCGTCGCAACGCTCGTTGTAAAATATGTGGCAGAGGTAGAGGTCGCGGTGGATATACCCCAGCCGGTGGAATCGTCTGATGACGCGGGCTAATGCGGTCAGGCGCTGGCGGCTGGCGCGGGGCGCATGGTCCGATGACCATCGCTCCAGCGACACGCCGTCGACAGCCAGGGTGGCCAGCACGCTGCCGCGCTCCCTGAAGCCGCTCATGCTCTCTCCAAAGACGACCGGCTGGGCGCATTGAACGCCGTCGCGGGCGACTTTTCTCAGTCGTCGCCATTCCAGCCAGGCTGTCCCGTGTCTCGCGGCCCCTGCGAAAAAACGCGATCTCTGTTCGTGCGGCGGCGGCGAGGTGTAGCGTTTGAGATACAGCACGACATCGCCCTTGTCGCCGAGGTTGAGGCGTATACGTTCCCGCCAACCGGGCAGTCCTGCTTTGTCCATGCGGTCGCCCATGTCGTGCGCGAGCAGTGCGTCGAGCGTGTTCAGTCCGTTCGACTCCAGCAGCGTGCGAAACCGCTTCTGGACAACCAATCCGTTCATCTTTTCGTAAGGTTGACGTTGGGGTTCAGTCATGTAGCACGATCATCATGATGCAGTCGCGGCGGATCGTAGGCGCAACAATTCTTCGCAGTTTTCCATAACTCTGTCCACGGTTATTCCGGTCATGCAGTCCAGATGACCCAGCGGACAGAGCTTTTTCTGACAGGGGCCACAGTCTACTTCGATCTGTATTTTGCGCTCCATCGGATACTCCGTATCCGTCCAGGCTTGATGCGTAGGGCCGAAGAGCGACACGACCGGCACGCCAAACGCCTTGGCGATGTGCCTTGGCCCGGAGTCGGTGCATAGAACCAGGTCGCAGCGTCTTAATAGCGCTTTCAGTTGCCCCAAAGTCAAGCCGGGATTCTCGAAGACTGTGGCCGGGGCGCTCATCTGTTCGGCGATGTTTCGGGCCATCGATTCCTCGCCGGGGCCACAGGTGATGACGACATTGGCATCGTGATCGCGAGCGAGTCTGTCCCCGACCTCCGCGAAGCGTTCGGGAAGCCATAGCTTGGACGCGCCGAACGAAGCCCCCGGGCAGAAGGCGACGAGGGGGCTGGCTGCGTTGCGAGCGAGGTCGTTGAGCCGCCGTTCCACCGTCGCTTCGTCGGCGGGGTCGGTGAACAGACGCAATTCGTCGCCGGGGGGAGGGCAACCGAGCGACTCCGCCAGGCGGCTGTAGTAGTCACAGATCGGGTGCGGTACGACCTGCCCATCCACACGGGGGACAGCCAAGCGATCTGTGAGGAGCCAGCCTCGTCCGTCGCGATCATATCCGACGCGCCGTTTGGCTCCGCTGAGTCGGACCGCCAAGGCGGATCGGAACGAATTGGGCAGGAGGATCGCGAGGTTGAAGGCGTGTCGCCTGAGCTGCCGGCCCAATCTCCACAGCGCGAGCGGGCTTCCTTTTTGACTTTTTGGCGGCCAGGTGACGACGTCGTCCGCCCAATCGCTCGGCTGAATCAGACCGACGAGGTTGGGCACAGCCAGGAACGTGATGCGTGCGTCGGCGAAGCGTTCGCGCAATGCACGCAAGGTAGGGGTAGCCATCACGAAGTCCCCTACCCACGTTGGCAGGACAATCAGCAGGCTTTTGATGTCTTGAGGCGTCCGGTCCGCGTCGGTGGTCATGATGATGGGATTTTATGGCCGGTTGGCTGCGGCGACAACGTGACGCCGTGGCGCGGGTTGATCGATGGGTAATTAAAGCCGTGGCGGTGAGCGCGGGTTGGGGCGTAATTTGCGGTTGTTGTGGGCTACCGCTTCCTTACGGGCGCGGCTCTGTTTGTCTGTTCACATCGGGCGGTGCTTGATGGAACCACAGCGTACTGTCGCCCCTGATCGTTGCGATTCGGGCCGTCCGGCGGAAGCCCACGAGATGTTTTGCGATTTATTGCAGTGAATCTGGCGCAACCGCACCGATTTCCAGCAATACGTCGATCGTTTGCGTGGTTCCCGTCGTGATGTCGTACAGAACGAAGACATCGTAACGGTTGTCCGTTTTCGTTCTCCAAAAAACGCGGTCTTCATCGACGAAAAAAACACCATTCTTCCGGCGAGTAACACTATTGAACAAAAAGTCGGGATAAGACGTAATCCTGTTGATATCACCAGACAAAGTTTGGATTTCCAGAAGAACATGCTCATCGCAACCAAGGCAATTCCCTGGCGTTTCTCTCTCAACAAGAAAACGTCCATTAGCGAAGTCCAGTACCCGCTTATCGCCTCCAAAGTCAAGAATAGGGCGCATTTCAATCCCTTGAGCACTTACTGGCCTCACATACGATGAAATTCCGCCTCCGAATGCGCATTGATAGTAACCCCATTCCTCCAGATAGTATGCGCCGTCGTAGTACCATGGAGTCCTCACCTCTGGGACTACTATATCGCGCCTTATGATTTGACGCTCTCTTGTCGCAATATCTTCCATGTAACTGCTCACAACACCCGAGTCATCTCGAAAATTCTCATCTTCCCTCTGGTAGCTGACCAATACGGAAAGTTCGTCGTCCAAGGTGTACGCCAACCCCTCAAACGGAATACTCATCGCCTCATAAAGTGGTGGAGACGCGATTACGATGAAACACTCTCTATAATCGACACATTCGTCAAATACCAGTGAATCGCCGATAAAGAAAAATCGCCCGATGTTGCCTTCAAATTCAGTGACGGCAATTCTTGAAGAAGATTCCAAATCCAAGATTTCCACCTTGCCATTCGCGCGATCCGCCGAGGCCATGAACCGACCGTTTGAAGCCGTTTCTTCAAAGATCGCAGGAATTTCGTCGTGGATTTTCTCGGAAAGAAGTGTTTCCAAGTTCAAACGGTAAAGCGCAAGTGTCGGTGGCAGGTCCGATGCACTCTCTTCACGAAACTCATTTGATTCGATTACCGCGTAAATCACGGAGTTCTGGTCGTGTCCCACGGCGTGAAGATAAGGGCCGCGGAATGCGGGTGCGCGGGCTGTCGTGGGTTCCGGAAGATTGTCACAGCTGATCGGAAGCAGCATCCAGATTGCGGTGGCTGCAATCATGATGAACGGGCACAGGATCGGATAGGCTTGGTAGGTTGTTCGATGCGGTGACATTGTTCAACGCTCCTGATCAGGATTTTGGGGGCACGCACGGTGCCTCGCAGTCCCCCGAGTGTATCAACCTGTCGAGACAAGGCACGTGAAAAACCGCCGGGGCGGTGACAGTATAGGTGGGACTAAGCGTCTCGTGGGCAAGTCTTTGGTGGTCAGGAAACCGGTGTTGCGTGAAAGGCCATCGTTTGCACCGGTTGAAAACCGGTGCCACACGGGAAGTCTGTATTACCGAATATGGTCCCAGTGCAGAATCACGGGAATTGATGGGTAATTGGAGCCGTAGCGGTGAGAATGGGATGGGCGTAATTTACGGTTGTTGTGAGACACCGCTTCCTTACGGGCGCGGCTCTGTTTGTCTGTTCACATCGGGCGGTGGTTGATGGTGCCAACGTGTATCGTCGCCCCCAATCGTATGGACTGGATATGCTGAAGTGCGATCGCACCCCGGCTGCACGTGGTTGGATACCGACGCGTTTGAGGCCGAAACCAACGTGCCCGCTTCTGCCGGAGTTCAAGCCGAGTTTCGACAGAAGGCCGAGATTGTTCTGGATGAACTTTTCGAGGCTTCGCGCCGAGCATCCGATTCCGGAGAGACCGGCATTGATTCATTACGCATCCAAGAGAAGATGAGCACGAAGGA
Organism: Phycisphaerae bacterium; assembly: GCA_029260215.1. GTDB lineage: Bacteria > Planctomycetota > Phycisphaerae > UBA1845 > UBA1845 > OFTM258. The sequence goes on from JAJDDQ010000083.1 coordinate 11,958, forward strand.
ACATGAACATTTCGATTCAGTATTCGCATCGTCGGTCGACCACCGCCACCGCATCGCGTTCGGGCCATAAGAAAACGGCGTCGAGCCATCAGACCCGACGCCGTTTCGTATTTCAATCAGACCGCGCTCGGTCCGCGCGCTAGAACTTGTATTCGTACTGAAGGTAGAAGAAGTCCGGATCGCTGTCGCGCGCCGTGTTTGTATCAACGAAGCCGTTGTCAAAGAAGTGGGAGTACCCGAGCAGCATCGAAGAGTGGTTGCTCATCTTCCAGTTGACGGTGAAATCGATTTCGCTGCCGACTTCCTGGCCGCTGGCACCCGTCGCGTCGCGAACTGTGGCTGCCCCGGCGGAGTTGTACAGAGCATCTTCGTCATTGGCCAACCAGAAAAGATGGTACGCGACGGTCGCTTTGACTTTCTCTGGAACCGCCCAGGCTGAAAGGTTGATGTTCGTGGCGATGATGTTCTGGCGGCCAACCAAGTCCGCGTATCCGAGAAACGCGTGCCCCAACGGGAACATCTGGTTGAACGTTCCTACGCTTGTGTCCGAGGACTCGTCGTCGCCGCTCGCCCAGTCAAAGCCGATTCCGAACCGCGGCTTGCACGCGTGCGGAAACGTGTAACCCAGGACACCGGAGAAACTCCACGCACTGACAGAATCGCTGGCCCAGCTTCCGAACTGATGATCGAGTTCCGCCTCGTAGTCCCATGCGTCCGTCGTACCCCAGAAGCGCGTTCCCAACGTGTAGATGGATTGATCGCCAACGGCACCGTTGGGGTTGACTGTGTCCTGGGTGCGGTCGATCGCGAAGAAGTACAAATCCAGACCATGATTCTCGAAACCGGAGTAGGTGGCGTACAGGCCTGCGAAGTCGAACTCCTCGTTGTAATTATCGGCCCCCTTGCGCTGGACGACGACCGGTTTTGCGTAGAACCCCTCAACGTGCCAGGGGTCGCCCGCGTACACGAGCTTGACCGCGTCGAAACGCCTACGTTGGTTCGCCCAATCCAACGGCGAAACGAATCTCTCTGCCCCATAAAGCAAATCCTGACGACCGACACGGACGTACCACGGTGAGTCGCCGCCCATGAAGTTCCAATCGATGAACATCTGCTGCAGGTCGCCGTGATTCTCCTGGGTCGGATTGAATCCGGTATCCTGATCTTCCGCATTCGTGACGACACCCTGAATGAAGAATCGGAAGCTGTCCTGGTACTTCAGATTGAAGTGCATCATCCAGCGATAAAGCTGCTGGGTGTTCTGCGGGCCGCCGATTGTGCCGAACGCGGTATGGTTGTCCCGCCACTCACCCCGGAAGCGAAAGTCGCCGCCCAAGTCGAATCGCCAATCGTCGCCCAGACTGTTGTTCTTCAGAAAATCAAAACGATCCGGCTCGTAGGAGCCTTCGTCGCCGCTCAAGTAGTCAAAGTCTTCGTCGAAGCGAAGATTCAACATCTTGGCGCTTGGAGCCTTGTCCTGCGACCAAGCCGGTGCGCCGGCAGCCGCACATACGACCAGTCCGCACATCGCAATACCTGTTTTTCGAGACACCGTAATACCTCCACTCTTGTAGCTGATTTGCATCGCGCGCATCTCGACGCCATCGCGCCCTGCCCGCGAACCTGTTTGCATCAAACGACTGCGGCAAACCGAAAACACGCTCCGCGCCACGGATGTCCTCCGGTTCTTCATCGCCGCACTTTGCGGATTATCGGCCCGTGGGCGGATATCGCAAGAGTTTTCCGGTTACGGATCGTCGAAAAATCGCGCGGGTTCGGACGGATGGTTTTTACTGGGCAAATCCCCTATCAAAGGGCAGAAACCTAGTTTTCAGTGATTTCAATCCCTTTTGAACAGATAGGAACACGATTCCACGCGACTTTCGCCGTTCACGTGGACGGCAAACCTCCCGCCAGACCAGATCGAGGCCGCTCCAAATTCCCCAGATTTATTCAACGCATACATTTTGACATCGAACCGAGGGCGGCGGCGATCGTCGAGGAGGCGGGGGTCTGTTGTGTGGTTGGCGATTCTCTTCAGGAGGGTCAGGCAGGCGTCGGTCGGGGACAGGCCGCCGCGCATCAGCTCCACGACCGCGAATGCGCCGCAATGCTTGATGACGGCTTCGCCTCGGCCTGTGCTTCCTGCGGCGCCGATTTCGTTGTCCACGTACATGCCGGCTCCGATAATCGGAGAATCGCCCACACGCCCGGGAATCTTGTAGCTCAAGCCGCTCGTCGTGGTCACCGCGCTCAAATCGCCCGCGGCGCTCAACGCGCTGCAATGGATCGTGCCGTAGGTGAATTCCGTTTTCGTAGCGGCGGCGTCCGAGCGTTTTCTTGTGTCGCCGGGCGGTTTTTGCGGTGCGAGCCAATCGTCGCGATCGGAATGCGACTCTTTCCATTTCATCCAGATGCGTCGCGCATCGTCTGTGAGGAGGTCTTTTTCGCGGAGTCCGTGGGCTTTGGCGAATCGCAGAGCACCTTGGCCTACGATCATTACGTGGTCTGTACGTTCCATGACCAGCTTGGCCACCCTCGACGGGTGCATGATGTTACGCAAGGCTGCCACCGACCCGCAATTGTGCGTGGGGCCGTGCATGACTGAGGCGTCGAGTTCCACGACGCCGTCCTCATTCGGCAATCCGCCGTAGCCGACGCTGTGATCGTTCGGGTCCGCCTCGACAATGTTCACTCCGGCAATCACCGCGTCGAGCGTGTCGCCGCCGTCGCGAATTTTTCGGGCGGCCTCTGTTACCGTCTCCAAGCCGTTGGCGCTGCTGATAACGATGGGGCGAACGGTGTGGCTGCGCATGCCGTCGGCGGCTGCTGCGAGGTTCGCCCGAATGTTGGCGGTGGCGGCGGCGGCAGCAGCCGTGCCGAGGAATCCGCGACGTGTGACACCTTCAGACATGTGTTGCCCCTTTGTGTTGTTTGGGTTGTTTGGGTTGTTGCAGGCCCGATAAATCCGCAACGGATTCTATGAGGATCGATCAGGCATGTAAATTTGCGGGATTTTCCTGCGGTAATTAACTCGGCTGCTCGGCTGGACGATAGTCACGATGCGACTGCGCTCTTTTCGTGCGCATCGAGGTAGACATGATTGATTCTGTAAACCAACAATACTCCGCCAGCGCATCGATGAACTCGATTCTGCGCGGATTGAGCGGCGTTTCCGGCCGGGGCGGGGCCAATCGTCGGCAGCCGATCGAGGCGACGAAGGAGTCTTCGCTCGTTTCGGGCAAGAGCGAACTCACCGAAGAGGAATTGCAGGAGGTCGAAAAGCTCAAGAAGCGTGACAGTGAGGTGCGCCGTCACGAGCAGGCCCACAAAGCCGCGGCGGGTTCAAACTCCAAGGGCGGGCCTTCATTCGAATACGAAACGGGTCCGGACGGCCGGCAGTATGCCACCGGCGGCGAAGTGCAGATTGACACTTCGGAGGTGGCCAACGATCCCGACGCGACGATTCGCAAGATGCAGCAGATTCAGCGGGCTGCGAGCGCACCGGCTCAGCCGTCATCGCAGGATCGCTCCGTGGCAGCCGCCGCCAGTCAGACCGAAGCCAAAGCGCGGACGGAGAAAGTCACGCAGAATCGCGAGGATGCGTCGAACGGCGACGCAAATTCGACCGGCGACGCGTCGGCAGCGGTCGGTGCGGCAGTCGCCAGTGTCGCTACTTCAAAGAGCGGCAGTTTTTCCAAGCCTCACGCAGCCAAGTCGTTTCAGTCAGCGGCTTATGCATCCCAATCCAAGCCGTCGGCCCTCGCCTCCCAAGCGGGGCGCTTCATCGACGTTCGCGTGTAGCGCTGCAGGTATGGAGTCGAGTTTCGTAGCGCGCTCCGCGACGCTCCAACTGACCAGGCTGAACATAGTCCTTCAACACTCTCAACTGATGCTTGCCGCATGGTAACTGGTCGGCGATTTGCAATGGCGATGTTTCGGTGTGGAGGCGTGCTGGTTGAGAATAGTGTCGGATGGGTCCGGGGGCGTCCGCGCGGACTGAAGTCCGCGGCTCGTGGGGTGCGCTCGAGAACAGGGTAGAAAATAGGTTGAACGCGGTCTTTCAGTGGATTGGCATTGCACGCGGCTGACCTGTTGCGCGGTTTCTTTGTGCTCAATTGATGGACAAGTCGGCGATTCTGCTTGCATCGCCTGTACGGCTTGGGGTAGCCTGAACGGGTTATGTGTATTCCCGCTCATTCCAAGTTCCGCAGCCCGCAGCCCGCAGCCCGCAGCCCGCAGCCCGCAGCCCGCAGCCCGCAGCCCGCAGCCCGCAGCCCGCTGGCACCTGCTCTCTCTCTCTCTGCTGTGTGATTGCTTCTTGTTCTGTTTTGTCAGGAGAAAATGCCCGATGCCCATGCGCCCGATATTAGCCGTTTTGGTTCTCTCGCTCGTTTTCGCCCGATCCCGCGCCGAAGGGCCTGTGCCTGCGATCATCCAAGGCCCACCGCCGGGGTGGGAAATCGTCAAGATTACCGACGATCCCGAGCAGGATCAGCACGCAGCCATTAATAATCTTGGCCAGATCGTGTTCAGCAAGCGGGCCATCCCCAACCCCAACGGGACCGAGGAGGAAATCTACCTGTACGACAACGGCAAGCTGCGGCAGCTCACCGACAACGACGTTACCGATTGGCAGGCGGACATAAACGACGACGGCGTCATCGTTTGGGTGCAGAGAGACCCGGGTGTGAATGAACATGAAGTTGTTCGCTACGAAAACGGCGTGGTCGAGCATTTGACTGACGATTTTGATGACCAAGTCGGGCCATCCATTGGAAACGATGGAACCTTAATTTGGCCAACGTGGTTCAGTTCGATCCAAGTTGAGTTGTATCGTTACGAAAACGGAAACGCCGTTCCAATCACGGACAACGGCCTCACTAATGTTTGCGTGACGATCAACGCGTCCGGCGACTACGCATGGGTGCGCTACGACTTTTCGGTGAATCCGTGGCTTTCAACGATCATGTGTTCGATCGGTGGAAACGTACATGAGTTGACCGATGGCACCACGCAAGCCCAGGGATGCGCAATGAACGACGCGGGTGTCGTTGCGTGGGATGATGCATTCCGAATATGGACCTGGGAGGGTGGGGTGGCGAGCGTTTTGCAGGACTCCACAGGTGGTCGAGGGCCGAGAACCAATAATGTTGGCGACGTGATCTACGGATTGTCGCTTGGCAATTTCGGGTCGGGCATGTTGGTCAAGGATGGTCAAACGTATCAGCTTATTGATACGCCGGAACTCGCCTTTCATGGATACGACATAAGCGATTCTGGCGAGGTAGCGTTTGGGGTTGGGGATTTTCCGGAGACAGATATTGCATTGCTTTGGCAAATTCGTGATCCGGGCGATTTCACCGGGGACGGAATCATTGACCGTTTCGATTTTGAATCCATGCAGAATTGCATGAGCAACGTCGCGTGCAACGTCCAGATGCCGCCTGTGTGCCTCGATATATTCGATTTCGACTTGGACGGGGATATCGACTTTCGCGACTTTGTCGTGTTTCAGCGCCTCGTCGTTCCCACGAGCAATTAACGTTGGTCTTTCAACAATAACCGTAAGGAGACAGCTTCCCCTGTAGGCTGAAAAAGTGATTATCGGAACGTAGTTGCATAGAAGCGTGAGCATGCGCGTGCATGCCACATGAATAAGAGGGCGGACGGGCACAACCCCGACAAGGTACTCCCGTCCGCCCGGCCCTTCGAGCGCGTTACACGCCGAAGGGTGGTCTCTGCGCATTGTAGGAGGTCTTCGTGATGAATACGACGAGGAAGCGGTTGAATCGGACGTTTTGTTTCTTGGCTGTGGCGGTCGCGACGGTAACGGGCGGCACGTTGTGGGCGGACAGCTTTACGTGGAATACCGGCACAAATGGAGCGTGGAACCTTCCAGCCAATTGGGACGGCAGTAACCCGTTCACTTTCCCGGTCACCGGCGACGACGCGACTCAGGACGATTCGTTCAAGTCGCGGATTCTGATTGACAGCGACGAGGCCTGCCTCAACTTCACCGGTGATGGCGACTCGGGTCTGGACCGGTTCATGCGGGTGTGCTCCGGTATGACGCTGACGTGCGGGACTGATTTCGTGAAAACGACCGGTACGACGAATTACGGTGTCAGGGTGGAGGACGGTTCGAGCGGTGACGAAACAACGCTGGACGTTGGCGGGGACGTTACCGGCGTCAATATCACCCGGACGAAGGGCGATGTGGGCGACTGGGTCAAAATCGATGTCGATGGCGACGCGAACGACTTGGGCATAACGCTGCGGGACAACATCACCATCATCGTCGACGGCGACCTGATCGGCGTCGGGACCGGGACCGCCGCCACGAAGTGGAAGGTTGAGGATGATTCGACGATCACAGTGTTGGGCGACGTTGACTCCATGAACCTGACCCTGGGTACTTCGTCGGCGACGTCCGGCGATGTGACGACCATGACCGTGGGTTCGATCGGCGACCTGGGAGCCAGCCACGAAACAATCGATTTGAGCGGTTACGCGAAGCTGTTTGTCGACGATTCCGGGACGGGTTCGGGCGATTACTTCGCGCGCAACGAAACCGAAGCAAAGGTTTTGCAACGCGACAACTCCGAAATGGATGTCGATGGAGTCACCACCAAAGCGCTTTGGGAATTGGAAGACAACAGCATTTTCAGAGGACATGGTAACATCGTGGAAGGCATTTGGAATCTCCATGACACCTCTCTGGTGGAACATGATGGGACTAAAACGCAGGACGGCGTGTGGACGCTGAAAAACAGCAGTATCGTCAAGGCACACGGTATTATCGAAGAGGGCGTGTGGAATCTCAACGATACCTCTCTGGTGGAACACGATGGGGTTGAATCACAAGGCGGCGTGTGGAGTCTCAACGATACCTCCCTGGCAAATTTCGTCGGGGCTGAGGCAAAAGGCGGCGTGTGGACGATCAACGGCGATGCCCGCTTCGTATCTACCGACGATGCTACGATACTCAACGCGGTGAGCGACTGGACCGTGAACAGCAACGGCACGGTGGCCAACCCGTGGGGTGTGGACATGGTGTCCGGGGGTACTCAGAAATTCTACCCCAGCGTGCTCACGGTGCAGAACGGCACTGTGCGGGCCGATCATATCGGATATATCGCCGGAGAGACCGACCCGGAATGGGATACTTTTTTCAAGGGCGATTCGGTTGTAGAAGCCAACAAGCGATCCTGGTGGCGAGGGAGTGGTTCGGACGTTTCTTATGAGGGAATCAACAATCTGTTTCGGCACAAGGGTATAAATAATGGTGTCGGTTTCGACGGTGCGTTCCTGCGCGTAGGCTCGGCGGAGCTAGAGATCGAAATCAACAAGGGGGCGTCGGGCTATTTGACAATCGATTCTCAACTGACCTCGATCGATGGAAACGGCCAGCTCGACATCCTTGAATTCCAGGTCCAGGGCGTCACGGTCACGATCCAGGGCGGTGGCCCCAACAATGGAGCGCTGGAGGCGGTGGGGCCGGACTATGACGGCGAGTGGCTCGATGTCTCCGGGTCGCCCGTCCGCCCGTTCTTCGATGACGTGCCCTGCACGAAGCGTTGGGCTGAGGTCAGAGTCTTGAGTGGGTCCGCGGCGATGTTCGACCAGAATATCAATTCGGTTATCAGCGGGTTTGATGGGACAACTTCCCAATACGTACGCGACGCTGTGTACGCTTTCGACCTTTACGTCGCAACCGGCGCTACGCTGATAACGGGAGTTCCGAGTGTTCAAAACCAAGAACTGGTCCGTGTTTACACGACGAACGCGGCTGTCATTAGTGGTAGCGTTAATTGCACAGGAGGCGGCAGTTGCGCGTCAGAAGTCATCAAACTCGATTGCGTGACTTCATACGGCAACTTCAATTGTGTCACGACATCCTCCGACGACCAGGTCGATGTCGGTTTCTTCAACGACGCGTGGGATACGGTGATGGATGTGGACGCGGCGTACAATGCCTTGGTCGACTTCAACTGCGACGGAGAGATCGATTGCGCGGATCGCGATCAATTCCTGTGCAATTGGCCTAGCGCGACGGGCGTCAGCGATTACGCCGGCGGTGCAGCCTGCGGTACGCCGACTTGTCCGTAGTTCGTTAGGCCGACGTTTTCATTATTGAGGCCGTCACCGCTCGCGACGCGTCGGGCGGTGATGGCTTGGGTTTGAACGGAGCGGCTTTGCGTGGGAACGGGGGCGCTTCTGCGCCGGTCGTGTTCAGTGTCGCGGTTTTGGTCGATTGCGTGTGTCTCCCCGGAATTGTCGTGGGCTTTGAAGCTGGTGTGTGATTGTTTTGACCGCGTTGCGCCGGCGGTTAGGATCGTTGTGCTCGATCACGCTAACCTTTTGAGGGGTTCCGAACCTTGGTAAAAACACCGGCTGCGCGAAAGATATTGCATGAGGTTTTGTCGCTTCCGACGGCGCCGTTTGTGGAAGGGCATGTCATTGATTACATCCGATCATTCGCGGCGGAGCGACCGAGGCTGAAGTTGCGGGCGGATGCTGTGGGCAATCTGCTGCTGCACTACAAGCGTGGTGCGGCGCGCGTGGCTAGGCCTGTGTGTTTGACGGCTCATCTGGATCATCCGGGGTTTGTGGCTGAGGGGATGATTGGTTCCGGGCCTGCTGGGCGGTCTGTGTCGCGTCGCGAGCGTGGTGTCGCTGCGAAGGGATCGCACCGGTTTCATTTGCGTGCGGTTTGGCGAGGTGGGGTTTTGCCGGAGTTTTTCGTCGGCAGCGGGGTTCGGTTTTACTCGGGCGGGCGATGGGTGCGCGGGCGTGTCCTGTCGACCGTTGTGGTGAAGAAGGGGCTTCGGAAGGTGGTCAAGTCAGCCACGATCGAGGTTGCGGCTGAGGTGGAGGTGGGCAGCCCGGGGATGTGGGATTTGCCCGATCCGCGTGTGCGTAACGGGCGTATCTACGCGCGGGCTACGGACGATCTGGCTGGTGCGGCGGCTATGTTGGCTTGTGCCGATGCGCTGGATCGCGTTCGGCCGAGTGGGGAAGCGTATTTTCTGTTCACGCGGGCGGAGGAAGTCGGATTCATCGGAGCCATCGCGGCGTGCGGGTTGAAGACGGTTCCGCGCAAGTGCCTCGTGGTGGCGGTGGAGAACAGCTCGGAGCTGCCGAACGCGAAGATGGGTGATGGGCCTATCCTGCGCGTGGGGGACAGAGCCAGCACGTATTTCTCGCCGGCTACCGCGTTTACCGGGCGGGTGGCGGAAGCGTTGGCTAAGTCGAAACGCGGGTTTGTGTTCCAGCGCAAGCTGATGGACGGCGGGACGTGCGAGTCGAGCGCGTTTTGTGCGCTGGGTTACGAAGCCACCGGCGTGTGCGTGGCGCTCGGCAACTATCACAACATGAACAAGCGGACGAGCAGGATCGGCCCGGAGTACATCGACCTGAAAGACTTCAGCCGCCTGACGGACTGGTTCTACGCGCTGGCTACGACAAAGCTGCGTTACACCGGTCGGGACGAGAATTTGCAGGCGCTGCTTGGCAAATTGCAGAAGGAATATGGGCCGTTGTTGAGGCGGTCGGTGCCGACGTAGCCCGCTGATCGCGACCAACGCGGGAGCGTAATGGGAGCGGTTTCCCGAGGTAGTGCGGACCGCTCCCTCACGGTCGCGGCTCTGACAAGGCTTCTTGTACACTCTCTTAGGCGCGACATGCCCGTCTTCGAGGCGGGCACGCCACCCATTGAACAACGGGTGTCAACGCACTAGCCTTGTGACGTCATGGATGGCGGAACGATTTGGCTGAGTATCACGGGGTTGGTGGCTGGTTTCTTCGGCGGGCTGCTGGGGATTGGCGGGAGCATCGTCATGATCCCGGCCATGACCGAACTGATGGGGCCTCAGCCGCACCTCTTTCAGGCGGCTGCTTTGCTGGTCAATTTTTTCGTGGCTGCTCCGTCAGCGGTTCAACACGCTCGGGCGGGTGCGTTGGACTTTCGCGTGGCTCGTGCGATCGTTCCGGCGGCTATTGTTGCGGCGGTCTGCGGTGTGCTTTGCAGCGACTGGAGCGTCTTTCGCGGCGAGAATCGCGCGTACCTAACCGGCATCTTCGGCCTGTTTCTGTTGATCGTGGCGATTCGCGAGATTGGTCGTCTTTTCAAATCCGGCGCGAAGGATGGGAATGTCTCAGACGCTCAATCCGACCAGCCTGTCGTTAGCCTGTTTCGCGGGGCTTTGCTTGTGGGGTTGCCCACGGGGTTTGTTTCGGGGTTCCTTGGTGTCGGCGGCGGGGTTTTGGCGGTGCCGCTGCAACGTCGATTGCTTGGTCTGCCCACGCGCACAGCCATTGCGAACTCCTCGCTGATGATTGTCGGTTTGAGTCTCGTCGGTGCGTCGGTCAAGCATTGGACGATATGGCGACACCACACCGAGCTGACGCTCACCGATCCGGCCCGGTTGGCTGCTTTTCTGATCTCAACAGCTATCCTGGGTGCCTGGATCGGCAGCCGTCTGACGCATCGTCTGCCTGTCCGCACTGTTCGGTTGGTTTTCGCCGGGTTGCTCGTTGTCGCGGGGGTTCGCATGGTCTCCCGCGTGGTGGGTTGAAGGCGGCTGTAGAAAAAAGCTCGTTGAGGCCGATAGGGGTGGTTGTGGTGTTTTGACGGACAGGTCGATTTCAGCAAATTCGTAGCGACTTTCATCGGTTGTACTTCAAGGACCGCGCGAACTGAAGTTCGCGGCTCGCTACGATTTGATAGAAACCGCTTCATGTCCACTCGGTCGTGCGTTGGGAGCAGTTTCATGCGTCAGAATCGAATCGCCCGTACTTTTTTAAGAACGTTCGTGTTGCTTGGTGGGGCTTCGATGCTCTGTGCGTGCGACAGTGATGTTGCGCTGGAGTTTCGCACCGTGGCGGGCGACGGCTTGCAGCAGGGTGTGACGTCGATCGTAAACGCGGTTCTCGACGGAATCTTCGCGATTGTCGATCCCAACACGATGACCGACGGCAGCGCTTAGCGACGCCGGTCTAATGCGTCGGCTGGTGATCGCCATGCCCCTGCCACATTTCCCGCGTCAAGGTCATGCGCACCATCTCCTGTCGCGTGTTCGACTGAAACGTGTGAAACTCCCGCTTGGTCTCGGTGAATCCGCAGGCCAGATAGCACCGGATGGCTGCCACGTTCGCCGGAAACACGATCAACAGGATTCGTTCCGTGCCTCCGCTTAAGAAAACGTGATCCACCAGTAGCTGTACGAATCGCGTTCCCTCGCCCGTTCCGCGCAGGTCAGGCCTCAAGATGATGTGCCCCAGCCATGCGTGGTCGTCGCGCTGTTTCATGCGGTTAATCTCCCCGTATCCGCGAATGGTCGGGTCGGATTCGCTCGACATGACGTAGGCCGAACAACGGGGGCCGCACCAGCATAGGACTTTTGCGGGGGTCGGCGGCGGCGGCGTTCTGGGTGCCAGCCAGAGCAGCTCGCGCGCGTCGCGAACCCATGCGGCGACCACGGATGCGTGGGCTGTCTCAAATGGCGAAAGTTTCAGATTCATCCGCGATGCCTCGATTGAAACACGTTCGCGCCCGGCTGTCCTACGTCCGGTACATCGGTTACCTTGTCCGGTTTCATAGAGATTCGACGGGAACCATGAACGCACGATACGGTAATCTGCCTGGGCTTGGTGTGATCGCACTGGTTGTCATGCTGTGCGCCACGACCGCCCACGCATACATAGGCCCGGGTGCCGGTTTCGCCGTCCTTTCCTCTTTCTTTGTCGTCTTCCTGGCGATGTTCTCCGCCCTGATCGCGCTGGCCACCTGGCCTGTGCGGCGCGTCATCCGCGCGATCAAAGGTCGGCGAGCGCTGGCAAAAGCCCGCATCAAACGCTGCGTGATCCTCGGTCTGGACGGCATGGCTCCCCAGCTCGTCGACGAATATTTTGCCAAGGGCATGCTTCCCAATCTCGCCCGGCTTCGCGATCAGGGATGCTACCGCAAACTCGGCACGACCGCGCCGCCGCTCTCGCCGGTGGCTTGGTCGTCGTTTCTCACCGGCACGAACCCGGGCAAGCACAACATCTTCGATTTTCTTACCGTCGATCGCCGAACATACAAGCCCAAGCTGTCCAGTGTCCACATCGGCGGCCCGCGGCGAACGCTCAACCTCGGCAGGTACCGCATTCCGCTGGGCAAACCCGACATCCGCCTGTTGCGCAAACGCACGCCCTTCTGGAATCTGCTCGGCAGCCACGGCATATTCAGCGGTGTGATCCGCGTGCCCATTACCTTCCCGCCCGAGAAGTTCAACGGTGTCGTGCTCAGTGCCATGTGCGTGCCCGACCTTCGCGGTAGCCAGGGTACATTTTCTTTTTACACGACGCATCGCAACGGAGACAACGAGCACACCGGCGGCGAGCAGATTCGCGTGACGCGCAAAGGCCGGCGCATCGACTCGCACCTTGTAGGCCCGGACAACGGCATGGTGGAAGGCGCGGAGCAGGCAATTTGCCCCTTCGTGATTACCCTCGACGACGCGGCCAAGACCGCTGTGCTCGAAATCGACGGGCAGCGCGTCACGCTTCAAAAAGACGAATACACGTCGTGGCTGACCGTCAACTTTCGATTGGCCCCTGGTGTTAAGGTCAGCGGAATCTGCCAGTTTCTGCTGCGGGCCGTCGAGCCGGAATTCGAACTTTACGTTACGCCGATCCAGATCGATCCGGAAAAGCCGGCGATGCCCATCGCGTCGCCTACGGTCTACAGCGTCTACTTGGCCAAGAATCAGGGAACGTTTGCCACGCTCGGTTTGGCGGAGGACACGTGGGGACTGAACGAACGCATCCTCGACGACGAAGCTTTCGAACACCAGTGCATAGAGGCTGACGCGGAACGCGAGTCAATGTTTTTCGACACGCTGGACAAGGTGAAACGCGGACTGTGTGTTGCGGTGTTCGACGGCACGGATCGTATTCAGCACATGTACTGGCGATACATCGATCCCGCGCACCCCGCGCGCGAGGGCTTTGGCCAACGGCGTCGCCAAAACGCCATCGAAGACCACTACAAACGCTGCGACGAACTCGTCGGGAAGGCGATGGCCAAGTGTCGGAATCGTGATACCGTTCTCATGGTCCTCAGCGATCACGGCTTCAATTCCTTTCGCCGTGGCGTGGACCTGAATCGCTGGCTCATCGACGAGGGCTACATGGTTCTCAAGACCGGTGCGACCGGGGCTAAGCACCTCGAAGATGTCGATTGGGACCGGACGCGGGCGTTCGCACTGGGATTGGCGGGTATTTATCTCAATATCAAGGACCGCTACGCCAAGGGCATCATTCCCTCGGAGAAAGAAGCGGCGGTCATTCGCGGTGAATTGGTGGAAAAACTCACCGGTATGAAAGACCCCGAGATGGGTGACGTGGCGGTCAGCACGGCCTACAACGCCATGATCACCTACGTCGGTCCTTACAAGAAAGACGCCCCCGACATCATCGTCGGCTACAACATCGGCTACCGCGTTTCGTGGGAGGCAGCCATAGGTCAAATCACGAACAAAGTCTTCCACGACAACAACAAAGCCTGGAGCGGCGATCATTGTATCGATCCCAAACTGGTGCCGGGCGTGTTGTTTTGTAATCGCAAGATAACAGCCGACGGTCCGCGATTGATGGATGTGGGGCCTACTGTGCTGGACTTGTTCGGTGTCGATGTTCCGGAATACATGGACGGTCGCCCTTTTCAGGTGGCAGACGCGGAGGGCGGCGACTGTGCGTAAGAACAAGTCTGGAATGAGTTTTGCGGTTCAATTCGCGCTTCCGCGCAAGTTGATCGTCTTGTCGATCCTTTGTTTCGGATTGCTCGCCGGGTGTGGCGACGATGCGGAGAATCACGCTCGCCGGGTGATTGTGCTGGGGTTTGACGGGATGGATCCGAAGCTTTGTGAGAAGCTGATGGGGCAGGGGAAACTGCCGAATCTCAGCAGGTTGGCCAAGCAGGGTTCGTACCGGCGGCTGGGGACCAGTACGCCGCCGCAGAGTCCGGTGGCGTGGTCCAATCTGATTACCGGGACCGACTCCGGGCGGCATGGCGTGTTCGATTTCGTCCATCGTGATCCCGCCACAGTCGCGCCATTCTCCTCAGCCGCGACCGAGGAGCCGCCTAGTCCGCTACCGATGCTGGGCAACAAATGGGATAGTGTGTCGGTCATAGGCTATGAGTTGCCGCTGCGCACGCCGCATATGAAGACAAATCGCCATGCGCCCGCGTTTTGGGAGCATCTGAACGAGGCGGGCGTGCCCGCTCATATTTTTCGCATGCCCGCCAACTATCCGCCGACGGGTTCAAAAGGCGCACACTTCTGCTGTCTTTCGGACATGGGGACGCCGGATATTGTGAACACACTGGGGACATTCACTTACTACACCGAAGATCCCAATGAACGGTATATGCCCATGTCAGCCGGCGGTGGGCAGGTTGTGCCGATCTTCATGTCGGAGCATCGCGCCAAAGCCAAATTCATCGGACCGGTGAACACGTTCAAGACCACTTTGGGCAAGGCTGAAACCGTGGAGCAGCCGTTCTTCATCTACCGCGACCCAACCGCAGCTGTCGTCACAGTGGAATACAATGGCAGGACGATTCTGTTGGCTGAAGGGGAGTGGAGCGACTGGCAGGCGGTGTCATTCGAGATGATCCCGCACGCTGTGGCCTTGAACGGTATCGTCCGATTGTATCTGAAGTCGGTGCATCCTTATGTCCGGCTGTATGTTTCGCCGATCAATTTCGACCCGCGCGAGGAAATGTATGAGATCGATCAGCCTGCGGATTGGAGTGTGACCGTGTCGAATGCGGTTGGGCGCTATTACACGCAAGGCCTGCCGGAAGACACGAAAGCATTGTCGAACAAAGTTCTCTCTCGCGAAGAATTTCTGACTCAGGCAGAGTTGATCTTCCAGGAGCGGAGTGATCTGTTCGATTTCGCGATGGACCATTACCAGGGCGGGTTATTTTTCTTCTATTTCGGCTCTACGGATCAGATCGGGCATATGTTCTGGGGAGCGCGTCAGCCGGGGCATCCCGCACTGACCGCCGAAGAACACAAGAAGTACGCCTCCCTCATGGATGAATGGTATGAGCGCATGGACGTTGTCGTGGGGCGGGTGATGGAGCGTTTTCCGGACGCGCTGTTAATGGTGATGAGCGACCACGGATTCGGCTCGTTCAGGCGAAGATTCAACATCAACACGTGGCTGAAACAGAACGGGTTCGCCGCCATGCGCAACGTGTTCGATCCCGCCGCACCGATGAACTTCGACTTCGCAAAGACCCGCGCTTACGCTTTGGGCATCAATGCGCTGTATGTCAATCTCACAGGCCGGGAGCGGGCGGGGATCGTGCCCAAAACCGACAAGCGAGCGGTAATGTCCGAGGTGCGTGAGAAGCTGATTGCGTACCGCGACCCTGAAACGGGCGAGCAGGTGGTCAAGGACGTGTATTTCTGTTCGGATATTTTCAAAGGCCCGTTGGTCAAGGTCGGGCCTGACATGATCATCGGGTACGCCTCGGGCTATCAGGGCGGCGGAGCGCTGGGCGAATTTCCGAAGGAGATCATGGAAGACAATACGGACGCGTGGTGCGGCGACCATTGCGTCGCGCCGGATCTAGTGCCGGGTGTGCTGTTCGCCAGCCGGTCGGTCGGTGTGGATGATCCCTCGTTGCTGGACATTGCGCCGACGTTGCTGAGCGCGTTCGATGTGAAGACACCGGAGATCATGCAAGGGCGTGACTTGTTCCTAGTGACCGAAGGCAGCGTGCCGTAACGAAGTATTCGCAACGTTTTTTTTCAGAACTCGTTCGCGGTGACAATGGGAGGTTTTTCGAGAATGGCCGTGAAAATCAAACTTGACGGTGTGTTGTTCGATCGGGTGAAGAAGGTGGCGAGCGTCGCGGGCTACGAGTCGCCGGAAGAATTCATCGTCCACGTACTGGAAAAAGAGCTGGAAAAACTGGAGGCTGACTCCGACGACGAGATTACGGATCGCCTGCGCGGGTTGGGGTACCTCGAATAGCCGCAGGCGGCAGCAGTGCTTCGCCACCTGGATTCGTCCGTGATCCAAACCCACGATCCCGGAAACGAGGTGGCTGGAGGTGCAGGGCAAGAACACAATACAACGCCACACATGCATCAATGGGTAATCCGAACCACAACGGCGAGAGAGGGAATGGGCGCAATACACACTTGTCGCGGTCTACCGCTTCCTGCACACTCCCTCTTCGGTCGCGTTCAGGGTCGAAGCCCGGTTCGTTTCTTCCCGTCGAATGATGCTCACCGAAGCGATCAAGCCACGTCCACGATTCATCACCCGTCGAGGCCTGCTCCGACTTTGTAGGCTGTGCCAAGCCCGAGCGCGGCGAAGAGAATATCCATCAGCCCGAGGTTCTCCACGACGTAAGAGATCAGCCGTCTGCAATGTCGCGTCGGGGTAATCGAGGGAGTTGGCCGGTGGTGAGGTAGTTTTTCAGGGCGTGGGCGATGGTTCGTGTGGGGTCGAGGCCGCGAAGGCGCAGAGTGCGGTAGACGCTCATGAGGACGGCCTGCGTGGCGGCACCCCGGTCGCTACGGTTGGACTGGCTG
>JAJDDQ010000084.1 GCA_029260215.1 Phycisphaerae bacterium
AACGCCGCCGCCCCATTCTCGAACAGCTCTTTCTGCCAGCGATAGAACAGGGTGGGGTTGATACCAGCCTGATCGCACACGTCCGACACCGGCATCTTCTCCACCAGGTGCCGCCGAAGAATCGCCATCTTCTCCTCGCCCGTGAATTTCCTCCGTCCGTTCTTCATCACCATTTCCTCTCCCGGAATACGCTAAGCCCCGATCAGGGAAGGTCCAATTCCGACTGAGGCAGCACAGTTCGGCGACGACGCGACGGAATCGCGGACGATTTCAATCACGATGACCCAGCGGACTCGGCGGGACATTGCATTGAACTTGACGCGGGCCAAGTTCGACGCCGAGGCGCTCGCACTTCGAAACCGGTTGCTGGCATGGAGGTTCGCCAATTTGGGACGCATCTGGATTGATCCCATCTTGGCTGATCCGGAGCTGGATGACCGACTCAATCAGATCGGATTGCCTTTGTTATCGGTATCGCCTTCGGCGGACTCTCGTGCACAAATCGTTGCCGCGCTCCGCCGGCAACAGAATTCGATCGCCGACAATCTCGCCGACACCGTCGCCGGCGAGGTCTTCGCCGTTGTTAACGCCGACTACAGGCCGGGAGACGAGATTCGCCCCGGCGACGTTAGCAAAGAAGTGAATCGGCTTCGAGCTGCCGCGAACGACATGTCCGTTGGCGACCTTCCTGCGCGCCAACGAGTCTCAGCGCAAGCCGTCGGACGCATTTTTCAGAAAGAATTCGAGCTGAAGAAGTTACCCAAGAGTAGCGCGGGCGCCAGGTACGTGTTGACCGAAACGCGGCTGGCGTCGCTTCGCCGCAGATATGGAGCCGCAGCTCTGGAGCCGTCACAAAAGTCACAACGTCATTCGTCACCGGAAACGCCATCCGAAAAAGCCCCCTTTGCCGGCCAAGAACGGTGATTGTGACGTTGGTGACGTTTCTTTGGGTATGGGCGATGCCGAAGTTGCGCGAGCACGCTCATCGTCGAATGGATCGGACCCGATCGCGTGGGCCAGGCAATGATTCTCGCGAGCGCGGCGCTCCTGACCGTTCGAATGATCAAACACGGTTGGTTTTTCAGGAGGCGTTCTTACGGCTGCATCGACGACAATCGATCGTTCCGAACGTACGGTTTCGTGGGGCAAGGCTCGAGATTCTTGTTGGCAACACATCAACGAACCGCATAATCAGTGAATTGAAAGGAACAGCAACGCATGGCAAGCATTTCACGCGAAGCAAACGGAAGGCGGACGATTCAATTCGTTGCAGGCGACGGTAGCCGAAAGACCATTCGACTTGGCAAGATTTCGCAGCGCGCCGCCGAGAGCGTCAAGGTGCACATCGAACGCCTAGCCGCCGCATCACAGACCGGATATGGCGTCGAGGACGCAACCACGCGGTGGCTGTCCGGACTCGATGATCTGCTTCTGGATCGCATCGCGGCGGCAGGCTTGGCACCGAAACGCGAAAGTGTGCGAGTAGGCGATTTCTTCGAATCCACGATCGCAAGCCGAACGGACTTGAAGCCAAGTACGATCATCGCATATCGCAACGTCCAGCGAAACCTGACCGAATGCTTCGGTTGGGACAAGCCTCTGCGCACGTTTACGCAAGGCGACGCAGACACGTTTCGACTTTGGTTGACAACCAACGAACATCTTGCCGACAACACCGCGCGGCGCCGCACGGGCTTGGCCCGACAGTTTTTTCGCATCGCCGTCCGCCGCGGCCTGATTAGCTCAAGCCCGTTCGACGGGCTGCCCGTTTCGGTCAGGGGAAATCCCGATCGATTCCGGTTTATTACGCTTGTTGAGGCTGAAAAAGTCTTGGAAGCGTGTCCGAATTCCGAATGGCGACTCATCTTCGCGCTAGCTCGATTCGGGGGCCTGCGTTGTCCATCTGAAGTGCTCGGTTTGAAATGGGCCGACGTCGATTGGGATCGCGGCCGTGTTCGAGTCGATAGCCCGAAGACAGAACATCATCCGGGTGGGGCGTTTCGCATGGTGCCACTGTTCCCTGAGCTGCTTCCGTACCTACGCGACGCGTTCGAGCTTGCAGAACCTGGTGCAGAATTCGTCATCACGCGTTACCGAGACGCGAAGGTGAATCTTCGCACGCACCTGACCCGGATCATCCGAAAGGCGGGAATCGAACCTTGGCCCAAGTTGTTTCAGAACCTCCGCAGCACGCGCGAGACCGAGTTGGCGGAGACCTATCCGCTGCACGTTGTGTGCGCTTGGATTGGCAACTCGCAGTTGGTCGCAGCGAAACATTACCTCCAGGTGACCGATGAGCACTTCGAGCGGGCGGCTCGTGTCGATGAATCTGAAGCGGTGCAGAATGCGGTGCAGCAGGCGCACGCAGACGAAAGAACTGAGCTGAACGCTACCAAACCAATAAGTCGTAACCCCGTGAGAATTCAAGAGGTTGCGCCAAAGTGCGCTTCGTTGCAGGAGGCAGGGATGGGCGCACCAGGATTCGAACCTGGGAAGGAGTAATCCAACGGGTTTACAGCCCGTCCCCTTTGGCCACTTGGGTACACGCCCGGCTTCGGTTTTGGCCGATTCGGTCCCGGGAATCGGGGCTGACGGCTGAACCGAGCGGATGATTCTATGCTCGCGGAGCCGGCAGGCAAGGGGGCGGCTGAGCAATTGCCCAAAATCGGGTTGCGGAGGCGGTTGGTTTTTACGAATTCGTTGTGGAAAGGCAGGGGGCTGAGGCGATAGAATGCGGGGTGAGCCGAGGAGATCCCCGCCATGTCGTTCTTGCCATTCAAGCCATCTGTGATGTACGTCGCTTTGTTGTCTGTGTTCGCGTTCCTGGTCGCGGCGGACGATTCGCCCGCTCAGGCGAGGCGGGGGGTGCGTGCGCCTCGGGGGCGAGTGATTACGCGTGCCTATTGGCAGCATGAGAGTGTGCCGGTGCGGTCGTTGCTGCTGACGCGTGTGGATCGCGTTGCGTGGGATGAGGTGCCGCTGGGTGAGGTGCTTGATTGGGTGCGGGCGCGATCGACGCGGTTCGGCAAGGTGAACGTTGTGCCGCGGTGGCGGGTGCTGGCGGCTGCCGGTGTCGATCGCGATACGCCAATTACGCTCACGCTGGAACGGGTCAATGTGGCTGAGGTGCTTTATGAGGTGGTGGATCAGCTTTCCGGGGCGGAAGAAGTGGTCTACTACGGTGCGGGCAACAAGCTTCGTTTTACGACCCGGTCCGCATTGCGCCGCCGCCTTCACACGCGGTCCTACGATGTGGCTGAGATTCTGGCGGTCTCGCGTTTCGAGCGCGTCGAGCCGGGCATCGTCGTGTCGCAGCAGATCAACATCGCCCGCGCGAGCGTGGATCGCAACGGGACGGGGGCGGAGGTGTTCACCTACGAATTCGGCCAATCACTGTTCGGCAACCCAGAGAATTTCAACGAACAGGATGAGGACGACGACGATCTCGACGACGAAAACGCTCAACGCCTGATCGAGACGATTCGAACCACGATCGAGCCGGACAGTTGGACGGCTAACGGTGGGGCGGGGACGCTTTCCATATTCAACGACGTGCTGATCGTGCGCAACTCGCCCGATGTGCATGAGATCATCGCGGGGCGGTTTTATTTACGGTAGCCGCTATGTTGGTGCTTTGTCACGCCGGAAACGACGAGTGGCTGCCCTGCTCCTTCAGAGGTCAGGAGGTCGGATGGTCCTTGGATTCGACTTCCCCACGGCTAAAGCCGTGGGGCACCCAATCCGTCAATTGAGTCGCGACAACACATCGGGCGCGTTCCGCTATTTGTCGCGGGACAACATGGATTCAATTCTTTTCACGAATTGCCGCTTCAAATGTGCGTACGCGGGTTCATTGGCGGGGCCTGAGAAGCCGGTGTGGACGGCTTGGATTTGGCCTGTTGCGTTGACGAACAGTGTCGTCGGGTAGGAGCGGATGCGGTCGACGACGGGGAACGACTTCGAGGCTTCCTTCTTGTCGGACGTGCCGGCTAACAGGATGGGGAAGGGGACTTCGTAGTGGTCGATGTAGCGTCGGACCTGCCTTGCGTCGCGTTTGAAGTCACCGGTCAGTTCGAATGCCAGGCCGACGATACGCAAGCCTTTGTCGTGGTAGCGGTTGTGCAGTTCTTTGAGATAGGCTGTGGCGTCTCCGCAGTTCGGACACCACGTGCCCATGATGTAGATGAGTTGTGCTAGGCCGGCGTATTGGCCGAGGGTGTGTTGTCGGCCTGCGTCGTCGCGGAAGCTGAGGTCGTGCAGCGGCGTTTCCTTGTTCCAACTGGTGAGGGTGAATGCGTCGGGGAGTGCGGCGTCCGGGTCTCGCAGGGCGGTCCAGGTTTCGTGCCAGACGTCGCGTGACCAGAATTCGCCTCTTAGTGAATCGTCGCCGTTGAATTGTGCTCGGAACAGGAATGCGTGGGCACCGTCGAAGTTGGACAATTCGAGGCGTCCGTCTGTGCATCCGCCTGCGAGGAAACGGTAGTCGCCGGTTGTGGTGAGGAATGTGCCGCGTACTTGGCCTCCGTTGCTGGTTTCAAACGCGCCGACGGCGGGGTCGTCTGCGCTCGAGAATGTGACGGACCATCGGCCGTCGATACGCCGGTCTGCTCCGGCGGCGAATGGGGAGCGTGTGTCGGATTTTGGGGTCGCATTTGCGGGTACTACGTTGGGGTTTTCGTGGCGGGCATGGAATGGCAGCGTTGCGAAGCGGTTGGGGCCCGTGGTTTTTCGCCACGTGCCGTTCAGGGTCGCGCCGTTTCTCGACCGCTCTGCTTCGATCACCGCGTCGTAGTGAGGCCAACCGAGACGCAGGGATCGGCCGTTGATGGCGGCGTGCGGGATTTCGACGTGTTCCTGTCCGTTTGTGAGCCACGCGCGCACGCGACCGCCCGATTGCTGGATGCTCAGTTGGAAGTGAAGTTCGCCGCCCGGGCTTTCCAGCCACGCCGGCCACGTGCCGGACTGAATCTCGCCCGCGTGTGCGCTGCGTGACGAAGGGGCCCAAAGGGACAAGCAACAGGCGATGAGGAGCAGTGTTTTTCGAATCATGCGCTTCCTATCCGAGCGAGTTGTCAAACCTAAAACGATGGGTGGGTGCCCCACCTCTTCAGGGGTGGGGGAGTCGAATAGTCCACCAGATTCGACTTCCCCACGGCTAAAGCCGTGGGGCACCCAACCCATCAATTGAGTTGTGACAAAGCTAGTGCCAGTTCAAAGACGCCTTGCTCATTACGGAGTTTGCCTCGTGCGACATCGGCTCGCGAAGAATGCGATCATCAATCCGAACGCGACGATCGCACCAATCTGAGCGTTGGCGGACTCGGTCCACTCCTTGGCCATCGCGAAGGGAAGGGACAGCGGCGTGCCCGGTTCTGCGCTGCGCATCTGAACAATGACGATACCGGCGATGAGCACGCCCATGAGGCCCTCGCCGCCGACCAACCCTGCGCCGACGAGAATACCCGATTCGCGACGGTCCGCCTTTTCATCATCCGTGCGACCGCCGCGCTCCATGATCCATCGCAGGCAGCCGCCCATGAAAACCGGCATCATCGTTGCGACGGGAAGGTACACGCCCACGGCGAACGGCAATGATGGAATACGCGCGATCTCGGCTGCGATTGCGATACCGGCACCGATGCCGACCAACGCCCACGGCAGCTTGGATTGCAGAACGCCTTCGATTACGAGTTTCATCAGTGTGGCTTGCGGTGCAGCCAAATCCTTGCTGCCAAACCCGTAGGCTTTGTCCAGCCAGATTATCGTGAGGCAGACGAACGTTGAGCAGGTCAGCACGCCGATGAGTTCACTGATTTGCTGCTTGTTCGGTGTGGCGCCCAGCAGGAAACCGGTCTTGAGGTCCTGCGACGTGTCGCCCGCAATGGACGCGGCGATCGCGACCACGCAGCCGACGGTGAGCGCGGCGGCCATGCCCGCTTGATCGGTCCAACCGGCCAGCCAAAACACGCAGGAAGTACCGATCAGCGAAGCAATGGTCATGCCGCTCGTCGGATTTGACGTTACGCCGACCAAGCCCACGATGCGCGAAGAGACGGTTACGAAGAAAAACGCGAAAACGACTACGCAAACGGAGGCGGTGAGGCGAATGCCGAAGGAGTCGAGTTGGCCGAAGATGTGTGGAATGACGGCCATGCCGATGGCGACGGCCAGAACGCCGATGCCGACGACTTTCAAGGACAGGTCTTTTCCGGTGCGCGGTTCGCCGCTGCCCGATGCGCCGACGCGACTCTTGAGTTGTGTGATGCCGATGCGGAAACTCTCGATCATCGTCGGAATGCTTTTTATCAGCGTGATGATGCCGGCGGTCGCCACCGCACCGGCACCGATGTATCGCACATAACGCGTCCATATTTGGTAGGTGGACATGCTCTTGATGAGCAGTTCCGTCTCCGGGAACAGCGGCAGTGTGCGCTCGACACCCCAATAATGAATGGCGGGGATGATGAGCAGAGCTGACAGAAGCCCGCCGCCCACCATGACCGAACCGATCTTAGGCCCCAGTATGTATCCGACACCGAACAGTGCGGAGGACATTTTGACGCCGATCTCAGCTTTGGCGATTGCGGGGAGTCGGAGGGTTAGTTCGCCGGGGAAAAGCTTCAGCCAGGTGAACAGGGATTTGAAAATTGCCCCGAGTCCCAGTCCGATGAATACATTCTTGGCCTTTGCGCCGCCGACTTCACTGGCGACCAGTACCTCTGCACAGGCTGTACCCTCGGGGTAGGGCAGTTGGCCATGCTCGCGCTCGATGAGAAAACGGCGTAACGGAATCATGAACAACACGCCGAGCAGCCCGCCGCACATAGCCAACAGAGTCATTTGCAACAACGACGGATCAAGCCCCCACATGAACAGGGCAGGGAGTGTGAAAATCACACCGCTGGCGATCGAACTCGACGCGGAGCCGGTGGTTTGGGCGATGTTGGCTTCGAGGATGGAACCCTGCACGCCGAATCGGCGCATGGCGCGAAAGGCCGCCACCGTCATGACGGCTACCGGGATCGACGTTGAAATCGTCAGCCCGGATTGAAGCCCGAGGTAGGCGTTGGCGGCGCCAAACGCGATGCCGAAAAGGATGCCCGGAATGACCGATTTGATCGTGAATTCCGCCGGGCTTTCACTCGCGGAAACATACGGCTCATACGCTCCGCCTTCCGGAATGGGTTCGTATGCGCTTTTGTGCAGTCCTGTTTTCTGTTTGCTCATGTCGATACCAGCCTCATGCAACTCACTACGAAGTCGGGCATCATAGTGTTTGTGCGTTTCGCGTGCGAGTCTTGCCGGCTGCATGACAGTTTTGGCGGTGTGTACGCGATCTATCAGAACCGCGACAGTTATGGAGCGGCCGAGCCGCGAGCGTGTTGGATGCTTCTTCGCCCGAACGAGCCGTTCTGAATCAAGAATTTCAGATCCGCCAATATTGTCGTGCGCCCAACTTTGCCTTGCGCAGACGCTTCGCTATGCTTGGTTGGAGACGTCATGCACGAAAAGGAAGCATCAACATTGCAATGGATCGATGGCAGCGGCCGCACGTGGAGCGTTGATTTGTCTCACGAACTCGTTGCGTTGAACGACGGGGAAGTGGCCATCGAATTGCCGCGCGTGCGGTGGGCGACGGATATCTCCGTCCACGAGCATGGGCCACGGTTCATCTTGCGCCTTTCGACCGACATCGCCGAAATCGGGTTCATCCTGACTGCGGACGAGGCTCAGCCGTTTCTTCAGCACGTCGGCGCGTCGCTTCAAGCGGGCGAGCGCAAGGCGGAGGAGGAAGAGGACGCGGAGCCTGTGCGTCGGGAATTGATTTGGCCGAAGGTGTCTCCGCTGGCGGTGTGGGCGTTGATGACGTCCGCGCTGGTGTTCGTTCCGATCATTGGATTGATCGCGGCTGTGGTCACTGTCGTTCTCTTGGTCCAGCATCGCCGGACAGTGCGTCGGGCAGCCGCTTGGGATCATTCGAGAACTTTGTGCAAGGTAGCCGTTGCATTTCTTGTTGTCGGTTTGAGTGTCGAGTCGCTGCTGGCTGTACGTATTTATTACGTGCCGCACGACGCGAGGTCGTTGGACGTGGATGTGCCTGCGGGAGAGGGGCTGATGCCTGATGCGTTTGACCCGGAACAGGCCGCGATGAACGCTCCGCCGTTGCTGGGGCAGTTTTCGAATGTGAACCTCGGATTGCTGGCTGCCGGTTTGTTCGTAGTGATCGTGTCGCTCAGCGTTCATGAGGCTGCACATGCGATATCGGCTTGGTGGCTTGGAGACGATTTCGCAAAACGGCTGGGGCGCGTCACGTTCAATCCGATCATGCACATCGACCCGATCGGAACGATTCTACTGCCGCTGATTCTCTTCATCGCGGGTGCGGGCGTGTTCGGTTGGGCGAAGCCGGTTCCGATTCGAGCGGAAGTCACGAAACGTCCGCGTCGTACGCACATTCTTGTTTCGCTGGCCGGCCCGGGGTCCAATCTCCTGATGGCGTCCGCGTCGCTGGCGCTTTTGCTCGCCATTGTTTCAACGCTTGTGCTTGTGGTTCCCGCCGTCTCCATTGTGGGCTTGGGAATCTATGCCGGTGAGAGTCTTTTCGGGGCTGTGGCGATTGAAGGTGTTGCGTTGGCAGAGATTGTGTCGGCTGTTTGTACGTTGCTGAAGTATGGTTTTCTCGTCAACGTTTTTCTCGCCTGCTTCAATCTGATTCCGATTCCGCCGTTGGACGGCTCGTGGGTGTTGGAGCATCTTTTTCCGCGTACGCTTGGTCCGTTCTATGCGCGCATTCGGCCGTACGGGTTCATCGTGTTCCTGGTATTGTTGTATACGAACATGATTGGTTATCTTCTCGCACCGGTCGTCCTGTTCCTCTCGCCCGCTTTCGCTCTGCTCGGATTCGCAGCCCCTTAGCGCAAACTCTCTAAACTGTTTTCACTTTCCGATTCAAAAGTGCCACAATAACGGCACTTTGTGTTGAAACGTGGTGTGCGTTCGCGTCGCCCGGCGGCGAATGTTAGGGGGATGATCGGTTTTTCGCTGCTCGTTTTTCTTTCCTCCGAACCTTGCACAACCGGTGGGGCGTTCGATGCGGGAAGGTACAACAGGTGGAACATCGAGTGGCGTGTTAATCTGGGCGATGTGGTGTTTTTCACCCAAAATGCATTTTTGGCGATGATTTCTCTTGTGTTTGAGCGATAGTGGTTTAGACTCCCACAATGTCCCACGATGGTGGGCAAAGGACCGTAACAGGACAAGATGTTACTCACAGGCGCTCATGAACGGAACATCGACGACAAGAACCGGATACAGATTCCAGCCCCCCATCGGGACGTGCTGGATCCGGACCGCAAGGGCGCCAGGCTCTACGTCGTTCCCGGTGAGCGCGATCGAACCCTGTCGCTTTTTCCCAAAGCACAGTTTGAGCGAAAAGTTGCTTCGATGCGAACGGATCAAACGCCGGGGACGGACGCCCTCGATTTTGAGCAAATGTTCCTTTCGTTGGCCAGCCCGGTGGATATGGACAAGCAAGGACGCTTGGTCCTCCCCGAGCAGCAGTTGACGATGGTTGATCTGGGCAAAGCAATCTACGTGACCGGTGCTCGGTTCCGGTTGGACGTTTGGCCCAAGGAATTGTACGAGGCCTTCGTTGTGGAAGCGATGTCGCGACGATCGAAACTGGCGCACTTTCTGCGTCAGCCGACAGCGGAGTGAGAAGGCAAAGAAGAAAGTCGAAAATCGACAGTCGAAAATGGAAAATCGAGAGTTGATTGGCTTGTTGGATTTTGAGGGGAATGAAGTATCGGTCGCATCGCCTTCGATGCACCGACGCGAAGGGATTCGCGTTTCGGAGGCGACCGGTCTTGCCGAGACGGAGCTCTTGGTTGCGTTCGAGTCGGCAACACTGAGTATTGTGCCCTCTTGAGACGAGTGCGGATGTTGCTCGTGTCATGTGCTCGTCAAGCGAACAACGGATTCGCGAAGAGGGGCGATCGTTGAGATTCGAACACGGCGGAGAACGTCGTAACGACCGGCAGAGGAGTGCCCGTCCGATCAAGGATGATCGGTACGGCTCCTTGAAGTGCGAATGAGACAAAGGTGAGCGACTACGACGCGCGGCACATCCCGGTGTTGCCTGAATTGGTCATGGCGCTTCTGTCGCCGGCTGAGGGCGAGACCGTTCTCGATGCGACGGTGGGTTTGGCTGGTCACGCTCGGATGATGGCTGACCGCCTCGGCCCGAGCGGCACACTGATCGGGTTGGATCATGACGAGTCCAGCCTGGCTGCGGCGCGCGATCGTCTCGAAGGTGTTTCATGTCGCGTTATTTTGCAACGCTCGAATTTTCGCGATTTCGATGCGGTGCTGGACGGATTGGGTATCGACGGTGTGGATGTCATGCTGGCAGATCTTGGCTTAAGCTCGATGCAGTTGGCCGACGCGAATCGCGGCTTCTCATTTCAGAACGATGGGCCGCTGGACATGCGCATGGACGACAGCCTGGAGACAAAGGCAGCGGACTTGATCAACGCATTGCGTGAGGATGAGTTGGGAGATCTGATTTTCTTCAATTCTCAGGAAAAGTTCAGCCGGAAGATCGCCCGGGCGATTTGCCAGAAGCGTCGCGACGGGCGCATCACGACGACGGCGGAGCTGTCGCGTGTGGTGAGCGGCGTGTTGCGGGTTAATCCGGATTCTCGAAAAAGTAAAATTCACCCCGCGACGCGAGTTTTCCAAGCGTTGCGTATCGCGGTGAACGATGAAAAAGGCGCTCTGGCTGACCTGCTCGAAAAAGCGCCGCGTTATCTGAATCCCGGTGCGCGGTTCGGCGTGATCGCTTTTCATTCGCTCGAAGACGGGCCTGTGAAGCACGACTTCCGCAAGCGAAAAGCGGCTGACCAGTATGAGATTCTGACCAAGCGACCACTGATCGCCGGTCCCGAGGAGCGGGACGTCAATCCGCGGTCGCGGAGTGCGAAGCTGCGCGTGGTCAAGCGAAAGCGGGAGGGCGGCGGCGAACCGGGCTGATCGAAACCATATCATATCGCGAGAGGGCAACCGAGCGGTCGACGAATAAGGAGTTCTGCGGTGGCGGTTGAGACGAAAATCGGGTTGGTGGTCGGGTTGGCGTTTATCGTCTGCTTTGGCGTGATTCTCTCGCATCGAGGCGGCGGCGATCGGACCAGTGCGGATGTGGCGATGGAATTCCTCAACCGTCATCGTCAGGCGGATGAGGCGAATCGATCTTCGGAACCGCGTCACGCCCGTCCGGAGCGATCCGGCAAGCGTACCATCTCAGCCTTACCCCCAAGTGCGGACGATCTTCAGCAGGCCGCCCAACGCAGGGATCGCGCTCGCGCCAGTTCCCAGAATAATCCCACTGCGCTCGAACAGCGGCCGACATCACGTCGCCGGACACCGCCGCGTCAGGGAAACCTGAGCATGCGACGGAACAATCGGCAGGCGAACCGATCTGCGCCGGTGCCCACGCAAGATCGGGCATCGTCAGCGCTACGTCCGACGCAGTCTGCCAACACAACGGGTGGGGCGCGAGACGACCAGCGCACGTCAGCGGCCAGGGAAAAAGCGTCTGCCGCTCCGACCGGCAAGGCACCGACCTACGAATCACTCTTTGGCCGCTCTAATGAAAAGGAAGCGGCAGCGAAGCAGCCTGTCGAGCGCGCTCTTCCGAAAACCAGTCCAAAGCAGAGGCTTCGTCGCGGAACGACGCGCGAGCGAGATCTCAAGCCGACGGAGAAAGCGGCGACTTACGCCGTGGCTTCGGGTGACACACTGTGGCGCATCGCACGGAAGGTCTACGGCCAAGCGGATCGCGCGGGCGTGGAGGCGATCTTCGCCGCCAACCGAGACCAGCTTCCATCGGCGGACAAGCTGAGCGTCGGCATGAAGCTCGTCGTGCCCGCACGAAACGCAGCCGCTGCGACTTCGCGTGCGACGCAACCGGCGCGTCAGGCGAAAGCGAGCAAACCGAAATCATCAGGGCCAACGGCTGGCGATTCCTCAATGCCGGTTCGTTTCTATCAGGTCCAGGTAGGTGACCGGTACACGTTGATCGCCGAGCGTTTGCTGGGCGACAAAGCCCGTTGGACGGAGATTTACGAGCTCAACAAGGACATTTTCCCCGACGCGGGCAGAATC
This sequence comes from Phycisphaerae bacterium, assembly GCA_029260215.1. Classification (GTDB taxonomy): domain Bacteria; phylum Planctomycetota; class Phycisphaerae; order UBA1845; family UBA1845; genus OFTM258. Next base: position 12,163 of record JAJDDQ010000084.1, read on the forward strand.
AGGCCCGGCGTGCGTATTCGCATCCCTTCGACCGCGCTGGCAGACGCGCGCGGACGGCGAAGATGACTGTTTTTCGCGGGTTGTTCCTGCTGACGTTTTTCGGTGCGGTCGGCGTGCTGCTGATCGCCGTGCGTACCGAGCAGGCCCGAACCGGTGCTCGAATTGAGGCGTTGCAGAGCGATCGTGTTCGCCTTCGACGCGAATCCTGGTCCCTGCAAGTGGAGATAAGCCGGCTGCGAACGCCCGAACGAATCGAAGAGCGGCTCAATCGATGGGCGATTGATCTGCACAAACCGAAACCACCCAGTGAGACCGGCGACAACGATCGAATGGTCTCACGATGACAAAGGAGCCGCGGCGAGTGGAAGCTCGGCATGCCGACCAGGATCGCGGAATGGCCAAAGCCGGCGGAACGGTCCTGGTCGGTTTCCTTGTCCTTTTTGCAGTGCTTATCGGACGGCTCGTACACATCAACACGACGTCGCTTTCCGATCGCGTTCTCAAAATCGTTCACGCTCAGCAGATCGGTCACACGCCGCTGCCCGCCCGACGCGGTTGCATTCTGGATGTGCATGGTCGCGTGATGGCTGGCACGCATGACAAGCCCTGCGTCTTCGCCGACCCCTCCATAATCGACGATTTCATGTCGGCGGCCTCCCGCCTGGCACCTGTTCTCGCAATGGATGCGGGCGAGATAGAGCAGACGCTCCGCGAGAACAGCGGGCGACGATTCTGCTGGCTGAAGCGGTGGATCGAACCCGCTGACGCGCTCGCGGTCAAAGCGTTGAAGATGCCCGGCGTCGGTGTGCGCCTCGAATCGAAACGCCTGTACCCGTTCGAGGAACTCTGCGCGACGACGGTCGGTTTCGTCGGCGTGGACAACGTCGGGCTGGAGGGCATGGAAGCCCGCTACGACAAGCATCTTCGCGGCAGCGACGGGCGACATTCGTCCATCTACAACGGCCATCGAAAGCGACGCCCGATCTGGTGGCGTCAGGAGCAGAGCACCGCTCCGAAGGATGGAGGCCACGTGGTCCTCACCATCGACGCGGTCGTGCAGGAGATCGCCCAGCGACACCTGTCAGCGACAGTCGAAGAGTTTCAGGCTGCGTCCGGTACGGTCGTGGTGATGAATCCGCACACGGGCGAGCTTCTAGCGGTGGCACAGGTTCCGTCGTTCGATCCGGATCGTTTCGGCGAATTTTCCGCCGCGATGCGACGCAACCGCGCAGTCTGCGATGTGTTCGAACCCGGCAGCATTTTCAAGCCGTTTGTCGCGAGTGGAGCCTTGGCAGCCGGCATCGTGAACACGACGGAGGAATTCGATTGCGGAAACGGAACCCATCGCTTCGGCGGGCGCACACTGCATGACACCTCGCCGCGCGGCGTGCTCACGCTGGACGGGATATTGGCCAAGAGCAGCAACATCGGCATGGGGCTGATCGGCGAACGCATGGGCGACGTTGCGTTGCACGATACCGTGCGCGCGTTCGGTTTCGGGAAGGCGACCGGTATCGACTTTGCCGGTGAAGCCAAGGGCATCCTGCACGCGCTCGACCGTTGGACGAGTTACTCCGTCACGTCGGTCCCGATGGGGCAGGAGATCGCCGTCACGCCGATCCAACTCGCGACCGCATTTTCCGCGCTGGTCAATGGCGGCCTCTTCGTCAAGCCCGTATTGGTTGATTCACTCATCGACGCTCGTGGGCACCTCGTGCGTTCCACGAAGAGGCCCGAAGTCGTTAGACGCGTGATTCCCAAAGAAACTTCGGACTACATGCTGCGGCGAGCGCTGCGCGCGGTCGTGCTCGAAGGCGGCGGCAGAAAGGCTGCACTGAAGGATTGGAACGTCGTCGGCAAGACCGGGACCGCCGAAATCTCCGATGGTGTTCATGGTGGATATGAGGAGGATGCCTACGACAGTTCTTTTCTAGGGGCAGCCCCGATGGAAAATCCGCGTTGTGTCGTCCTGGTGACCGTTCACAGGCCTCAGGCGGACATCGCGTACTACGGTTCGCGTGTGGCTGCACCGGCGGCGGGGCGTATTTTAGGTGAAACGCTGGCCTATTTACACGTGCCGCCCAGCCCTGTCACGGTGGACGGCGATGGTCTTTAGCACCCGGAAAGGATGACGTTGAACCGAGTCGCGGTACAATCGACACCCAAGATGGCGGCGGGTGGAAGAAAGCAAAAATGGCGACGGCTGAGCGAGCTGATCGACTCGGCTCGGCTGCCAGCCAGTCAACGCGCGCGTGTTTACGCGGGCGACGTTCTCATTTCCTCGATCACCGATGATTCCCGCGACGTTGTTTTCGGCGATTGTTTCGTTGCGGTGTCCGGTGACGCAACCAGCGGGCGAACGCACCTCGACGAAGCGCTGTTGCGCGGAGCGCGGGCCGTCATTTGCGAAGATGAAATCAACCTGCCGCAGGGCGTTGGGTCTGTTCGCGTTCACGATGCCCGCAGCGCCCTGGCGCGTTTGGCCGCCGCTTTTTACGGCTTCGCACCGGGTGGGCCTTACGCCGACATGCGGCTGCTCGGTGTGACCGGCACGAACGGCAAGACCACTACGTGCGTATTGTTGCAATCGATTCTGGCGGCTGCGGATCGACCGGCTGCGCGGTTGGGAACACTGGAATATGATTTGGTCGGTGAAACGCAGCCAGCACGCTGGACGACACCGCCCCCAACGCATTTTTACGCCGCGCTCGCGCGCGCAGCCGAGCGCGGCGCGCGGCATGCGGTGGTGGAAGTGTCGTCGCACGCGCTGGCCCAATCTCGCTGCGACGGTTTTCGCTTTGCGTGCGGTGTGTTCACCAACCTGACCGGCGATCATCTGGACTATCACAAGACGCAGGACGCCTACGCCGACGCGAAGAAGCGACTGTTCGATGGGCTTGACGCGGACGCGACAGCCGTGGTCAATGCGGATGATCCGTTAGCGCGACACATGATGCGCGACTGCCCGGCGCGCATCGTACGCTTCGCCGTCACACGTAAAGACGTTCTGCATGCCGTGATCGGGCGGGCGGACATTGACGGCACGCAGGTCACGATCACGACGGCTGCGGGCGCGTTCGACGTCAATTTGCAATTGCCCGGTTTGTACAACGTTTCCAACGCGCTGGCAGCTACCGGTGCGGCGATGTCGATGGGTGTGGATGTTGAGGCTGTTCGACATGGATTGGAGGCTGTTCCGTACGTTCGAGGTCGGCTGCAGCGCGTCTGCGATCCAATCGGTCGGCGTGCGGTTTTCGTGGACTACGCTCATACCGACGATGCGTTGGTCAACGTTTTGTGCACACTGAAACCGTTGACGCGGAATCGGCTCATTTGCGTGTTCGGGTGCGGCGGCGATCGCGATCGCGACAAGAGGCCCAGAATGGCGGCGGCGGCGGGGCGTTTCGCGGATCGAATCATCGTGACCAGCGACAACCCGCGTGAAGAGCCTCCGATGAATATCATCAATGGCATTCTGCCGGGTTTCTCCTCCGAACAGCGCGGCGAAACGCACATCGAACCCGATCGTCGCAAAGCGATCGCGTACGCGCTGTCTTCGGCTGACGCGGGCGACACCGTTCTGATCGCCGGCAAGGGGCACGAAGACTACCAGATAATTGGCACAAGTCGTGTCCACTTCGACGATGTCGAGGAGGCGGCGCGGGCGCTGGCTGAGGGAAAGGCGGCGGGATCATGATCGCGTTGACGCTCGACGAAATTGTTCGCGTCATGCAGGGGCGGCGCAGTTGTGTGGTGGCCCACACGCGCATCACCGGCGTTTCGACGGATTCACGAACCTGCTCAGCCGGTGATTTGTTTTTCGCGCTGGCCGGTCCGAATCACGACGGGGCTAAGTTTCTAAACGGTGCATTTGAACGCGGAGCAGCCGCGGCAGTCGTCTCGGGTGAAGCGGTCGCGGACGATCGTTCGCTCGTCTACGTGCCCGATACCGTGGAAGCGTTGGGCCGGTTGGCTGCGTTTCACCGCACACAGCGATCTTCGCACGTCATAGCCGTCACCGGCAGCAACGGTAAGACGACGACCAAGTGCATGATCGACCATGTGCTCGGCACGCGGTTCAAGGGGCGGTCCGCACCGAAGAGTTTCAACAACAATATCGGTGTGCCGGTCACGCTTCTGTCATCCGAAGTCGGCGATGAATTCCTCGTTGTCGAAATTGGTGCGAACGCGCCGGGCGAAATCGCGTCATTGGGTGCGTTGGCTTCGCCGACGGTGGTGGTCATCACCTCGATCGGCGATGCCCATCTCGCGGGTTTTGGCGATCGCGCTGGCGTCACGCGGGAGAAGCTTTCGCTGCTGGACTGCCTTCGCAAAGGTGGGCTGGCCATCGTCAATATGGACGATTTCGACGCAGCCGAGATGGCCTCCATTCGGGCGCGGGCGGGTGAGTGGACGTTGGTCACGTTCGGAGTTTCGGAACAGGCCGACGTGCGTATCACCGATGTGGAAACGGATTTGGACGGCACGCGATTCGTTCTCAACGGTCGCGAGCGCGTTTCCCTGCCGTGCATAGGCCGGCACAACGCGCTCAATGCTGCGGCCGCGTTCGCGGTCGGCCGGCGGCTGAAGATCGAGCCGGATGTGATTGTCGCAGCCTTGGCCACGTTCGCGCCGCCGCCGATGCGCCTGAACGTCTCGCGCGCGGGAAACGTGACGGTCATCGACGACAGTTACAACGCCAATCCCACGAGCACGTCGGCTGCGATCGACGTTTTGAGAAACGTCCCTGGCGGGAGGCGCGTGTTTGTCGGCGGAGGCATGCTTGAGTTGGGTGCCAAATCCGCGTCACTGCACGAGCAGGCCGGGCGCATGCTGGCTGAAGCGGGCGTGGGTTTGCTGGTAGCGATCGGGCAAAATGGAGCCGATCTGATCGCCGGCGCGCACACCGTGTCGCGCACGATGACCACCGTCCTGTACGCCGACACGGAGACAGCCTGTTGCGACTTGCCCAATTGGCTGACGGATGCGGATACGGTATTGATCAAGGGTTCGCGCATGCTCTCGCTTGACCGCGTCGCGGACGCCGTACGGAAATCCTTTGCGTAGATGATTCACGACCTTGACGGTGCTTGCATGGCGAGCGGAGTGACGATCATTGCTGTTTCATTTGCTTCGAGAAATGCTGGGCGGCCAACACTACGCCCACGAAAACGTGCTCTTTCGCGGCGGGTGCGCGTCATTGTTCTGCTTCGTGCTGATCGTGCTCATAGGCCCGTGGGTGATTCGCCATCTCATCCGCCTGAAACTCTGCGACCGTCCCGAATTCCATCACCAAACGCTCAACGCCATGACCGCCGACAAACGCAACGTCCCCACGATGGGCGGCGTGATGATCATCGGTGGCATTCTTGCGGGCACGCTCCTGTTCGCCGATCCGTGGAATTTCTACGTGCAGATGGGCCTGATGTGTCTCATCTGGCTGGGCGCGCTCGGCGCGGTCGACGATTGGATGAAGCTCAGACGCGCCGCCGACTCAACCGCACGCGACGGCCTGCGCAGCTACCAAAAACTCCTTTTCCAGCTCGGGCTGGGCGTGCTGCTGGGTTACTTCATTTTCAATCACGGCCGAAACATGTCCGCCTTTGCGGAAATCGGCGCGCTGGACGATCGGCAAACCATCGAAGCTTTTCACGTGCTCATGGTGCCGTTCTACAAACACGGAATCCTGCTCGGTGCGGGGGCGTTCATGGTCATCACCGTGCTCGTCGTTTCGTTCACCAGCAACGCGGTAAATCTCACCGACGGGCTGGACGGCCTGGCCGCCGGTTGCGTCGCATTGTGCAGCACGGTGTTCATGGTGCTCAACTATGTCGCGGGCACGGGAGACCTAGCCGCCAAAATGCTGATCCCCTACGTACCCATGTCGGGCGAGCTGGTCATCGTCAGCGGCTCCATCATGGGTTCAACGCTGGGGTTCCTTTGGCACAATTGTCATCCCGCCAAGGTATTCATGGGCGACACCGGATCGCTGCCGTTGGGCGGATTGATCGGATACATCGCCATCGTCACGCGCCAGGAACTGATGCTCTTCGTGGTCGGCGGCATCTTCGTCATCGAGGCCCTCTCCGTGATTCTGCAAGTGGGCTGTTTCAAACTGACCGGCGGCAAGCGGATGTTTCTCATGGCCCCCATCCATCATCACTTTCAATTGAGCGGCTGGACCGAAACGCAAACCGTCACACGCTTCTGGCTGCTGTCAGCCGTGTTTTCCGTCTTCGCCCTCGTCACCGTGAAGCTACGCTAAAAGGAACGCCATGACTGGACAGGAACACCACCATCACACAGACGCACACACGGGCCTCGACGGAATCGCCACAGCCGTGATTCTCGTCGCGTCCGCGTTGTTGATCGTCGGCGTGGTGATGCTCGGTTCGACCTCAGCCGACCTCGAAAAATCCATCTTCGATTTCGCTTCGTGGCGCGCCCCAATGGTCCGCCAAGCGCTGTTCGCCGCGGTCGGTGTGTGTGTCATGCTCGTCGGCGCGCGCGTCGGACCGGGTTTCCTGCGCTGGCGCACCTGCTCGATTCTTCAGCCCTCCGTTTTCCTGCTCTTCTTCGCGGTCGCGCTTCTCGTACTCGTGTGGGCACCGGGGCTGGGTCACGAAAGTCATGGCCGAAACCGCTGGATCGATCTCGGTTTCATCAGCTTCCAACCGTCGGAAATCGCCAAGTTCGCACTCGTCGCGTTTCTCGCGTCATTCCTCACGCGCGAAAGAGAATCCACCGCCAGCCACCGTCCGGACCTGACGATCCCCATGATCGGCGTCGGAATCGTGTGCGCGTTGGTCGGAGCCGAGGATTTTGGCACAGCCTTCCTCCTCGCAATGGTGGGGGGGCTGGTCATCGTCGTCCGCGGCTGCCCGTTGTCGACGATTCTGTCGTGGTCGATCCCCGTGACAGCCGCGTTCAGCTACCTGCTCTTTTCTCAAAGCTATCGCGTCGAACGCTTGATGTCGTTCCGCAACATCTGGGACGATCGATTCGGCGCGGGCTTTCACCCGATCCAATCCCTCGGCGCCATCGCCTCAGGCCGATGGACCGGACGCGGGCTGGGCGCAGGGTTGGCCAAGTACGGCTACCTTCCCGAGCACCAGACCGACTTCATCTTCGCGATCATTTGCGAGGAGACCGGCGCATTCGGCGGCGCTTGCGTGATTTTGCTTTACGCAGCCTTGGTGTCTCTCGGAATTCTCACCGTCCGTCGAGCCGTCGGGGGTGACGGCGGATTCGCCCGACTGTTCGCATTCGGTATCATCGCCGTCGTCGCAGCACAAGCCGTCATGAACATCGCCGTTGTCACCGTCATCGCCCCGACCAAAGGCATAGGCCTGCCCCTGATTTCATCCGGCGGGTCGGGCGTGTTGTGTTTTTGTGCAGCCATCGGTCTCCTCGCCGGCGTAAGGCGAACCGTCGCGACCGACACGCAAACAACCGCACCTTCTCTCGATGTCCGTTTCGCGGGCAGTCTGTCCCAGGGGGCATCGTGAAAAACATCAACGAAAAACCCTTGATGCTCGCGTTAGCCGGCGGCGGCACGGGGGGCCATCTCTTCCCGATGCTCAGCGTGGCTGCGGAGATTCTCAAACGAAGACCGACCACGCGCTTCCTCAGCTTCACAACGCAAAGACCCATCGACGAACGCTCGATCCACGCGGTCCTTCCAGCCGACCGCGTCCGCATCATCCCGCAACCCGTACAACCCTGGCCTCGCTCGATCATGACCGCCATCCGATTCTGGACGAGCTGGCGATCGTCCCTGCGCAACGCGCAGCGCATACTCAAAGACCAGCGTCCAGACCTCGTGCTCGGCAGCGGCGGCTTTGGCTGCGCACCGTCCGTGGTCGCCGCCGCACGCATGGGCATACCGACAGCCCTGCTCAACCCCGACGCCAAACCGGGAATAGCCAACCGCCTCCTGTCCGTCCGTGCGGATGTTGTTTTCACGCAATGGCCCGCATCCGAGATGTTTTTCCCCCGGTCCGCCCGCGTGCTGAGCACCGGCTGCCCGGTGAGACCAGCCTTCGCCAAAATCGATCGCGCCGCGGGTATCGCCCGTTTCGGATTGGATGCCAAAAAGCGAACACTCTTAATCACAGGAGCATCACAAGGCGCACGTTCCATCAATCAGGCGATTCTCGCATCCCTGGATCAACTCGCAGCCCAACCCTGTTGGCAATTCATTCACGTCACCGGAACAGACGATGAATCCCGCGTCTGCGCCGCGTATGTCGAGCGTGGTTTGCCAGCGCAAGTCTTGGCCTACACCGAACATATGCACGAAGCCATGTCAGTCGCTGATCTCGTCGTCTCACGCGCCGGCGCGTCGTCACTTGCAGAACTCACAGCCCTCGGCAAGCCTGGGATTCTCCTGCCTTATCCGTTCGACCGGCACAAACATCAGTACGACAACGCAGCCATGTTGACCGACGCGGGCGCAGCCAAGTTTGTGGAAGACCGCGCCGACGCACCATCCACCGCCAAAGAACTCAGCCGCGCCCTGACGGAATTGATGGATCAGCCCGACCGCCTGGAACCGATGGCCCGGGCGTCGGCGGAGCTTGGCAGACAAAACGCCGTGGAAAAAATCACAGACTATCTGCTCGCGTTAGCGGATCGGTGCTCGCCCAACAGCCGGTCGAAATCAAAGAAACCGTTGCACAACGCATCGGTTTGCGTAGAAAATGAAGAGTTGCGGCCCACGGCTGAGCGTAACAACGTGACCGGAACGGTCGAGACCGATTCGGTCGAGACTGATTCAGTCGAGGCCGCCGCATGATCAGAATCTTAACGGTCAAACGCGCGAACAGGATGTCGCGCACAAACCGAGGCTGCGGATCGCGCAGCATGTTGAGGTTGGTCGACGGAACATTGCGAAAAAAGGGAACAGGTTTAAGGAAGCTCGTCGGGCGACTGCGTCGTCTGCGCGGGCGGCATGAAAGGGAAGTCATGCAAACGATGAGAATCGCGCCGCCGAAACCGATAGTACGTACCCGACCGGCGCGCCCGCGTCCGGCCCAAATAAGCTTTGAAGGCTCCGTCATCCACATGGTCGGTGTGGGCGGATGCGGCATGCGCGCCGCCGCGAGGCTGCTGCTGCAATGCGGCGCACGCGTCAGCGGGTCGGATCAAAAATTGTTCGACGGCATAGGCCCGCTAAAGGAATTCGGTGCCAAAATCTCCATCGGGCAGGATGCGTCCAATCTCCCGCCCGGCGTCACCCTCGTCGTACACAGTGCAGCCGTCCCCGAGCACAACGAAGAACTGCGGGCGGCCCGCGCGTGCGGCTGTCGCGTGATCAAATACGCGGAGTTGCTTGGCGAACTGATGCGCCTGCGCAAGGGTGTGGCCGTCGCGGGAACACACGGCAAGAGCACGACCACCGCGATGACCGCCTACCTGTTCAAGATGGCGGGCTTGGCCCCGTCCTACGTTGTCGGAGCCAACGTCCCCCAACTCGGCGGCGGAGCCGGTGTCGGCATGGGCGAGCATTTCATCGTCGAAGCCTGCGAATTCGATCGCTCGTTCCTGAATCTCCAGCCGCGTCAGGCCGCGATTCTCAACGTCGAAGCCGATCACCTTGACTGCTATGCGGACATCGACGAAATCACCGAAGCGTTCACAACGTTCGCCAACGGTGTCGAGAGCAACGGCCTAATCGTCGCGCGCCACGAGGACGTTCGTTTGATGCAGGCCGTCGCCCATGCGCAAGCGCGCGTGGAGACATTCGGATTCGCATCCGGTGCAACTTGGCGAGCCGTCGATCTCAGCTTCGACAAAGGCCGCTACGCATTCTGCATTACCTACGAAGATCAGCATTTGTTCCGCACGTCAATCGCGCTCGCGGGCAGACACAACATCGCCAACGCGCTGGTCGCCGTCGCACTCGCGTGGAACGCGGGCGCAACGCGCGACGTGTTGGCCGAAGCTCTGACCACGTTCGAGGGTGTGGACCGGCGCATGACCGAGTGCGGGCGAGCGCGAGGCGTGATCGTGATCGACGACTACGCCCACCATCCGACGGAAGTGTCCGTAACACTCGAAGCTTTACGCGAACGTCACGCGCCGAAACGTTTGTGGGTCGTGTTTCAACCACACCAGCATTCGCGCACGCGCATCCTGATGGACGATTTTGCCCGTAGCTTCGGTGCGGCGGACGAAATCATCGTGCCCGCCGTGTACGGCTCACGCGATACCGCCGCCGACGCGCGCCTGACAAACGCACAGGACTTGGTCGAACGCATTCGTAAAAACGGCGGCAGTGTCACGTACATGCCCACGCTGGAAGGCATCTCGTCGCACTTGGAAAACAGCGTTCAGGAAGGCGACGTCGTCGTCACAATGGGCGCGGGCAACGTTTGGACTTTGGCGCATGATCTGGCTGAACGACTTAAACGGGCGGGTTGAACGCGACGCACCCCTCGCACCGCACACCTGGTACAAGGTCGGCGGGCGGGCCAGCTTTCTCGTCTCGCCTAGCGATCAGGACGAGCTGGCCGCCGTGCTGCGCGCAGCCGCAGACGACGGTTGCCCGGTCAAGGTGCTCGGCGTCGGTGCCAACGTGCTCGTACGCGACGGCGGATTCGACGGCTTGGTAATTCGGCTGGACGCGCCCAGCTTTTGCGAAACGCGCTTCGAGGATGCGCAGGTGTACGTCGGTGCCGGTGTGCCGCTGATGGAATTGACGCGCACCTGTGCCTACCGTGGTCTGGCGGGGATCGAAGCGTTGGCCGGCGTCCCCGCGTCCATCGGCGGGGCGATTCGCATGAACGCTGGCGGACGCCTGGGACAAATGAGCGACGTTGTCGAGGAAGCGACGCTGGTGGATACGCGCGGCGAAGTGCGCGTACAATCGCGTCAGGAATTGAGGTTCGGATACCGCGCGTCGGCCGTCGGAGATCGAATCGTGACATCAGCCGTGCTGGCGTTGATGCAGTCCGATGTGAAGGAAACCGTACCCCATTTTCTCTCCGTCTGGCGGGAAAAGACCGGTTCTCAGCCGATCTCCGCACGCAGCGCGGGCTGCGTTTTCAAGAACCCAGCCGGTCAGTCTGCCGGCGCATTGATCGACCGCGCGGGGTTGAAAAGTTTCACCTCCGGCGGGGCGATGGTTTCCGATCGCCACGCGAATTTCATCGTCGCCCACGAGTCCGCGACCGCCGCCGACGTGCTGGCCGTCATCGACCATGTGCGCACGACTGTCGATCGGGAATGCGGAGTCGCTTTGGAACTGGAAATCGATATTTGGTAAACAAACGTATCATGAGGAAGGAACTCGACATGATTCGCGCAACCACGGATGAAACGCGCATCGATACGACCGAGCAGGTTGGTCAGCCGGAGGTTCATCAACCGAAGGTTAGTCAGCCGAAGGCTGTTCAGCCGCTGGATATCACCGTGCTCGCCGGCGGCGTCGGTGCGGAGCGCGCGGTAAGTCTTGAAAGCGGCAAGATGGTACGCGACGCTCTGCGGCGACTCGATCACCAGGCCATCATGCTCGACATCCACCCGGAAGATCTGACCGCTCTCGACGTGCCAGCCGATGTCGTTTTCATCGCGCTGCACGGCGCATTTGGCGAAGACGGCGACTTGCAGAGGATCCTCGAACAACGAAACGTCGTCTTCACGGGCTGCGATTCCACCGCCTCCGCGCTGGCGATGGACAAGATTCGCACCAAAAACATCCTGATCGAAAACGGTATCCCAACACCGGAATTCCAGGCTGTCCTGCCCGCAGCCGCCCCATGTCACGATTGGCTTCCATGCGTGGTGAAGCCTCGAGGCTCCGGCAGCAGCGTGGATGTTTTCATCGCAAAAAACGCGACTGAACTCGATCAGGCGCTCGATCAGGTCGTGACCCAGCACGGCGAAGCGCTGGTCGAACGCTACGTTTCAGGGCCTGAATTGACCGTCAGCGTACTCGACGGTACAGCCTTGCCCGTGTGCGAGATTCGCACCGCCCGCGAATTCTACGATTACAAAGCCAAGTATCACGACGACGACACGCAGTATCTTTTCGATCTCGACTTGCCGGAGTCGTTGCTCGCCCGCATACAGGAGTTGAGCGTCCGTGCGTTTGAGGTGCTGGGCTGTCGCGACTTCGCACGCATGGATTGGATGGTGGATCGGGAAACACTCGAACCCTACTTCATCGAAGCCAACACGATTCCCGGTTTGACCAGCCACTCGCTACTGCCCAAAGCCGCAGCACGCGCCGGCGTATCGTTCGAATCACTCTGTCAGAAAGTCATCGAACTGGCCGTCCAACGCTCAGGCTGGTGATTGCAAACTCATGTTCGGCTTCAAGGCGAAAAAAAAATCGAAGAAAAAGCGAAAGCACGCAGCCGCAGGTCTCATCCGTGTCGCGTCGCGCCTGCTGCTGCCCGGCATCGCGTTCGCCGCCGTCCTGGGGTCGCTCACCTTCGGTCTGCGCAGCCTCGAAGCCTACGTCCTGGTCGCCGACCCGAAATTCGACAAACCGCCCGAGATACTCCTGACCGATGTCCCCGAAGGCTTACGCGAACAAATCGAAAACGTCATCGCGCCCTACCTGCGTGAAAAGTGGATCGCCGACGATCTCTGCCGCCGAATCGGACGGTCGCTGGAAGATTCCGCCTGGGTCCGGGAAGTACGCTCCGTTCACAGGTACGCCGACGGTCTGATCACCGTTTCCTGCACCTACCGTCAGCCGGTCGCCTTGGTACAAGCCGAGGAGGGTTTTTACGCCCTCAGCGCCGCCGACGGCACCCGCCTGCCAGGCCGATACGGATACGACCCCGCCTACGTCATCCTGCAGGGCGTGGGAGCGTTGCCGCCGGAACCGGGCGGTCGCTGGCCGGGCGATGATGTTGTTGCCGGGCTGAAATTGATCGATCTGCTTCACGACGAACCGTTTTTCGATCAATTGACAGGCGTTTTATTGGACAATTTTCGCGGGCGCATCGACAAGCGTCAGCCGCACATACAATTGGCCGCCGCACCCTCCGGGGGGCGAATCGTGTGGGGTTCCGCCCCCGGCGAGGAAGTCGAAGAAAACACGATCGACGAAAAAATACGCCTTCTGTGGGAAAATTACAGGCTTTGGGGCCGAATCGACGCGGGCCGTGATAGTATAGATATCTCCGTGTACCCGGAGCATTTTGCGATTCGACGGGGCGGTTCCGCCGCGAATTGAAACCGGCGACGTCGCGATTCGCGAAAATATCGAGCGGAACGATCCGAATAGAATCGGTGTGAACTGTGGAGTGTCTGCGATGGACGGTGTAAGCCAGATATTTGATCAAGCCCGCTCGCTCTTTGAGCATCACATGCCGGTGGCCAGTACCGCGGCGGTGACGGCCGGTGCTGCCGTGACGGCTTTTATCGGACTAAGCATGTCCGTGCTGGGTGCCAAGCTGGCCCGCATCGCCATCACGCTGGGGCTGGTCTTCGCCGGAGCGCTGGCCGGCGGGTTCACAACGCTTCATGCGGACATTCCGGTCCCCATAGCCGCCGGGTTTGGGGCGCTGTTTTGCGGGGCGATGGGGTTTGTGCTCTATCGATTCTGGGTCGGCGTACTGACCGGACTTTTGCTGATCACCGCAGCCAGCGGTTCCTACGGCCTGAGCGTGCTGGGACCGGAATTGGCCAGCTACTCCGAGGTCGGCGGTACCGCTCCGATGCTCGTTTCCGAGGATTTCACAACGCCGTCGCCCGAAGCACAGCGCCAGTATCTCAACCCGCAATTCAGCGACTGGGCCAGAGGATTCTGGGACCATGTAACGGCCCGCAACAAGACCGGCGTCAAAAAAGTTGCCCTAGTCGATGCCTGCGCCGGGATTTTCGGACTGTTGCTGGGGCTGATCGCGGTGCGGTTCACGCTGGTCACCATGACCGCTTTGGCGGGCACGGCCCTGTTTTCATTCGGTGCGTTTGTGTTGGCCAATCGCGTCCATCCGCAGTTTTATCAGGCTGGCATGGAGCACCCGCAGGCCATCGCGTTTTCCTGCGGCGCGATGCTGGTGGCTTCTCTGATTTTGCAAACCCTTTTGACACGCCCGAAAAAGTCCGCGACGGCGGCGATAGAGTCGTGAAACCGCTTGGCGGACCGCGCGATATCGTACGTTTCGGTCGGGAACCATCGACCGGCGGAGCGTACAGCCATGCATCGACTCGTTTTGGACTGGAAATATTTCATAGAGGCCAATGGCGCACCGTTCGGCGTCATGCTGGCGCTGGGCGGCTTGTGTATGTTGTGGATGGGCTGGCGATTCGAGCGATTCGCAATCGTCACCATTTACATGGCTGCGGGTGTGATCGCGCGCGACGCGCTGGAGCTTGACTGGCTTGGCGCGTTTGTCGGGGGTATTGTGTTTGCGGGGGTAGCTGGCTTTGCGGGCACGTTGCTGCGCAAGTGGGCTGCACCGGTGTTGTGCGGTACGATGTCCGCCTTGACGGCTTGGGCGGTGACCGGCGATACGACCCTGCCGGAGCCGACGGTTTACATCGTTCTGTTGCTGGCGTTTATCGTGATTGCGGCAATATCTTGGGCAGACATTCAGACGGCGACGATTGTTTTGACCTCTTTCGCGGGCGCGTCGCTGTTGGCCTCCGGCATAATCGCGATGGTTGGCACGTCGCAGGTGTTCGGTCCTCACTTGCGTTCGATGTCGACTTACTGGATTTTCTATCCGTTCCTGTTGATCGCACCGACGTTTATGGGGATATTCCTGCAACTGGGTGCCGTCAAACGCAAGGATGGCGGGGAGGCGGCGTTCTGATTGCGCTCCATCGCGCCGCCGGATTCCGTCGCGTCGGGCGCGATGCCTTTGAAGTGTTTTGAGCGCAATGTGAAAGGGCGTCCCGTCAACCCGGGACAGCGACTATGGCTGGTCCTTTGTTGGGTGTGGGGCTTTGTGATTGGGGCGTTGAGGTTCGCCGCGCGATCCGGTTGGCGGTGGAAGCGGGCTTTGGCGCGGTCGAGTTGGATGCGACGCAGCGCGGCGTTACGCCGGGTGAGCTTTCCAATTCCGGGCGACGGCAACTGGCTCGTCTGGTCACCTCAACGGGCATGCGATTCGCCTCTTTGGAGGTGAATGTGGCCGGCGGCGTTTTCACCGATTTTCCAAATCTCGACGAGCGCATCCACACGGTACGCAGCATCATCGAGTTGGCCCACCACTTGGCTGTCCCGGTCGTCACCTTCGAGCCGGGGGAAACGAGTGACGGCGACGGTGTGCCGGACGCTTTGGGCGAACTGTGCGAACTGGCTGACAGAACCGGTGTGACGCTCGCATTGCAACTGGGCCACACTTTCCCGGAGACGCTTTGTGCGTGGATCGCACAGCTTCAGTGTCCCGCGTTGGGTGCGTGTATTGATCCCGCGACGCTGACCGCGCGTGCGCTGGAACCGGAACGCGTCGTGGGCGCGTTGGCCGATCATATCGGATTGATCCACCTGCGTGATGCGACGTTCGGGGGCAAGAGTTCCGCCGAGCGGGAGACGCCGCTGGGCGACGGGCATGTGGACTTCATGAGCTTCGTCATCGCAGCCGACGCAGCCGGTTACACCGGTCCTTTCATTCTGCGTCGTCGGGATTCGCGCACGGGGACGGCGGAGGCTGTCCGCGCAAGGCGATATCTGGAATCACTAACCGGATTCGGCGGACACGCATAGCGCGCGATCACTTCTGATCGGGCGCTATGCGTTGCCCGCCTTGTTCGGTGCCATGCGACGCTACGGAATCAGCGACGGTGTCGCGGTGATGACTCCGGGGGTTGTGGCGCTGATGTCTATGCGCGTGTCCCCGGTCCCAACCAGAAACGTCTGATCGCCGGCAGCCTCATTCCGACGCACGTCCATCACGAAGTCTCCAGCCGCAGTCGGCGATAGGCGATAGGTATACGTAGCCAAGTACGCAGGGCCGGTTGTGGCCACTCCGTCGCCATTCAAACCGCAGAGCATTTGGCCGTTCGTCAGGTTGAAGGCCTCGAACGTGTCCGAGCGCCCGGCGAACACGAAGTCGTCACGCGGCTCGATCGTGATATTCAACAGTTCCAACTGGCCAATGGTCCCGCCGCTGACGACGGGGTCCAACTGATACCCGCGAATGTCCGCCAAAGCGCCACTGGTGTAGATGCGCACGCGCTTCACATTCGCAGAGAATTCATTCTGTACGGGAATAGCCACAAGTCCCGTCGCTTCGCCCGTTCCCGGGCCTTGCATGGCGGATTGGCTGGACTGAAAACCGCAAGCACTGCATGTGCATGGATTGTTCTTCGCAAAGCAGCTTGTCACGTGGTTGGCGTCGAAAAGGTTGCAGAACCCATCCGGCGGGCAGGCTCCGAACGCTCCGCCGAGGTCCATATTGATGTCGTCGCACGGGTTGAGGTTGGCGAAGCAGAGCAATACGTGGCTCTTGTCGTAATTGTTACAGAACCCATCCGGCGGGCAGGATAGGGTTTGTGCTCCGGGGGGGCCTACGGGCGGTCCGCCCGCGTCGAAGCGAATGCGCCGTGTGAAGTCGCAGGTGCTGTCTACACAATCGTACCAGTAGCATTCGTCGATCACGGAGTCGTCCGGGCCGACCGTGCCACAGTCGTTTGCGCTCGCGCATGCGTCCGTATTGTATTCGTAGGCACCCATATCGATCAGCTCGTCGCCTCCGTCGACACCGGGATCGTTGTCGAAACGCATTTGGCCGTCGAGATCCTTCAAGACGTCTAATTGATCGGGTCCGGGGAGGTCGTTAATCCCGGCGTCGTTACCGGGCGACCCTCTCATCGGGCGGAGGTTTCCGATTGGCCTATCCACGAAGATTGGCTGGCTTGCGATGTTCGCCTTGTCGATGCCGTCGAAATCCCCGCCTGCAATGAGATTTTCGATCGTGGAATTCTGGACAATCGGAACTTCCCCGGATAGAGCGATCTGTGCTTCCTCATCGACGACCCCGTTCTGTTTGTTACCCCAGAAGATACAGTTCTTGAGGACGATGTGTTTGTCGGTGGCGTGCATGCCTCCGCCCTTCGCCGAGCCGCCTCCGACAACAGGGCCGTTGCACTCGTTATCCACAAACGTACAATTCGTCATATGTGATGATGGGAACTCACACACGTTCGGATCAGTGCAGGCGATATTTAGTGCCCCGCCTCGGAAGCAATTGGCTGTCGGAGGGTTGGTTTGCGGACATGTGCCACCCTCCAGGACGTTCTTGAAGAACACACAGTTGATCACGTCCACGCGGGCGTCGCCGATCGTCAATGCGCCACCGTACATGCGCGAACGATTTTCGACAAATTGGCAGTTCTCGACTCGGCCTCCGGTGAGCACTGAATTTGGGCCGCATCCTGCAGTGATTTCGATCGCACCGGCCCAAAAATCAACCGCAACATTGTTCTCAAATGTGCAATCCAGTAGTGTGATATTGGATTTATGCACTGCAATGGCTGGGGCTAGCAGGTCGCTAAATAACTCCCTTTTGGGATATCGCCAAACTTAACAATCCGTACAATGCATCGTGTTGACTCAAGGAGGATTCACGATGCGCGGTAAAATCGATCAGCAGGGCGAAGTTTTTCATACGTTCCATCTCG
>JAJDDQ010000085.1 GCA_029260215.1 Phycisphaerae bacterium
AAAACTTCCCTGTCCATGACTATCTCCCGATTGAATAAAAGATCGTAACACGCCCGGAATTCTGACAGCCCCCCGCGCCCTGCGCAAGTAAAGTGAGGCGCGAATTATTCCACAGCGCCGAAGGAAATAGCCACACCCCACGCGAATAGACGCCGTTTCTTAGCTACTTCAGGAGGCCATGCCGAGCATCGCATCGGCCTAAGATAATGGCCGGAAAGTGATTAGGCGCAAGCCGCTCCACGCTCCCACTGGCGGCGTCACCGGGAAATTAATTTCCCGACTGGTTCACTGCCTGTCGCTGACGATGGACAGACGTCACCGTTTGATGTGAAGCTGATCGGACGAAATAACCTGGTGGCGCTTAAGCCCACTGTCCTTCAATTCGCCACAGGAGCTGCACCCACCCTGACCGCGACGCTTCAACCAGCGATACGCACGCCTGGAAAGAAACGCAGCCGCCGAAGCGACTGCGAGAATTGATACACAAGTTTGCCAGTCCATCATGACCGGACCCGCCAGACGCTGAAAACCGCACAGGCAATCCCGCACGTCAGCGAATCACATATTTGAGCCGCCGCCGCATCGTGCCCAACCCAAGCATCATGCCCGACAGACTGATGAGACCCAATACACCGCACGGCGCCGCGCCACAGCCACGCGGCATGTCGCCCTCGACCTCATCCGGGGCCGGCTGAGCGGGTGGCTCCTCCACAACAACCGTCGTGTCGTCCACCACATCAGCGACCGGATCGGGTTCCGGCTCATCCTCGACGATCACCTCTTCTTCAGGCTCATCGTCCGACACAACCCGCGACGGCCCGTTTTCGTTTTCGCCCACCGCGAACACGCTCAGCCGATCACGCACTCCCCACAGCGTAGCCAACCCGGCATCGCCCAGAAAAACGCCGTAATCGCCAATGGCCTCGGTAGCCGCCGACACGCCGGCGTATGTTTCGCCCGCACGCTCCCACTGCCCGGTCTCTTCATTGAACACGTGCAAATCCACATCGGACGGAACCAGACCCGCGCGCGCCAAACCGGACCGCGGCACGAACAACTGCACCACAACATCATAAGAGCCGGGCGCCATCGAGGTCGTCGCTTGCAGCGTGTACCCCAAAGCGCGCGAACCGGTGAACCCGCCAAAAGTCTTCCCGCCCTCAAGTCCCGGAATGTCATCTCCGTTGTTGAACAACTCCAACTCGACCATCTGCCCGGTCGTGCCGCCTGTAATTTCCAAAATACCGCCAGCCGTACCGTCTTCGGTCATAACCGTCAGCGTGAGTCCGCCCAGCGGGCCGATGACTCCGGACGCAAACTCAGGACCGGCAGGCTCCTCTTCCACTTCGACGACGATCGGTCCGCCTCCCCCGCCACCGCCGCCGTTGTTGGGGTTGTCGCCGTTCGGCGTACTGTCACAAACATCGCCAAGCGTATCGCCGTCGGAATTAAGCTGATTGCCGTTCGAGATAAGCGGGCAGTTGTCCGAAACATCCAACACACCGTCATTATCGTCGTCATCGTCGCCGATGTTGCACATGCCGTCAGCATCGGTATCAAGCCCATCGCTCGCCGGCCTGTTGTCCGCCAACGGACCGAAGCCATCCACGCCGACCACGCAATCATCGCAACCATCACCGTCCGCATCGCCGCAGACCGACGGGGACGCATCGTTCGGATCAAGATCGTCCGTCACACCGTCATTATCATCATCAACATCGCCGGCGTTGCATCGCCCGTCCGAGTCCGTATCGACTCCATCATTGGCGACATCGTTATCCGCCAAAGGCCCGAACCCGTCCACGCCGACCGAACAATCATCGCAGCCATCGGCGTCCGCATCACCGCAGACCGACGGGCTTGAATCATCCGGGTCGTTGTCATCCAGCACGCCGTCATTGTCATCGTCCGTATCGCAGGCATTGCCCTGCGTATCACCGTCGTTGTTGGCCTGATCGACATTGCCCACGTCGACGCAATTGTCCCCGGTGTTGCAAATCCCATCGACATCGTTGTCATCGCCGTCATTACCCGGATCGTTGTCCGCCAGCGGGCCAAACCCATCTACGCCGACCGAGCAGTCGTCGCAACCATCCCCGTCGGAATCGCCGCAAACGCTCGCATTCGCATCATTCGTGTCCGCAGCATCGAGCACGCCGTCGTTGTCATCGTCCGCATCGCCGGCGTTGCACAGCCCGTCCGAATCGGTATCCAACCCGTCGTTGGCGACGTTGCTGTCCGGCAGCGGACCAAACCCATCCACGCCAACCGAGCAATCATCGCAGCCATCGCTGTCCGTATCACCACAGACCGAAGCGCTTGCGTCGTCAGGGTCATCGCCATCCAACACACCGTCGTTGTCATCATCTGCATCGCCGACATTGCACAAGCCGTCCGAATCGGTATCAGGCCCATCGTTGGCGACGTCATTATCCGCCAGCGGCCCGAACCCATCTACACCGACCGAGCAGTCGTCACAACCATCGCCGTCAACGTCGCCACAGACCAAAGCGCTCGCATCGTCCGGATCGTCGTTATCCGACACGCCGTCATTGTCATCATCCGTATCGCAGACATCGCCCAGCCCATCCCCGTCGAGGTTCAACTGATCCGGGTTGTCCATCTGCGGGCAATTGTCACAGGCGTTACCGAACGAATCCGCATCGTCGTTCAACTGGTCGTCGTTATTCGTGGTTTGACAATTGTCGCACAAATCGCCGAACGAATCCGCATCGCTGTTGTTCTGAAGCGGATTCGGAACGAACGGGCAATTGTCGTTGGTATTGAGAATGAAATCGCCGTCGATCTCCGCATCGCACGCATCGCCGACAAAATCTTCGTCCATGTCAGCCTGATCCGCGTTCGGCACCGTCGGGCAATTGTCGTTGCACATCGCCGTAACACCACCGGTGCATGGAATCGCACTCGGGCCGAAGAAGTCTGGAACACCGTCGCCGTCCGTGTCATCTTCGCATGCATCGCCTTCACCGTCGTTGTCGTTGTCCGCCTGATTGGGATTGAACGCGAACGGACAATTGTCGCACACCTCACCCACGCCGTCGTTGTCCGTATCGAGTTGGTCCTCGTTGTCATCGGACGGGCAATTGTCGCAATCATCACCAAACGAGTCGTTGTCGCCGTTGGCCTGCGTGGGGTTGAAAACGCCGAAGCAATTATCAATCAAGTCGTCAACGCCGTCACCGTCCAGGTCCGGGTCGCACACGTCGCCGATCCCGTCCCCGTCGCCGTCAGCCTGATTCGTATTCCCGTCATTCGGACAATTATCGTCACACCCCAGCGTCTGACCGGGCGCACAAGGTGTACTCGCAGGACCATCGCCGTCGTCGAGTATGCCGTCGCAATCCGTATCGTCCGCCACGCCTGCGCGATGAATGCGATACTCGGACAACAAATCGTTGCACGAATCCGAAACAGCATTACTGAATACGAGCGTGTGAATGTCCGTCGATGACAGGCTGAAGGAAAAACTGTACGTCCGAAGGTCGGCCGTCGTCGGATCACCGTTGGCCGCCACAAACGCGCCATTCGCATCCAGCGCGTACACACTGCTCGCCGTCACCGTCCGGGAGTCCATAACTTCGCTGAACGTCACCGTCAGCACATCGCCCGCAAGCGGCAGGCAACCCGGCGCGACAATCGACACCCGTGGCCGAACATTGCCCACGCCCGGAATCGACGATCCCAGAACATCGGTTTCAAGAATCAAGTCGCGATCGTCATCGTCCACGCAACCGCTGAAATCAAGGTCCGCCCGCAGATCGTATCCGTTCGGACAGGGCGCTGAGGCAATAGCGTTGCAACAACCCAACCCCGGATTCGGACAGCACAGACCAAGAGAGTTGGAAATTATCGTAGAATCCGCTGCGTTGACCGCACCGCTGCGATTCGCGTCTGCCTGTAAAACCGAGAATTGAAAAACCGCCGAGCCACCCTCCACACCGTCGCCGGTAGGCAGAGTCGGGTTTCGCGGATTCGCAACTTCACCGTCCAGCGCATCACCGGAACCATTCACCACACTTTGCACGACCACAAGGGTCAAACGCTGTCCAGCCACCGGCGTCCCCAGCGTAAGCGTAGCCGTCGTCGGCGAACCGCTGGTCTGCACAGCGACCGATACCGTCGCCCCCGTCCCCGCGCAGTCAGCCTGAAGCGGTGCTGGAGCGAAATTCAACCGCGCCGAAATCGCGCCGGCCGGAATCGTGACGTCCTGATCGAACGTGATGACGATCTCGGACAGGGACGAGTCATCCACGGTCCAGTCGTCCGGATGCGGCGAAACGTCGACAATCCTAGGCCCCTGAGCAAGCGCCTGCCCGCAAGCGAACAGCACAAAACCCAAGACCGTTAGCGAACGAGCCTCGTGAACAAAGCGTGTGACAAATCGGTTACTCATCTTGTGGCGAATCCTTCCAAGTCTTCCGATACGAAACCTCCGCGCGCACCGACTGCGCTACCGCGTCCGCCTCATTCCCACTCCGCGAAAACCGCGCCGACGCAAGAGTGCGACCATCCCCGCAAGGAGTGTGATCGCTGCCGGCTCTGGAACCACGTTGACGACGAATCGGTTCGCAGTGAACGGCACTGCCTGCTGGCCGCTGAACAAAACCGTCGCCGGCCCCAGGCTGATCTCAAACCGCCCGCCCGCATCTTCCGACACGTCGAATGCAATCGTCCCAAGTCCGTCGCTGAACCCGGGAAGTGCAAGATCGACCGGATTGCCGCTTAAACTCTGCGCATTCAAGAATACCCCGCCGTCGGCAGCATTGGCAATAACACTGAACACCGGGTGGAGCGAATCGTCCGGGTCTCTCTCGATGAGGTTGCGCGTCAGCGCAAAATCCGAAGCCGACGCATTCCCCGTCACGCTTCCAATCGATTCGTCCTGTGCAGTGACATTCATGTCCAGAGAATAACCCACAAGATTCGTCGTGTTGTTGTGAAGCAGCACGAGAACCGAGAGCGTCGTACCGGGCATAACATCGCCGCCCGGCCCGATGAGCAAGATGGTCTCCGCCCGTGAATTCGAAGCACACAGGCACACGCTAAGCATTGCCACCAACACAACGCATCGAGCGCCGCGCCGGCAGGCACGTTGGCCGATCATCCCTTCCCGTCCTCTCTCCCTCGCGCGCAGCCACAGCTTGGTGCAGTCGCAAAATCGCAACCCACCACCGATACCTGCGCTTGCTTTTTTTCTGGGTCGGAAGCTCGCAACGCCGCGATCGGCGCAAAGCGGAAGGACTCCCTCTCCATACTCTCCCTGCGAAGGAGTCTAGCCGGGCAAAGTCGGTACAGTCAAGTCCCGTTCCCAAAAGAACTTGCGAAGATGTGCATCCTGAAACGAGTGGCAATTCGCGGTGGAGAGTGGCACGGTCTACCGGCGCAGTCGGTAGACCGTGGGAGTTGTAGGACCCCACGGCCTGGCTCCGCCGGACCGTACCCCCCAAAATGAGATCCCCCCCTCGCAAGCATTAGCGGACACACCCGCGCCACGCGGACCAAACTTCAATTCAGGAAACCTCATCCCTCGCCCCACAATTTGGGGTATAATGTTGCAATCGGGGATACGGCGGGCCAAGGGTTTTCAGGAGACAACGCACGATGCAAGGGCGATCAGACGCGGCCCATTCCGCGCAACACCGGATTTGGACATTCGTCGCGCTAGTTTGCGTTGGCGCGGGTCTTATTCTGACCAGTCAGGTGTGCGCCGGCGGCGGACCCCACAACGTGCTGATCATCATCAACCCCAACAACGACGAATCCCTCTACGTCGGAAACTACTACAAGAACGCGCGCAACATCCCCGATCGAAACGTCGTCTACTTCGACCCCCAAGCCGGAGATTACACCGAATTCGTCGGCTTTCACCTCGATGCGCTTCTGGGCAGCCTCGCAACGCGCGCCATCGAAGACCACATCGACTACGTCATCGTAACGCCGGGCGCCAATTACCGCGTTCCCGCATCGGGACTGATCAGCGACATCTGCGTATCGGTCAACAACTTCGCGGTCGCCTCCACCTACACAATGGCCCACGTCGTCGACGACATCCTCGCCGGAGACACCTCGCAAAAACGAAACGAGTATTTCGGATCCAACAACACCGCCATCGCCTTCGACAGCAACACGTCGTGGCGATTCGGACTGCCCAGCACGTCAACCGAGGCCCACCGCTACTTCATCGGATCCATGCTCGGCTACACCGGCGCACGGGGAAACACGATCGAAGAAATCACCACCATGATCGACCGGAGCGTCGCGGCCGACGGCTCACGACCCGACGGCACGTTCTACTACGTTCAAACCACCGACAATGACCGCAGCCCCCCCAGAGACCCGTTTTTCACCCCAGCCGTCGCCGCCATCACCCCGCTCGGTTTCGGAGCGGAGCACCTCGGCGACGGTGTGCAGAACATCATCCTGCCCATCGGAGAACAGGACTGCCTCGGCGTCATGACCGGCATCGCGAACGTTGATATCGTCGGCGCAGACATGACGCTCCTGCCGGGCGCGTTCGGCGATCATCTGACCAGTTGGGCCGGCGACTTCGATAACGCTTCGCAAACGAAAATGTCCGCGTGGATCGCCAAAGGCGCGAGCGGCTCCTGCGGAACCGTCGAAGAACCCTGCAATTTCCCCGGAAAATTCCCGCATCCGCGCTTGCACGTCTATTACGCAAAAGGCCTGTCGCTCGGCGAAGCCACGCTGCGCAGTCTCGGCTTCGTTCCGTTTCAGGCATTGATGTACGGCGACCCCCTGACCCGAACCTTCGCCCATCTGCCCGAAGTCACCGTGAACGATCTCCCCACGGAACCGCTGACCGGCACCATCACCCTCACACCGCAGGCCACCACCACGCATCCCACAGCCGGCATCGACCGATTTGAACTGCTGATCGGCGGAATCCTGCATTCCAGCGTCCAGCCGGGGGCGCCCTTCACCGTTGACACCACCAGCCTGCCGGATGGCCGCGTGGAGTTTCGTGTCATAGCGTTTGAAGATTCCGCCGTCGCCAGCCAGGGCGAATGGTCTGCCGAGGTGCAGGTACGCAACCACAATCGCGACGTAACGCTCATCACCGACGCAGCCACCGGCGATCTGGGCAGCGTGTTCACCTTCAGCGTAGCAGCCACCGGCGCAGGCCCAGCCCCTGTGGAAATCAGGCTGATCCAGAATCACCGCGTGCTTGCCGCGGTTCAAGATGCAAATTCTGCAGGTTTCGCGGTAGCGGCTGCCACACTCGGTGCCGGCGTGTCCAAAGTCATCGCCGTCGCGGAATTTCCCGGAGGCGAACGCGCCCGCAGCGAAGCCGTCACGCTCGACATCGCTTTCGCCACACCGCCCAATCCCGTTGCCCCCGGCAACTCAGCTCCCGTCGCCTACAACCATACCGTGACAGCCGCTCCGGTAATCGCCCGACTTGTGGACCTGCCCGCCCTCGACGCGGACGGCGATCCACTCGAAATCATCAACGTCTCCCAGCCCACACAATCCGCGCTCGATTCCGCCGCCAACGCTTTTCTGCTCCGGCCCGACCCAACCGCCACCGGCACAGATTCCTTCACCTTCCAGGCCACCGATGGCACGCTGACCAGCAACGTCGCCACCGTCACAATCGAATACTGCACCGTCGTGGAAATCGTCACGCAACCGGCAAGCCGGCAGGCATGCATAGGGGAAACCATCCAGTTTGAGGTGGCCGCAACCGGTTCCACCCTGTCCTACCAGTGGTTCCGAGGCGGGAGCATTCTGCCCGGCGAAACCGATGCGACCCTCACAATCGAAAACGCACAGGCATCCGCCGCCGGATCGTATTCGGTTGAAGTGACCGACACCTGCGGGGACATTCGCACCACGGAAACCAGCACGTCAGCCACCCTTTCCGTGGACGCCACACCGATTTTTCAGATGCCGCCCGTTGGCACGTCGGTGTGCATCGGCGGGTCATGGTTCGCCATCGTCAGCGCTCCGGGATCGGATTCGTTCCAATGGTATCAGGACGGAACCCCCGTTCCGGGCGCGACAAGCTCGTTCCTGTTCCTCACCGAAGTCACACCAGCCGACAGCGGCATGTACACCGCTGAGGCCATCAACAACTGCGGCAGCGTAATCAGCCCGCCGACCCAGTTCCTGGTCCTCGGGTGCGGCGACGGTGACGGCGACGGCGACAACGATATGGGGGATTTCGCCCTGTTTCAGTTGTGCTTTACAGGCCCCCAAAAATCCGAGCTGTCCTTCGAATGCGCGCATTTCGATTTCGACGGCGACCGCGACGTGGACGTTATCGATTACGACGGTTTCTTCAGCATCGCCGCCGGGCCGAAATAAGCGTGACCGAACCAAACATCGCGGTACACTCGGGCGCTCGGCTGACGCGCGCACAGGGCGGAAAACCGGAAAAATGTGGCTGATTCTCAACGGAACTATTTTCAACGCGATCACCGTCGCCGTCGGCTCGGGGAGCGGGCTGCTGCTGTCCGGTCGCTTGCCGGATCGCTATCAGCGCATCGTTCTCAGTTCGCTCGGGCTGATTACCATCACGCTGGGCATCGATGCGAGCGTGAACGTGTTGGGCGCGACGATCGAAACATTCAAGCCGACCGGCGAAGCGGGAAAAACCTACGGCGCTGCGTTGGGCATGATTATGGTGACCTCGGTACTGGTCGGAGCAATTCTCGGCACGCGATGGCGAATCCAGGAACGCATCGAAGGGTTGGGCCTCATTATTCACAAGAGGTTCGGGCGCGGCGACGCGGGCAAGTTCGCCGAGGGATTCCTGACGGCCAGCGTCATTTTCTGCGTCGGCCCGCTGACGCTGCTGGGGTGTTTTGAAAACGGCGTGAACGGCGACCCCAGCCTGCTGATGATCAAATCCGTGCTCGATCTCTTTTGCTCCGTCGCGCTGGCGTCCAGCCTGGGCATGGGTGTGTGCTTCAGCGTGTTCACCGTGCTGATTTTCCAGGGCGGCTTGTGTCTGTTCGCCTCCCGTTTCGCGACGGCGATTCCGCTCCTGTCGCAGCAACTGGTCAACGTCGTCGGTGGGATACTCCTGCTGGCCACCGCCCTCACTTTGCTGGAAATCAAGAAAATCCCTGTGGCGGACATGCTCCCGGGCCTTTTCTTACCGCCGTTGATCGTGGCTGCTGTAGAATGGCTTTCACCGGGAACGTTGATACCGGTTGCAACAACGGGTTCGTGATCGAACGATATGACTTCAGCAAAGAACAATCTGAGCCACATGCTCGTTGATAACTTCCTGTCTGAACAGGACTTACCGGCGGACAAGGCGCACGCCTGCCCCTACCTGCCGCAGCACTCAGCCGTCAACGAGGGCTTTGTCGTCGAAACGCTCGACCCGGAAATCTACCACGCTTTGATGGATCGTGGGTTTCGCCGCAGCGGCGACGTGATCTATCGCCCGCGCTGCCCATCCTGCTCAGCCTGTTCCGCGATGCGCATTGCGGTCCATTCGTTTCAACGAACGCGATCGCAACGGCGCGTCTGGCGACTCAATCAGGATGTCACCGTCCGCATCGACGACGCCCCGTCAGCCAATGAGGAAAAATGGCGGATGTTCCGCAGGTACCTCGATCATCAGCACGACACAGCCATGCCGTCGGAATATGAAGATTTTTCCCGCTTCCTCTACAACAGCCCGACGCAAACCCTTGAATTCACCTATCTGCTCGGCGGGACAACAATCGGCATCGGCATCGCGGATCGAAGCCCACTCTCCATAAGCAGCGTCTACATGTTTTTTGATCCCGCCTTCGCCGACCGCAGCCCGGGCACGTTCTCGGCGCTGTGGGAAATCGAACATTGCCGCACTTCGGGAATCCCTTACTATTATCTTGGTTATTACATCCCCGAAGCCAAAACGATGGCCTACAAAGCCAAGTTCAAGCCATACGAGCTTCTGGACAATTCGTTCGCGTGGCGCGGGGCGTCGTCCGATCCTCGTTGAATCGACCCTGGAACATCAATGCGTCGCCCCATCAGCCTGCGCAACATGGAATTCCGGCGAATCCTGATCGTCAAACCGAGTTCGCTCGGCGACGTTGTGCATGCGCTGCCCGTGCTCAACGGACTGAGGCAGCGTTACCCGTCGGCGGAAATATCCTGGCTCGTTGGAAAACCCTTCGCGCCGCTCATCGCGGGTCATCCGCAGCTTGACGAGACCATCATCTTCGACCGCGAACACTTCAGCCGCTTCGGCAGAAGATGGGCTGCGACGCGGGATTTTTGGCGATTCGTACAATCGTTACGGGCGCGTCGATTTGAATTGGCGGTCGATCTTCAAGGTCTCTTTCGCAGCGGTTTTTTGACGGCTGCCAGCGGTGCCCGGTATCGACTCGGATTCTCCGACGCCCGCGAAGGTGCGAGACTTTTCTACAGACAACACATTTCCATCCCCCCCGGCACGCTGCACGCCGTGGACAAGAACTACCTCGTCGCGGGCAACCTTGGTTTCGATGACGTGCCGATTCGGTTCGATTTCGCACTCAACGGCGTCGAGCGGAACGCGGCGGACGCTGCTCTGCGGGAGAACGACATCGACCCGGCCACGCCGTTCGCAACGCTCTGGCCTGGCGCACGATGGGAGACCAAGCGCTGGCCGGCGGAACGTTTTTCGCAATTGGCGGATCTTCTTCACAACGAATTCAATCTCTTCCCGGTGCTGATGGGCGACCCCGGCGAGCGGGAATTGTGCGAACGCATCGCCGAATCCGCGCAGACGACGTGCGCCGTTCTGGCAGGCAAAACCAACATCCGGCAGGCGATTGCGGTCATCGAGCGTGCTCATGTCACCATCACGCACGATTCCGCGCCCATGCACTTCGCGGCGGCGTTTGGGAGGCCGCTGGTCGCCATCGTCGGCCCGACCAACCCTGAACGGACCGGGCCTTACAATCGGGCGAACTGCGTGGTGTCCGCCGGTCTGGATTGTTCACCGTGCTACTTGAAACGGGCGTCCCAGTGTCCCTATGATCTTCGATGTATGGCCGACGTGGGTGTTGAGGACATCGGACGCAGGGTGGCTGAGGTGATTCAGCCGGTTCCCGAAGGCGTGGTCCGCCAAGAAAACTGATTCTGAGGCGCAGACGGGGGGCGCGGTGGCCGATAGATTAGTGGTCAGCCGCACGCGACGGGGCGTGCGCAAACTCCAATCGCGAACGAGTCCAGGCGTGACCCGCAACTGGCGAAAACTCCGTAGGTTCATCCTGCACAATACGTTGCATGCAGACGACACGCCGCATTCGATCGCGATGGGCGCCGCCGTTGGCATGTTCGTGGGCTTCACGCCCACGCTCGGATTTCAGACAATCATCGCCGTAGCGATCGCGGCGGCCCTTCGCGTGAACAAAGCCGCCCCCATCGTCTTCGTCTGGGTGACGAACGTCTTTACCGCGATTCCGATTTACGCACTTTGCCACCGTGTGGGCGTGGGGCTGATGGCCGCCTTCGGGAAACCGGTGGTCGCAACGGCTGACAAGGCGTTGATCGCGCCCATCGAAAAAGCACACAGCGGCGGATTCGCGCAATTGCTCTCGCTTCAGTGGTGGATGGACACCGCCGCCGTCTTGACGCGTATTGGCAAGGAAATGTGGGTGGGGTGTTTGCTGGTGGCGTTCATCGTGGGAACGATCACCTATTTCGTTTGCCGATGGTCCGTCGGTCACTACCGCCAGCGTCGCGAGCAGCGTCGTAACGCGCTCACCGCCCGCCGGGCTGCCCGCCCGTTCACCAAGCGCGTCCGGGCGCGTGAGCCGCTCGTCTAAGCCACAGCCAGAATCATGACACTTCGCCTGAAAAACAACCTTACGCTCATTCTCGCGTCGAGCAGTCCGCAACGGGCGCAATTATTGCGCGACGCCGACTACGCGTTCCAGATCACACCGCCCCCTATGGACGAGCCGAACGACATGGGCGCGTCCGTTCCGCCGGAATCGCAGGCGGAAGCATTAAGCTTTTTCAAAGCGCGCTCGGTGGCGAAGGCCGGTGCGACGGGGCTGATCCTCGGGGCGGACACCATCGTCGCCCTTGAAAACGAGGTTTTCGGCAAGCCGGCGGATCGCGAAGACGCCCGCCGGATTCTGGCCCGACTGATGGGCACGACGCAGCGCGTCATCACCGGCGTCACCCTGCTCGATACAGCCAACAACACGCGCCGCATCGCCCATGATGTAACGCTGGTGACTATGCGTCCCATGACCGAGCGGGCCGTCGAGAAATACCTCGATACAGGCCAATGGCGTGGCAAAGCGGGTGCCTACGGCATACAGGATACGGGCGACGTTTTCGTTGAACACATTTCCGGAAGTTTCACCAACGTCGTCGGCATGCCGATGGAATTGCTTTCCCGGCTCATCGAGGATTGGGTCGAAAGCGACTCCGCCGATCACAAGCCGACAAAGACCCCGACGCACGGCTGAGGTGCATGCAGCCCGAAACGAACCGCGAACTTCAGTTCGCGCGGATTTTCCTCTGAATAACTCCTGCGAATCCAGTCAACGTAAAGCCCCCTGGTGCGTTGGCACGCGTCGTTCGAAGGGAGGCATGCCCGTCTCGACGGCGGGCATGTTGCACCAACAGCGTAATCATGGCTGCGCTGCACGCAGCCATGTGTAATGTCGGATGACAGGAAACACTGTGCGGACAAGATTTTCTTGTGCAAACGCAACGGTCGCCCTCTTCCTCCCCTCCTTGCAAAGGAGGGGCTTGGGGGAGGTTTCTTCTGCAAAGCAAGGCGTTTCTCTGGTCCAGACCCCCCTGTATCCCCCCTTTGCAAGGGGGGAAAAGATGTTCCCAATCGTGAGAAAAGGACGGAAAATATACACGCATTGCACTTAGCCGACCTGTTGCGGTCGGCGGCGATCAGCCCTCGGCGTGCCCGCCGTCGGATTCACGCAGCGCCAGGGGTGGGCCCAGAATTTCACTCAGCACGATCGCCTGTCGCAGAGCTGTTTTGTTGAGTTTGCGCGGCAGCAAGCTTCTCGAACGATCGTGATCAATGGTTTGGCGTTCGCCGCTTCGGCGTTCGGCGGTTCGGCGCTCGGCGGCGCTGGCGATTTCTCCGGCTGCGCGCAGGCGCCGAGTGCGTTCGCGGCTCGTGGGCGTTGCACGCGGAGCCATCGGTTTCGGTGCGACCTTGGCCTGCGGCGCGACTGGCGGGCGGCTCGACGGTGGGCGAACGGGCTTGGCCCGCGGGATTTCAGGTCGCGAAACAGTGTGCGCGGGAGCAGCTTCTTGCGGCGGGCGAATCGGTTTGACGCGACGCGGACGCGGTTCCCTGGGGCTGACTTTGACCGGCGGCACGGGGGGACTGTCCACCGACTGCGGACGCGGCTTCGCCATGCTCACCACGCCGGACGGCAGCGGTTGAGCGGTAGTTTTCGCGGTTGATGACTTTTCGCCCTCCGCCTCGTCGCCGTCGGCTGTTTTCTTGTTGCCGGACCAATCGCGAATCTTGTCGCCCAATTTGGACAGCAGGGGGAAGACGACCACGATGAGGAGATAGATAAGCCCCCCCCACCCGCGAGGGTCGTCGTCCTGAGCCAGCAGAATGACACCAATCAAATCATGCATGTCTATGATTCGTGATTGCCGGGCTTGGGACGATCCGGCTCGCCGATGTTCTCGCGCATCTGGGTGTCCGCCATGATGTTCTTCATGCGGTAGTAGTCGAGCACACCGAGATTCCCGCTGCGGAACGCGTCGGCCATCGCGAGTGGAATCTGAGCTTCCGCCTCAACAACTTTGGCGCGGTTTTCCTCGACGAGTGCGTGCATTTCCGCTTCGCGTGCTCGGGCCATCGCCGCGCGTTTCTCAGCCTCTGCCTGAAAACGTCTTTTGTCGGCTTCTGCCTGTTCCTGCTGGAGTTTGGCACCGACGTTGGCCTCCTGCGAAACGCCCGCGACGCTGATGTCGGCGATATCGACGGAGAGGATTTCGAAAGCGGTGCCCGAATCCAGCCCGCTGGCAAGCGCCCGGCGGGCGATGTCGTCCGGATTTTCGAGGACGTCTTTGTAGGTATTGGCTGACCCGATGGCGCTGACGATGGCTTGGCCTACGCGGGCGACGATGGTTTCCTCGGTCGCACCGCCAATGAGTTGCTTGATGTTGGTCCGCACGGTCACGCGGGCTTGGGCGAGAAGACGGATGCCGTCTTTGGCTACCGCATCGAGCCGCGAAACCGGCTGGTCCGCGCTTGGGCAATCGATCACCTTCGGATTCACCGAAGTGTTGACTGCTTCGAGGATATCCCGGCCGGCCAGGTCGATGGCGCATGCGGTGCGCCAGTCCAGTTCAATCAGGGCGCGGTTGGCGCGAATGATCGCGCCGCACACAAACTGCACGCGCCCGCCGGCGAGATAGTGACTTTCCAGGTCCGTGGTGGTTACATCGTGGATGCCGGCTTTGACCAGTTGAATCTTGCTTTGGACGATGGTGGAGAGATGCACCTTTCGCAGGCGCATTCCGACCAGATCCCGAATGCCCACTTTGGCGTTGCTGAAATACGCCTGCATCCACAGGCCAACGAATTGGAACAACAGCAGCGAGCCGATCAGGAGAGCGAGGGCCAGCCCGACGCCGATCACCCAATTAACCGTGCTGGACAAGGCGATGAGATTCGCGGAGTCAATCATCAAACATTCCTTCAAACCATGAGTCGGATTTCGATCCGTCAGGCGTCCGCCGCCTCACGCAATTCAGCCACTTCGAGCAGGCGGCCTCGCAAACCGACGGCACGCACCGCACAGCCAGCATCGATCATGCCGCTGTCACACAGACATTCTAGCCGCCGGCCGTCGAATTCGCACGCACCCACCGGACGCAACGGCGTGAGCGATCGCCCAACCTTGCCGACCACAGCCTCCATCTCCGAGGTATCCACACCGAAGTCGCTCCTGGTGTACACCGGGTTCGGCGGCACCACGCGCCGCCCGACGGCTGTGTGCGGGAAAATCTGGACGGTGACGATTGCGGCGGCGGGAATAACGATCAGCGATGCCACCAGCGCAATCATGCCGCCAGTCGAGCCGTAGGTTTGAAACGTGATCACGATCGCGGCGATCAGCGTTCCCAGGCCCACTATCGTCAGAATCCCCTGCGACGGGATGAATATCTCGAGCACGAGAATGACGCAGGCGACGGCGTATAACAGTGTCAGGGCGGTTGCATCATTCATATTGAATGCGATCCGGAACAATTCTGTTCGTTCGCAACGGCGCGGAACTATCGCACGCGCCGGACGACCACGCGATTGCCACGCCGCTCGATCACCTCGACCTCGGTCCCGTCATCAACCACTTCGCCCTGACTGACCACATCCACAAGTCGGCCGCCGAAACGCACCTTGCCGGACGGTCTCAGTATGCCGACGGCTAAACCCACATCGCCCACGCGCGCGAAACCGGGGTACGGATCGTCGGGCATGACGTCGGAGGGGGCGGGGTTGGCAGGGATGACACCGCGCACGTAGGGAATACGGTCGAGGTATTTGCTGACCAGCACCATCCCCGCGATCGACAGGCCTAACGATGCGCCCAACGCCTGCACACCGGCCTCCAACGCATCGACACCCGGCTGCAAGCTGGGCCAATGGATCGGCAAGCTGCCCGGCTCGTCCGGGATGAACGTCGCCAGCAGGCCCAGGAGCACGAAGAGAATCCCGGAGATGCCAGCCACACCGAAACCGGGGATGACGAACAACTCGACGGCGATGAGCACGAACCCGAGCGCGACCAGGAGAACTTCCCAGATGTTGGCCAACCCGGTCAGGAACGGTGCGCCGAGGAACACGGTCAACGCGATGACAGCCACCGCGCCCGGTACGCCCAGACCCGGCGTGTTGAATTCAACGTAGGCACCGAGGAAAACGATGATGAGCAGGAAGATGCGCACCGGCATGGATGTCATCCAGCGCGTGAGAATCTCGACCGTCGTGAAATCGAATCGCTCAAAACCGCCGGCTACGTCGTAGCGCGTGCCCAGGCTCGATTCGCCGGAGACAATGCCCTTCGAGAATCCCAAAGCGAAAGCGCGACTCTGCGACATGGTCAGCAGTTCGGTGGCGGAAACGATCGGCTGGTGTATTTTGGTGCTCTCGCCCGTCACGGGGTCTTCGTATTCCGTCACCAGTCGCCACGGCGTTTTCTCAGCCGTTGTGGTGACCTCCACGCCGAGAATAATTTTTTTCTCTTCCTTTTCGCCGACCAGTTCGCTTTTTTCCTTCGCATCGACGAATCGCCGCTCGCCCGTTTCGACGTTCTCCAGCCAATAGACTTCGCGTTCCTTCACGACCATCGATTCGCACAGAAGAACGTCGTACCCGTGACGACGGGCTGAGTCGCGGAATTGTTCCAGGACCGGGCTTTCCGCCTTAGCGCGAAGCGCCTCGGGAACCTCCTCCGCGCCCATCGGGCCGCCCATGATGACACCGCAGTCGCCGATTACGGACGCTTTGGCCATCACGATTTCGTCACAGGCCACGGAAATCATCGAGCCGGCGGAGTACGCATCAGTGTTGATCCACGCAACGGTCTTCACGTCTTCCAGATTTTTGATGTAGTTGCAGATGTCCAGCGCGCTGGTCACGTAGCCGCCCGGCGTGTTCATTTCGAAGACGATCAGATTCGCACCGCCCTCAATTGCAAGCTCGACGCGACGCTTGATGCTCTCGGTCGTGACATCCGTAATCTCATCGGAAATCGGCACGATCGCCCCTCGGAGCGTTTCCACTTCCGCTTCCGGTTCCGCAGCAGCTTCGTCCGAACGAACGACCGGTGCGACCACCGAGAGCGCAAGCGCGATCCCCAGCAATCGAAAGAGCGTCCAGCCTGCGTCGGTTCTGATGGTTCCCAAATTCATGCGTTGACACCTTTGCGCGTCGCACGGACGCCGCCCCGAGACAGCCACAATGACGGAGCGTCGCGACGGCTTCCTATTCTAGGATTGCAGGATACCAGCGGCAAGCGGCGCACGCCCGATTCAACGCGAATCAGAAGCTCGGATTCCCGCCGCAACCTGTGGGAACGTGTCGGAACATGTCTGATTTCTACTCGGATGCTCGGCACGCGGTGAAAATGAGATCATTGGAAACCGCGAGATCGAACGGTACACGGTCATACCCGCCGTAAACATTTTCGACCTGCAAGCCCGCTTGGCTGCACCATTGACGCGCGTCGGCCTCTGAAACAGCGAAAAGCGTTCCGCACGTCGACCGCGATCGCCACGACTCCCCCTCGCGCCACATTGTCGTGTTCGTCACGCAACACTGATCGCCATCGAACGAAAAATGCCTGACCGAGACGTACTCCACGCCGTCGTGCGACACCACGCGAGGCCCACGCACGCAAGGCTTCTCTTCGCGCATTTTCTGAAAATTGACAATCTGCACGAAAATTTTTCCGCCCGGTCGCAGGCAAGCGCCAAAACGCACCATGGCCTGCGCGCAAGCGTCGCGCGACGCGGCGGCGGCCAGCGCGTTGCCGAGACAGATGATCCCGTCGAACGGACCGGGGGCTTTGTCCGCGATCGTGTCGTAGGTTCCGCAAACAGTGCGCACATCCACGGCGGCATGTTTTGCATGATACGTCGCGCGACCCAGCATACCTTCGTCAGGATCGAGACAGGTCACGTTGTAGCCGAGGCCAGCCAGCGCGACGGCTTGATGCCCCGGACCGCTGCCCGCATCCAGAATACCGTGCTCGCCCGGCCGCCCCAGAACGTTCGTCAACACCGGCAGCTCCCGTTTCAGGCGTGCGTCCCAGTTGATCCCGCGATCGTACCATTCAGGCCTGTCGAAAAATTCCGGGTACTTCGTTTCCTGAGCATTCATTTCATCGCACTTTCATACATCTCGATCAGCTTCGGTTGCGGATTGTTTTTGAACGGGTTGTAGAGCGGATCGCCCAGCAAACTCAATCGCCACGAATTGCACGGCTTGCAGCGGTAAAACGCCTCGACCAGCGTGTATCGGCCTGACAAGACGCTGCCGAAGAATCGCGTCGGCGAGGGAAAACCTTCGAGGTACGGCTCGGCCACCGCACCGAACGTCGCACACACGCCGTCCTTGAGCAACTCCTTGCACCAGTAGGGATCGCTCGGGTCGCGAAGCTTCACCAGTTCAAAACTCGCAAGGTGAGCAGCCACCGCACCTGGCACGAAGTCGAAGGCGTCCACGTATTGCCCAAGACTGTACCAACCACAGTAAATCGCCACGTTCGGGCAATCGCCCGGCTGAAACAGTGACTCGCGACGGTCCAGCACGACCGGCAGATCGGTGAAACGCTGTACCATCTCCGCGAATTGAATCAGATCCTTATCGCCTTTGAGGTATCCGTCGTTCGCAGTCAGCCCGCGTGCGTCCACATAGACCGTGCCTTTCAAACCCACACGTTCCGTGGCGATCGCATCGTCAATCATCCGCCGAACGATCTTCGGCGTAGGCCCGTCGATGCGACCGACCATCAGTGTCCTGCTCTGCGATTCGGACGGCTCACGAACCACGGTCGGATTCAGCGTATTGGGCTGCCAGCGGGTCAGTGGGTACCCGTCCCAGAGCGCAAGAGACAACTCACTGTCAAATGATGATTCCGTATCCCGCCCCTGGTACGCGTCGATGCACAGGAACAAACGCTTCGCCAGACCGAAAAGCCCGAACATTTCGCGCACGCGCGGCAGGCGATCCTTGAACACATCCACCGACGAGCGTGGGCCTGTCGAAGCATCAAGCTCGACCGCCTCCGCGGAAATTCGACGGCTGACTTTTTGCAATCGTTCGAACGCTTCGGGGGCAATGCTCGCGCGGTCCTGCATGGCGTGCTGCAAGAGTCCCAGTTTCCCTTCCGCCCGGCCGACGAACTGAAGCACGCGCTCAGCACCCGCTCGGTCGATCTCGCCCTTGGCGTCGCGCAGGCTCTGGGCGTGCAGTTGTTGCGCTGCACGATAGCGCGTGTACAACCGTCGCATCTCGTCCTGCGAGACCTCGCGCGTGCCACCGTCCGGGGCGTATGGCGACCGTGGCTCCAGGGCAATCGACACAGCCGATCGCTGAATCTCATCGACGAGGCGCTCCAGCCGATCGACCGTTCGCGACAATTCAGCCTTGACTGAACGCAGATGGGCGGCTGCCGTCTGATCGAATACCGGAGCGTTGACCTTCAGCGGCACGCCGTGACAGGTCACGACACACCGAATCCGCGACCCGAATTTGTTCCCCTTGAGAAATCTGCGCAGCCCCGGAACGACGTCTTTTTCGTAGCGACTTCGCGCCAGTGTTTCACCCAGCGGCAACGCGATACCGAAAATCTGATCGCCGGGCACGGAGCGCTTGGCTGCGTAGTAGCGGGCGATGTCTTCCGATCCGGTGTAGGCGGGATTGAACAATATGACACACTCGTCCGGACGAAGCTCCGCCCGCACAGCCTGTGTCATCGCAAACACAACCGCCCAAACGAAGACCACTCGCCGACACAAGCGCCCGACACGCGCGATGTGGCAATAGCCTTGTGATCGCGTACCGGCACGCATCATTTGATGGGTGGCACGGTCTGCTGGCGCAGCCGGGAGGCCGTGGCTGGTGAGGGCTTCCACGGCCTGGCTATGCCAGACCGTGCCACCCGACCCACCGGCTAAAAAGTGTCGGCACACTAAAACGCCTTCTTCGAATCGAGCAGAATACAAATCGGCCCGTCGTTGTTCGAGTGAACTTCCATCATCTCACCGAATCGGCCTCGCGCGACCGTTAGTCCCGCGTCGGTCAGCATGGTGCAAAACTCTTCGTACAACGGTTCCGCCACCGTCGGCGATGCGGTCTTGTCGAACGACGGTCTCCGACCGCGACGCGCGTCGCCGGCCACAGTGAAAGCACTCACCACCAACAACGAACCGCCCACATCCGTGATATCGCGATTCATGGGCTTGGCGTCATCGGGAAACACGCGCAGAAATTTTATTTTCTCGGACAGGAAGCGGGCGTCGTCGGATGTATCGCCGACCTGCACGCCCAGATAGACGAGAAAACCCCGCCCCGACGAGCCGACAACTTCGCCCTCGACAACGACACTGGCATCATGAATACGTTGAACGACTGCGCGCATATTCAGGCTCGTGCTGCTGGAATTTTTTGATTCGATTCGTAAAGATGCACCATGTTGCGGGCATGGGACATCACCATGTGACGCAGCTCATCCGGTTCCGTCACGATGGCTTGATCGCCGTAACCCAGAATCCACCACGATATTTCGTCGAGTCCGTCCACGTCCACCTCGAAAATGAGTACGCCGTCGGACCGCATACGCGTACGTTGCGTCGCATGCCAAAAAACCTCTTCGACATTGCCGCCCACTTTCTTCGAAAAATGGACCTCGACATGATGCCGGCGATCGCCCCGAACCATGTTCCACGCGTTACCGAAATAGTCCTCAAGCTTGAAGTCGCGCGGCGCGGTGAAGGTTTCGCTCAATACATCGTAGCGCACGATGCGTTCCAATTTGAACATGCGCGTTTCGTCGTGTGCCTGCGAATGCCCCACAACGTACCACCCTCGATTCCCGAAAAACACGCGAAAAGGATGCAGAATCGTCGTTATCTCGCGCTTCTCGAAAAACGACTCGTAGTGCATTTCGACTTTTTGAGAACCCGCGATGGCCTCCATCATGCGAAACAGAACGTCCGAAGCGGAATCGATGTCGGAAACCTGAAATCGGCCAAGCTCCACGCCTTCCAGCATCAAACCGCAATGGTTGCGAATGTCCGCAGGCAGAACCGCCTCGATCTTCATTCCGGCTGTCACCGCCGATTGTGCCGAGGGAATCAGCCGATCGTCCACGAATTTACGCGTCAGAAGCAGCAGCGAAAGCGCCTCCGACAGCGTCAGTTCCAACGGCTGAAGGTAGTAGGAATGATCCAGACGGTAACACTCCGTCTCGGAATCGAACGAACATCGCACGCCCGCACCGTTCAACACGTTCATATCGCGAAAAACCGTACGCCGGCTCACGTTCATTTCATCGGCGAATTCCGCCACACCAAGACGCTTGCCCGTCTGGAGCGCCTGCATGATGCGCATCAAGCGTTGTGTTCGCGTGAGTTTCATGTTTCCGGACGCAGCCCTCCAAAACCAAGCACCGCGCTACCCGAGTGTGACGCGATGCACAGAGGATGAAAACGGCTCCGCACGCACCACGATGAACGCAACGCCAGCCAACCCCACTATAGCCGCCAGAATGCGAAAACTCGACCGCCCCGATTTTCTCGCAGCCCACAGGCACGTCATCAGCAGAAAAAGGCAGCCGCCCATTCCCGCGACCATCCGCCCGAGTGAATCGTCCGCCACGCTCACGTTGCGCATTCTGGGCCAAACCGCCATCGCGACAGCGTTGGCTGCACCGAGAAAACAACCCAAAAGAGCGAACGTATCACTGAACAGCGCGATCCGCCCCGCCGCAGTCCAGGCAACGCCGTCGTTCAATTGCTGCCGCCACACCCGGCCCACCCAAATCCAAAACGCCGTCATCACCGCGAACGCAACCACGAGCGAGTTCATCAGGACCGGACAACGAGACTGAACACTGTCTCCGGACATCGGCCAAACCGCGACGATCGCACAGGCAGCGCTCAATGTCAGCAGCCCCATCGCAATCTCGGCGATGTTCACACTCCACCGCCGCCCCACCAGACAAAACGTCGCAATCGCCGCCACCAAAGACGAAACCGAAAGAATCCCCGCCCGCAAGCCCGATCCCACCGATGTCGTCACCACGCACATCGCCAGCTCGAAACAAACCAACAGCAAAAGCAGAATCGCCACCGCACCGGCTGACTTCCTGAACCCAGGCCAATCCTTGTATTCAGACAAAAGCCGCGCCGGATTCGCACGAACAGCCCGCCAAGCAGCCCGCCGAAGCGACAACCATTCAACGTATACGTAAATGCACAACAGAGATGCAAGCCAAACCGTCAGCGAGAGCGCCCGCGCCGCGAAGGGGCCATGCACGTCCGAATCGTCGCCGGTCGGCTGAGCGAATGCTTTCCAAACCCCTCCCCACACCAGCGCCCAAAACGCCAGCGTCGTCGACCGCTCATCGCCGGCCACCCTGTGCCAGACGAAGGCACCGGCGATAATCGCGGCGATAACGATATTGTCCGTTTGGATCATGTGGAATTTTTCGGAGCCGAGACCAACAACCGCTGATTCACGGGTCAGTTCGGACGCGCCGGGGCCGTCGCAAGGGCGGCGCGATACTTCGGGGCGTTTTTGTCGTTCTTGTAGGCGGAGAGAATCACCTGCTTTTCGTCGATACGCTCCCGCAGGAACGTCGCCACGCCCGGCAGGACCGAGTCGGCCAACGGCAGCGACGAATCCCACAGCTTAGGCCATTCGAACACGAGGTAGTCGTCGTAGCACACGCCCTTGAGCAATTCGATGGACCGAGCGATCTCAACATCACCCTCACCGGGAACGACATACCCACCGCTCATGTAGCCCTGATCGTCAAACACGCCGTCGCAAACGTGGAACAGGCCGATCTTCATGCCCAGCCTCGGGATGGAAGTCGTCGGACGCTCAAGACCCGTGCGCGCCGTACACGGATTCCAGCAAACCCGCACAGCCGGATGGGCTGCACTGTCGCAAACGAACCACATGTCCCCGCTGCCCGCGAAATCGTTGCTGTTCTCGACGAGAATCGTGACCTTGTGCTCCGCCGCGAACGGCGCGATCTTCGTCAACTCGCCCGCGATACGCGAAAGCGTGTTCTGCCGGGCTTCGCCGCCCTGCACATCGCCCATGAACATGCGCACGAACGGGCAGCCCAGACGCTCAGCCGTCTCGATGTACTCGCACAATTCCTCATGGGCCTGCGCGAGCTTCCTGCGATCGCGCGATGCGAACGAGCAACTGCTCGCCAAACAAACCAGCTCCACGCCCGCCGCGTTCAGCATCTGACGGGTGGCACCGGGGTTGCCGGACAGCTCCGGCACGCGCGTCAGCGTCAACTCGCCACGCAATCCGCGCAGCTCGATCCCGTCGAACCCGTATTCAGAAGCCTTGGCTACGATCGTTGAAAGATCCCAGCCGGGGCAAACCAGTGAACTAAAGCCTATCTTCATAATGAATGAACCCGTCGGAGGCGTTGCTTGTATATCGGAACATCAGAAGCGGAAATCGTACCAAGCCCCAACAAATCGTCAACGAACCGCCCCATCCCTTGACCCGCACAGAGGCTACGATACCGTCGGACGCGCGAAATCACCCGCGAAAAGGAACAACACCATGATCGCCGTCCCGCTCGTAGACCTCAAAGCCACGTTTCACCCCATCAAACGCGAAGTGATGCGGGCATTTGAAGAAATCTTCGACAACATGCAGCTTTTTCAGGGGCCGAATCTGCGCGCTCTTGAGGAGGAATTCACCTCCTACTGCCGCGCGACCCAAGGCCTCACCTGCTCAAACGGGACCGACGCGCTGACCCTCGCCCTCCGAGCGTTCGACTTCCCGCCGGGCTTCGAGGCGATCATCCCCTCGCATACGTTCTTCGCCACCGTCGAATCGGTCGTCCACGCGGGCGGCGTGCCCGTCATGGTCGATATCGACCCCAAAACCTACTGCATGGACCCCGAGCGCATCCCGCCCGCTCTGACCGATAAGACCAAAGTCATCGTCCCCGTCCACATCTATGGCCACCCCGCTGACATGGACGCCATCCACCGTGTCGCTGGTGCCCGCGGGCTTACCGTCATCGAGGACGCGGCACAGGCCCACGGCACGAAATATAAGGGTCAACCCGCCGGCAGCCTCGCGGACGCCTCATCATTCAGCTTTTATTTCACAAAAAATCTTGGCGCGTTTGGTGAAGCTGGCTTCTGCACAGCCAAGAGCGAAGCCGTTTTCGAGAGGATGCAGCTCCTGCGACACCACGGGCATGCGAGCAAATTCGAGCACGTGCTCGCCGGGTTCAACCTGCGCATGGACGAGATTCAAGCGGCTGTCCTGCGTGCCAAGCTGCCGTCGCTGGACGCCAACAACGCCCGCCGGCGCGAAATCGCACAGCAATACAACGACGCCTTCGCCGATCTCGATATCGTCACGCCCCACACCGCAGACTACGCCCTGCCGAACTTCCACTGCTACGTGATGCAAACCGGCGGCCGAGACGATCTCGTCCGACACCTCGCCGAGTGCAAAGTCGGAACCGGCATCCACTACAAGACGCCGTCCCACCTTCAGCCAGCCGTCAGAACCTTCCCCCACCGGGCTATGCCCATGCCCGTAACCGAATCCGTCTGCTCCCGCTGCATAACGCTGCCCTGCTACCCCGAAATGTCCGAAACGCAAACCGCCCACGTCATCGACTCGGTGAAGTCGTTTTATGGTTGACGCTCTGAAAAAGGGGTCGGGAGTACTCAAGCACGTACAAATGGCACAGGCAAACGTGATGACTGTAACGCAGAAACTTGAGAAGGCTGTTTGCCGCTGCTTCTCAGTATCCATTTATGCGAATGGGCGCGACGACTACTATGGGTTCACTGTTTCGAGTTTCGATTCAATGCTATCGAGCCTGGAACTTGTCGTAAGGTTCAAGAGTGGCGAACGCTACTGCTGTGCGGAAGCCGGATGCCACCTTGGATTTTGGGACGAATGCTGGTGGCAGCGCTTCCGTAATGCCTTGAATTGCGAGGGGATCGGTGACCTGTCGCCTCTTACGATTGACCGCGTGACTGTGATTGTCGAGACTGGTGCAATGTTGGGGCTTCGCGATCCAAATGACAGCAGCGCTCTTTGCCCGGAAACCGAATGGTCCTATGCACTCGGCCCATTTAGCGAAGCCAATCCGGTACGGCTTTGATGCCAAGCACAGGATTGATACAGGACGCTCGGAAACGGTGGGCGCACAATGACGATTGAAACGGGGGACGCAGCTAGTTTTACCCCGCCCAGCAGCAGCCAAGACGACCCTGCACGCGAACTGCCAAGCTCAGAGAACCCGCGCCGAAAAACGTCCGTGAAAAGACTTGAATTGTCCGCGACCTACGCCAGCGCCAGAAGCTCTTCCACAGCCTCATCGCGGGCTTCGTCGTCGCAGATTTCCAGGCATTGGCGAACCCAGGTCGACTCGTCACCAGCCTGTCGACGCCGCCGAACGACACCCTCGGGCGTCTCGATCAACTCGATTTCCTTGCGATCCACGTTCCAATCCATCATCGTAAAATTCCTCCCCAACAGACCCAACCAAACCCAAAACAGCCTGCGGCGATGCGGACGCTTCAAGGATCGTAGCGCGCACCGGCCAGAGCGTCTTTCGGCAAATCAACATTTTCAAATGAAATTATTTTCCCGGAATCGGGAGAAGCCCGATCCCGCCGGCTCCGAAGGCACGGCATCGACGATTCGGATCCGCTATGCAGCAGGACCAGCACGCCGGCGGCGAAATTCGATCACGCAGGCAACAATGAACGGAATGTACACCGGCAGCGTCACCCACCGGGGCATCTCCCAAACCCCCGTCATCGCCTCCGCACGAATCGCCTCGAAGTAGAAAACCATGCTCGCACAAAGCACCAGCCAGCACGCCGTCGGCCTCACCGAAACCGCCAGCACGATCCAGACCAGGTACCAATAATGCACGATCGGCATGAAAAGGATGAACGCACCCAGCACGCCCAGCAGCACGTCGCATAGCGGCAGCGACT
Organism: Phycisphaerae bacterium; assembly: GCA_029260215.1. Classification (GTDB taxonomy): domain Bacteria; phylum Planctomycetota; class Phycisphaerae; order UBA1845; family UBA1845; genus OFTM258. Next base: position 25,720 of record JAJDDQ010000085.1, read on the forward strand.
TACGCGCGTACCACAACGACACGGCGGCGATAACGGCTGCACAAAGGATGCGCGCGGTCGCACCGTCGGCCAGCAAACTCGACAGCCCATGCCCCAGACTCAGCATCTCCATCTCGCGCGGGAATTTCAAAAGGCTGAATATCAACCCGCCACCCGCACCAAAATACGGAATAACCCCAGCCACAACCACCGCGACCGCAATCACCGCAGCCGACAATCGCCGGCGAGCCAGCCACGGCAGCAGGAATATCGGAATGATTTTCGTGAGTATCGCCAACCCAATGAACACGCCGCACCAGCGATACCGTTTCCGTGCGTCCGCCCACCCCGCCGCAGCCAGCATCGCAACCAAGGCACTGTCCAGATGCCCGTCAATCGCAACGGCGGAAATCGTCAGAGGGCAAAGGCCATAGACCATCGCCAAATGCACCGGCTTACCCATCGCCCGCAACCACCCCGCCAGCAGCAAGACAGCCGCCACATCAAACAGCACATAAAATGTCTTGATCGCCCCCAGAGTAGGCCACGCAAGCGCCACCCCCAGAAACTGAATCTGCGCCAGCGGAGGGTAAATCGCGGGATAGTCCTTGTGATTGATCTGCTCCCAATTGGCGTCGCGCAGCTCGGAAAGCTCCGGGCTGTCGGGAGCGTACTTGTAGGGGTTGAACCCCGCCGCCTGAACCTGCCCTTCCCACAGATACCGGTGCAGATCGTCGCTCGGCGACGATGGAATCAGCACAATGCGAAACAGAATACTGCCGACCAGCCAGAATCCGACACCGCCCGGCGCGTCGCCCCGCCAGACGACATACACAATCAGCCCGTACCCAATGAACCCGATGAGATATGCGAATTGAAAAAGCGTGACGTTCGTTGAGTAGTCACGCAGGAAGGCTGCAATCGCGACGAAAATCGCCAAGAGCACCCAACCCACGGCAGCAAGCACAGTCGCACGCATAGATGAATGAGGAGCGGTCATCACTCAATCAGCACCCAACGCCCCCGCCCGCTTAGCCGTGTCGCGTGCGACACGAACCAAGTCATCACACCCAAGAAGCAATGTTTCGCAAAAATGCGACCATTGCAAATCACAACAGCAATACGAGCATCCCCAACACACTGTCACGACTCAACTGAAGGATTGGGTGCCCCACTGCTTTAGCCGTGGGGAAGTCGAATCCAGGAATCTTTCGACTTTCCCACCTCTGAAGAGGTGGGGCACCCAATCGTTGTTTCAGGCTTGACAAAGCCCTAATCCGAAACAGTCGCCACCCGCCCCGCCTCACTGGAAACGCCCACGCCAGCCCCCTCAAGCAACGGACCGCACGGACGAGGTTTCAACTGCGAAACGCCCACACCATTCAAACCGGAACGGTCCATATTGGAACGATCCATATCGGAACGATCCACGCGGGGCGTCCGCCACCATCGCGGCATCGACATCCAAGCCAAAGCCAGAAACCCGAGACCATATATCAGGAGAAACACGCTCACAGGCCAAAGCTCGCCGGTCACGTACACGAAAAACGTAGCCATCGAGTAAATGCCAAGCGCCAGTTCGATCACCCACATATGCGTTTGCACCGGCGCGTACGTGCTGCGCACCGCATGCTTGATCTCACTGCCCGATTTCGGCGTGCGGACGAATTCTCCACCCCGCGTCGTCAGCCCGCGTACAACCGCCAGCGCATTGTTCACGCACATCCCACAACCCAACGCCATCATCCTCGGGATCATGCGCACACCCGAAAAACCGCCGCCCAACGTCCAGCGCGCGTACGTATACATGCCCGCCGGCGCGATGGCCGACAACAGCACGACAATCCAAAGACCCCAAATCCAACGCGACACCGGAAGGGAACCGTCCAGCCGCATGAACAGCATGGGCCGGGCCACAATCGCCAGCACCAGCATCCACACCGCCACCGAGTAATGCGTCAGATGCAGAAACGCCTCAACCTTCTGACCGACGGTAAGCCGTGACCGAAGAATCCGAGGCATGAGTTTGACGGCTGTCTGAATCGACCCTGTCGCCCACCGTCGCTGTTGACTCTTGAACGCGTCGATATGACCGGGCAACTCCGCAGGACAGGGCAAATCCGTCGAATACTCGATACGCCAACCCGCCAGTTGTGCTCGATACGATAAATCCAAATCTTCCGTCAGCGTATCGCCCCGCCACCCGCCGACGGCTTCGTCGACCAGCACAGCCTTGCGCCAAACCCCAGCCGTTCCATTGAAATTCATCAACAGCCCGTTCCATGCCCGGGCGCCCTGCTCGATCGCGAAATGCCCGTCGATTCCAAGCGCCTGCGCCCGCGTCAACCACGATTCCGACTCATTCAAATGGGCCCACCGACCCTGCAAACACGCAAGCCCGGAATCGTGGGCCAGCAACGGCACTGCCCGTTCCAGAAAATTCGCCGGCGGGACGAAATCGGAGTCGAAAATCGCAATGAATTCCCCGGTCGCCATCGGTGTCGCGTACGCCAGGGCACCGGCTTTGTACCCTTCCCGAACCGCACGCCGGACGACGTGAACATCGTGGCCATCCTCCGTCAGCTCGGCAGCCAGCCGGTCGATGAGCATGCGCGTGTCGTCGTCGCTATCGTCCAGAATCTGAACCTCGTGGCGACCAGCCGGATAACGTATCGCACAGACAGACCGGATCACCCGTTCCGCCACGTCGATTTCGTTGTAAATCGGTATCTGACTCGTGACCAGAGGCCACGGACCCGACGGCGGCTGCACGCTCCAGGCGCGAACAATCTCCGACTGCCGCGCCCGAGCAGCCCGAACACGCCGCCGGAACAGATAAATCAGCACGTACAGATGCAGGCCGTAGACCGCGAGCGCACCCGTTGCGACAAAGAAAAGAGCAAGGGAAACCGACTGAATCAGAACAATCACTTGAGTGAACTCTCACGCGCGGGCCTGTAGCTCGGCCCTTGTAGAATGAAGGTGGGACAAACTAGATGCCACAACAGTGTACGTCAACCGCGCGCTTCCTGCATCCTGCGTTGTTTGACATCCAAGGGTGCTCGGACTACCTTTCCGACTCGAATAAGCACTGTTTTCCAAGCGTTTTCCGCACCATGAGAGGCTGTGAATTGTTATGAGTGTCACCTTTGAACATCTTGACCCGCCCACCAAAGGCGAATCCATCACCATGACCGACGGACGCCTGAACGTCCCCAACCATCCTATCCTGCCGTTCATCGAAGGCGACGGCATAGGCCCGGATATCTGGAAAACCGCCGTCCACGTATTCGACGCAGCCGTCGAAAAAGCATACGGAAAAGAACGCGCCGTCGCATGGTACGAAGTCTACGCGGGCCAAAAATCCTACGACCGCTTCGGTACCTGGCTGCCGGACGATACGGTCTCCGCCTTCCGGGAATTCCTGATCGGCATCAAAGGCCCCCTGACCACCCCCGTTGGCGGCGGCATCCGCTCGCTCAACGTCGCCCTCCGGCAGCTCCTCGATCTCTACGTCTGCCAGCGCGTCGTCCGATATTTCGACGGTGTCCCTTCCCCGGTCAAACGCCCGGAACTGGTCGATATGGTCATATTTCGCGAAAACACCGAGGATATTTACGCCGGTATCGAATGGGAATCCGGTACGCCCGAGGTACGCAAGGTCATCTCCTGGCTTCAGGAACACATGGGCGTCGAAAAAATCCGATTCCCCGAAACCAGCGCGATCGGTATCAAGCCCGTCAGCAGCGAGGGATCCAAACGCCTCATCCGCGCAGCCATCCAGTACGCCCTCGACAACAACCGCAAGAGCGTCACCCTTGTTCACAAGGGCAACATCATGAAGTACACCGAGGGTGGCTTCCGCGATTGGGGCTATGAACTCACACGGGAGGAATTCAAGGGTAAAGCTGTCGGCTGGGAAGACTGCGACGGTCAGCCGGGGGACCAGGTGCTGGTCAAGGACGCGATCGCGGACATCACACTCCAGCAGGTTCTCACCCGTCCGGACGAATTCAGCGTAATCGCGACGCTGAACCTCAACGGCGATTATATTTCCGACGCACTCGCAGCCCAGGTGGGCGGAATCGGCATCGCACCGGGCGGAAACATCAATTACGAGACAGGGCATGCTATTTTTGAGGCGACTCACGGCACCGCCCCGAAATACGCGAATCAGGACAAGGTGAACCCCGGCTCCGTCATCCTTTCCGGAGAGATGATGTTCCGATACTTGGGATGGACCGAAGCCGCCGACCTGATTATCAACGGCGTGCAGGGTGCAATCGACGCCAAGACCGTAACTTACGACTTCCATCGTTTGATGGAAAAGGAAGGCAAAACCGCCAAACTGCTCAAATGCAGCGAATTCGGGGAAGCCATTATCCAGAACATGAAGTAACGCTTTAGTCGAGCCGTTCGCCGCCGTCATGGCGGCGCTCGGTTGCTCGTGACGAAAAAAAAGACGTTATAAGGGTCATTTGTGATTGAAATCGAAATCGCCATCTGATACGATGCTGGCGTCGGAGCGGTTATCCGCAGGCGATTCATGCCCGCACCCGCTACGCATTCCGAGGGATTTTCAGAGAGAGAGTTAGTCATAGCGCAGCTTGCTGCGCGTCTGGGTTGTCGCTTTGTGCGCATCCTGTGTTGTTTGCTTGTGACGCAGATGGTCTCGGCTTGCCGGGTTCAATTGCGATGAGTTTCTTGTGAACGTGAACGTTTGAGGCGTCGGTGCGGAGGTGCATCGGCCCCGAATTTCAACGAGGAGGAGTCTGGTAATGGTGAAACGTGTACTTATGGTCGCAGTGGTCGCATCGTTTGCGGCAAGCACGGCAATGGCCACGAATGAAGTGATTACAAACGGTGGATTCGGCGACGGCGGCGACGGCTGGACCATCAACAACGTGAATGAGAACGCTGGCGGCGTCTCGTTCGGTGGCGGAAATGTGACGATCACGGGTCCGGACGGCGGCGCCGGTTCCGGTTTCGCCGAGATTTTCCAGAATGCGGCGAATCCTTCGGAAGCGGCTGGGACGCTCACGTTTGACGTGATTTCGTACACCAGCGTCGACGTCGGCTTCACCCCGGCTTTCGATTCGCCGTACGTGTCGGTCAATAATGCCGGCAGCGGCTTGAATGCCGACGGTTCGCTTTCCCCCGGTCTCACCCCGGGTGCTGGCGACCAGGCTGGCTACGGCGACCTGCAGGTTGCCCCGCCGCACAACAACATCTCCTACTCGCTGGACGTTCCCGCCGGTTCGAGCAACATCCGCGTAGGCTTTGGTGTTGACTCAGCCGACAACCTCTACGGTTCCGGCGTGCTCACCATCGACAACGTCAGCCTGAAGGTTCCCGAGCCGACCACGGCCGCCCTTTTGGCCCTCGGTGGTTGTGCCTTGCTGCGTCGTCGTCGCTAAGACTGCGAACGCGCGTCTGCCCGCAATTGTGGGCAACGCATCAGAATAGCTACGAAACATCCCCGGTATCATTCCGATGCCGGGGATGTTTTCATTCCCGACCACACCGCCGCGCCCAAACGAGACCAAAACCAGGGCAGCCTTCTTCACAACGCACCGCATTGGCCCGATGATTCCCCGAGCGTATGATCCCCGGATAGCGAGTAATCGGACCGTGTCACGCAATCAGCTTATTATCGGAATCGCTTTGGCAGCCGTTTTCGGCTCGCTGATCGTTTGGTATTCGTCGCAGTCCGCCCCACCCCCACCCGCCCATTCAGGCCCGTGGGCGGAATCAGCAGCTGCGTCCGGTCACAACGTCCTGCTCGTTACGATCGACACGCTCCGCTGGGATCGCCTGGGCTGCTATGGGTATAGCCGCGCCGAGACGCCCAACATTGACAGCCTGACGCAAAACGCCGTGCTGTTCCGGGACGCGGTCACCACCGCCCCCCTGACACTTCCATCACACAGCACCATTTTCACGGGGCTGGACGTACCCCACCACGGCGTGCGTAACAATGGCGATTTCAAGCTCCCCCAAGATCGAACCACTCTGGCTGAGATTCTTTCCGAAAACGGGTACGCCACCGCAGCGTTTATCGGAGCCTACGTCCTCGACGGAAGTTTCGGGCTGGATCAAGGATTCGATCTATACGACGACGTTTTCGATCACACCAAGGAAGATCGATCCTGGGGGGCGGAGCTTGAACGCACCGCCGACGAGGTTACGGACAAGTTTCTGGCGTGGCTCGATGCCCGTCCGATAAGCGACGACAAACTGCTCTTCGCGTGGGTTCACTACTACGACCCCCACAACGACTACGAACCGCCCGAACCGTTCGCGACACGATTTTCGGACCCTTACGATGGCGAAATCGCCTTCGTCGATGAACAAGTCGGCCGACTCCTCGACGGGTTAGAATCCAAGGGCCTGCGTGAGAAAACGCTGATCGTCGTTGTGGCTGACCACGGCGAATCGCTCGGCGACCACAACGAAGCAACACACGGCCATCTCATTTACGACAGCTCGATGCACGTTCCGTTCATCATCCACAGCCCGTCCGCGATCCCCGGCCGATTCGAAGTCGCGGACCGCGTGGTCAGCACGCTCGATGTGACGCCCACGATTCTCGATCTGCTCGGCATTGAGACGACCCTGACGTTCGACGGCATCAGTCAGATTCACGCGGCCGCAGACGCGGAACGCGCGATCTACATGGAAACGATGCTCCCGCTGTACAACCACGGCTGGAGTTCGCTGCACGCCCTGCGTCGTCACGGCGACAAGTACATCAAGGCGCCGCGCAGCGAATACTACGACATCCGCAGCGATCCCGGAGAGCGCAACAACCTCATCGACGACGACTCCGAAGAACCCCCCCCGCTGGTCGCGATGTTGAAAACGCGGACAGCCGCTTGGGAAGCGACAGAAAACGAAGCGGTCGCCAAAACCGGGATGGACCCCGAGACGCTGAAAAAACTTGAATCCCTGGGCTACATCAGTACGCCCATCGCCGACGACGAATACGGAAAACGCGACCCCAAGGACATGATGGAGACCTGGCAGGACCTTATCAACGCGAAAGGCCTGACCGACCGGGGCCGATTCGCCGAGGCACGGGTGCTGGTGGACAAGGCTTTGAACACTTGGCCTAAAGACCTTTTCGCGCTCGAGCGGCTCGCGGACATTCAAACCAAAGTAGGCCAACCAGCGGAGGCCGAGACAACGCTGCGGCGCATGCTCGCCATCAAACCGGCGGTTAACATTTACATATGGCTGGGGCAGATTCTCGTCGAACAGGATCGCGTACAGGAACTGGAAGTCATTCTCCAACAGGCTGAGGTGCTCGATCCCGGCGCGGGCGGCATCCTGATCCTGCGCGGAGACGTCGCAGCCAGGCGGAATGATTTCGATCGCGCCCTGCAACTTTACGAAGAGGCTAAGCGCATCGACCCCAAGCGATCCACCACGATGGCCGACAGCCACGCCGCCAAGGTTCGAGCATTCATCGCGTCGCTCAATCGGGGGAAGAAATAGGCTCGCTCGTTTGAGGGCGTTCACAAGATCATGGCTGGCTCGTGCAACATCGATGGTAGCGTTTTTGCGGACGACGAATCCGACACGCCTCAAGACCCTGCGACGAACAGGCGCAACCGCCTCCTCACGCAGCTCTTCGGCTTTGATCTGCGCTCGCTTGCGTTGTTCCGCGTCTGCGTAGCCGCCCTGATTCTCGTTGACCTTCTCGTACGCTCGCGAGACCTGGCCGCCCACTACACCGATGCGGGCGTGCTCCCGGCTGCCACGGTCCGCGAGATGTACAAAGGCATTCTCGATCTGTCCCTGCATTATCACCTGAGCGGGCACACGTGGATGATCGTCGCCCTTTTCGTCGTGCATGGCTTGTGCGCGCTCGCGTTGCTGTTGGGCTGGCACACGCGGCTGGCTGTCGTTTTGTGCTGGTACTTCGCACTAAGCCTGCACGTTCGCAACGGGACGATACTCGGCGGCGGTGATGCCATGCTGCGCACGCTGCTCATCTGGGGGGCGTTGCTGCCTCTGGGGGCGCGGTATTCCTTCGACAGTGCGCTCAACACCGCACCCCGCCGGCGTACGAACGGATTCCTATCCGTCGCGACGGTCGGCGTGCTCGTTCAGTTTCTGGTCGTCTACTGGATGTCCGTCGTTGCGAAATCAGGCCCCGCGTGGTGGGATGGCAGAGCCGTCTGGTACGCGCTCAATGTCGACTTCATCGCCAAGCCGCCGGCTGTTTGGCTTCGTCAGTTTACAAGCGTTTTGCCGCTGCTCACGCATCTGACCATCTGGTTCGAAGTCTTCGCGCCCGCCCTTCTTCTCGTTCCGTTCAAGGTCGGCCCTCTGCGCACGCTCACCGTCGTGATGTTTATGTTCTTCCACGCCTGCCTCGGCGCGTGTCTCGGTCTGGGGATTTTCGCGTACGTCGGCGTGGCCATGTGGACGATCTTCCTGCCTGCGTGGTTCTGGGACAAAATAACTGCGCGTTTGAATACGCCTCAGCGTGCCGGCCTGCGCATTTACTACGACGGCGATTGCGGATTCTGTGCCAAGTCCGCACGCATCCTGCGCACGTTCCTGCTGCTATCCAACACACCGCTTTCGCCGACCCAGAACGACCCCAGCGTTTACGCCGATATGCAACGTCACAATTCGTGGATCGTCATCGACCACAGCGAAAAACGGCACATTAAGTTCGACGCTTTTCTGCTGCTCTGCCGATACTCGCCGATCGCCTGGCCTTTCGCGTGGCTGCTGCGTATTCCGCCCATCCCCACCATCGGAAGAATCGCCTACGACTTTGTGGCCACGCACCGGCAGGACGCGAGCGCGATCACCGGGCCTTTCGTTCCGCGACCGATGCGCATCGAGCCGGGATTGTTCGTGCAAATCGTGGCGGGGTTGTTCACGCTTTTCGTCATCGTGCAGAACGTCAGCACGATCGACAGTCCCTGGGTCGCCCGCCTCCGCTCGCGTGCGCTCGCTCAAATCACCGTACGATTGCAACTCGATCAGCGTTGGTATCTTTTCGCACCCCAGCCGCGTGCGGTCGATTCCTGGTTCGTTTTCGACGGTCTGCTCGCCGACGGCTCCCACGTCGATCCGCTGAGACCCGAGATGGCTGTCACGTTCGACAAGCCTGCACTGGTGTCGGCCACGTTTCCGAGCATGCGTTGGCGGTGCTCCCTGCGCAGCATCGCCGCCCCCAATTCGCCGCGTTTGGTCAAGCTGGCTGAATACCTCAAACGTGAGTGGGACGCCAAGCATCCGAACGCGGAACGCCTCGTCGCGCTCAAAATTTACATGATCGCCGAACGCACCTACGACGACCACATTGGTCAACCCGAACCGGTTCAAATCTTCGGAGGCCGATTCGAGTGATGAATCGCGCAACCAGCGTCGGACAACATACGCTCCGTTCCGGGTGGCATGGTCTGGCGCAGCCAGGCCGTGGCGTTTCGCGAATCCCACGGCCTACCGACTGCGCCGGTAGACCGTGCCACTCTGCCGCGGCGATCGCCTTCTTCCTCCCCTCCTTACGAAGGAGGGGCCGGGGGAGGTTCTTCTTGCAAAGCGAAGCGTCGCTCTGGTCTAACCCCCCTGTATCCCCCCTTCGTAAAGGGGGGAAGATATTATTCACTTTCGTAAAGGGAGGAACGGAGAACGCGCACGCATTGCACACGGCCGGCTCGTTTCGAGTAATGAATCGCTTTTTCATCGCCGGACAACCATGCACAGCGATCGCCGCGATCATACTGTTCCTCTGCATTGCCGCGTGCGATCGGAAACCGTCGGCCAACAAGACCGCCCCACCGCCAACCGACGCACCGTCGTGGTTCACTGATATCACCGCCGAATCGGGCATCACATTCACGCACTTCGCCGGAGAGACAGGCCAATACTTCTACCCCGAAATCATGGGCAGCGGATGTGCACTCTTCGACTACGACAACGACGGCGACCTCGACGCCTATTTCATCAACGGCTGCCCACACCATGACGGCCTGCTCGCACCGGACGCAGCCGTCACCAACCAACTCTTCCGCCGCGAGCCGGACGGAACCTATACCAACGTCACCGCGAATTCAGGCCTGAACGACACGGGTTTCGGAATGGGTGTAGCCGTCGGCGACACCGACAACGACGGCGACCTCGATGTCTACGTCACCAACGTCGGCTTGAACATTTTCTACCGCAACAACGGCGACGGCACGTTCACCGACGACACAACCGCCGCAGGCTTTGATGATTCAGCCGTGCAGCAATGGTCCGCCTCGGCCGCATTTTTTGACTTTGACCGCGACGGCGACCTCGATCTCTACGTCACCAACTACCTCAACTACGATGCGAAAAAGTCCTGTCGCGACAAGGCCGGCGCCCCCGACTACTGCGGGCCGCTGGCGTTTGAAGGGGCTTCCGACCGTCTCTATCGCAACGACGGCGACGGCACATTCACCGACATCACCGACGAATCGGGCATCGGGGTCGCACGCGGGAGAGGCCTCGGTGTGGTCTGTGCCGACTTCAACGACGACGGTCGCCCGGACGTTTTCGTGGCCAACGACGGCGAAGCCAACCTGCTGTGGATCAAGCGCGACGACGGCACGTTCGCGGACCACGCGGTTTCAATGGGCGTCGCGTTCAACATGATGGGGCGATCCGAAGCGAGCATGGGCATCGCACTCGGCGACGTTGACAACGACCATCGCCTCGACCTGCTCTGCACGCATCTGCATTCGGAAAGCAACACGCTGTACTTGGGCCAAGGGTCGGCGGGGTTTGAGGACGCGACCGGCGCTTCCGGCCTCGGTGCTGCCAGCATGGACACCACCGGTTTCGGAGCGGGATTCCTGGACGCCGACCACGACGGCGACCTCGACCTCTTCCTGGTCAACGGTCGAGTCAAACGCGGGACGCCGCGAATTGCCGATCACCTTTCACGATTCTGGCAAGCCTACGCTGAACCCGATCTTTTCTTCATCAACGAAGGAGACGCCCACTTTCACAACGCGACGAGTCAGGCGGCGGAGATGTGCGACAAACCGTTCGTTGGACGCGGATTGGCCATCGGCGACATCGACCGTGACGGCGACATCGACATACTCGTTTCCAACGACGCAGGCCCGGCGAAACTCTTCCGCAACGACACGCCCCGCAAAGGCCGATGGCTCGTTGTCGAGCCGATCGTCGCACCCGGTCGGACGCCGGCCATCGGAGCCGTCGTCACTGTAACATTTGGAAAGCAATCCCTTCGCCGCGACATCCGCTCAGCATCAAGCTACCTCTCCGCCAACGACCCCGCCGCCCATTTCGGGCTGGGCGATCATGGTAAAGTCGACACGATCCGCATCGTCTGGCCCGACGGTGCGACGGAATCATTCGTCGGCGTCGCTGCGGACCAATACGTGCAACCAATTAAAGGTCAAGGCAGTCAGGCGAAATGAGACTCTCAAAGCAGTTTCAATCCAAGTCCAGCGAGCCGCGAACTTCAGTTCGCGCGGATTTCCCAGACATCAAAACCGCAAGTCGCCACACGCGCACTGAATTCGCCCTAAACGCCATCATCTTCGCAACACTCGTCGCGACAACAGGCGGCTGCCGCCCCCAACCCCCACCGCAAACAACCGCAACCGTACCCTCACCCGACACCTCCACTGCCCAGCCAGCCGTCGTCCAAAAAATCAACGACGCGCGGCAAGCCGTCGAATCATCGCCCGAGTCCGCCGAGCAATGGGGCAAGCTCGGCATGGTCCTGCTCGCCCACGGCCACAATCGCGAAGCGGTTCCGGCGTTTGAAGAAGCTCGGAAACGCGCCCCCGACGACTACCGTTGGCCTCACCTCGTCTCGATGGCGTATCCGAAGAGCGAAACCGTCGCGATCGAATCCGCCTTGCAGGATGCCGTCAGAATCAATCCGAAATTCTCGCCGTCGCGCCTCGCACTGGCTGAACACTTGATCCGCAACGGCCAACCGGACGCCGCAGCCGAACAATACACCGCCGTCCTCGAAACGAATCCGAAAAACCCCCACGCACTGCTGGGCCTTGGACAGTTGAATCTTCAGAAGGGAAAAATCAAGAAGGCGTATGAAGTCCTCCAAAAGGCTCGCGTCGCCGCGCCCGCATACAAGGAAGTCTACGCAGCGTTGAGTCGAGCTTGCCGGCGTCTGAAACGAACCGAAGAAGCGGCGACGCTGGCAGAACGGGCCAAAGCGCTCACGCCGCGCTCGCATACGTCCGACGATCCGCTCATCCACGCATACCAAGCCGAGGCCGTCGACGCATCCACCCTTTCGCAACGCGGCACCGATCTCGTCGCCATTGGCCAATCGGAGCAGGGCATCGCGCTTCTACGCCGCGCCGCGCAAATCGACCCCGAAACCGTTTCAATCCTCCGCGCCCTCGGTGCAGGCCTGACCCGGGCGGGCCGACTCGACGAAGCTCTGCCCGTCCTCGAAAATGCACGCCGCCTCGCACCCGACAGGCCTCGCGTGCTGATCGACCTCGGCGTCGCCATGACACAACTGAATCGCCTCGACGAAGCTCTGGAAATATTCGAACGCATCCGCACCATCGACCCCCGGCACGCCGCAGCCTGGTACAACACCGGCACCGTCCTCGCCCGCCAGAGTCGGCTCACTGACGCGATCGACGCTTTTGAAAATTATGTCACCCTGAACCCCGGCGACCCCAAAACCCACCTCAACCTCGCCGCTTTGCACGACGCACTCAACCAGCCGCTCGAAGCGATACGACAATGCGAGCAGGCCATCAAGTACGAACCCCACCGCCTCGACGGCTACACCCAACTCGCCCGCCTCCACGTGAAGCTCAACCAGTGGCCGGAGGCAAAGCAGGCCCTCCAGCAAGCCGCCGAACGCATGCCCGACAACCCCGCCATCGCCGACCTGCTCGACCAATTGGCCGCCGCCCGCACCGCCGCCCAATCCGCCCAGAACCCGCCAGCGGCCAACAACAACGCCAACCGCGCGGATCATCCCGACCGTCGTTGACGAGCCGTCCGATATCCCCTACCGTGAATGGTTCGTCGCGAAGAGGGCGAAACGGCGGCTACGGGGAACGACAGCCGCAACAGGAGACAGTCGGTCATGAGCTTGTCGCGAGGGTTTTGGGTCGGTGCGTTTCTGGCGGCTGGCATGCTGTCCGGGTGTGGCACGCAAGACGCCCAGGGCAAGCGGTTCCAGCTCGTCCGCGGAAGGCCCTTCGAGCATGACCTGCCGGTCCCCGCCGGATTCGTCATGGTCGAACAGGCCAGCGAAGACCGCTCCACCGGATCGACCCGGCTGTATTTGCGACATATGTATCAAGGCAAGGCCGATAAGTACGCGGTTCGCCATTTTTATCGAGATCAGATGCCCTTGGCTCGATGGACCAAGGTCAGCGACGGAAACGTCAAGGGACTGTTCACGATGAGGTATAAAAAAGGCGACGAATCGTGTACCGTCACGATTTCAGATCAGAGAAAGGTGTTCGGCTCGCTCATCACCGTGCAGATCGTCATCGCGCGCGAGGAGCATAACCAGGCACCGCCCACAACACGGACAGGTACATGAAGACCGAACGCAAACAAGAGCTTCGCACAAACGAACTCGGCGCTTTTCTGCTCGACGCAAACGATTGGGCCAAGAAGAACTCGACCCAGGTATTCGGCGGCATCGTCGTCGTACTCGTCGTCGTGATCGCCTTTCGCATGTTCCAGTCCTCACGCACGGAATCGCGAAACGCAGCCGCCTCCTCCATCGGCGGCCTCAGCTTTGAGACGCCCGAAGAGATCGGCACCTCCTTCGCCGATCTCGACGACGCCATCAACAGCACCAGCGACCGCTCAGTCCGACTCACCGCCCTCGTCCGCAAGGGGGCCGTCGCCATGAGCCTCGTCGGTCGCGACGGTTTCAACCCGCAATACCTCGACCGCGCCGAAGAAGCCTACAAAGAAATTCTGAACGATTACACCAACAGTATGCCCGCACTCGGAGCGGCTCTTTCCTCGCTCGCCACCATCGAAGAATCTCGTTTCGTTCAAGATCAGGACAAAAGCCGTCGCACGACCGCCGAGAACTATCTCACACGACTTCAAAACGGCCCGATGTTCAAAGGCACCCCGTTCCAAACCGTAGCCGCCGAACGTCTCCTGAATCTTGACGAAGTATTCAAGACCGTTGAAATCGCACCAGCTCCGCCCGCGATGGCTCCCCCCGCAACCGCGGCGCCGGAGAAAGCCGACCCCGAGGTGATTTCCTCCGAAACTGGAAACCTCGGAATCAAAATCAACCCCGGCACCGACGGCGGCTCCTGACACTCCGCGCGAATCGCGCGTCTTATCAGAGCCGCGACCCTGAGTGCGACCAGGGCGGAAGCACGAAGGGAGCGGACCGCGAAACCCGCACAATCAGGATTGAGTGTGCATTGGTGAGATCGCCGGAGCACTCCGCCAACCGCAACGCGCCGCGAAACAGGCAATGATCGATCACCCGCGAACCTCGTCCAAAAGCAAGATCGCGCTCGCACCGCTCCTCTGCACACTCGCAGCCTGCTCACAATTCGCACCCGTCTACCAGTCCATCACCACAACGCCCCAACCCGACGGAAGCATCACCGCACAATCACCCGGCGGCTCCATAACCTTACTCAGCCAATCCCCCGGCTTCGACGCAACCCGGCAACGCTACAACCTCGACGCCCCTAAAGGCCAAACGGTTTCATTCCAACTGAACATGCAAGCCACCTCCGGCGACGTGAAGAATCTCGACATACGAATACAGTCACCCTTCGATCCCCAACTGTTCGCCAACGACCAACCCCCGATCCGAATCCACCGAATCCACCCCATCGAAACCCAACGCTGGCCGGGGTGGCACGTTCGATATAGGCCCGACACCGAACGCACCAAATCAGTCCCCGACGCACTCGTCCCCATCAACGCACCACGCGGCGGCCTGCCCGCAGACGTCACACCTAACCAACCCATGAACATCCTCATAGAAATGCTCGTCCCGCTCGGCGCATCGCCCGGCACGCACACAACAGCCGTCGATGTCGTCTCCGCCGAAGGCCTCCTCTTCCGCCTCCCCGTTTGCATCGACGTCCAACCGTTCATGCTGACCCCACCAGCCAATCCACTCCTCTTCGCCAACATATCCGTCAACGACATCCGCGCACCCCAGATCGCGCAAACGCTCGACCGTCACAGCCTAACCCCCCTGCTCGTCGACGGCGGCCCCAGCGTGAAGCTCGACACCAGCGGAAAACTCGTCATCGATTGGCAGGAATACGACGCTTCCGTCCGCAAGATCATCCGCGAATGCAAACACACGCGACCGTGGATCGAAATCCCACTTAACCCACAACTCTACGCCGCCGCCTGCGCAGGCAACCCCGACCGCCTCACCCAATACCTGCGCAAGACCTCCCACCATTTCGCCCAACGCGGCTGGCTCGATCGCGCAATCGTTCAACCACCCGACGTGCCCGACATCACCGAATCCGACCTCGCAAACCTCCGCACCCTCTGCTCAGCCGCACGCTCCGCCGACCGACGACTGCGCATTCTCACCACCGCCACCGCCAACGATTTCGCAAACGTCACCTGGGCAGCCTTCCAATTCTCGGAACTCGTCGGAGCCATCGACATCTGGGCACCGCCCGCAAGATTCGCCGAACCCAATGTCGTCCCACACGGCTGCAAGACGTGGATGCGCACCGACGTTCCACCCTACTCCGGAACCACCGCCCTCACAGGCCAACCCATCTTCGCACGCATCCTGCCCTGGCAGGCTGAACGCTACAACGTCCGCGCCGTCCTGCTCGGCGACGCAAAACGCATCCTGCACGACGGCCGGCGATGGGACATCGACGCGTGGCTTCCATCGCTCAGAATGAACCACCTCCGCGAAGGCATACGCGACATCGCCACCCTTCGCCGACTTCAGTCGCTGACCCAATCCGATGCCGCCGACAACATCGTGCGCACCGTCGTCCCCATCGCCCTGCACCAAGCCCACCGCTTCTACAACGGCGACACTTGGCCTATCACCTGGGCCGACGATCCAAAGACTGTCGAGCGCGCCCGCGACGCAATGGCGGACGCCATCGAAGCGCGACTCAACCGCTCCGCGGAAGAAACCCCGGCATTCGATGCCAACGCCATCCTGCGACGCATCACCACACAATCGCAACCCATGCGCATCCTGCCCGAAGGCACGCGCGTCCAAGCCTCCATCAGCAGCGCCGTCTACCACATCGAGTGTCACCTGACCGTCGAAAACAGATCGCCAAACCCGCTGACTGCACAGTTAAAGCTCGACGACCCGCCCCTCGGCTGGTCCACAGACGACAAACCCGTCTCCGTCAACCTTCCGCCGTGGGGACGAAAACGCTGCGTCATCACAGCCGACACCGCCACCCTCGCGTGGAGCGACGCGGGCTTCATCGACCTCACGTTTTCACTGGAATACAACGCCACGACGCACATCCAGACGACACGCCTCGCCATCGTCGGTGCAAACCCCAAGGGCACACCAATTCAGATCGACGGCGATCTCAGCGATTGGGGATTTGTCTCAAGCAACCTCGGCACCGACTTCCAACCCATCGACAGAACAACGTCGCGCACCAACGGCGACATGGGACCAAACCGCTTCATCGTCGCCCACGATGCCGACACGCTCTACATCGCAGTCATCGCCTCACCCCCCGCCGCGAGCGTCGCGAGCATCTCCGCCAACCATCTTCGCACCGAAGACAGCCTGCCCCTGGACCACGATCTCATCGAAGTCCTGCTCGACCCCACCAACGCGGGCACCCACGATCCCGGCGATATTTTCCGCCTCGCGTTCATCCCCGGCGGCGCATTATTTGAAAAGGATTTGCCAGTGTCAGAGGGTGACACCGCCCGGCGTTGGTCAGCCGACATCCGCTACGCCGCAAGAATCACCGACTCCGCCTGGACGATCGAAGTCGCTGTGCCAATCGAATCACTAAGCGCATCATCCATCCGCCCCGCCGTCTGGGGCTTGAACGTCACGCACTTCAACGCTCAGGATCAGCGATACACCTCCTGGTCCGCCGCCCGCCACAACCTCTACGACACCATGACCTTCGGCAACCTGATCATCACCACCCCGCCCAACTAAACAGTCAAAACGCAACGAGCCACGGACTTCAGTCCGCGCGGACGCCCCCCCAAAAAACCGTCTCCAATCAACCCACCGTCACCAACACCCGCTTAGCCGTGTCACGTGCGACACGAGAAAAAAAATCCAGATGCAGCACAAATCCCCCCGCCGCCGGGTGCCCCATCGCTTCAGCGGTGGGAGAATCGAATCGTCACGGGTGGCATGCCCGCTTCCAGGGCGGGCATGTACCACCAACATCGCCCGCATACAAAAGCGGTCAATCAGTCCCACCAACAAAACCCAACGCGCATTCGGCGCGCAGGACATCGATCGACCTGCACGCCGAAACCGGAAACGCCAACTTACGGCCGCGGACCGATCGAAGCACCCGCCCAAGGCTGACTCGACGGCGCGACGCCCGCAATCAACTGCCTGAAACGAAGCAAGTCCAGCGGGTCCACGCTGCCATTGCGATTCATATCCAAATAGTCCGACACAAGACCGCAATCCGTCAAAGGCCCATCATCGACCAACTGGCGAAAGCGTAACAGGTCAAACGGAGAAACCGTTCCATTCTGATCGATGTCCGCTGGGAGGAATCCAAGGTCAACGCGATCCGGCTCGTCCACACCCGGGCCAAGGTTGCCAAGGTTTTCGATCACAAAACCCTGAGCGTTGTAAACCACCGCCTGAATCGTCGTCCACGCTTCAAACGCAATCGGCTGACTCCATTCCACATGGTAACGCGCCACATCACCGTCGATCATATTGACAGCCACCACCACCGGCGGCTCGAACGGAAGCGTATGGCCCATAATGAAATTGTTGATCGCCACCGGTTCGCCCGCAGGGTTACCGAACACCGGCACGTTGAAAACAATCTCCATCTCGGTCAATCCCAAAATCGCAATGGCATCGCCGATTTGCATCGTCTCCGCACGTGGATCGATGTAGCCCGAGCAGGGTCGCGTTTCACCAAGCAAACCGTTCGCGTGAACGATCCTCGGACGCTCCGCACACGCCGCCGCATCGCACGTAGAATTCAACCCTTGAAAGCTCCCGCCGAGCGGAGCGCAGATCGTCGCCAACGTGATGGAGCACGATCCGTCCTCAAAGCAGCACGCGCCCTCCAACACAACCGCACAAAATTCCTGAGCACACGAAGTACCCATTCCCTGCGGGATTCCACCCGCCTCGGAACAGAAGGGCGCCGGCTCATCCGTGCAGCCTCCGTTGAGTCCGCAGCAAGCCTGAATCTGCGGCAAACAGAATACGTTCCCGCAGCCCATGCCCGCCCCGAGCGGCATTCCTTGCTGCAACTCACATTCCTCGGGCGTGACCACAGTGCAGACTCCTTCGGGCAGGCAGCAGCCTTGTGTTTCACCGGAACAATCCACAGTGTCGCACGTCGTCGCGAACCCCTGAAAAATACCGCCCAAAGGCGCGCACAAGTTGAAGGGAACCTCGGAACATCCGCCCGTTTCCAGAAAACAGCATGCCCCCTCCAGAGCGATCGGACAGAGCCCGTTGAAACACGTCGATCCTATCCCCTGCGGCGTTCCGCCCTGCTCCCGACAAAATGGCGGGAATGTCATCATGCAAAGTCCACTGCTCAGACAACACGCTTGCGTTTCCGGCAAGACGAGACAAGGTGTCGATTCGCAATCCGTCCCAGGCCCCCTCGGCACACCGTTTTCTGCAATACACGCTTCCCGAGGAAGGTCCGCACAGGTCTTGTTCGGCAGGCAACAGGCTTCGGTTTCGTTCCCACAATCAACGTCCTCGCAGGTCGTTCCGGGGCCTTGAAACCGGCCGTCGTTGAATATGCAGTTCAACTGATGAACAACGTTGCACACACCGTCCGGCAGGCAGCACGCGCCAAGTGAAACGATGGGACAAAAAGTATTCAAACACGTCGTTCCCGCACCCTGCGGGATGCCGTCCTGCGCGAGACACACCATTGGCGGCACCACGGAACACCCCTGCGCCCCCGGAAGACAGCAGGCTTGACCCTTGGGCGGGAAACACTCGATAACCTCACACGCCACGCCCGGATCCGCCGGCGTTCCACCCTCAGCCAGACAAGCTCCGACCGTCAATTCCGCACACGTTCCGTCCGGCAGGCAGCAGGCCGACAACAACGCAACGCACGTCGCATCCCCACACGGCGTGCCAGCCGGCAACGGAACGCCGTTTTCCTCTTCGCATTCGAAAGGAGCCAGTTCAACGCAACTCGAATCCGGCAAACAGCACGCCCGCGGCTGCTGATCGCAAAATGCGAGAATGCAATTCGAACCAGCGCCTTGCGGCACACCTTTTTGAATCAAACACACCGTCGGCGGAATTATCGAACAACCACCCCCCGGCAAACAACACGCCTCCAGAATCGGCTGAAAACACCCGCTGATACCGCAGTCCGTCATAGGCCCCTGCGGAGAACCGCCGAGTTCCTCACACACGTCCGCCGGAACGTCCTGACAAAACCCTCCAACGAAACAACACGCCTGCGAATTCTCCGGACAATCAACGCTGGAGCAATTACTACCCATACCCTGCGGCTCGCCCCCAACTGCACCACAAACCGGCGGCGGCGTATCAAAACAACCGCCGTTAGCGAGACAGCACGCCTGGAAATTCGGCGGCAAACAATCCGCATCCTGACACGTCACCCCAGGCCCCTGCGGCATCCCGTTTTCGAGAAAACAGATAGACGGCGGGAGCAACGCACACTGATGTTCCGGTAAGCAGCAAGCCTCCACCAGCGGCGCGAAGCAAGACCCCGCACTGCAACTCGTACCAGAACCGACCGCGAACCCACCTTCCTCGGCACAGGCTTCCGCCGACAGATCGAAACAAACATTCCCCCCAAAACAGCATGCCTGCTCGACCCCCGAACAGCTCACGTCGTTACACGAAACCCCCGCACCCTGCGGCACGCCGCCCTGCGCTCCGCACACCGGCGGAAGCGTCACGACACATTCGCCGTTCGGCAGACAACACACCTCCAGCAAAGGCTGAAAGCAGTGCGCATCCTGGCACGTCCCCCCGACGACCTCACCGCCCGCTTCCCGGCACTCAGCCGGTGTGCCCATCACGCATCCGCCACCCGGCAAGCAGCACGCAGCCATCATTCCCTGCCCACGAGCATCAACGGTTATCCCAATTACAGCCGCGCACGCGACTACCAAAATCATCGAAGTACGAACCAACATCAAGAAACCCTCCAATGTTGCATAAACGCTAGAAAGGCTCGCCCCGTTGCTTCAAGCAATGTCGATCGCTCGAAACAACAATCACCGGAAACCCGCAGCCCAGCGCATCTCCGAACTGCTCATCCCCGCGTCAAAGCCCAAGCCATCAAGCCACGTTTCACCCGTTCAACTTCATTTTCCACTCAATTGAGAAGACCACGATCACTCGGGTGGCATGCAACGCCCCCAAGGCGGGCATGTTGCGCCAACAGCTCGGGTGCCCCATCGCTTCAGCGGTGGGAGAATCGAATCGCCAAGGGTGGCATGCACGCCTCCAAGGCGGGCATGTTACGAACGTATGCGGGTGCCCCACCCGCTTCAGCGGCGACAAACCCGAATCCCCCAAACCCCGCAAATTCCACGATTTACCATTTGCCCCAGCCAAACCCATAGCGTATGCTTAAAATATGGCTGTTATTGACAACGTCATCGCCCAACGCGCCGGAGAAACTCTAGGCTGGCGCGTCCGACGAATCCGCCAGGAACGAGGATGGACCCAAGCCGACCTCGTCAACCGAGCCGGAATCAACCAGGGTTACCTATCAGCCATCGAACGCAACAAGAGCCTCCCCTCCCGGCGCACCATCGCAGCCCTCGCCACCGCACTCGACGTACCCCCCGCCATCCTCATCGGTGCCGGTTCCGAACACGACGCCCCCCAGCCCCTCGAATCGCGCGAACTACCCCTCTTTGGCTCCATTCCCGCCGGAAAACCGTCACAATCGCAGGAACAACTCGAAATGTTCCCCGTCCTCCAGCACCTCTGGGCACCCGACCGCTACTGCCTCAGACTCAACCTCGACAGCATGGAACCCACCCTAAAGCCCGACGACATCGTACTCGTCGCCTACCGCCCCAACGTAGACCCCGCCCACGTC
Source organism: Phycisphaerae bacterium (assembly GCA_029260215.1). Taxonomy (GTDB): domain Bacteria; phylum Planctomycetota; class Phycisphaerae; order UBA1845; family UBA1845; genus OFTM258. The sequence continues at coordinate 46,953 of JAJDDQ010000085.1, forward strand.
CAAGGCCGAATCTGCGCCTGCCTCCTCGAAGGAAATCCAACCCTCAAACGCGTCTCCGTCGAGACCCGAGCAGACCGCCGCCTGATCATCCTCAGAGGCGACAACCCCACCGCCTCACCAATAATGGTCGACGCCGATGACGAATTCTGCATCCAGGGCGTCGTCATAAAGCTCGTAGCCCGCGACCTTTAAGCCAACCCCACCCCAAAAACCCATCCTTCGATATTGATTTTTATTGATTTCTCCTTGACGAGTTGCCGATCATGGCTTATGTTAGGGTAATGTTCGGTATCCGAACGGGTGCGATTCGGGGTGTCAAACGGGCCTTTGGGGGAAACACGAGATGGGAAACAATACGAAAATCGAAAAAAACCGGGCCGTAACGCTCGGGCCGGTATCCAAACGATCCACAAGACGGGTCACAAGACGGACAGCCGACGTCGCCCTCCAATTCGGGCTGCCATTAAACAGCGATCCGGTCACCGTGCTCGACAAGATGCGCCTCAACCTGGGACCGGGACGCATCCTCCTCTTCCTCGGACCCAGCGGAGCGGGAAAATCCACCGCCCTGGCCCAACTCGCGTTACGCTGCGACGGCGGCGAGGACGTCGACCGCACACGCTTCCGCAAAGACACAGCACTCATCGACGGCGTCTGCCCCGCTGAGCCGATCAGCCACGCCATCAACGTGATGGCCTCCTGCGGACTGGGGCAGGCCAATCTCTGGCTCAGGCGCTACGACGAACTCAGCGAGGGGCAGCGCTTCCGCGCACGATTGGCCCGCGCCGTCGGCAGACACATCAAAGCCAACGCGACCGCCCCGCTCCTCTGCGACGAATTCGGCAGTCGCCTCCACAACCGCCTCACCCAAGCCATCGCGTTCAACCTGCGCAAGCTCGTCTCAAGACATCGCCTCTGCCTCGTCGCCACCACCAACGACGAAAGCGTCGCCCGAGATTTGCAACCCGACGTCACCATCCGCCTCACCTCCGCAGGCCGATGCACCATCGCAAACACAACCACCATCAAAAAAGCGGTCAGCTTCCGCCGCCGACTGCGCATCGAACGAGGCTGCAAAGCGGACTACGACGCCTTCGCCGCCATGCACTACCGCGCCACCGACGAACTCGGCTTCGTAGACAAAATTTTCATCATGCGCGAAGGCCTCAACGGCGAACCGCTGGGCATCGTCGTCTATTCGCACGGCCCACTCGAACTCACACTCCGCAACCGCGCGACCAAAGGCCGATTCGTCCGCAACCCCCAACGGCTCAATCGAGAAATGCGCATCCTGCGCAGACTCGTCATCCATCCCGACGTACGCGGCTGCGGCCTCGGACATTGGCTCGTGCGCAAAACGCTCCCGCTCGTCGGAACGCCCTACGTCGAGTGCCTAGCCAACATGGGGCGCGTCAATCCCGTCTTTGAAAAAGCGGGCATGATACGTATCGGAGAATGTGCAGCCCCCAACCATCGAACCAAAGCATTGGCCGAGCTCAAAAGCATAAAAGTGGACCCCTCCGGGCGCGATTTCGTCATGCAGGTCAGCCGTCGCGAACGTGTGCGGCGCATCGTCGCGGACACCGTGTACCGCTGGTACGCAGCCACAACCGCCGGCGGGGAGCGTCGCGTCGCACGTCAGGCGCCGGAGTTTCTCGCACAAATCTTCCGAGGATTGGTGGGATCAAAACCCGTGTATTTCCTATGGCACAAGCCCGCAAACCGCTGCCGAAAGGGGACGTAAATGTCAACGCACGCAAAAAAATCAGATTCGTTTTCAATTCAATCTTTCCTTGGGCGGCCTCTTCGATCGCTTCATTCGCGCAAAGTGCGCGTCGCTCTGGTCACAGCAGTCGCAGCCATCGCAGCCGACTACGGACTGGACGTTTCCGAGGAGCTTCTGCTCGCCATCATGGGCGTCGGAGCCTCGCTAATCCTCGGAATCGCGCATGAAGATGCCGGTCGAAACGCCGCCTCACTCCTACAACGCGCCGCGCCGCCACCGAAAAATTCGGACGGCGAGGCTTGACCATGAGGGGAAAGTCGGGGCGGGCGGGGAACGTGGCGCCCGCCCGCTCCGGCCGGCTGGCGATTTTTGGAGCGTGCATCCCAAAACGGGTGGCAACTCGTAATGCAGGGCGGCACGGTCTACCGGCGCGGTCGGTAGACCGTGGGCGTCACGGAACGCCACGGCCTGGCTGCGCCAGACCGTGCCACCCAAAACGGGACGCACCCATTTTTGGAAACCTGCGACCATCGAAACATGCATACGGGGTACACGAACGATGATGATGCAACGATTAAGCGATACACAACAACGGCTGGTCGAAAACAACATCGGTCTGGTCGGCGTACACATGAAACACCTCTGTTCCGGACCCGCAGGCCGGCGAGACAAAGCGGAGTGGGACGACCTGTATCAGGAAGGATGCCTCGGGCTGATGACCGCCGCAACACGCTTCAACGCCGCCCAGGGCTTGCAGTTCGCGCCCTACGCACTGGCCCGAATCCGAAAGGCTGTAAGCAACGCAATGGAAAAGCGTCAGGACATGGCACCCCACGGCACCGCCCGCACCGACCCCGGCCCGAGGACCACATCGGCACTCGAATTGATGGAAACGAAACGCACATCGCCGGACCGCCATCGCCTTTGGGCAGAGACTGAAAACAACCGACCAACGCTCGGCGAACACGTACGCAGACGTTAAGAGCACGCGATGGCCGCCGCACTGCGCGAAGCGTCGCACAACGCCACCGAACCAAGGCGGCGCGCGCTACGCACCGTCATCGAAAAACGATTCAGCGTACCCGAAGTCGGCCACCGAACCCGCCTGCGAACCATCTCGCGGGAACTGAACTGCCCCTACAACCGCGTCAAAGCCGCGGACGACTGCCTGACCACGCTGATTCGCACCAACCTGATTCACGATGCGGAATTGCAGGAACTTCGATCAGCCGCCAAACGCGAACCGCTCGGTTTGGACGCAGTCCTCGACAACGGGACAGCCACCGGCATCGCCCGGCGACTTAACGAGCGGCTGAGCGACGCCATCGAGAAACTTCCCGATCGCCACATAGGAAAAGCCGTCGCCGAAATGCTGAAAACCGGCCAGGAGTCCGCCATCGACTGGATCAAATCCATCGTGCCGAATCTTTCGCCGGAACAAAAAGCGGAGTTACTGTCCTCATGCGGATCAGTCGTCGAAGCTCAACAACAACCGTAAACGATCCACCGTAACCGGTCCGATGCCTTTGACGGCATCAAGATCGTCAGCCGTTTTGAACACGGCTTTTTGAGGATGCTTATGCTTCTCCCGATACGCAACAATAGCCGCCGCCCGCGCCGGACCGATACCCGGCAGAACGGTCAATTCCGCGATCGTCGCCACATTGGGATTGATCGTGTAGGCGATATCCGGCGCAATGGCCGCTGCGTCCTCAAGTGACGGAACTGGCGACCGCGCACGCATGTCCAGCAGAAACAGAAGGGTCGCGATGAGACAAATCACCGCTAATGTTTGTTGCAGTTTGGCCGATCGCGCCGGCGGATTCGTCGCCCGGTCAGACTGCGCGGGCACCGGGCACAACCTCGCCGCGCAGGCGGGTAAATTCACGGTACACCGGCTTGGGCGCGTGGCTGGCATCGATCAAACCAGCCGTTGTGATAAGCGACTGCTTCGAGTCAGCCAAATCGCGCCAAGTGACCGTCTCCACGAAAGGCCTAGCCAGCGCGACTTCGCAAAACTGCCTGAACCAGTCGGACTGAATCTGATCGGACCATTCGCCCCGCCACTGCCCGCCCGGCTGAAACCCACGCGCAGGCGCGTCGGCGTCCGAGGGTACGGTGCGCTTGGACGGAACCGCAGCAGCCGTCACGTGAATCGGACGACCGAAATTCCCGAAGCGGTCAATCAAAGCGGAAATCTGGAACATGTCGCGCACGAACATGCCTTCCCTGTCAGCGCCGAACATGATCTGCAAGCCGATGGCGTCGAACTGGATGCCGCTCTGCATGGCCATGTCAACGTAGAGCATGGGCGGAATCGTACGCTGGTTCCGGGCGTAGTATTCGCCCCACGGCTCGACGATATCGAGGATGGTGATCGAGCGCGGAGCCAACTGCTTGGTGATGGTCGTCGACATTCTGGTCAACTCCATCAACTGCTCGAAATTGAAATTGAAACGATGCGTGTTGTGCAGACCGTTGACCACATCCCATACCTGAATGTAGCTGCCGTAGCGATTGACGACGCGGCGCACATGCTCAGCCACCAGGTCGCGAATGGTTTCGAAATCGTGCTCCCAGATGTACATCCATTCGGGAATGACGCGGGCATCGAAATTGACCAGATTCGTACCCTTGATCGGGATACGGTTTTTCGCCAGCCACTCGATCCAGGCGTCACACTGTTTCCAGTTAAAAGCCCGCTCGGTCGGCTCGATGGCCTTCCAATCCAACGCGACGCAGGCGAAATCAACCTGATTGGCCACCAACGGCGAACACTTGGCCAGAGAGTCGGTCGGATCGATGCGGCAGCCGAACACGCGACGGGAAAAGCCGGCGGTCTGCTTGCGTCGTTCGAGCAAAATGTCGGCGTGCAGGCGCGTCATCTCCTCGCCGATGCGGACAGCCTCCGCGAGCGCCTTCTGCCCCAGTTCCGATGTCTTCTGCGGCGTTTCGGCACACATCGCCTCCACGAGCAGATCGATCGCAGCCAGCACAGACTTGTTCAATGCGCCGGACTCCGCCGCGTCGTGCAGGCCCCACTCCTCGCGTTTGTGGTGGATGCGCAGCATCAGCCCACGGGCCAATTCGAGCGGAATAATATAGGGGGCATCGCGTTCGAGCAGGCGGGGCGTTTCCAGCATGACGCCGCCGACCCCCTCTACAGGCCAAAGAATGGCCAAACCAGCCGGTCCGGCGGCGCGTTTGACGCAGTTGACCACGTCCCCGACACGCTCAATCTCGGCGCGCAGGGGCACTCCGTCGCTGCCGAACAGATAGGCGCCGGTCAACTCGAAATCCGCAGCCGACCCACCGTTGTCGAATGCCTGGAACCGAAGCATCCTGACATCCTACAACGAACCGACCCGTTGAACGAGTCCCCCGCACGAAAATCGGCGACGGCCATTCTCCAGCCATATCCGCCCGCTGCGGACGCGTTCCAGCGGTACGTCATCGAAGTTCACGATCGACGTGACGTTCCAGTTGGCATCCTGGTTTACGAACATGGGGTCGCAATCCCGCCGCTCGATGCGGACGTGCTTATCTTTCACGATATGAATGTGTTCATCGATGTACCGCGTCCTCAAAAGACCTGCACGTCAAGAGCCTCCGATCCGCGGCGGGTCTCGCCCCAGGGCAATCACATCTAATCATCGTGGCGGGGGCGGTTTTTGGTCTGTTCGGCGGAGTCTGGCCGATATTTAGAACTGGAATGAACTGGTGAGGCCTCGCGATCAACGCAAATGATCGTTGAAAGGAGCGGCGACATGGACGTCGAAGCCCCGCGTGGCTTGCTGCGCGTATTTGACCAAGTGGAGGATCCGCGTGTGGAGCGGACCAAGCTCCATCGTCTTTCGCACATTCTGGTGATTGCTCTTTGCGGCGTCATCTGTGGAGCCGACAGCTGGACGGAGATCGAACTGTTCGACAAGGCAAAGTTCGCTTGGCTGCGGACTCTTCTGGAACTGCCGCACGGCATTCCTTCTCACGACACCTTCGGCCGGGTTTTCAGCAAACTGAATCCCGAACAACTGGAACGATGTTTCCCGACGTGGATGCAAGCCTTGGCCCAAATCGGCGGCGGGCGGTTGGTTGCGATTGACGGCAAGACGCGCAGTCGCAGCTTCGACAAAGCGCACGGCAAGGCCGCCCTTCACATGGTCAGCGCTTGGTGCCAAACCAATCATCTCGTCCTGGGGCAATTGGCCACCGACACCAAGAGCAATGAAATCACGGCAATTCCCAAGCTCCTGAAGCTGTTGGACATCTCTGATTTGGTCGTGACAATCGACGCGATGGGTTGTCAAAAGGCCATCGCCAAGCAATTCGTGGAGCAAGAAGGACACTATCTTATTCAGGTCAAGGGGAACCAGGAAACCCTCCGCGATCGGCTGAAAAAGACGTTCGACGAGTTGACACGTCGCCCTGTCCCCGGCGTGCCGTACCGCTTTCACGAAGAAGTCGACAGCGGCCACGGTAGGGTGGAGACCCGGCGCATATGGACCACGGAATGGACCGATTGGTACGATCGGCGTGCCGACTGGGCGGGGTTGCGGAGCTTTGTTTGCGTGGAAAGCGAACGAAGCATTCACGGTCGAACGTCGACCGATCGTCGGTACTACATAAGCGACTTGGGCGGGGTTGACGCTCGAACCATGCTCGAATACGTCCGGGGACATTGGGGCATCGAAAACCGCCTGCACTGGTCGCTGGACGTAACCTTCCACGAAGACATGCTTCGCAATCGGGTGGGCCACTCCGCAGAAAACTTCTCGAGAATTCGTCGCCTGGCCCTGAACCTTCTACGCCGCGACAAAACCTGCAAGGCCGGCGTCAAATGAAAACGCCTTCAGGCCTGCCTCAGGGAGGATTACCTATTGCGGATACTCGGACAGGGATCTTAGATGCGATTGCCCCGGTCGCGGTTCTGATTGATTTCTTCCCAATCGAGCGACGTCTTCTGGAACACTTCCGTCGGCGCAAACGAACCTCCGCGCGGGCTGACGCCCGCGCGGAGGTTTGGTCCGTCGGGTTATCGCAGCGCTCTGGCGTCCTGTGTGACGAGGATGACCGCTGGGGTGATGCGGGTTGGTTCTATCTTGCCGTTGTCGGTGGCGACGAGATAGGTTTGCCCGTCTTTTGGTACGTCGATTACGAACGTTCCTACAGCGTCTTCGGACGCGCGGTATGTGAATGTTGCGAGATAGGCTGACGCGGGCGTCTCGACGCCTTCGCCGACGAGTCCGCACAGCACTTGGCTTTTCTCGATGTTGGTTGCGTCGAACGTGTCGCCTCGTCCGTTGAACACGAATGCCTGTGTCCGTTCAAGCTCGACGGCTACGAGTTCAAGTGTTCCGGCGCGTCCGCCGCTGACGTCCAGATCGAGCTGGTAGCCACGGAGGTCGTCGAGGGGTTGGGTGAGAATAACTTTTACGTCTACCGTTTCGCCCCGGCTTAGGCAACGTTGGTCGGCGTCGACGGTGATTCCTGTTTGTCCAACGACGATGGGATCAACGGTCGGCGCGGGTCCGTTGGCTGGGCAGGAACAGGGGTTCGCTTGGGCAAAGGCCGCCAAGGCGTGGTTGGCATCAAACAGGTTGCAGAATCCATCGGGCGCACAATCGCCGAATGGGCCACCGGCATCGATGTTGATCCCGTCGCACGGGTTGACGTCGGCGAAACACAGCAGCGCGTGGTTGGCGTCAAATGCGTTCGCGAATCCGTCGCTGGGGCAGAGGCCGAACGCGCCGCCCATGTCGGCGAAGATTCTGGGGGCGAGGCTGCACGAACCGTCACACGTAAAGAAGAAGCAATTGTCGTCCACGATTCCGAACGGCGGAAGCGCGTCGCCGCATTGGGTGGCAGTGGTGCATGGAACACCGATTTCGACCGTGATGTTCAGTGGTTGATATTGGGCGATGATCTGCCCGGCACCGGTTTGGTCGCTAAGTCCTGATCCTCCGTCCGGCGGCATGCCGACGGGTATGAAATTGAGCGTGAATGCGCTGATCGCGCCCGGTGAGGCCGTAAGTTGGAACTCGCCGAGGTAAGCCAACCCGTTGATCACGTTACCCTGGCCGAACGGCAGAGTCCCAATGAATGCAAAACCGTCGGGCAACCCGCCCTCCGCATAGAACACGGTGGCTTGTGCGGCGAGGGGAAAGAGTGCCCAATCTGAGCGGGCCTGATCGACCAGAACCGAGTCTCCGATGGGGACACCGGGGTTATTGTCGACGTAGGTTACGGTTCCGTTGGCTCCGCCCTGGGGCGTTGCGGTGCCCTCGATGGCAATCTGATAACCGCCGAGCGATTGCGGATCGGTATCGGCCAGCCAAACCTCAACAGTTACGCTTCCGCCCTGTGCCATTGTGAGGGAGGTGGGGCCGTTGGCCGGCGCGCTCACTTGCTGCCCCGCGCGAACCATGAATACGCGCGTGTCGCCCGGGTCCGGTCCGCATACACCGGCCTGACAGATTCCGGTTCCTCCATCGCACGGGCCACCTTCGTTGGCTGGCGTGAGAATTGTACAGTTGCCTTCGCCGCCCGACGGATCGCACGAGGCGGCATTGCAGTCATCGCCGGCTGCAGCGCAATCAACAGGGTTGCCCACACAAGTTGTTCCGGAGCAGATTTCGTTGACCGTGCATACGTCACCGTCGTCGCAAGGCAAGGTGCAGATGGGGTATTCCCAGCCAATGGCGTCGAGAACGGTCAAATCGGGCGTGCGCATGAAGTTAGGCCAAAACGACTGTCCCGATGCGATGTTGGGGTCCATGATGGCATTGACGGATTCATCAAAATGCGACGCCTGCCATGGGTTGCCGTCCTCCATTTGGTATTCGAGCGTTCCGAGGTCGGTGTAGTGCTGGTTGTTGGGATTGTCGCAGGAACCGATACGCGGTGCGGTCTGGAATTCCATCACGGTATCCGGGTCGTAGTCGCAGCATCCGTCCACGCCGGAGAAGCGGAAGATATCCATCATCTCCATCGCGTTGCTGCCGTTGAAGCACTGATCGTCGACGCCCGAGGTGAACCCCATTGCATGGATGACCTCATGCACGAGCACGGATTGGAAGTCAGTCGTTCCGCCGGATATGCCGTTTGACGGGTCATAATCCCAGGAAAAAGCGGTATTGAACGTCATGCCGGCGGCGAGGTTCGACGCGGAGCCGACCGTTGCTTTGTAGTTGGCGCGCGTGACGTCGATGAAGAACTCGTTGGTGATCGTGTCGCTACTTCCGTTGTAGCGGACCGGGCATGCGCTTCCCGCGGGCAGGAATGCCTGAATGGAGTCGTCTCCGTCCATGCCGTTGATGAGTCCGTTACGCACGGTGGTGTAGGATGGGAAGACATAGTTGCTGCCCGTGGCACCAAGAACGCCTCCGCCGAGATTCGCATACGACACATTGATCTGGAATGTTACGACGTCGGCGAACAGCCCTTCGATATATGTTTCGACGGTTGCGATAGCGGGCAGTGCTGCGGCTGGAACCGAGGCTGCGTTGCTGAAAATAATGTTCACGCCGCCACCCTCTGGTTTCTGCGGCTGCGGAGCCTGTAGCGCCTTGTCGAATTCGTTGCGCAGCGGCTCTGTCTGGCGCATGAACTCCTTGCGGGTGATGTTGGGTTTGCCTCCGCACATTGGCCGCCACTTCGTCTTTGAGGGCCATGCGACGACGCTGCCATCGTTGTAGAGCGTCGACACGACTACCGGTCCTGGCTCCACGATCAGGAAGCTCTCGTTCTGAACTGCGGCGGCGTTCTGCTCGCTAAGTTTCTGAACCTCCGGCGGCGGCGTCTCAGCCAGCAAATCAGAAAGGCCCAGTGACAGTGAGGCGACCACCAGAGCGCAGCGTATTGACGATGGCAGGTACATGAATTTCTCCCACGAATGAAATGTTCGTTGCGAACCCAATGGCACCCGAATCGCCACCCCACAGGCCGCTGCATTGATCTCAAGGCGACGCATCACCCGAGAGCAATCATAGGCCTAATGGCGAATCCCGTCGAAAAAGGACGCGGAGCGAGCACAAGCACCCGCTCCGCGTCGGGATTACCGCACGCTAACGAACCGCTCGCGCCTGGCCGGTGGAAACCACAACCACCGCGGGCGATGTCGAAGTCAGTTCGATTTTTCCGTCTCCGTCGGCGACGAAGTAAGTCTGTCCGTCGAGCGGAATGTCAATCACAAACGTGCCGGCAGCATCGTCGGACACGCGATAAGTCAACGTCGCGAGGTAGCCGCTCGCCTTCGCTCGCATTCCTCCACCGATCAGGCTTGCGAGCAGTTGCTGCCTGTCGACGTTGGACGCGGTCAGGACATCGGTTCGCCGCGCGAACACATAATCCGCACGTGACTCGATTTGCAAATCGACCAGTTCAAGCCGGCCTCTGCGACCGCCGCTGACGGCTGCGTCGAGTTGATAGCTCTGCAAGTTGGCCTGCTCGCCCTTCAGGTGGACTGTTACCGTGACGGTGTCACCCGGTGTCGCCAAGCGACGGTCCGCCGCCAGGGTCAAACCGGTTTGACTGACGATCGTCGGCGCTACGACGGGTGCCGGGCCGTCAGCGGGACACGAACAAGTGCTGACCTCGGCGAACGCGAGCAGGATGAGGTTGACATCGAACACGTTGCAGAAGCCATCAGCCGGGCACGCGCCGAAATCCGACCCTACGTCGATGTTTATCACATCACAGGGTGAGACTTGCGCAAAGCACGCCAAGACCAGGTTGGCGTCGAAGATGTTCGGGAATCCATCCGGATTACAGTCTCCGAACGGGCCTCCGACATCGCCGTACACGCGGGGCGTGGCTGAGCAAGCGTTTCCGTTGCACGCGTAGAACATGCATTGATCATCCACGACGCCGTCCACCACGATCGCATCGCCGCAGTCGGTGGCGGTCGTACACATTTCCTCGCCTATGACGATGTTCAGTGTTTGATACTGTGCGAAAATTTGCAGGCCTGCGCTGTCGTTCAGGCCGGTTCCGCCATCGGGCGGTTGGCCCACGGGAACGAAACCGAGCGTGAAAGAACCAGTCGCATCAGGTGAGGCTGACACGTCAAACTCGCCCAGATAAGCCAAGCCGTTGATAGACAGGCCAGTTCCGAAAGTCAGACCTGAAGCGAATGCGAAACCAGCCGGGAGACCACCCTCAGCATAAAAGACAGCCGGGGCTTGGGCGATGAATGCCCAGTCCGATCGAGCGGTATCGATGAACACGGAATCACCTCCGGGTACACCTGGGCTGATGTCCACATAGGAGATCATTCCGGCTGCTCCAACGTCAGGCGATGCGGCGCCGGGGATCGCGATCTGGTAACCATTGAGCAACTCGGGATCGGTATCCGCCACCCAGATTTCAATGGTCGCGGTGGTACCCGCCGCCATAGTCATGGACGTCGGCCCAAAGGCAGGTGCGCCCGCCTGCTGACCAGTGCGTGCCATGAACACGCGCGTGGCACCCGGATCGACGCAAACGCCCATATCGCAGATGCCCGTGCCACCGTTGCAGGCACCGCCCTCATTGATGAAGGTCAGTGTTGCACAGTTTCCGTCCGCACCGGCTGCGTCGCATGAGGCTGCGTTGCAGTCGTCACCCGCACCGGAACAGTCGACCGGCGTACCGATGCACGCCAAGCCCACGCACGCATCGCCGATTGTGCAGGCGTCACTGTCGGAACAAGGCTCGATGCATTCGCAGTCATCGGGCACACCGTTGGGGCCGCTGGGGTTGCCACCCGGGTTGTAGGCAGGATCAACGTCGAACTGAGTTCTCGCCTCCAACTCGCAACCGTCGGACTGGCCGTCGTTGTCGCAATCGGCCAACGTCTGACATTCGTCGGGGACCAGGTCAGGTCGACCGTGGCTGCCGGTGTCGGAAAGGAACGCTTCAAGATCGGCGAAATCCTGCTGGACAAAGCCGAGGAATTGCCCGCCAGGGTGATCGCCACTGGCGAAAAACGTCCAGATGAAGTCGCGTCGATGGTCGCGGATGTTCGGCCCGGGGAATCCCATGCCGCCCGTGCCGTCGACATTGTGGCAGAACTGGCAGTTGGCCAGGAGCAGCGTTTGGCCGTCGGTCACATTGCCGACCGGGCCGCCGTCGCAATCTGCGCTGGCCACGCCGTTTCCGTCCGGGTCGGAAATATCAACATCGCAGCCGTCGGGTATGCCGTTGCTGTTGCAATCGTCGCACGACGTATCGCCTATGGGGCAGTTCGCAATGTCGACGGCATCGTCGATACCGTTACCGTTGCAATCGACGATTGAAGAGCAAACGCGGAATGCGTCCAAGCCGCCTTCAACAATACTCGCTGCGCCAGTGTCGTTGATCGTGTAACGAAGCTGCATGTTCGCGGTCAATGTGATGCCCGCCAAGTCCAGATCCGCCTGGGTGATCAGGTTCGATCGCCACGAGGTTCCACCGTCTGTGGTGTGCAATGCAACCTGAGTCCACGGGCCGGCGACGCCGTTGCTGCTGATTTCAACAAGCAACCGATCTGTTCCGTCCGAATTGGTGAGATTGAGATAGTAGTCGTATTCGATGCGAATGCCGCCACCAGACATGTTGATGTCCGGGGAATTAAGACGTACTGATCCGCCGTCAACATCCGTGTTGCCCGCCTGATTTTGAGTAAGAAAACACTGCCCACTGCCGTCGGAATCGGAAAGCGGGTCGAAATCCCACCCGGGATCGTTCACAGGTACACCGCGTTCCCAATCCCCGGTAGACGCACCAAGGTTGGTCGGAACCCAGCCCTGGTCAGTCTGGAAGTCGTCCGCGAACACTACGAAATCGCACGGTGCGATGAATTGGCAGTTGGCATCACACGTCGTGCCGTCCGGAGGATCGCAATCCTCGCCGGTCTCGATCACGCTGTTTCCGCACACGGCCGGGTTGTTGCACTCGATCTTGTTCACCGAGCCGCCCTGGGATACCCAGTACAATTCGCCCGAAGCATCTTCGCCGAATGACACAACCGAACTGATCGATCCGATGTCCGGCTGCAATTCCACAGTGCGGTCCGCAAAGTCCGTCAAAGTTGTTCCGTCGTACCGGAACGTCTGGATGCTGTCATCGCAGAAGTCAGACACGAAATACGTACCGGACAGACCAATAATGTCGCAGCCGCGATAGACGAAGCCGCCCGTGATCGAACAGGGGCTTGGGAACCCGCCGGTGTGGGCAACGTCGTAAATGGGATCGGTAAGCCCAGCCGCACCGCAGACGCAACCATACCCGCCGCTGTTGGTAGGTGTGCATATAAAGCCTTCCTCGCAGTCCCATCCGTAGTTTTCACCGCCAGTGCTCGCGGCTGGCTGGAAGTCGATTTCCTCACGAGCGTCTTGCCCGACATCCCCGATGTACATATCGCCGGTCAGGCGGTCGAACGAGAATCGCCACGGGTTGCGCAGGCCAAGCGCCCAGATTTCGTCCAGCGGAGCGCCCGGGCCTACGAATGGATTGTCGACCGGAATGTAAGGGGGTGCAGCGTTCACATCGAGGCGAAGCATCTTCCCAAGGAGCGAACTTGTATTCTGTGCGCGATTGTTGGGATCGTCAGCGGCACCGCCGTCGCCCATGCCCACGTAAAGCATGCCGTCCGGGCCAAACTGCAGTTGGCCTCCGTTGTGGTTGGCGAAATCCTGCACGATCGTTTTGAGGATGAGCGCGCTGCCGGAATCGGCTGTGTTCGACGCGGGATTGCCACCCGTGGCTGTGTATCGTGCCACAACAGTGTTGCCGGAAGTATTCGTGTAGTTGACGTAGAATCGCCCGTTCGCGTTCCAGTTGGGATCGAAGGCCATGCTGAGAAGGCCCTGCTCGCCGCCACTGGTGATAATGCCGGAGAGGTTGATGTAATCCGCACCGAGCACGGACTCGGTATTCAGGTCAATAATTCTGATACGCCCACCCTGCTGAACAGCAAACAGTCGGTTCAAGTCGCCAGGAGGCGCGAAGACACCCGTCGGGGACGACAGGCCGGCTACGATCCGACGTGAGGTCAACTGGCACAGTGCCTCGCATTCATCCGGAATACCGTTGCCGTTGCAGTCCTGCACGTCGCCGTTGGCGATGTCCATACCGTCTTCCACGCCGTTGTTATTGCAATCCTGCGGACCAACCGCCAGCGGCCCCTGGGTGGCGACCGCCATGCTCCCGCCAGTCTTGAAAAAGCCGACCGTACTGTTGACCGCCTGCGGACCGGAATTGGCGTCAAATCGGAAGTTGTACAGCGTGCCGAATCGAATCGCGTTAGCCTGTGCGTTCTGACCTACCGTCTGCGTCGCCCACGTGATCGCTCCACCAGTGGTGGACACCGTCCAGGGCACGTTGGAATACTGCTCGGAAGCGGAAACTCCTGCGTCATTGTGGTTGGGCGGAAAGTGCATGTCGATATTGGTCAACAAAACGCCAGCGGGTATCGGCACGCTGAATTCGCGCATCGAACGGTCCATGTTCTGGTTGTGAACTGCGTATTCGTAGTGGAATTGCCCACCACCGAGATCGGTCACCCTGTAGGACAGAGACCCGCGGCCATCCACCGTCGGTGCCGGCTCGATCATGACCTGAGTGGCGGTCGTCCACGCGTTGACAGCCGGCTGCTCGCGAACGGTCGCGCCGACATTGTTAAAGCCAAACGGGTTGCCGTTGTTATTCGAGTCAGTCACCGACAGTTCGCGATAGGAGGCATTGTTGTGCATGTTCTGAGCGGCGAACGCTTGAGCATTGTTGAATTCGTGGGGAGTCAGGTATTGGCCTTCAGAGAAGTATCGAGCGCCCGTATTCAAGGAGGGAATGAGATCCTGATCCATGACTTGTAAGCGGTGCGTGACGCCGCCGTGCGCATGCCCGCGATGATCTCGCGAAGGAAAGTTGCTGCTGCTGCACGGGCTGCCGCCGAGATTTCCGCCGCCTGGTGTGACGCCCGTGTACGGATTGAGCTGAGCACGAGGCCCCAAACCGCAAAACGATCCGTTTCGACTTTGGCTGTACGGATCCGAGCATCCGACGCCCAAAAGCGTCCCGCCTGCACCCGGGTCAGTGCAGCCGAAGCCGCACGCATTCAATTGGAGGGCAAAGAAACCGTGCTTCATCCATGAGTAGCCGACCTGCTCGAAACGCTCGCTTCCACTCACCGTTTTCAAGCGGTAAAGATTCATCGGAATCATGGGATGGTCCCCATTGGGGAGCGCAAACCAGTTGAACGGCGTGTCGCCTTTGTTGCACGAAGTCGTCGCGACAGCCAAGCCAACCTGGCCGTTGGGGTAGGTGCCGGTGCGACCTTCTTGGCCGGTGCTCGGGAGATCACCGACGATGACGTCAGGCCCCGGATTCGGGAAACCCTCAGCCGGCTGCGTGGGCTGAGGATACATCGTAAACGATTCTACATCCCCTTCGGCATTGAGCGCGACTGATTCGGTCAGCGACACGTTGATGGACACAGCGAAACGCCCTGCACGCATGCCAGCCAACGATTTGTCGCCAAGATGCTGCGCAAGCTCCGGTGCGATGGCCAAGCCGGCGTTGATTCCGAATAAACCGTTGTCCGAATCAAACGACGCTTGCGCCACGCTCAACGTGAACAACCGCAGGCCATCTTTGCTGTCGGCGTAGACCGAAAACTCCCGATCCGACTGCCCAAAGGCATCATGCACGAGCACGATTGCGGTGCCCGAAAGTACTGTTTTTCCGAACTGGGAGAAATGAAAGGCTCCATCGGCGGTGATTTCGCCACCCAGATACCGTTCGACAGCATCTCCCGACGCAACGATAGTATACGTGTCCGTCACGTGCGTCATCTGGAAGCGCCGGCTGATCCTGTCCCCGACGGGTGACGCATCGACGACGTCGCTCGGGGCGGTCGCGCTCAGCAACTCACCGTCGAGGACGATTTCCAGAATACCACCCGTCGCAACATAGGTGTCTTTGTAGACCAAGCTCACGTTCTCGTCGGGCACCGAGGCCCCCAATACCAAGCATGAGCACAGAATAGTCAAAGCCGAAACGACGCGGCTCCGTCCGAACGCCTGACGAATCATGGAAACTCCTCACATGGCACCAAACAGGTGGAAACAACGAAGCCACTCCCCACAAGCGACCCGGGTTTCAAACATCACTTCAACCACAGCGCGTGATTTTGCAATTCAAGTTAGGGAAATATCGGTTTTGGCGCTTTTCCTGAACCGACCCTCAGCCTCAGGGTATCAGGTGGGGGGCCTATAAGCAAGAATTTACACGACGATTGTGGCCGCGCCGGTTCAAAACACCTGCCGCGGAAATGGTCAACAACGAGAAAAATGATGCGAGCACAGTGGGTGCTGAAGTGTCAATGCAATAATCAGATCGTCGCAGCATTGCGACGCTTGCACAAGATCGCGATTCCCAGGGCACCGAGCAGGGCGGCTGACCCGGGTTCCGGGACAATCGTGATGATCGTGTTTTGCGTGCCGCCCAAAATGTTTACACCGGGCGGACCGTCTCCAAGGAAAACAGCGGAGGCCGTGTGCTCGCCGACACCGAGTGGAATCGATATTTCGGTCACGTTGGCTGCGAGCGCCTGGAACAGAATGCGCACCACTTTCAGGCCACCGCTTGTGACCGTTGGGCGATTTTGCAGGCCGAACTGCGCCAGCGCCTCAAAAAAAGCATTTCCGTCGTTATCGGGCAGGCCGATGGGTTCGGTCGTGACGCCGTTGTTCAGGTCGTCAAGTCCGGAATCGTCGTTGAAACCAGCCAGGAACCACTCGTAATCGGGGTTTTCGTTGGTCACCACGCCCGCCAACTGCAGGGCGACAGGATCCCAGTTCAAGACGGCCGCCACGCCACCGACCCTGAAATCAGCCTCCTCCAGGGGCGTGACCACCAAATCAACAGCCACGGTATCGCCGATCTCGACAAGCGAATCCTGCGTGACGATATCCAGGCGCACCAAGGGCTCAGCCGAACAAAGCATAGGAAGGGCGCACAGGGCCCCAAAGGCGGTCAGCCTCAACATTTTCCTCTCTCCCTCTTCCCAAAGAGCCGCCCACGACGAAATCCCGTGAAGTGATCGTGGAGCGGAATCCGGTCGCGATAGACCGGTTTTCACCCGCTTGGTGAACACCTATCATAGCGAAGTCCCAATGCCTGATGCAATGATTGGCCGGGAAAAACTCGGAGCGTAGCGCCGACGTCCCAGAAAAAGCGGGAAGCCCGCGTGGTGTGAAATGCGTACTTGAGGTTGGTGCTAAAGGCGGTGTACAATGCAGCGGGGTGCAGGTCCATGTGCGCGAATCCGGAGTTCGGCGGTGCGCGCACCGTGCGAGCCGCCGCCTTGTTGACCTGAACAAGTTATGAGGAGTAAGCAATGAATGCGATACGTCGGAACTTGATGATTGGCCTGTCGCTGTGTGTTGCGGCGGTTGCGGGAGTCGCAAACGCGGTAGAGCCGGACTGCGCATTCAAGTGCAACCTGCCATTTCCAATTTCGGCCAACTTGGAGCTTAGGCCTTCGCCCGTTCAGAACTTCAGCATCGGCCAGGAGTTCACGGTGGGACTGTATGCGGTTCCGAGTGACCCCGATCTGGACACGCGTGTGGCTGCGGTGCAAACCATCCTGAACTGGGATCCGAGCAAGATTCGCCTGCTGGGCCTGACCAACAACGGGCCTTACGCGTGGATTTTCTCCGCATTCGTGAGCGACGTGGGACTCGACAACCTCAACAACGGCGTGGACTCTCCGCCCCTAGGTGTACCGAACAACGACGGCGACGCGTTCTATTCAGCCTTGCAGCAATTTCCGCCGCCGCTTGGTCCGGGGCCTGCGCTTCTCCCCGACGACGGCTTGCTTGTCACGACGTTTCGGTTTCGCGCTCTGGCGAACACTCCGGGCACGGATATTTCGATACCGCTCAGCACTGGGGCGGCCACCTGCACCGCGATATTCTGGGGTGAGGGTGCTCCGAGTTGCGGAATCACGGGCACGCTGGGAATAGCCACGGTACAGATCGGCGAGACAGGCCCCGTACCGGGCGACGGCGACAACGACGGCGATGTCGATCTGGATGATTTCACCTTATTTGACGCCTGCGTGCAGATCGGTGGCGGAACGCCCGCCTGCCTGCCGTTCGATTTCGATGACGACGACGATACCGATCTGATCGACTTCGCGGGATTCCAGGCCGTCTTTGGAGGGTAACCACCCCCCTCGGGCGGATTGGCGCACGGACAGACATTCCATTAGAATCGGGCGGCTGGTCCACAGCGGAGTATCCTACGCATGGTCGCCCGTCTTCCCGTCGCATCGGACAAAGCTTGTTTGTATCTGAGGATCGTGCAGGCGCACGGTGTCGGCCCGGTCTGCATACGCCGGGTTGTTGAGCACTTTGGTTCAATCGAAGCCGCTCTTGGTGCGTCGATCGCCGCTTTGGAAAGAGTCGAGGGCGTTGGGCGGCAACGGGCGGAAGCGATCAGCAAAGCCTCAAACGAAACGGCGTGGCAGCGGGAGCTTGAAGCGGCTGCTTCGCGCGATGTTCACATCATTTGTATCGACGACGACGAATATCCCCGGCTACTGCGACACATTCCCGATCCGCCCGCGTGCCTTTACGTCCGAGGCCGACTTGAAGCTGACGATGGTTTGGCGATGGCAATCGTGGGTTCGCGACGATTCACGCGCTACGGACTCGAACAAGCGGAGCGCTTCGGCTCATCTTTGGCGAGGACGGGTTTCACCGTGGTTTCCGGGATGGCTCGCGGAGCGGACGGCGCTGCCCATCGGGGGGCGTTGCTGGCTGAGGGGCGGACGGTGGCGGTGCTGGGCTGCGGGTTGAGCCATATCTATCCGTCCGAGCATGCGGAGTTGGCGGAGCGCATTGTGGGGTCGGGGGCTGTTGTTTCCGAACTCTCGATGAATACGCCGCCGGAGCGTAAGAATTTCCTGCCGCGTAACCGCATCATTGCGGGCATGTCGCTGGGAGTTGTGGTAACTGAGTGCGCACAGCGCAGCGGTGCACTGGCCACGGCCAGACTGGCGACGGAGTACAACCGCGAGGTATTCGCCGTGCCCGGACAGGCTGACAATGCGTTGTGCTACGGCAGTAACGCATTGATTCGGGATGGGCTTGCGAAACTGGTGATGAATATCGGGGACGTTCTGGACGGGCTTGGTGAAGTGGGCCAACTGTTGACACAGGATTCGCCCGAGCAGTCAGCCTCACCCGCACCGGTGCAGGTCGCCCGGCTGAACGATAAGGAACGCGCGGTCTGCGCCTGCATTGAGTCGAAGGGTACGTCGCTGGAGGAAATCTGTACCGGCTCAGGCCTGTCCGCCGCGGCTGTCGCATCGACGCTGACCATGCTGCAAATCAAGGGGTTGATCGTGCAGAGGCCTGGGAACATCTTCGCGACGCGCGGGCCTTCGGGGTAGGGGTGTTGGGCTGGGGCCAAAATCCGATCATCCTTCAGAAAGCAGGGATGATGTCGGTCGCTGACGACACTCGGCGTTTGGCACGATCCCTCCCCGTTCCATTAGACACATCTTCAAGCTCAACGTGCAAATGCATGGAAACTGAGCCTGGCAGTCGGTAACATGGGCTGCGGCGATCAATGAGGTTAAGGAATATTCAGCATGTGTAGGAATATGAATTGGACGGTTGCTCTTACTGTTTTGCTCGGTATCGGCTTTGCGGCGGTTCCCGTCGAAGCCCGGAGCGTGATATTCGTTGATGATGACGCTGCGGCTGGCAGCGATGGGGTGAGTTGGGGTTCGTAGTTGGGGGCGGGTTGTGTTAGGATTTCGGGCTGAATCGGGAAGCGGTTTTTGGGAGTATGGCATGATGAATGCGACGCGTTGGTTGACGGCTTTGGTGGTGGGTTGGGTGGGGTGTGCCGCGATGGGGCAGGACTTCAACAGCCAATCGGACGGGACGGACGGGGCGTTGAACTGTGCGACGCTGAACTGTCCGGCTGGCTGCGACGAGGCTAACCCATGTACCGTTGAGATTCCCCTTGGCCTCGCGGCCACTGCCGTTTGGAATACCCCCAGCCCTGTCCCCGGACGCGGCGTCTACGACGCCAGCGAATGGGCCGTCGTCTTCAAGTACACCTCAATCGACATTCCTGCTGGCGTCACCGTGCGATTCATAAACCATTCCAAAGGCGCGCCGGTTGTTTGGCTTGCTACGGGCGATGTCACCATCGCGGGTACGATCAACCTCAACGGGGCCGATGGTAACCCCAACTTCCCGTCTTACGCCGAGCCTGGTCCGGGCGGGTTTGCCGGTGGAATCAGACTCTCTGATCTAGGTTTTATTTCCGCCGGATTCGGCCCAGGGGGTGGCAGCCTTGGTGCTACCAACGTCGCTGTCGGCGGCGGCGCCTATGCAACATCTGGCGGCGGTGTCGATCCAGGATCCGCTGTTTACGGATCGCGCAAACTGTTGCCACTCATCGGTGGATCGGGTGGAGGCGGGCGAGGTATTAATGGATTGCAATTCAATGGGGGCGCAGGAGCAGGAGCGATATTGATTGCTTCGTCAACAAGGATTCTGTTGACCGAGTCGAGCTCCATTGTTGCCAAAGGTGGTGCGGGATCTGGGGGACATGGGGCGGGCGGCGGAATTCGTCTGGTATCCAATCAAATCGCCGGAGACGCGACTCTGCGTGCCACCGATCCTCTTGAAGGTAGCAGCGGGCTGGGGCGCATTCGTCTTGAATCCCCGTTCCTGGATGTTGGGTCGGACATGATTCCGCTGCCGTCGATCGGTCTGCCGGGTTGTCTTTTTCCCGATCCTTCGACGACGCCTTCGCTTCGCGTTACACATGTTGATGGCGTGCCCGTTCCGACTGATCCGTTGGCGCGGGTCACTACTGACGATTTGTCGATTTCTGCGGAAAGCGCCTCAATTCTTCAGATCGAGGCCAAGAATGTGCCGCCCGGGTTGACGGTCGTTGCGAGATTTGCACGGGGTCACAGTATTTCGGACGAACGAACATCGACGCCATTGGTGGGGACGTTTTCCCTTTCAACCGCAACCATTGAGAACGTCATCTTTTCCACGGGGGCGACGGAAGTGCAGCTTCGTGTGGAGATTCCATAGTTTGCGCTCGGGTGTGTGAAGAGACTCGTTGAGATAATTGCGGAGTGCTGGGGTGGGTCGATCCATGCATAATTTTAGAATTTCCGCAATTGGGGCTGGGTTGTTGTTTGTCTTTATGGTGGACGCAACAGGTCAGCCGTGTGCAATGTCGGATTACCAGAAACACCGCGAGGACGAGACTTTCTCGTACAAACGCAACGGTCGCTTTCTTCCTCCCCTCCTTGCGAAGGAGGGGTCGGGGGAGGTTCTTCTTGCGAGACCAGACGTTGCTCCGGTCCAGACCCCCCTGTATCCCCCCTTTGCAAGGGGGGAAAAGATTGTTCCCTGTCGCAAGGAAACGATAGGAAGTACGCACGCAGTGCACATGACTGGTACGCACGCATTGCACGTGGCTGACCTGTTGCTGGTAGACTTTGCGACCGCCGGTGTGTCCATCGAAACTGGGGGCAAGCGTGCCGGTATCGGCGGAGTTGGGAAACTCGTTTCAAATCTGAGATGGGCTCGGTGGCTGGCACCGTTGATTGTCCGGCCGCTCCATTACTGTCGCGGTTCTGATTGGGCCCCTTCTGTCGGAAACGTCATTCACGCAAACAGGGTGGCTGCGGGCCGTCCGCTTAGTGATTCCGGGGAATCGGAAATCGCTGTCTCCCGCGCCTTTACTGTGCGAAATCAGAGCGGCTCTCCTGACGTGTTTGTCTCTCGCGCGGTGACGGTTCGAAACGGTCCTCCTGAATTCTTCGTGTCGCGGGCGTTCACTGTGTCGAATCGTCGTGATGTTTTCGTTTCTCGTGCGTTTACGGTGCAGACTTGTCAGGTTGGGGCTTGTTGTTTGGACGGGGGTTCGGCGTGTGAGGAGGTGTCGGCTGGTGCGTGCGGGCAGATGGGCGGGATGTTTCAGGGGTTGTGTACGGAGTGTCCGGACCAGCTTTCGGCTCAGGTGAATGAGGCGGGGAGCGTGTTTACGCATGTGATTGGATTGGTCGAGGAATGCGGCGGGGAGATGGCGGCGGTGCTGCCGGAAAGTGCGGCTGGTGCGCCGTTTGTCGATCCGTGGGTGTCGATTCCGGGCGGTGCAATGTGTGAGGCGTTCGGGGTGCCTGGTTCACCGGCGATTCCGGCTGGTTTTTTCGACGCCGGGTCCGATCCGTTCACGGGGACGATCTGTTTTCGCGGGGAGCCTTTGGGGATGACGCCGTTTGGGGAGTTCGGGGATGCGGATACGCTGGTGCAGCGGCCGGCGGACCCTTTTGATTTGTGTGCGCTGCCTTCGGCGGTGGAATCGACTGTGGCTGCTACGGTGGTGGGGCTTGGTTTGGTGAGTGTTTCGCCGATTACGGTTACCCGTGACGGTGGTCAGTCGCCTGTGTTGTGGAATGTGGCGGTCGATCTGTCGGAGGTGGCTGCCCCGGCTGGTTCGGTGACGGCGGTTAAGACGCATTGCAACGGGGGCACGTATACGTCTGTGCTGCATGTGCAGGCGCGGTTTACGTTTGTTGAGGTGGCTGACCCGGGGGTGGTCCGCGTGCTGGATACGGGATTGGCGGGGATTCCGCCGGTGACGCTTGAGCAGAATGAATCGATGCAGTGGGTGGGTCGGATTGCCAACGGGTTGAATGTAGTCGGTGATCCGGACTCTGCATTTCACCCGGCGATTATGGAACTCAATCCGACGCTGGACTGCGATTGTAATGAAAACGCGACGCACGACCTCTGCGATATTGAAAGTAAGACCAGTCGCGACTGCGATGTGAACAATCGGCCTGATGAGTGTGATATTGCCGGTGGGGCTGTGAACGATTGCGATGGGGACGGTGAGCCTGATGCGTGTGCGATTCAGGATTGCGGCGGTGATCCATCGTGCGGTGATTGCAACCTTAACGGTGTGCCGGATGGGTGTGATATCGCGAACGGTGTGTCGCCGGACCTTAATGGTAACGGTCGGCCTGACTTGTGCGAGGGGGCGTGTTGTCTGCCGGATGGTACGTGTTCGGATGTGGAGTCGCAGGCGAGTTGCGCGATGCGTCATGGAGCGTTTCGCGGGTTGTTCTGCGATTGTGCGGGGGTTGTGTGCGATCGGTTGACGCTGGGTGATGCGGACGCGGATGGGGATGTGGATTTGTTTGACTATCAGGCGTTTTCGGGTTGTGTGATGGGGGGAGAGGGTGGTCTTCCGCCGGGGTGTGGTGTTCTTGATTTTGACGGTGATGGGGATGTGGATTTGCTGGATTGGGCGGGGTTTCAGGATGTTTTTGGCGGGCGGTAGGTAGATTGCGTCCGCGCGGACTGAAGTCCGCGGCTCGTTGGGTTGGGGATGAAAGCGACCTGTCCCACAGTTTGCGGGGTTGGACTCGTGGGGTCTTTGGCGGCGTTGGCGAGTGGCGATTCGGGCTGATTTTGGCTAGTATCCTGCGCTCCTCACGTTCCCGTGGGGGCGATTCAGCCGTTGGCGGTGCGCTGCGGCGGGTCGCTGCAATCTCGATTTTCCGGAGCCTGTTTGATGCAGCCGATTGATCCTTATGATTTCTACCGCGTGGGCGACCTTCTCAGTGACGATGAACGCCAGGTCCGCGATACGGTGGCTAAGTTCGTGGACGAACGCGTTCTGCCCAACATCGCCGAGCACTTTGAAAAAGACGAATTCCCTCGGGAGATGATCCCGGAGGTGGCTGAGCTTGGCCTGCTGGGTTGCACGATCGACGGCTACGACTGCGCGGGGCTGAACTACGTCAGCTATGGCTTGATGTGTCAGGAGCTTGAACGCGGCGACAGCGGGTTGCGCAGTTTCGTTTCCGTGCAGAGCAGCCTGGTCATGTTCCCGATTCACGAATACGGCAGCGAGGAGCAGAAGAATCGCTGGCTGCCGGCGCTGGCCAAGGGGGAGGCGATCGGCTGCTTCGGGCTGACCGAGCCGGACGGCGGCAGCGATCCGGGCGTGATGAAGACGGTGGCCAAACGCGACGGCGACGACTGGATCATCAACGGTGCGAAGATGTGGATCACCAACGGCTGCCTGTCGGATGTGGCGGTGGTGTGGGCGGAGACCGACGAGGGCAAGCGTGGGTTCCTCGTCGAGCGCGGCATGAAGGGCTACACCACGCGCGAGATCAAGCGGAAATTCTCGCTGCGGGCTTCGGTGACGAGCGAGCTTTTCTTCGACAACGTCCGCGTGCCCGATGCCAACCGCCTGCCCAAAGCCGAGGGGCTGGCTGCCCCGTTGAGCTGTCTGACGCAGGCGCGTTTCGGCATCGCGTGGGGCGTGATCGGGCCAGCCATCGCGTGTTTCAACGAGGTACTCGATTATTCAAAGGTGCGCGTGCTCTTCGGCAGTCCACTGAGTCACAAACAGGCTATCCAAATGCGGCTGGCGGACATGTCGCGTCGCATTACGACGGCTCAACTGCTTGTGATGCAACTGGGGCGCATGAAAGACGCGGGCACGATGCACCACACGCAGGTGTCGCTGGCCAAGTGGAACAACTGTCGGATGGCGATCGACATCTGCCGCGACGCCCGCGACATGCTGGGCGGCTCGGGCATCACGGTCGAGTTCAGCCCGATCCGTCACATGCTCAACCTGGAAAGCGTCATCACCTACGAAGGGACCGAGACGATCCATCAACTGATCGTCGGTGGTGAGTTGACGGGTGTGTATGCGTTCTGAGTCATCCCGACTCGGCAAGGCAGCCAAAGAAACGAACGGGTATGCACATGTTCAATCGCGCGGAAGTTGTTGACGAGAATTTTACGCGGTTCCTGAAAGATTGGGACGGGGTTGGTGTGGCTGAACGCGACCCTGCCGACTCGATCGTGGATGATTCCTCGCTCACCGGGCGGGACGCGATGGAGATCATGGAATCGCAGATGTCGTCACGACACTTGGATTTCATCGCCCGCGAGCTTCGCACGACCAACCAGTCATTCTACACCATCGGCAGCAGCGGGCACGAAGGCGACGCGGTTGTGGGCCGGCTGACGCGGCATACTGATCCAGCCTTTCTGCACTACCGTTGCGGCGGTTTCATGGCTCAGCGCTCGCGGAAGGTTCCCGAGGTTAATTTTCTCCGCGACACCGTGCTCGGTCAGGTGGCCAGTGAGGATGATCCCATCGCGGGCGGGCGGCACAAAGTTTGGGGTAGCAAAACCCTCTGGGTTCCGCCGCAGACCAGCACGATCGCCAGCCATCTTCCCAAAGCGGTTGGCACGGCGATGGCCATCGGTCGTGCGAAGCGTCTCAAGTTGCCGCTTCCGTTTCCGCCGGACAGCATCGTCGTGTGCTCATTCGGAGATGCCAGCACGCAGCACGCGAGCTGTGCGACGGCCATCAACGGTGCGACCTACGCAAGCTACTCTCAAGTGCCCGTGCCAATTCTGTTCCTGTGCGAGGACAACGGCATCGGTATCTCCGTGCATACCAAAGCCGGTTGGGTCGAGAAAAATTACAGCGTGCGCGCCAACCTCAAATACTTCCAGGCCAATGGCTTGAACGTGGCTGAGTCCTACCCTGTGGTCGAGCGGGCGGTCAACTATTGTCGTGCAAAGCGCGTACCAGTGTTCCTGCATCTCAAGACCGTGCGTCTGCTGGGTCACGCCGGGTCGGATTTCGAACCTGAATACCACACCATCGAGCAGATCGAAGCCAACGAAGCCAAAGACCCGTTGCTCGCGACGGCGCGCGTTATTCTGGATGCTGGCGTGGCGACGGCGGCGGAATTGCTCGACCTGTATGAGTCCATTCGCGGGAAGGTGCATGAAGAAGCGGCTTACTGCGTCGAGCGTCCCAAGCTGACGTCGGCAGCCAAGGTCATCGAACCGCTCGCACCGCACCATCCCGACCGCGTGCGAGAGGAAGTGGCCCGCACCGAGCACGAGCGGCGCGTCAAAGTTTTCGGCGGAGAAGATCGCTTGCCGGAAAAAGGCCCCGCGAGACACATGGCTGTTCAGATCAATCGGGCGATGTTCGACCTGATGGCCAAGTACGATGAAATCGCGGTTTTCGGCGAGGACGTAGCCCAAAAGGGTGGCGTGTACAACCTGACCGCCGGCCTCTACAAGCAGTTCGGCGTGGGTCGGGTATTCAACTCGATGCTCGATGAGACGATGATTCTTGGCTTGGCACAGGGGTTTGGGACGGTCGGCATGCTGCCCATGCCGGAGATTCAATACCTCGCCTACTTCCACAACGCGGAGGACCAGATTCGCGGCGAAGCCTGTTCTTTGCAGTTCTTCTCGAACGATCAGTTTCGCAATCCGATGGTCGTGCGTATCGCCTCGCTTGGATATCAGAAGGGATTCGGCGGGCACTTCCACAATGACAACAGTGTGGCAGTCTTGCGGGACATCCCCGGTCTTGTCGTGGCAATTCCCAGTCGCGGCGACGACGCGGTGCAGATGTTGCGAACAGCCGTCGCACTGGCTCGTGTGAACGGTCGCGTAGTGGTGTTCCTCGAACCGATCGCGTTGTACATGACCAAGGATTTGCACGCAGACAAGGATGGCGGCTGGCAGACGGACTATCCGCCCCCCGAGTGCTCCATCCCCGTCGGCGAACCGCGCGTGTACAATCCCGAGACGAACGAGCTTGTGATTATTACCTATGCGAACGGAGCCTACTTCTCAGTCAGAGTGGCTAAACGCCTCGAAGACGAGCACGGCATCAAGCCGCGTATCGTCGATCTGCGCTGGCTTAGCCCGCTGAATACTGAGGCGATTGCCAAGCATGCGCGGGAATGCGGGCGCGTGCTGATTGTCGATGAAGGTCGGCGCAGCGGGGGCGTGGGAGAAGCTGTCATCGCTGCCATCGTGGAACATTGCGACGCGCCGCCGCGTATGCGTCTCGTCGCCGGCATGGACACGTACATCCCCCTCGGACCGGCTGCCCCGCTTGTCGTTCCCAGCGAGCAGCAGATTTTCGACGCGGCCGTCGCGTTGTGCAGCCGATAACGCCCCGTCAGCCTCGACGATCGCGAATCGTCATTCGATATATGAGAATCGGGCGGGAAACGGGAAAACCTCGCCGCCCACCCGATTTTTGAAGAATCCGAAACTATCTTCACGAGTCCGTCGAACCGCGTGGTTCGTGCTCGAACTAATCGACCGCTTTGATCTGAAGATCGCCGGCTTTGACGCCGATCAGTCGATCCGGCTGAATGTGCTTTTGCATCGCCTGCCTGATTTCGTCTTGGGAGAGATTGGCGATTTTCTCGTACATATCCTTGTAGAACTGCATCGTTCGACCGTGGTGGAGGCCGTCATTGAGCATGCGCGCCACCGAAGCATCGTTGGCCAATCGGTTCTTGACCTGCATCGCGAAACTGGCTTTGGATTCCTCAAGCTCCTCGACTCCGACGCCGTCGTTCACCAGTTTTTTGATCTCGTCGATCATGGCTGCGTAGGCTTTGTCGGCGTTCTGGGGAGCACAAATTCCCATGCTCATGAACAGGGCATACTCGTCCTCGCTGTCGGCGATGAATGCGGAGCTGGCTCCGTAGGACAGGCCCTCTTTGTGTCGCAGGCGATTGAGCAATCGCGACTTGGCTGAGGCACCCAGGATGTAGTCAGCCAAATGCATCGCGGGATAGTCGGGGGCGTCGTCGCGGAGCGGCACGTTTGAGACGCAGGCGACCAAAGCCATCTTTTTGTCGGGTGTCTGAATGATTTCGATCGAGCCGTCCACGTCGGTCGCGCACTCGTTGACGATGCGTCTGAAAGGCTTGGGGGACTTCCAATTGCCAAGGGCGCGTTTGATGGCTGCGGTGACGGCTGCCTCGTCAAAATCCCCTACCACCGTAACCGTTGCGTTGGATGCACCGTACAAGTCCTTGTGAATGTTGCGGACGTCTTCCACATCGACATTCTTGAGCAGCTCGACCGATTCCTCGACGGTGGGGATGTAGCGAACGTCGTCGGCGGACCTGGGATTCATGCGGCGAAGCACGCTGGTAAACCCAAGGGCGCGCGGGTCGGACAACTGCTCTTCGAGGCCTGCCAACCCTTCCTTCTTCACGATTTCGAATTCATCGGTCGGGAAAGTCGGATGACGAAGCAGCTCGCCGACCAGGTCGATGACGGCGGGCAGATGCTCGCGGTCCGTGCGGATACTGGCATTGACCGACCCTTTCGCCCCCGTCATGCCGCCTCCGCCATAAATATTCACGGAGGCTTTCAGTTCGTCGAGCTTGTCCTGAATCTGCTGGTAGGAGTGTTTCTCGGAACCACGCATGAGCATTTGCGGAACCAGTCCCAATGCTGTCTTGCGTCCTTTGATGTCCCGTTCGCTGCCAAAGCGCAATGTCAAAGTGGCACTCACGCTGTCGCCGCGCGTTTCTTTGGGAAGCAAGGCAAGCTTGATACCCCCCGGGAGCGTCTCGCGTTTGACGCGGCGTTCGATGTTCTCGGGTGTTGCTTCGAATGCCTCACCTTCGGAGAGCGCTTCTTTGCCCTTGAAGTCACGCACAAGCGCGAGCACGTTTGGAGCCTGGGGCACGGTCGTGCGGTCGGCATCGCGCGTCGGATGGAAGATGCCCGATGTGCGGTTGCTCGGTTTGAAATACTTGGTGGCCACGCGCTGCACTTGTTCCGTGGTGAGACTCTCCAGGCGATCGCGGTGCAGGAAAAACAGTCGCCAGTCTCCGGCGGCTGCCCATTCGGAAAACTGCACGCCGATGCGGCCGCTGTTCTTCATGGATAGCTCGATGTTCTTGAGCAGGCGATTCTTGGCGCGATTGACCTCCGCGTCCGTCACCGGAGTAGAGGCAAACCCTTCGATGATCTCATTCATCTTGGCCATCACCGGCTCGATGGGGCTGTCGAGACGGACTGAGGCCATGTGCAGCGCCAAACCCGGATCCCGCCAGCCAAAAGCCACGCCAAACACGCTGGCAGACATGCCGGACTCGACCAGCGCCTTGTAAAGGCGGCCGGACGGCTGGTGGGTCAGGATGTTCTCGATAACGTCCAGCGCGGGGTAGTCGGCGTGCGAGGCAGAAGAAATGTGGTACGCGGATCCGCAGGCAGCCACATCGCCCACGCGACGGAGTTCAACGTGGCGGGCGCCATCCTGCACCGGCTCGACCGTATAGGTTCCTTCGAGCTTTCGTTCGGGTTTGGGGATGGCACCGAAGCACTCGCGGATCAGTGCGAGCGTTGGCGCGGGGTCGAAGTCGCCCGCTACGACGAGCATGGCGTTGTCCGGCTGATAGTACTTCTTGTAGAACTTCTTGAGGCTGGTCGCGGGGACGCGCTCGATGTCGCTGCGGTTGCCGATGGTCGAGTCACCGTAGTTGTGCCACAAGTAGGCAGCCGACATCATGCGCTGCATCAGGATGCCGGTCGGATTGTTCTCGCCCATTTCGAACTCATTACGCACGACGGAGAATTCCTTGCTGAGATCCTCCTGCGCGATGTTGCTGTTGACCATACGATCCGCTTCCATGCGCAAAGCCCACTCAAGGTTGGCTGGATCGGTGGTCGGCAGGGTCTCGTAGTAGTTCGTGCGATCGACCCAGGTCGTGCCGTTAAAGCGCGCGCCGTGGTCTTCCAGCGCTTTCCAAATGTCGGGATTGCTCGGCGTGCCTTTGAAGACCATGTGCTCCAGAAGGTGGGCCATGCCTTTTTCGCCGCGTCCTTCGTGACGCGAGCCGACAAAGTATGTGGCGTTTACCGTGACCGTCTGCTTCGATCGATCGGGAAACAGCAACACCTGCAAGCCGTTTTCCAGACGATACTCCGTAATGCCCTCGACCGATGCGACGGGCTTGAGATCATCGTCGGCTCCTGCCTGGAGCGTGAAAGGAACAACGAGCGCAAAAACCAAGGTTGGCGCCCACCACGAACGAGACTCTTTCTTCATTGTTTCAATTCCTTGCGAAATACGATTCATACGGCGCGCCTGCTTGCGCGCTGCGACCACTAATACCAAACAGGGATGAACCCGCGAACATCAACTCTTGTGCCATTGCCTCAACGTTGCCGCTCACGGGTCGGATCGGGCGGCGTGTCACCCAGAGTATAACAACTCCCGTGTAGGATATTGTCGCGTGACGATGCAAAGTTGTCACGTGTGGAATAGCGTTCGTGTCGGGTTCGGAAAATAGGCAATTTCGCCTACGCGCTTCTTGGCAGCCTGTAGAAGAACGCAGGCTTTCCGTGTGGCACCGGCTTGCAACCGGTGCGGATGCGAATGCACGGGTAGCAAACCCGTGCCACACTTTTTTGACGGCCTGTTAGGGTGTTGGGGCGGGGTTTTTCGCTCTTCGCTGGCGAAAGCGTGTTAGCGTGATTATCCTCTCGAATTATGAACGAATCACGACTTCGCGATCTGCTTGAGGCGGTCCGCGGCGGCGGCACCGATGTTGAACAAGCGTTGGCCAAGCTTCGCGGCCTGCCGTTTGAAGACTTGGAATTCGCCAAACTCGACCACCACCGGGCCATTCGCTGCGGGCTGGGGGAGGTCGTGTTTTGCCAAAACAAGACCACGGAACAAGTGGCTGTCATCGTTGAACGACTCGCGGAACGCGGCGACGACGTGTTGGCCACACGGGCGTCGCGCGAACAGTTTGAGGCCGTCGCCCAGCGAGTCACCAAAGCCTTCTATCACGAGTCGGCTCGCATGATCACGGTGCGTCAGTGCGATCGCGATCTTTCGGACGGAACGATCGCGGTGCTGTCAGCCGGCACATCCGATCAACCCGTGGCGGAGGAAGCGCGCATCACAGCCGAGATGATGAATCAGCGCGTCGAGGCGATTTGCGACGTCGGCGTCGCGGGCATCCATCGCCTTTTCGCGCACGCCGAAGCGTTGCAGCGAGCCAACGTTTGCGTCGTGGTGGCGGGCATGGAAGGTGCGCTGCCCAGTGTGGTGGCTGGCTTGGTCGCGTGCCCGGTGATCGCAGTCCCGACGAGCGTGGGTTACGGTGCGAGTTTCGGCGGAATCGCCGCCCTGCTGACCATGCTGAATTCCTGCGCATCGGGCGTGACCGTGGTGAACATCGACAACGGTTTCGGTGCGGGATGCACCGCCGCGATGATCAATCGGCTGGCGGATCGCGGGACCACCCAAGACAAGACATGTCCATAACACTGCCGACTTTTCCCGACCGTTCCGACGACGCCCACAAAGGCGATGTGGGCCGGTTATTGGTCATCGGCGGACGATTCGACGAGCACGGCATGGTCGGCGCGCCTGCCCTGACCGCCAACGCAGCCCTGCGAACCGGGGCGGGCTTGATACAGGTTTTGACGACCGACGCGGCTCGCCTGCCGATCAGCGTGCTGGCACCTTGTGCGACAACGCGCATCCTGACCCAAGCCGACGCTGCCCGCCTGCATGAATTTGCAGCTGAGTTCTCGGCTGACGTTGTCGCGATAGGCCCCGGACTTTCACCGATCGTCACGGGGAATGATATCGTTCATCTGATGAACAACTTCGGCGGGCCTGTAGTCGTCGATGCGGACGGTTTGAATGCATTGTCGGGCGTCGGAGTGTCGGAGACTCCCGTTGCAGGGCGCGTCGTGCTCACACCCCATGCGGGAGAGTTGCGCCAGCTCGTTCGAGGATTGGGACTGGACAGCGCGTTGGCTGACGACGGTTCACCGGATGGCCGCCGGACCGCGGCAGATGAAGTGGCGCGACGTACGAATACGATCGTGGTGCTCAAAGGGAGAGGCACGGTCGTCTCGGACGGCACGCGGTGCTACGTCAATACAACCGGCCATTCGGGGATGGCCACCGGCGGTTCGGGTGACGTCTTGACCGGCGTGATTGCGGCGCTGATGGGGCAGCAGCTCGATCCGTTCGACTCAGTTGTGTTGGGGGTCTGGCTGCACGGGCGGGCAGGCGAGATTGCGGGGGATCGCGTTGGGCGCGTTTCACTCATTGCCACGGACATCGTCGATTCGATCGGTGAAGCGATCGCGGAGTGTCGCAGCCAATCACACGACGCCACGTGATGCGTAATCTAAACCACAACCCCCCAAAGAGGGATGTGCGTAATGCGCGATTATTGTGGTCCACCGCTTCCTTACGGGCGCGGCTCTGTTCGTCCCATCACATCGAACGGCATTTGATGATGCGTCACGCCGTTTTTCCGTGACATTGCTTGTATTTCTTTCCGCTTCCACACGGACAGGGATCGTTGCGTTTGACGCGAGGTTTATCGCGGCGAATGGTCTCGACCTTTTTTCGATCGACGCCCTGCGCCTTCATCGCGGCGGAACGGTCTGCATCGGCCCCGGCGAAACCGGTGTTGGTGGCATCGGCGTGGCTGAAACTCACGGCGGGAGCGCCGGAGCCAGCTTCCGCTTCCGCCGGGCCGCCTGCCTCACCCGGTCGCGGAGCGCGAATCTTGAACATAATGTCGGTTACGCGACGGCGGATGAGCGTCCACATTTCATCGAAGAACTCTCTACCCTCGATCGCGTATTGGCTTTGCGGATGCGACTGATCGCCACCCATAGGCCGTTGCATGATGGCGTGCTTGAGGCGGTCCATCTCGAGTAGATGGTCTTTCCAGGCTTGATCGTAAATGCGCAGGAGCACCGCACATTCCAAACCGATCAATTCGCGCCGCAGCATGGATCGCCCCATGTCGATGAGCGACGCACGCGGATCGTCCGCGTTTTCGTCGAAATCATTTTCGCGAAACGAGGGTCCGAAACGATTCTTGGCCCACGACTTCAGATCGTCGCCCTGATGACTCGACAGTGCGGCATCGATGTCGGCTTCGAGTTTGCCGTTGTCCATCCAGTCTTTTTGCAAGTCCAGCAGCTTGTCGCCGATTTCGCTTATGGATTGCCCCTGGATTTGTTCAACGGTCCACGAGGTCTTGTACCTGCTGTTCGCCCAATTGCAGACGAGTTCGCAGGCTTGGGCGTTTTCCGTATCGACCTGCCCGAATGCCACGGCGATGCACTGCTCGACGGGGTGGGCGATTTCGCGTTCGTGGTAGATGGCGCGAACACGCTCCCCCAAAAAGTCCGCAACCTCCTCGCGCGATTTGTCCTTCAGATCAGCTTCGACCAACTCCACGCCGAACTTCTGACGCGACCATTCGCACAATCTCGCCGGCCCGTAGGAATCGTCAAGGAATAGCTCGATACCGGTCAGGTCGATCTCATCGTAGTGCGCTTCCGCTGCTTCAAAAAGCGCGTCTTCGATGTCTCCCACATCCATTTTCTTGAGCTGGTTCTGCGAATAGGAGAACTTCGTGTACGTACGCTGTGCCCACTGAAGCAGACCACGCAAGTCCCACTCTTCCGCCGAGGACTCGGGATCGACGTATTCGATAAGCGAGGTGCGCACAAACTCGCGGGCCTCGTGCTTGGCATGCTCGCGGATTTTCCGCTGTGTTTCCTCGAGGTCGTCGATGTCCACCATCTTGGAATCGACCTGCAAGTCCATCTTGGCTTTGCACCATTCCGCCACGCATTTTTGCCGGTAGTCGCGGGCCAGGAAAATATCCACGCTCTCGGCGATGGATTCGTCAATCACGTCGAAAATAATCTTCTCCGGCTCGCGCTGTTCGAGGATGCGCTGCCGCTGCCCGTAGAACTCCTTACGCTGGTAGTCCATCGGCTCGTCCCATTCGAGCAGATTTTTTCGGGACGCGAAGTTGCGTTCTTCGACCTTTCGCTGGGCGCGTTCGATGCCCTTGCTGAGGCGTTTGTCCTCCAGGCTGCTGCCTTCGCTGAAGCCGAGCTTCTCCATCATCTTCAGCATCCAGTCGGGCATGAACATCTTGAGCAGGTCGTCCTCCAGCGAGAGGAAAAACCGGCTCGAACCCGGGTCACCCTGCCGACCCGATCGCCCGCGAAGCTGGTTGTCGATGCGGCGCGCTTCGTGACGCTCCGTGCCGACGATGTGCAAACCGCACGGCGAGTTGATCGAGCAAACATTACGGCCCATCGCCGGGAATCGCGGATCGAGTTTCGGCTTGTAGCAGTGGGCACAGTTGGTGGCTGCGTCGTACTCCTTGCAGAAGATGCAGCACTTCGTCGAACCGACAGGGTAAAGCGCGTTCGCCTGAGACGGTTCCGTAATTTTGCACGTGGGATAGACGACGCCTACTTCCAGCTTAATGTCCGTACCGCGACCAGCCATGTTCGTCGCGATGGTCACGTTGCCCAGCGGCCTCTTGTCCGACCCGCGTGTCGGCATAGTGCGGTGGCCCGCCTTGGCGACGATTTCCGCTTCCCGAGCGTGATTCTTCGCGTTGAGCACCTCGTGCTCAATGCCGTACGTGCGCTCGAGCAGCGTCGAGAGTCTTTCGGAATTCTCAACGCTTGTTGTGCCGACCAGCACAGGCCTGCCCGCAGCCAGGTCGCCCATCAACTCGTCGTAGACTTCCAGCATGAAGTCGATCGTCTTCTGATCGCCCTCTTCAGCCTTGTTGAAACGGTCAATTGCTTCGTCAAGCCGTGCAACACCGTCCGACCCAGCTTCGAGAATAGGCCTGAGTTGCTTGAAGACGTCTGCCAGCAAAAACGGATCACGCGGCCGACCGCGACGACGCAATTCGTGAACCTCGTCAACGATCGCCCGAAACTTGTGGTCCGTGGTGCGGAACATCTTGTCGTTGTGATCCAGCCGGTTGACGGGGCGGTTGGTCGGAATTTCGACCACGTCCAGCTTGTAAATTTTGAGAAACTCGTCGGCTTCGGTCATGGCTGTTCCGGTCATGCCCGACATAGCCCCGTAGAGTTTGTAGAAATTCTGAATCGTGATGGTCGCGAGCGTCTGCGTTTCCTCTTTGACCGGCACGTTTTCCTTGGCTTCGACCGCTTGATGCAGACCGTCGGACCATTGGCGACCGTGCATCAGTCGCCCCGTGTTCTCGTCAACGATGATGACTTCACGGTTTTGAACCACGTATTCCTTATCACGCTCATACACCGCGTACGCCCGAACCGCCTGTTCGATCAAGTGAGGCCTGTCCATATTTGCGCCGACATAGAAGCTGCCGATGTTGGCCTCCTCCTGTGCGACCGCGATGCCGTCATGCGTCAGGCCCACCGACTTGCGATCGCGTTGCACGACGTAGCATTGGCGATGCCCGATCGCCTCAGCCTCATCTTCGGTCAGCATGGAAGGATCGAGCTTGAAGCGTGCGATCGCGCCTTCAAACTTCGGATTGGCTGTCAGCTCCTCCGGCGGCGCATCGCCCCAAGCGCTGACACGCCGCGCCGTCTCGCTGTTGAACTCGCCCTGCTTGCGCACGAGAAGACGGGCCAAAGCGTCCGCCCACTTGTAACGGGAAACGTCGTCGCGAGCGGGGCCTGAGATGATCAGCGGTGTGCGGGCCTCGTCGATCAGGATCGAGTCCACCTCGTCGATGATCGCGAAATCCAACCTCCCCTGAACCTGCGCCTGCCGTTGGACTTTCATGTTGTCGCGCAGGTAGTCAAAGCCGAACTCGCTGGCAGTACCATATGTGATGTCGCTCGCGTAGGCCTTCTGTCGCAACCCCTGATGCCCGCCAGGGTCGAGTTGCGCCTGAATGTATCCAACGGTCACGCCGAGCATCGCGAAGACCGGCTCGGCGAATTCGGCATCGCGTTTCACGAGATAGTCGTTGACCGTGACGATGTGTACTTTCTCGCCGCAGACGATGCGCATATAGGCTGCCAGGTGACAGACGATGGTCTTGCCCTCGCCTGTTTTCATCTCAGCCACAGTGCCGTCATACAAGACGCGACCGCCGATGAGCTGGCTGTGAAAATGGCGGTGATTCTGAGATCGTCGCGAAGCTTCGCGCAAGACGGCGAACACCTCAGGCAGAATCTCATCGCGATCAGCCCCATCCGCCAACCGCTTGGTCAACTCGGGCGTCTTGGCCGCCAGTTGCTCGTCGCTCAAAGCGCGGATCGAATCTTCAAAAGCTTCGGCCGCGTCCGCGATTCTCGAGAGTTTCTTGAGCACGCGCGCGTTGCGCGAACCGAATACACGTTCCACAAGTTTGGAAATGAACGGCTGGGCAGACATTTTGATTCCTTGGTATACGAGAACGGGCGATCGCAACGACGCAACGTGCAGAAACGAACAGGCGTCTAAGGGCCGTGGAGACCGCCGATTCTCGATCGGCAGATGTTTCGGTGGCGTTCGACGATGACAATCACCGGTGCCACCGTGAAGTGCGTGGGACGAATCGAGCCTTCACCCGCCGGCGGCGTGGAAAGCGCCTGGTTGTCAGCCGCGTTAGCGATGCAGGGCGAAACCAGCGTCGCGTGGGTCGCGTCGAACACGGGCGCGCAGTCGCCAGCCCGCACCGGCTGAGTCGCCGCGAGAAACACAATCCCGCCGGCCACCGACCAGGCCCCGAGCGCACATCTTGTCGCCTGTGAGAGCTTCATCACCGGGCATTATATCGACTTGCGGCGAAAGTAAACCCTCATCGAAATAGGACAATGCCCGCTCGTTGGAGTTTTCTCCTCGCCCGCGCCCGCCGATTCGCCCGACGGCCGACGATAGGCCCCAAAAACCAAGGGGGCCAATCGCGGCTTGGCCCCAATTGACGAAATCATTTTCGGTTCTTGGCTGGCGATTCGATCGTAACACGCTCGGAATTGCTGGTCCACGCGATTTCCTCACGCCAGGACGCAACAAGAAACGTCTGCGCACCCGATTCGGACGAGCCGCCGAGATCGACGACGAAGGTTCCGGCTGCGTCTTTGCTCACTTCGTAGACGAAGGTGGCGAGATATCCATTTGACGAGGTTTGAACGCCCCCCGCCATGAGACCGGCGAGCATACGTCCCTCAACGAGATTGTACGCATCGAAAACACCCGGGCGGCGTGCGAAAACGGCGTCCCTGCGCGGCTCGACTTCGATTTCGACCAATTCCAGCCGGCCTTGAGTACCCCCGGATACCACCTGCTCAAGCTGATAGCTTTGCAACGAGCGAACACCGGCATCCATGAAAACGCGAACAGCCACCCGATCACCCGGACGAGCCTCACGCCGATCGACCTGCGCTTCAATGGTCACGTTATCAACAACGGAGTGCGACGCCTCGGGGGCTGGACCTGCTGCCGGAGGACAGGTGCAGAGAGACTCATTACTGAAGGCAGCCAACGCGTGGTTCGCATCGTGAATGTTGCAGAATCCGTCAGGTTCACAATCTCCGAATGGCCCCCCGGCATCCTGGGAGATGTCGCTACAGGAACTCTGGCTCGCAAAGCACAAGAGCGCGAGGTTGGAATCGTGAACGTTGGCGAAACCGTCGGTTGCACAATCTCCGAACGGACCACCCAGATCAGCGAATGCCACGGGATCGGACTCGCAAATCAACGTGCCGGGATTGCAGGTCGAAGCCGCGCAAGCGCTGTCACGAATCCCGTCGCTGGGATCAAGATCACCGCAAACATGGATTCCGGCAGCTGGGACGTTGCCGCATTGTGTCGAAACCGACACCGTCAAGTCCTGAAACTCATCGACGCTGTACTGCGTCGCACCGGGGCTTCCGATCGACGTGCCGCCCACCGGAACCCCGCCTATCGGCACGAACGACAATTGGTGATCACCCGACGCATCCGCGGAGGCTTCGATGATAAATTCGCCAAGATACCGGTCGCCGACAAGCGTGACACCGTCAAACAAACCGGCGAGTTGCCCGATCACGCCAAACCCCAGCCCCGGCGTTTCATGGTAAACCGGTGGGTTGTCGGCCATGTTTGCAAAAGCATAATCAGCGCGCGTCTGGTCGACGA
Source organism: Phycisphaerae bacterium (assembly GCA_029260215.1). Classification (GTDB taxonomy): domain Bacteria; phylum Planctomycetota; class Phycisphaerae; order UBA1845; family UBA1845; genus OFTM258. Next base: position 84,469 of record JAJDDQ010000085.1, read on the forward strand.
ATACACTGCCACCCGGATTGGGCGTGTCGCGATATCCCACAACCCCCGAGGCCCCAAGTTGCGGAGCCAACGTCCAGGGCATGATGATCTGGTAGAAATTCAATTCCTGCGCAGGCACGGATGCATTGAGCCAAAGCGAGACTCTGGTGCTGCCACCCTGTGCGACCCAAACGTCGGTCTCGCCGGTCGCAGGCGCATCCTGAAGGCCACTGTCAGTGGACATAAACACCCGATGCACCACGGGAAACAACGCGCAGTTGTTGTCACAAAACACACCATCAGGAGGGTCGCAGGCTTCACTACCGTGAAGGAGGTTGTCACCGCAAACAGGCTGAACCTGAATCGTCAAAGACTGATAACTCGCAGCGAGCTCCTGTCCATTTCCCATGGAAAGAAACGCTCCGCCGCTTGGTGCTGCTCCGGCAGGAACGAAATGCAGGACGTGTTCTCCAATCGCATCGCCCGACGCAGCGATTTCAAATTCCGCGAAATAGAACAAGCCACCGGCTATGGGCGTGGAGCCACCCAAAAATGGGGCACCAATGCCTCCGAAACCCGATTGGTTGACGTCGACAGCATCGGTTTCATTGTAGGCGACGGTCACGTTTGTGATTCCATCGAATACCCAGTCGGGACGGCTGAGATCGATGAGAAACGAGCCGCTTGGCGAGACGCCGCATTCCACTGGATTTCCGCCGCAGGCGCTCGGGTCCGCTGGATTACACAAAGCGTACGGTGCCAACGGATCCTCAAAGAAGGCACACCTGTTGTGAACGACATTGACATAGTCCACGAGCCCCGTCGCACCGGGCTCGGGTATCGACTCCCAGCGAATGAGAATCTGGTACCCGCCGAAAGTTGGCGTACCCGAGGTATCCTCCATCCAAATGCCGACCCGCGCCGTCGTTCCCGGAGCCATGATAAGGCTCGTGTTGCCGGTCGGCGGCGCAGTGGACTCTTCACCTTCCCCCGCCATAAAAACGCGCACAGCCGCGTTAAGATTTCCGGCGAGCAGAATCGAAAGCAAGATCGAACACGTGACGCTGGTGAAATGCTTCATGGCTTCGGCTCCAAGTCGAGGTGAGTCTGGAGTTCAGAACAACTTCGTCCGATATCCGTCGAAGATAACCGTATCTTGCCCATTTTTCCAGTAAAATCCTCCCAGGAAAAGAAGTCCGGCCTACGTGTTCCGCGTGTCCGAGTGTATTGGTACCCCCATCCCCACGATTTCAGAGTAGGGCCTCATCGCGATGGCGTTGGCAATGCTGACCGCCGGCACGCTCGCTTACGCACGAAGGCTACGGCCCAAGGTCGCCGCCTAGACACGCTTGACCTGGTTCCGTCCCTCGCGTTTTGTGGCGTCCGGCTTGGTTTCCTCAACCCGGTCTACCGTCATCTTGGATTTTTTCGCCTTTGCCGTCTGGCTCGTTACCGTGCTTCGCGCCGTTTCCGCCATCTCGTTGCCGTTCGTCAACATTCTTGTCGTCTCCCGTGTCTCCAAGTGGGATGTGATAGACGTGAACTACCGAGGAACGGCTCATTCTTCCAATAGGGTAGATTGCGTTTGGCTCGTCGGCTCTGGTCCGACCAAGCATGCGACGCAAATTCTCGCGACGCGATGATCGAACATCACCCGCCCGGCGTCGCGCGCTCGAGGCGCTTCTTCATCCGGTTGTAAAATTGAAGCGCGACAGCCTGCTCCGACTTCACAACCTCATCCGCCCCAAGCTTCGTCGCGCGAATCCCGCGCGAGGCGTAGGTCGTTCGCGCGATGATGAACACGTCCGGGTTCAGATTGCGCGCAATCAAAACCGCACGCAGGACAGCCTCCTCGTCCGGAATCGTCAAAGCGAGAATGGCTGCCCCCTTGATCCCGGCCGCCAGGAGTGTCTCAGCCTCAGCCACATCGCCTTCGACGGCTTTGCGTCCCAGTTGCGTTTGCGTCTCGATCGTCGCGAGGTTCCGCTCAACGATCACATACGCAATGCCGCCCTGCTCCAACAGATCAGCCACCGCACGGCCAGCCAGCCCGAAGCCAGCCACGATCACCCCGCCCGCACCGTCTGGCCGATCCGGTTTGACCACAAGTTTCGCTGGTGAAACCACAACGCACGTACCGTCAGGCCAATCGACGTATTCGTCCAACTCGACTAACCCGCTGCGATAAACGCCGTACTGAATGTGCTCAAGATGCGATTCGTCGGGCATGGCAAAACTTTCCCCCACAATGCTGTGTGGATCCTCCGGCTCGATGGCAAGAGACGAACAGAGCCGCGCCCGTAAGGAAGCGGTGGACCGGGAAGATCGCCAATTACGCCGCGCCACTCGTTCCCATGACACGGTTCGAATTACACATCGACCTAAGAGTGACAGCGAGTCCGGCGCGTGCCCACATAATGCAAAACGCCCGTCGCAACCATCGAAGGTCGCCACGGGCGTATAGTGTCAGGGAGGCTCGATTACTTGGCAAGCAGACGCTTGGCCCGTCCGACGAGCGCGAACGATCCGGTGATGCAAATCAGGTCATCGCGTGAGACAGCCCGATCGGCAATGGACAGGGCATCCTCCAGCGTATCCGCCACCTGGCACATCTTTGTGGACAGATCGTTGAACGACGACGACAGATCAAACGGGTCCATCGAACGCGGCGAGCCGGTCGCGGTGAAGATTATTTTGTCCGCACCCAGGCGAATATGCCGAAGCATGCCCGTGATGTCCTTGCCCTTTTGGCAACCGAAAATAATCACCATCGAGTCATATGGGACGTTCTGTCCGATGGCCCGCATCAACGCTTCGATACTCGCGGCGTTGTGGGCACCGTCAACCATGATCCGAGGCTGCTCGGAGATGAATTCCATCCTGCCGGCCAGCTTCACGCCGGAAAGCCCTTCGACCGCCCTGCGATCGTCGATGGCAAACCCGCGCTGCTTGAGCGAATCAATCACACCCAGCGCCAATGCACAATTCAACGCCTGATGGTCACCCAGCATGGGCGCGTGAACGTGTTCGTACTTGCTGGTCGGCGTGGTCACGCAAATGCGCGTGTGAGGCCCCAGCCCACGGGAATACTCAAAACGAGAGCTGAAACCGACATCCCGACCGGTGAGGCGAATCGGGCATCCCGCAGCTCCAGCGGCTTCGCGGAGTGATTTCTCCACGCCCTCCGTTTGCGGAGAGCAGTTGACCTGGATGCCCTTCTTGAAGATGCCCGCTTTCTCTAGCGCGATTTCCTCAAGCGTGCTGCCCAAAATGCCCATGTGGTCGTTGCTGATGCTCGTAATCGCCACAACTTCGGGGCTGACGACGTTGGTCGCGTCCAACCGCCCCCCCAAACCGGTCTCGATAAGGGCGATTTCCACCTCGGAATCGACGAAATACAAGAACGCAGCCGCCGTGAGCGCCTCAAAATAGGTCGGATCGCTGACACGCGGCATGTCGGCCGCCGTCGAAATCGTCTGGATGTACCTCGTGAACGCCGCCTCCGTAATGCACGTGCCGTTCACCGTGATTCGCTCACGTGCGTCGAGAATGTGCGGGGAGGTGTAAACCCCCACTTTATAGCCGCAATTCCGCAGCATCCCGGCCAGCATGGCCACCGTGCTACCCTTGCCCTTGGAACCGGCGACGTGAATGCACTTCAGTTTCTTCTGCGGGTGCCCCAATGCAGAAACCAACCGCTGCATGCGATTAAGCGAATAATTCGCGAGAGTTTCCGTCGTGGGCGGCGTACGCTCAAAATTCAAGCAACCATTTAAGAATTTGAGTGCAGCACGATATGTGCGGATAGGACCGCCTGTGACGGATTTCCGCGTTGGTGTCTTTCTCTTGATTGTAGCTGAACGTACCATACGGGAACCATACCAAACTTTCACAAACTCGTCAACGGGATCGGACACCCCAACGTGTCAATTGAGCAACAGGCAAATCGAACGTAAGTTGTTTCCAAGAAAAAAGTAACAGTCGAAAACGAGTACGTCCGCTAATGTGCCAACACACTCATAATAGCTTATACACGTGACATACGAACGGGGTTGGCAGAAGTTGTGGAAAACTTGTAGATAATTTGTAACCTGTTTTCAATAATAGGATTATCGGAACTTGGGACACATGTGGTAAACTGTGACTTTTGAAGATGTCCCTGAGCGTCGCTAATATGGCGAAACACTTACTGATACCTAACATTTGCCGATTGTGTCAAACATGTGGAATCTTACGGACGGACCGTTGGGCAGGGTACATGACTCATGAATTCAGGCCGTGATTTTTTTGAATTTTCCGCCGGAAAAACCGAATTTCACAGTGGAGCAAACCTCATTCCCAGCATTGGGGCCGCTGTTGTGGAATCCCTCGGAGCGCGGCGGGCCTTGGTTGTGACGGACGAAAACGTGGCGGCCCGGTATGCGGAGCCGGTTCGGGCGTCGCTGGAGACGGCGGGAATGACCACCGGCCTGCTGGCTGTGAAGCCCGGGGAGGCGAGCAAGTCGCTCGACGGGCTGGCGGGTGTCTACGATGCGCTGGCAGACTTGGGCGTCGGGCGGGATGGTGCGGTTATTGGGGTCGGCGGCGGTGTGGTGACCGATCTGGCAGGATTGGCGGCTGCGACCTGGATGCGGGGCATTCCGTCCGTTCTGATCCCCACGACGCTGGAAGCTCAAATCGACGCAGCCATCGGGGGCAAGACCGCCGTCAATCATCCGCGCGGAAAAAACCTGATCGGGGCGTTTCATCATCCGCGGCTGGTGGTTTGTGACGTGGCTACCCTGGCCACGCTATCCGATCGCGATCTGGCGGCGGGGTTGGCGGAAAGCGTCAAGCACGCAGCCATCCGGGACGAGTCGTTTTTGAGCTGGCATGAAGAGCACGCTGCCGACGCGACGATTCGCGAGGAAGGGATTCTGGTGGAGTTGGTGCGACGCAACGTGCGCATCAAAGCTGACATCGTCTTATGCGACGAACGGGAAACGACGGGCAAGCGGGCGATGCTCAACTACGGACACACGATCGGCCACGCGATCGAAGCCTGCGGGCAGTTTGATCTGCGTCATGGCGAGTGTGTGGCCATCGGCATGGCAGCCGCAGGTTGGCTCGCGGTGCAGACGGGCATGCTCGACGCGACTTCGGCGGATCGAATTGAGGCGGTGCTTGCGGGCGTCGCCCTGCCGGTGCGTTTGCCCTCGCCGGTCAGTGCGGAGGTGTTGCAGCCATTCATCGCCCTGGACAAGAAGGCCGTCGCGGGCGTCGCGCGATTCGTACTGTTGGAGCGCATCGGTCATCCCGTCCTGTGCGATAGCGTGCCGGATGGCCTTGTGCGTAAGGCGGTCGGGTACATTCAGCCGGCGTCGTGTTGATCCGATGTGCTCGACAAAAAGTGTTCTCGGTGTTTTGAATCAATCCCGCGCGTTCATCAGAGACAGGTGTTGGGGCATCCGTTTTGAGGGCTTTGCGCATACGCCCTGGCGTGCGGGGCCAAGGCGCAGTGCTCGCAACGGGTCGTGCGACAAGCGGAATTCACGGTTCACCCCCTGGCGGGGTCTGCGCACCGCCATCTCCACGTTTTTCAACCGACCACCGGTACGGCTACAACGCCGCGTTCTTCATCCGCCGTTCACACGCGCATGGCAGGCGTAGTCGGCGCGACTCGCTCCAAAACGCGGGGTTTTCAGATAACCTTGCAGGCGCGTCAGGGTTACGCAGCCATCAACGCGATGGAATGTGGCTCATCGTTTTCTTGTGCCACGGAGCGCCTTTCATGTTGTTCCACGCCGAGATTTCGTGGCACACGTAGCATTGCTTGATGCTGTCCGGCTTCTTTCCGAGCATCTTCGCACACATCGAATTGAACATCGGCATAAAATGGCTGGGAGGCGCCTTGTGACATTGCTTGCAGTCTGTCGAGTTGGATGATGGGTGTATGTATTCCGGTATGTTCCAGGCGGTGGTGGCGTGACAGTTGGCGCACCCGTCGCCGAAGTAGGCGACGTGAGGATCCTCGTTGCCGTGGCAGGTGACGCAGTTGAGGATCAACTCGTCGCGCGTGATGCGCTGGTGGGGCAGCGACTCCTCTCCGGTGTGTGCCATCCAGACTTGCAACTGCCGCCGAACCTGTTCGCGTTCACCGGACCGATCGCCGTCGTTCAGTTGCCGCAGGCCCAGGCGAGACAATGTCGTGTGGTCCATTTCCGTGGGCCGATGTCCGCGCCCCTGATGTTCGAGATGGCACTCGGTACACGTGTCGACGTTGGCGTGAAATGCCGTCGGTTGGCTCTTGAGTAGCGCGGTGTTGTTCGCGTGACAACTGATGCAATTCTCGGCTTCGACACCGCTGACCGGCGTGTGGCATGCGGCGCAATTGTCTTCGAGCGAGGCATGCGCGGCGGAAAGCTGCCCGGGGTTCGTCATGCGCTGCCATGTGGCTGGCTGCTTGAAGGCGGAGTCGGCGGGCGTCAACATCCAGACAACAGCAAAACCGATCAGCCCTGCAATCAGAAGAATGCGGTTCGTTGACCCATTCTTCCTGGTACCGACTTTCTCCCGGGTATGCCCCATTAGTTACCACCATCCGCCAAGGCGATATCGTTCAAACCCCAATCGTGTTCAAAGTATTCAATCTTGATTCTGGTGCGGGCTGCATCAATCCAGTCTTGAGTATCAGAAGCCACATAACGTTGCAGGAACGTCAACAAAGCGTCATCACTGCCGTCGCCGAACAGTTTTCGATCGGCCTTCCATATCCACGATATCGTGACGACCTCACGCTGTCGGTCGATGGCCAATCCTTTCTTTGGATTGGTAAGAAGCTTCCGAATCATTTCGTCAAGTTGTTCGTCGATTCGTGTACCGGAGAAAATGTCGCCGGTGCGGTCGGGGCAACTGACGGCTGCACAACTGACGGCGAACACAATGCGCGGGTCGCCAAACTTCCCGAGCAGAATTTCCGTTTCGATTTGGCGCAAGGCGTATCGCGAATCTCCGACCTGAATACCCGGGATGCCCCAGGGGTTGCCGGAACTGATCTTGGAATCGGTGATCGAGGTGACCGGGTAATTCTCCGCCACGAGTTTCATGGCACCGAGGTTGTAGACGTTGATCCAGAAGGCCTTTTCCCGATCGTCGCCCTCAAGGCGATCCGGTGTCACCCGCTTCAGTGCCGCCAAAGACCGCTCGAAGTCCGATTCCGGCTGGCCCGCCTCTCGCGCGATTCCAGCATAGTCGAACACTGTGGTCGGTATACCGTGAATGGCGACCGGTGACCGCCAGTAACGCCGGAACATCCGTCCGAAATAGAGCGAAAAATCATCAACCGCAGCCGCAGACTCAAGCACCTCGGCCTGGTCATTAGGTGGAAGAAGACGCGACGTGGATGTGTTTTCGTACATTGCGGAGCGATCGTAATAGGATTGGCCGGTTGACGGAAACCATCTCAACCCGAAGTGGATAGCCGCCCAGACGTGCAGGACCATGAGAACATAGAGGATGCAGGAAATGATGATGTGGAACTTCAGCCATTTGCCGAACCACTTCTTGAACGTCTCGTGCATCTTGATCGCGTATTCCAGGTCGGCGATCGATTCCGACAGGCGAAGAACACCCGCCGCACCGGCCACCGTGGTGGGCGATGTGCCAGCCGGTTCCGAGGCGAAGTCAGGAACGAAAAAGCTCGCCGCAATGCGCCCGGCCCACCCTGTGAACGGTTGCAACTGTTGGGCTTGCCGGGGATCATTCGCCATTTCAGTGGCGGCCTGCTCATAGGACTTTTGAAGTCCGGCCAACATCGCCTTCTTTTCGCGAATTTCCGTGGAAAACTGCTTCATCACATAGAGGCCGACAAAACCGCTGATTACGACGACGAGGGTCATCGCGGTCAGGGCGATGCCTACCGGGCTTTCAAACTTATGCCCGGTGTGCAGCATTACCAGAATCGGGCCGATGATGCCGGCGTAGACGTGCCACGCAAGTAACGTCCGCATCGAGACGTACTTGTTCAGCCATTTTTTGAGCCTTTTGATGCGTTTCACGATCAGGTAGGCCAGCGGCACGAGCATGAGCAGCCCACCGCTTACGCCCAGCACGCCGCCCCACAAGCTGCCGGCGAAACGTGGTGCATGGTGAACGAGAAACCCAAGCCACACAATCAGCATCAAGATCGTCAGACCGGTGGCCAGGACGCGCTCCCGCTCTTTCATTGAATCACGCCTCCACCGTCACGTCGCCCGTCGGCTTGGCTTGGCAGGCCAGTATAATGCCAGCCTCTTTGGCTTCAGGCTCCAAGCCGTCTTCGACTTCCATCGTCACGTTTCCGGAAAGAAGCTTGACCGTGCAGACACCGCACATCCCGACCCTGCATGAGTTTTCGATATCGACGTCGACCCTTTCGGCTGCTTCGAGAATCGTCTCGTCGGGCAGGAATGGTATCGATTTCCCGGATGTTTGAAATGTAGCGGTCGCAGCCGGTGTTTCCGTCGCAGCCGTCTTTTCCGTTGCGGCGGCGCTGACCTTTTCACGCTGTGCGGCCCTCGCCTTGGGCTTCTGTTGTGAGCCGAAATTCTCGGTGTGGATTTTTTCCGAAGGCACGCCCATCTCGGAGAGCATCTGCTTCGTGCCGTCCATCATGGGCGGTGCCCCGCAAAGGTGTATCCACTTCGAAGCGATGTCCGGCACGGCTTTGGCAAGCAGTTCTTTGGTCAGCCGTCCGCGATGGTAGCCGTCGATATCCGCGTCGATCCGGCTCATGGCGATCACGAGGTGCAGGTTTGGGTGCCGCTCCGCCATGCGATTCAATTCGGACTTGAAAATAAGGTGTTCGGGGTCTCGGCAAGCTACGACGAAGTAGATATCGCCAGGCCAACCCATATCGGTCAGGGCGCGGGTGATGCTCATCATGGGCGTGATGCCGACGCCGCCAGAAATAAGCACAACACCGTCCGCCTCTTTTCCGGTGAAGATGAATTTCCCGTTGGGGGCTTGAATCTCAAGCATGTCACCTTCCTTGACCGTGTCGTGCAGATAACGCGATCCGGCCCCATGCTCTTCACGCTTGACGGTCATCTCGCAATAGTAACCCTGCGTCGGAGAGGATGAGATTGTATAGCTTCGCCGGATCGGTTTTTCACCGGTCGGCATGGTGACAGTGAGAAACTGCCCGGGGAAATAGCTGAACGGAATGCCGCCACCGTGGCACGCGACGAGCCGGAATGTCTTTACGTCTGCGGTTTCTTTGTAGATTCGGGCGACCCGCAGCTTGCACAGTTTTTTCTTGACGACACGCAGCAATCCCTGCGAGATGTCGGGGCGGTCCGACGCTCCATCCTCGGTTGCACAATCTACGGCTGATTCATCGCAACAATCGCCGGCCGCAGCCGCCGGATTCTTTTTGGCTGGTGACGCGGCGGGACCAGAGGATGCGGCCTTTGGCGCGGGTCTTGATGGGGCGGCAGCGGGCGGTGGCTGCGCCGGTGCGTCCACCGCGGTAAGTCTTTCCAGCAGAGCGGCTGCACGACGCATCCTGGAGTGGTACATCCAAAACGCGGCGGCTACGAAAACCGCAAGCAGCGTCATGATGCTGGTGTGGAATGCTGTCATGCCGAAGAGTCGGAATTTCGGCTCGTCATTGGCCAGCGGCAGTAGATTCAGATCACGTTGAAACCACTCGAGCGCGGTATTGCGGGGCGCCTTCCCTTCGGCAATGGCCCGGTGCGCTGCAAGGCCCGACTCAAACTGCAACAGGCCTTGCCGCAGCGTAGCCGTGGCCCGCTCCATCGTGCGAAAATCATCGCTGGGTGCAGCCTCGGCAAGCTCGCCAACGCCTTTCGACAAGAGGGCAGCGCCCTCGATCATCCGCTCGTGAGCCTTGCGCTCGAGTTCACCACGTTCTTCCGGCGTCATGTTTGGAAGCGTCATCAGCTCCGGGTAAAGCTCTTCCGGTGCCTGGGATCGCTTGCCCATGCCACCGCCCATACCCTTTCCCATACCGCCGCCCATGCCTTTGCCCATGCCGCCGCCCTTCCCCTTGCCACCCATACCACCGCCCATCATGCCGCCGCCCATGCCTTTGCTTCCACCACTCTCCTGGCTGGATGCGCCGGCCTGGGATGGAGCGTTGCCAGCCGAGGCTTGGCCTGGGTGATGTTTCTTGTGCTCTTCGGGAGATACCTGTCCGGCGGCAAAATGAGGTAGCCAAGCCAATCCAGCGCATATCGCCAGCAAAACAACCATGCAATCACGGGCGGGCAGGAAGCGAGACGGCTGAGACGACCCGCATCTGAACAATATCGCTTTCATGGATCTTGTCTCGTGTTCGTGACCTATTCGGACTCGTCGTTGTCGATTCGATGCTGCTTTATCCGTTTCCGTTCAGTTCCCCTCCGTGTTGGCCAACGAGCTTCTTGCGCTGTTCGTCCGTCAACACCTTGGCTGCTTCGCCAACCGCGCGAATGAAAGCGATCCGTTGATCCCCCTGCAACTTAGCGATCTTCCGAACCTGAGCATCGATCTTGGCTATGTCGGGCGTGTCGGAGCTGGTGAGTACCCATAGATTCTGCTCGGCCTCTTCGATCTGCCGCGTAAACGTAGCCTGCTTGAGGAGCGATTTCTCCTTGAACTGATTAAGCTTCGTCTCTTGCTCCCTGGGGAGGGTGATGTGTTCGCCGTGGTCGAGAAAGAAACCCGTCGAACCAATGTGATAGATGTGCGATGCACCGGGAAAGCCGGGCAGCGCGGACGGCATCGCCATGCCCCCCATCTTGGGCATGCGGCCCATCATCCCCATGCCTTTGCCTCCCATCATGCCCATGCCCATTTTCTTGCCGGACACCATCCCCATCTTCTTGCCCTTAGCGGACATCATCCCCATGCCCATCTTCTTGCCGGATTTCATCCCCTTCATGCCACCGCTCATACTGTCATTGGCCTTCATCTCTTTCTTCGGGGGCGTTGTCTGGACGGCAACGGATTGTCGTGCCACGCCCTCCTGTGGTGTTCCGAACATATTATCGCCCCGGACAGCCTGATTCGCTTTGCCCTTACTCATTGAAGATTGCGTTTGGCCTTGATGTTTCTCTTTTAGCGCGGCTTCCAGCTTCGTAACCTTGGCCCGCATCGCCGCCAACTCCTCGATCAACGACTTGGGAGCAGCCGACGATCTACGAGCCTGACTGTTGTTCTGCATCCCATTGTCCCCCGACCATGCCGTCGGCGACTGAACAAGAACGGCAAGACTCACAAGAAAAAATGTACCTGTGACGCTTGAAACGTGTTTCATGATCATTCTCCCGTACTTTTATTGCTGGGCTTCGCCCTTGCCCACGAGGTGGTCATTGTTCGATCAAGTCATCCAATTGGATGCACGCCGCCCCGGATTCCTTCCGAGGGCAATCGTCTGTTTTCGTAAGCCGTTCGATCGTGTTGACGCGGAATGTACGGCCGATCGACGGAGTGCGTCAGCGCGCTTTTGGCCACGAGCTTCGTCAAACCGGCTTTTCACCGGAATAAGTCATCCATCGTCAAGCAGGGTAGCGGTACACTGGTTGCACGCAAGCTGACCACGCAGAGGCCTCACGAGCACGCGGTCGGCGACCGCCTCTCCCCGGTCGAGCGCAAAATCGCTTTGTTCCGCTCTCGTTTCCGTGGGCGATGCGATGTCTAGTTGGAACGGGAATAGTCGGGGACGTACATGAGTGCGCGCATTTGCTCAGGCGTGGTGGGGGCTTGTGCGCTTTGCTGTCTGGCGACATTCACGACACCGGCAGCGACGGCGGCGGAAACATCACGGATTTCTTCGAGTGGTGGGAATATTCTGCCGGTGGCGAGGTGCGACTCGGAGACGTGGTCGGCGAGCGCGCGGGCGGCGGCGAGGAACATGTCGTCGGTGATTCTGTCGGCGCCGGTGGCGAGAACGCCGAGTCCGACGCCGGGGAAAATGTACGTGTTGTTGCCCTGTCCGGGGATGAAGGTTCGGCCGTCGAACTCGACGGGGGCGAAGGGGCTGCCTCCGGCGAAGACAGCGGTCCCGTTGGTGCGGCGATAAGCTTGTTCGGCGGTGCACTCGGCTTTGGACGTGGGGTTCGAGAGTGCAAAGATGACGGGTCGTTCGTTGATGTTGGCCATGGCTTCGAGGACGGGTTGGGTGAACGCGCCGGATTGGCCCGAGACGCCGATGAGAATCGTCGGGCGAAGTCCGTTGACGGCGGCGAGCAGGTCGGGAAGGAATTCGTGGTCATGGGCGTAGGGAATCTTGTGGGATTGCAACCCGTCTCGGGATTTGACGACCAGGCCCTTGGAGTCGACAAGCCAACATCTTCGTCGCGCGTCGTCTGCGGATATGCCCTCCTTCACCATGGCGGCGACGAGCAGGTCGGCGATACCGGTGGCGGCTGATCCGGCGCCGAGGAATAGGAGCTTCTGATCGGTGATGGGGACACCCTGGATTCTCGCAGCCGAATAGACACCGGCGAGCGAAACAGCGGCAGTACCTTGGATATCGTCGTTGAAACAGCGGGCGCGATCGCGGTATTTCTCGAGCAGGCGGATGGCGTTTCGGTTCGCGAAGTCCTCGAATTGGATGATCGCGTCGGGGTAGAGGTCCTGGATGGAGAGGATGAGCTCCTCGACGAGCGCATCGTAGCCGTCACCTCGAACGCGGTGTTGGTTGAGGCCCAGGTAGAGGGGGTCGTTCAGCATGTCGTCGTTTTCAGTTCCAACGTCGAGCATGATCGGGAGGCAGTGCTTGGGATCGATCCCGGCGCAGACGGTGTAGAGGGAGAGTTTGCCGATGGGGATGCCCATGCCATTGGCGCCGAGATCGCCGAGTCCGAGGATGCGCTCGCCATCAGTGACGACGATGACCTTGACGTCTCGCTCGGGCCAATTCCCGAGGATTTCGGCGACGCGACCTTGGTCGTTGGCCGTAACGTAGAGCCCTCGCGATCGGCGGAAGATTCGGTCGAACTGCTTGCATGCTTCCCCGACTGTCGGTGTGTAGATGATCGGGACCATTTCGTCGAGATGATCGAGGATGGTTCGGTAGAAGAGTTTTTCGTTTCGATCCTGAAGCGAGGTGAGGAAAATGTAGCGTTCGATATCGGACGAGGCGCGGCCATAGTTTTCGAGGATTCGCTGCTGTTGTGCTTCTTGCGTGAAGACTCGCGGAGGAACCAAGCCTCGGAGCTTGAGCGCGTCGCGCTCCGCTTCGGTGAAGCCGGTTCCCTTGTTGAGGCGCGGATTGTTGAGAATCTCAACGCCCGTGACCAGCGTGCGGGATGCGTCCATTGTCGGTCTCCATCCGCAAATGCGTCCGGCACGTGTCGCGCCGCTTTGCGGTCCCCAGACCTTATCCGTCTTTGAGTGGCGGGGAAACAGTCGCGGTGGGAGGGCAGCGGGCGAACGGGTTGAGAATAGGCGTGAGCATTCGACGAATCACATCTTGAGGCGTGACGCCGCGGGGGGATGATCTCGGCGGAGGTGCTGCATGACAGATCGAGCGAGGCATTGGCGCGGGTTGGTGGATGCGTGGGCGGGGAGCGGGCTGAGCTGACCTGCACCCCGGGGAACCACTCCATATGTCATGACAGCCTCAACACCCTGACTGTGCCGGCAGACTCATGACACAGCAACATGCGATGACACAACATCGCGAAAGAACGGCGGCTCATAGGTCCAGCCGTTACGCAACCGCCGCTCCTCCCGCCCTACCATGTGTCGCAGGTATCGGCCTATGATGGGGGCGGTCAGTCGGGATTTGAGGCCGAACTCGCGATAGATGTCCTTGAGCGTCTTGGATATCTTCGCAAACAAGGTCGGATTCGACTGGAACCATTTTCGAGCGGCCCACAAAGCGGCGGCGTAGGTCACGGCCAACTCCCGGGCCTCCCAAGCAAAACGGCTGCGAATACGGCGGTCAGGGTGGTTCTTGTATCGCTTCCAACCTTGAAGCACCGTGCGCGTAATGCGTACGATGCTGGGGCCGTTCACCTCGAAATCGCGGCGAAACGCCCGCAAAATGAACTCGGTCTCCTGGCCGTCTTTGATGTGCGGGTGCCGGTAGTTGAATCGCAACTGTCCATGCGCGTCAGCTTCCGGGCATTCGTCAAGATCGAGGAGTAAGCCTCTGGCTTTGTGGTCGGCGTGCAACGGCGTGCCGGGGATTGGCGTATAGAGCATGAACTGGTGAAACTCTGTGTCGTATCCGACGGCGTGATCGATCACCGCATCGATGTTCTCGGGGGTGTGTTCCTCCAAGCCGATGATCGACGAACCCAGCACGCGAATCCCATGCGACTGGAGCGTACGCACGAGAGTGTGGGTATCGGTACGCCCGAGCTTGGCATAGTTGGCCCCCTCTCCTTCGAGGCCAAGCCAAACCCACGATATTCCGAGGCCCACAAGCTGCTCCAGCGTGAAGGATTGCAAGACCTTGGCCGAGCTGAAGACGTAGAGCGCCCACGATTTACCATGTTCGATCATCAGGTCGAGCAATCGGAGCGCCCGCTTGCGATGCAGAAGGAAATTCTCGTCCATCACGAAGAAGGAGCGTACACCCATGTCACGCTCAAGCTGGCACATGACGTCGAACAGTTCGTCGCCGGTGTTGTAAAAGTGGAAACAGTTGCCCTTACCGCCGAACATCGAAGATGTGGCGCAGAAGTTGCAGCCGACAGGACAGCCCACCGACGGCAACAGCGTGGCAGCCACATCGCCCGGTTTCTCTCTGAGACTGACGCCCAAGGTGCGGGCACCGATGCCCGAGTAGACGCGCGGATGTCGAATCGGGGCGTTTGTATCCTGGCCCAGGTATCGACGCATCCAACTCACGCCGTCGCCGCGCACGATGTGGTCGGCGTCGACGCGTTGGCTCAGTTCGGGAATGCCAGCCACGTGTCCACCGATGACGATGGTGGCTTCGGGCAGATGCTCGCGGACCAACTCGCACATTTTCCGCACTTTGCCTATGTTGGGCATGATGGCACCGATGCCGACGACGTCGTAGTGATGCGTCGTGATTTCCCTGACGAAATCATCGAGCGTCGGAAAGTCGAGCAGCGTGCATGGCGCTTCGATGTTGGCCTGAATCAGCATAAGCCCCCACGAACGGTGGAACATGCGCAGCGAAAACGCCCGCTGCACGCGCGTCACCTGGTTATGGTAAAGCTCCATAGGATTGAGGGTTCGGCTGCCGTGGACATCGTCCACAGCGAAGGGGCCGAACACGCTGCTGAGCAATATACGGGTCCGGGATCCCGATGCGTGCATGGGTGGCGCTGACACGCTGGTCGGCGCGATGGTGGCGAGTTCCGTCATTTCGAAATTACCTCTGGTTGACTTCGTGCGTCGGGTTGATCGGATGCCAACCGGGCGCTGTATGTTGTTTCACGTTGCGTGGCGTGCGCGCGGCCATTTACCGTCTGACGGCGCTCAGTGCGTCCGCGATGTCGCGTGACAAACTCAGCGCATCAAAGCTTCGCAAGCCCGCCCGAGACGCGCTTCAACGCGTGCCCATCGGCCCGTGATGTTTTGACCGCACAAATCCACTACACGCCTATGTCGATATAGACCATTCGTATGGGTGTCAAGATGATTTCTCGATTTTCTCATTCTCTTGGCCTGAGAATTGCCGTTCTTGAGAACCTCGCGCCGGTCGAAAATTGCGGTCGAAAGTTTTTTTTGCCGACTCGGGATTTTCTGTGTCAGAAATCCGCGTTTGCGTAGACGTAAGGGTAAGGCCGTCCGCGGATTCGACGCTTGGCGTCGAACAAAACGACGGCGATGACGTAGAAAGGCCAACGCGTCTGATTTTGTCGGGCGGGTCTTGGGTTGCGGCGGGCTTGGCGAAATCGCGCGATCGCGGAAGCGCTGATCCTCAATTGAGAGGCGGATCACTATGTTGCGAAATATGTTGGCCGGTATCGGAATCGGGCTGATCGCGAATTCTGCAGTTCAAGCACAGGTTCACGTCACCTACGAGCCTGCGACGCTCGATCCAGGTGTTGAAACGGAAATCGTGATCAGCTTCACGGACACCGGGGGCGTGGGAATCGATCTCGACGCCGTTGGCTTTTATTTTGTCACGCCGTGCTTTTTCGATCTGGCTCAATTCGATTGGCTTTCCGGGTTGGATGAACCGGACAACTACTTTTCGGGCGCGTTCACGCCTGCTCCCAGAACCGCCTATTGGGGAACGGTAGCGCTCGGGCCGGTGACATCCATTCCGCCGGGCGGCACGCTTGAGATCGCCAGGATAAGGGTCTTGGCTTTGGCGCAATTGTCGGGGCAGGTAATTCCGCTGACGACAATGGTTGAAGGCCAGGAAACGCCCTCTGTCCCGCTCTCGGGTGTTTACGATTTCACGGTTCCCGGCTGGCTCGACATTACGGGCCGGATCGCAGATATGGTCGTGACGGGCAGTCAGTCGCCCGGAAGCGGGAGCACCTTCGACACGGACGGGGACGGAATCTGCGACCTGATCGACAATTGCCCGGACCTGCCCAATCCGATCCAGCGCGATTCGGATGGGGACGGTATCGGCGACGGGTGCGACGATGTTCTGGGCGACAACTTCGCCAGCGACGATGACGACAGTGACGATGACGGCGATGGGGGTGACGGCGATAGCAACGGCGAAGGCGACGGTGATAACAGTGGTGACGGCGACAACAACGGCGACGGTGACGGCAGCAGCAGCAGCAGCTTTGGAGATTTCGACGGAGATGGCATAGTCGATACGATCGACAATTGCCCCACCGTGACAAACGCCGAGCAACTCAACTGGGACCACGACGGTATGGGTGATGCGTGTGATCCATGCCCGTTGTCGGCGGCAAACGACTTCGACAACGACGGTATTTGTGGTGAACTGGACAATTGTCTCGGTGTGGCCAATGCGTCACAACTCGACTTTGATCAGGACGGCATCGGCGACGCCTGTGATCCGTGCCCGTTTGAGGCTGACAACGACACGGACAATGACGAGGTCTGTGACGGCGTGGACAACTGCCCGGAAATTCCCAACGCCGACCAGTTGGATTCCGACGAAGACGGAGCTGGCGATGCATGCGATCCGTGCCCGCTCGATGCCGACGATGATATCGATGATGACGGGGTCTGCGGAGACCTCGACAATTGCCCGGAAATCGCGAACGTCGTGCAGCGCGATTGGGACGACGATGGCGTGGGCGACGCCTGCGATGACTGCCCGTTTGATGCCAATGATGACGGCGACGAAGATGGGTATTGCGCCGATGAGGACAACTGTCCGGAAATCAGCAACGCCGATCAGACTGACATGGACAGTGACAACATCGGCGATGCCTGCGACGACTGCCCGCTCGACCCTGCCAACGACATCGATGGCGACGGCGTTTGCGGGGGTGTGGATAACTGCCCCACGGTGCCCAACGCCAATCAATCCGACGCGAATGCTGACGGCGTGGGAGACGCTTGCGACCTCATGGGTGAATCCGGAGCCGTCGACTTCGCGCCCACAGCCTCAGGTGCGCCACCATCGCCCTTGGGGCCGGACGGCGGACTCGAATCGAACCAGACGTCGATGGACGACGCCGACGAGGTAAACGCCCCACCGGAGGAGGCAGCCGGTGCAAACCAGCAACGGCAGACCGGAGCCATGTGCGGCAGTCTCGGCATTGTGGGGTTGATGCTGTGGCCGTTCTCGGCGGCGCTGTTCGTTCAAGCGAGCAAACGAGTACGAGTCGCCCAAAGCCATCATTGAGAAACGTTTTTGGACGAACCGCCCCGCCGCTGACACGCTTTGGCGGATGTTCTTCTCGCTACCTCGGACCTGCCGGGTTCCGAATGCGCAGACGAATCCGGTTCCGATAATTGTATGGATTTGTCCGCCCACACACGCCGAAGCTGTCTGGCCGGTCTAGAGATGGGTAGCATCGCTTGATCGAAGGTCGATTGGAGCCTCCGAGCGATGGGATTCCGCTTGACATTACCTGTTTTGCCTATATCTTTGTAGATATATAGCCGAACCAACAAGGGCCGTGGGTGTTCCTCGGTGGGTGAATGCGACCTGCGAACGATCGCACGCCCTTTCGCGAGAAACTGATTCTTTGCGGTCGCGGGTCGCCTTGTTGAGCGGGGTCTCGGTTCTGAGCAGCATCGCCACCCGCTGGGTAGCGCGCCGTGTCTTGCGGGAAGAGTGGATCGCGTTGCTGCCGCGCGACCGGCCACGCCAAGAGATTCACAGTCAAGAAGGAGTTTTGAAAGGCCATGCGACAGCGTACACGCAGAAGTTGGGCTGAACCCTACAGGATCAAAATGGTCGAACCGCTCACAATGACGACGAGCCCTCAACGCGAACGAGCGATCGCGGAGGCTGGTTTCAATACGTTTCTGCTCAGCAGCAATGATGTCTACATAGACCTGTTGACAGACAGCGGCACGAACGCAATGAGCGACAACCAATGGGCCGGCATGATGCTCGGAGACGAAGCCTATGCCGGGTCTCGGAATTTCGAGAAACTCGAAAATACGATCCGGACGCACTATGGCTTTCGCCATACCATCCCCACGCATCAGGGACGAGGCGCGGAGCACATTCTGAGTCAGATTCTCATTCACCCGGGCGGATACGTCCCCGGAAACATGTACTTCACGACTACCAGACTGCACCAGGAATTGGCCGGTGGGACGTTCGTGGATGTCATCATCGACGAAGCGCACGAGCCGTGCTCCGAACACCCATTCAAGGGTAACGTGGACCTGGCCAAGCTGGATCGGGTCATCAACGAAGTCGGTGCCAACAACATTCCCTATTTCTGCCTGCACACAACGGTAAACATGGCTGGCGGTCAGCCGGTGTCGATGGAGAACATCCAAGCCACGGCTGAACTCTGTCGGGCGCATCGTATTCCGGTTTTCCTCGACGCGACGCGCGCTGTCGAGAATGCCTATTTCATCAAACGCAGTGAGGCGGGATTCGAAAACACGTCCATTGCCGACATACTTCTTCAGATGTGCGGTCACGCTGATGGCTGTACAATGTCCGGCAAGAAAGACTGCCTGGTCAACATTGGTGGATTCCTCGCTCTGAATGATGACGAACTGGCGGAACGTGCCAGAAATATGGTCGTTGTCTTTGAAGGTCTTCACACCTACGGCGGGATGGCCGGCAGGGATATGGAGGCCATGGCGCGCGGTATCGAAGAATCTGTATCGTACGACCACATACGCGCGCGCATCGGACAGGTCGAGTACCTCGGCCAACTCCTGATCGACGCGGATGTTCCCATCGTTCGCCCGATCGGTGGGCATGGCATATTCGTGGACGCGAAGCGGTTCCTTCCACATATTCCACAAAACGAGTTTCCTGCCCAGGCATTGGCCGCCGCATTGTACGTTGATTCGGGTGTTCGGGGTATGGAACGAGGCGCGGTTTCCGCAGGGCGCGATGCCAAAACCGGCGAGAATCGTCTTCCGCGACTGGAGTTGCTCCGCCTGACGCTTCCCCGCCGGGTCTATACACAAGCACATCTGGACGTAACCGCTGAGTCTGTCATCGATCTGTGGGAGAAAAGAGATCGCATTCGCGGGCTGAAGTTTACGTTCGAGCCGGAACGACTGCGGTTCTTCCAGGCTCGTTTTGCACCAGTGGGCGCTGAGCGGGTTCTTGACGACGCGGACCCTGTCAATACGCAATCATCCAGTCTTACAGATTCGCGCGAGAGTGACCAAGCCGTTACGCACTGAGCTGACCTCCATGAAAACGATTATTGAGCCATTCCGTATTAAAGTGGTCGAACCCATTCGGATGACCACTGCCGAACAGCGCGACCGGTTGATTCACGCAGCCGGATTGAATCTGTTTGCGCTGCGCGCCGAAGATGTATTGATTGACTTGCTGACGGACAGCGGCACGAGCGCCATGAGCAGCGAGCAATGGGCGGGCATTATGCGCGGCGACGAGTCATACGCCGGGGCGACCAGCTTTTTCCGGCTGCACAGTCGCGTGCATGACATGACCGGCTTCGACCATATTCTCCCAACACACCAGGGCCGGGCAAGCGAGCGCATCCTGTTTGATACAGTGGGTGCGCCCGGCAAGATTGTCCCGAACAACAACCACTTCGATACGACACGTGCCAATGTCGAGCACTCCGGTGCCGAAGCGGTGGACCTTGTCATTGACGAAGGGCACGATCCTCAGTCGCGTCATCCGTTCAAAGGCAATATGAACGTTCAAAAACTGCGCGCGCTGATTGAACGTGTCGGTGCTGAGCGGATCCCGCTGTGCATGATGACCATCACGAACAATACGGGCGGCGGGCAGCCGGTGAGCCTCGCCAACCTGCGCGAGGTTCAAGAAGTGTGTCGATTCCACGGCATACCGTTCTTCCTCGATGCGTGCCGGTTCGCCGAGAATGCCTATTTCATCAAAATGCGCGAACCGGGTATGCAGGACCGGCCTGTGGACAGCATCGTGAGGGAAGTGTTCGACCTGGCTGATGGCGCGACGATCAGCGGCAAGAAAGACGGATTGGTCAACATTGGCGGCCTGTTGCTGCTACGCGATGAAGCACTGGCACGCGAGGCGCGAAACAACCTAATCCTGACAGAGGGATTTCCCACATACGGAGGCCTCGCCGGTCGTGATCTGGAAGCTCTGGCTCAGGGGTTTGCTGAAGTCCTGGACGAGTCGTACCTGGCCTATCGCATTCGCAGTGTCGCGTACCTGGGTGAGAAGCTTATTGAATCCGGTGTTCCGATTCTGGAGCCACCCGGTGGTCACGCGATTTATCTGGATGCCCGCCGCTTCTGTCCGCATATTCCCGCAGAACAGTTTCCGGGGCAGGCAGTCGCGATCGCCATTTATCGGCTCGCCGGAATTCGCACTGTGGAGATCGGCAGCCTGATGTTCGGTTCTGAGAACACTCAGCCAACGATGGAACTTGTGAGATTGGCCATTCCGCGCCGTGTCTACACGCAGTCGCATATCGACTATGTGGCTGAAGCTGTCGTGGAATTGCATGAACGGCGTCACGAACTGCGTGGGCTTCGCATCGTGGAAGCTCCCGTCGCGCTTCGACACTTTACTGCGCGACTGGAGGAAGTCGAATCACCAACCGCATGAGGGGGCGGTCAGCATGAAAAGCAGTCAAACCACGAGCAAAGGGCGTTTCGCCGACAACGTTGCCTCGCAATCTTCGAGCGTACCGCCGCGCAGTTCGACGATCCCGCGCTGGCGTGCAGCCACCCTTCTCTTTGTCTATATTCTGATGGCTGCCCATGTCGTGCATTGGAAGATATCGGGCAAGACGCTAGCCCCGCTCGAACTGAATGAGGTCATGTACACGCTGGAACTCGGCATTGTCACAGCCGGCTTTGTCTTCATGGTTGCCCTGGTGTTCGCCACCGCCATTTTCGGTCGCTTTTTCTGCTCATGGGGATGCCATATCCTTGCGCTGCAGGATTTCTCGGTATGGCTGCTCAATAAAGTCGGCATCAAGCCCCGTCCAATCCGGAGTCGAATGCTTCTGTGGGTGCCGGCAATCGCGGCTGCGTACATGTTTCTCTGGCCTCAGGTCAGCCGCGTAATGAGCGGCAAGCCCGTGGCGGCTCTGCATCTTGCGACAGATGCGGACGGTTGGGCCTCATTCACCACTGAAAACTATTGGCGTAATTTACCCGGCCTGGGCGTGGCCATCGCCACCTTTTTCGTGTGCGGATTCCTGGTCGTTTACCTTCTGGGGTCACGTTCGTTCTGCTCGTACGGTTGTCCCTATGGAGCTGTCTTCAGGTTGGCTGATCGCATCGCGCCCGGGCGTATTCGTGTCGGCCCGGATTGTACTCAGTGTGCGACTTGTACTGCCGTTTGCACTTCGCATATTCGCGTACACGAGGAAGTCGAACGGTACGGCATGGTCGTTGATCCTGCGTGTATGAAGGATTTGGATTGCGTCGTCGCGTGTCCACAACAGACGCTCCGATACGGATTCGGTCGCCCGTCGCTGATCCGCCGGGTACTCGGCACGAAGGATGTCAAGAAAATCTACGACTTTGTACTTTGGGAAGAGCTACTCGCAGCCGTCGTTTTCATTGGCTTTCTGATGACCTATCGCGGCCTCTACGACATCGTGCCGTTTCTACTTTCGCTCGCACTTGCGGGAATTTTGTCTTACGCGTCCATTGTGTTGACGCGGCTTTTCCGGCAACCCAACGTCTCATTCAGCCGATGGCGATTGCGACAATCCGGCGCGTGGACAGCATCGGGCATCGGTTTCCTGGCGTGCGCTGTCGCTGTCACTGCGATTACGTTTCACAGTGCGGTTGTTCACTATTCAGCCTACACGGGCGGGCAACTCTACACTCAATCAACACCAGCCACCTCGGTGAATGCCGCGACCGCGGATCGCGCAATCGGGCACCTCGTTCGCGCCCAATCCTGGGGGCTGATACAGTCGGATCGGGTTGAGCGGATGCTCGGTGATCTGTACGCGGCGCGCGGACGGTGGGCCGACGCGGAGTTTTCGCTTCGCAAATCTCTGGAGAAGTCCCCGAACGATCACCACATGCAGGACCAGCTCGGTTACCTGTTGTCCAGACAGGGACGGCACGAGGAAGCGCGGCAGCGGTATATTGACGCGATCGACATGACGCCCGACCGGGCCGAGCCGCACTATGGCCTGGCAGTCACGGAATACCAGATGGGGCGGCCGAGTATCGCGGTGCATCATCTGCGCATTGCACTGAAGCTTCGGCCTGACTATCCGGAAGCACACTATGAACTCGGTGCCATTCTCGTCGAATCCGGCGCTCCGGCCGAAGGAATCCGTCATCTTCGCACCTGCCTGCAACTGAAACCGGAATACGGCGACGCCCACTACAATTTAGCGGTCGCATTCGCCATACAGGGCGCCTTCACCGACGCGACAGCAGAGATTGAGGCGGCCGTTGCGCTGCAGCCGGAGGACGAGCGCACACAGCAGTTTCGCGCGTTCTTGGCATCACTCGTGCGAGATCGACAGCGATAATTTGCTACATGCGAGCCGGAACACCACGAAAGCGGACTCGCACTCGCTCACACGGACAGCCAGCGAGACTCTAAGTCATCAGCGAGGCGGGTAAGCTCCTCACGCTTCTTTCCGCCAAACGTCCGACAGCCAACCTCGCAGAAACTGCTGCAAAGAGAGGTCTGATCCTCTTCAGTCAGCATTCGGTCGCCCATGTTGAATAGAATATTGTCCTCTTTGAGAATGTGGTTGGTCAACAGCTCAATGTACTGATGCGCAGCCGTGTGGAATTCTTCGCGGCCATTGGGTTCATCCCTACGTACGGCTTCGAGAGCGCTGGCCATGTCCGCCGTGAGCTGCCGCGCTATATTGTGCTCGTGCAGCATCACACCGATAGGCCCCCCTTCACGCGGAAGCCCGCGCGATTCGAGTGCGGGAAAAAGTAAGTCTTCTTCCTTGGCGTGATGGCAGGCGTCTGCAAAGAGCTTGAAGAACTCAACGCACTGCCCGAGCGCCTCCATCTCGAACTGCTCCCTCGACTCCGACAATGTCACCAGTTGTTTGAGCACCGCTATGACGCGCAGAATTACCTGATGCTCATCTTTGAGAACGCTTGTAGGCCGATCGTTGCTCTTGACCTCAGAAGACATCGATTACTCCTTAGTACCCTCGGGCGCGATCCGAATCGCGTCACCGGGGCAGAGATAGACACACACACCACAGCCTGTACACCCAACAGAATGCACCTCGGGCAGGCCGTCACTTCCGAACGACATGACATCGCTGCCGAGCGGGCAACGCTTCACACAATAGTCGCAGGGTTGCCCCGCAGCCACGTAGCATTTCGACATATCAATGACCGCCGTACCCATTTGCACATTGTGCTTGGCCACGGAAAGAAGCGCCTTCGGCTCACACGCCGCAATACACGGCATATCCTCACACAAATAGCACGGCGACTCAGCAGGAATGACCACAGGAGTTCCTGCGACCAGGCCAAATTCCGGCCCCAATCGCCTGATCGAATCGTACGGACACGCTTCCTGACAGGCTGTGCATTGCGTGCAGCGGGCAAGAAACTCTGACTCAGGCAGTGCGCCCGGCGGTCGCAGCCATAGTGATGACGTGTCCGGCGGTGCCTCCGGCGCTTCGCTGTCGAAGCGCACTTGCTCCAGCGCATCGGCAACGTTCGCCACCAAGGCTCGACTCATTTGAGAAAAAAAACCACGACGCGAAACCATCTAATTCAACTCACATGGCGGACGTACGCATTTCCATCGGCTGCTTGAGCAACCACAGGCTGAAGACGCTGAAACTGATCATCCCGCCGAGCATGGGCAATTGACTTCGAAACGCCGCCTTCGCAGTCCCGAAAAGGCGCAGTGATGTCTTTTGCGCAACCCAAAGACTGTACACGTGGCCTACGAGCACGAGCAGAACCTGCACAATCCAGAGATTCTGAAGCGAAATTAACGGTGGAATCGACCAGCCGGCGGTCCCGAACAGATTCCATCCCCAGCCGAACGGATCAGAGATCATGGTTGCGACCTTGGGGCCTTCCATAAGCAAATGCTCAAGATTGTGCGCAATGTGATAGAATAGCGCAATGGGCAACAGTGCGTAAGCATATCGAATGAAGTAGTCGCGATAGGTAAGCGGCTTGAGCGAATGCCCCTTACCCAACTCACGAGACATAGCCACCAGTACCGCGTAGATCAAAATAGGTCCTAGCATCAGCAGCAGCATGCTCAAGCTGAATCCGACAATCCGACCTGCGCCGGCAGCACTGCGGATCGCTTCGACGAACTGTCCCCATATCGCCGTCATGGTCAAGCCGTGAAAACCCGTGATCGCAAGCATCAACAATGCGAGGTAGGCCTCGTCCGCCCGCGGCTTGCCCTCTGTGACGAGATCGCTGCCCCAAGGCCGAAGGTTGACTGCGAGGTTGTCGTGCGGGCAGGCTTGAATGCATTCCATGCACTGGATGCAATAGGTGTTGGACTGAAGCTTCCCCGGGTAGAGGAATGTCGGGCAGCCGTAAGCGGTTTCGCTACCCGTGACGCATTCTTTCGAGTGACAGTCTTGGCAGACGTTAGCACTCTTGGAGCGCACTTCAGTACTGGCAAACAATGCGTACAGTCCACTCACCCGCCCCACCAGGCAACCGTATCGGCAGAAGCTTTTCTTATCGAAAAGCAACGCCGACATCACCGCCATGAGAAGCATTGCGATGGCCAAATAGGCGGTCACACGCGGCTTCATGGTAACGCCGAACCCCAACTCAACCCACGTCAAGCCAACGAAAAGAAAAGTCGCGATTGCGATATTACGAACTATCCGAGGCCACTTCAGTCCCAGAGTCAGGCCGTCGTCCGACTTCTTCCAGAAACTCAATCGCTCGACCCACCCCGCGATCGCGTCCCACGGGCAGACGTAGCACCACGCTTTCCCCGCGAACATGATGAGAATGATCAACATACCCCACCAGACAGTCCAGGTCAGAATCGGAGCAATGTTGAGCGCAGGGTTTTGATTTCCGAACAGTCCGGCTGCGACAACCATGACAAAGAGTGCCACGACAATCGCCTGGCAGGAAAAGCGAAAAATACGTGAGCAGGCCGCACGCTTCAGGAGGCCGATGGACAGTAAATCGAACCGGTCCGAACATTCGGTCGCAGCGGTCGCGGTCCAAATGGGCAATGCAATCGCTCCGGCACTCGGGGCAACACCGGTAGCATTCAGCAACCTTTCACCCTCGCCACGGACCGCGTCGGAGGTGAGTTGCATGGCCTTTGGCTTGGAATCGCTTTCCGTGCCAGGGACTTGTTTCTTCCGCGACGTAATGTCAAAAACACCGAAGCTCACAACGAGGACAACGGCGATGGAAGCGTAGTACAGCCACGTCGGAATACCCCACATGGTGTGCATAAAAAAGGCCGCAGGGTCCGATTTGAACTTAGCCCGATGCGCCTCGCTGCACAACGAATACGTCTTGCCAAGGTACGTCGCCGGGATGGAATCCCCCTCAGAAAGCGGCACACTGCAAACGATGCATTGAGCCGACAGATATGCCAGTGGATCTTCTGTGAAGCTTTTCCGGCAAGAGTCCGTGCAAAAGAAGTACGTCTCATCGTTGTGTGTAGCCGTCAGATCCCACGCCGCATTGACTTCCATCTTACAGACAACGTCAACGAGCGGGCCGCCGCTCGATTCACGATGATGCTCTGGAGCCCGCTTGAAGTTGGACAGCACCACGGGAACCGCAATACCGACCAGCAAGATGTATGGTAAGAGCATGTTCAGGCGTTTCACGAAATCTTACTCTGCCTTTCTTCAAGTAGTCACGAGTACAGCGTTCGGGTTGACTGCGTTCGCACGCCGCCGCGCCTTCTTCTTCTGAACCGCCCGCGCGACAACGAACAACAGAACGAACCCTCCGGCACCAGCCGCAACCACTGAGCCCGTCGCCGTCGGCTGTCCGGCGATCATCAGAAACGGAATAACCTCCACCCTGCCCTCGACTGGCATTGACAACTCGATGACGTATTCAGCCTCCAACGGAAACGTTACATGGAACTTGTACTCGTTGTCGAACGGTTCGCGCGTCATCGCCGGCTGGACAACCGTGTTGTCGCCGAACGTACTGGTTTGAAGAATGCGAACAGTAATCGGCTGACTGTAGACGCTGCCCGTTTCCCGGTTCTTTATGTAGAATGCGAGGTTGGCGGCCTCGCCCGGGACAGGGCTGCCGGGATAAGACGTCAACAGCACATCGTATGGGCCGGTATGCGCCGGGTATTCGAGTGTCGGACGCTGAGGGTAATTCTCCTTATATGAATAGTGCGGCAGGCCAAGAATGTGGTGCGCGCCTGCGTTTTCGACCGACACAAACATCGAAAACACCACAACCAGCGCAGCTATTTTCCTGGGCGTCGGTCGATACCCACGCGGTTTGGGAAGACTGATCGTGTAATACAGCGCTTCATCGGGGCAATGCCGAATGCAGACGCCGCAATTGTCGCATTCGATCGACATGGACTGCGTAATCGGATTGATGCCTTCTTCACAAACAGGGATGCAATCCCGGCAGCCGGTGCAACGATCGGCATTCAGACGAATGCGCACCGGACGTATCCACCCAATCAAACCGTAAACAGCCCCGCCCGGGCACATCGTACGACACCACCAGCGCGGCGAGACAAACAATTCAAAGGCGACAATTACGCCCAACACAACAAAAATCCCGACCAGCGACGTACCGAAAACCCATGCGTGCAGCGCACGGCTGATGACCACCGGCGGGTAAATTAACGCGAAGAGAGGCGCTGAGAACAAAGCCGCCAACGCAAGCCCGACAAAAAGCCCGATGTATTTGTTCCGGTGCGAAAAAACGACTTCACCAGGACGAATTTCCGCCAGACGAAGCAGGCGACGCAGCTTGCCGGTCAGTTCAAAGAGCACATACCCCGGGCAAAGCCAACTGCAAAAAACACGCCCGAACAACAAAGTGATCACGATCGGAATCGCGGCGGACGCAATCAAAGGCCAATGAATGCGTTTCGAGGCGGCAGCCATCTCGGCGGCGGCAAGCGGGTCGGCAATATCGACGCCCATAAGACGCATCGACCACAGAGTCCCCTTGTTGCCATCGAGAAATGCCTGTGGGTCCGCCAGCCTGTCAACATACGGGTGAACCATTTTCGTGACAACCTCGCCACGGAGACCGGCCATCAGTTGATCGTCGTCAATCACGCGCGCCGCACGGTAGTGTGCGTACAAACAAAGCAAAGCCACAGATACGGTAACCAGAAGCACAGACGCTTGAACCAGTCTTCGAACAATCTGCAAAATCATGACACTGCCTCCGCAAAGCGAGGCTTTCGGGTTCGCACGACGCGGATGGCCGGCTCGCCGCGCACAACAGTCCGACAAATTTCTTCGCACATCCCACACCCGACGCAGGGCTCGGTGTAGACCAGCGGCGCCAAGAACGCACCGGGGGCCAGTTTGATCGCTCGGTTGCGCAACGGGCAAAACATAAAACATTCACCACACGGGCCACGGCGCTCGGCCAGCGCGTCCGACTCAGTCGGCTCGCGTCCAAGCTGCACCAGAAATTCCTGCTCTTCCCGGATGCGTTTGGCCTTGTAAGACAAGCACAGGTCTTCTCTCAACTCGACCGAGCCCATATCTACATCGGATATGTCCTCAAACGGCAGCAACGCTCCGGTCGGGCAAGCGGGGCCGCACGCATTGCAGAGTGTGCATGCCTTGACTGCTGGGTCAACGTATGGCGTGTGATAGTGCGCACCATCCGCTCCGGTGTAAAACTGAATCGCCCCAGGCTCGCAAGCATCCTGACATCGACAGCAGCGAATACAGGCAGCCAGAAAATCTCGCTCGGGTAACGCTCCGGGCGGCCGAAGAATACCGGCGAGTTTCTGGTAAGGTCGTTTGACTGCCGGATAACTCGGCAGACGCTTTCGCTGGAGAAAATGCGTGACGCCACCGACAAAAGCGATACCCATCGCCGTGGCGGTGGTGCGAATCATGTCCCGGCGTGTGACGGCCATCACACGTTACTCCGTACGCGAATGGCATGCGGGTAGCGAATGCACGATCGCTCGCAACATCCGCATCCGACGCACGCTTCAGGATGAACAGTGGGACGCTCCCACGCACCGACGGTCATGGCTTCGCCGGCCAATGGACACGCCCGAAAACACGCGCCACAACTCCAGTTGTTATAAGAATAACACAGATCGAAATCGATCTCAGCCACACCGATCGCCACCTTCTCCGTGATTTCCTCGCGTTCTCTCTCGATAAGTTGCAAAGCACCACTGGGGCAGACTTCCGTACACTTGAGATATTCACTGTCTTCATGCGCACAGAGCATACAAGAAGCTTTTCTCGGATGCATCGTCGGTGTGCCAGCGCGACCGGCTGGTGCGGTATGCGGCATGGACTCCAGACAATGATTCGGACACGCATCCACACAGCGCATGCACCGGATGCACGTGGACACGAAATCGTCTTCGGGCAACGCCCCAGGCGGACGCAGCGGCGATGGGGTCGACGCCGACGCAGGCTCACCAATCCGCGACAGGTAGACACTTCCCCCCAGAGTCAACGCGACTGCGGAGCCTTGCTTGACGAATTCTCTTCGATTAACGGCCATGAATTCCCCAAATTGAAAGCTCGTCAACCATCTCTGGCGAGCAAATCCGAACGCACCTCAGTCAGAACTTCCCAACTCCTGAGCGTGTATCGCTCAACGCCGTGCCTGATGAACGGATCATTATCCGCAATGCGGCGAGCCGCCGCCTCATTCGCCGCCTCGATCAGGATCATGCCGCCTTTCCCATCACGAAACGGGCCTCCCGCTATCAAATGCCCTTGTTCGTGAAGACGTTCCATGTAAGCGACGTGCTCCGGAACAATTTCCCGAAACTCTTCCAACTCGCAGCATCTCTCCAGCATTATCGCGAACTTCATCGTCTGAGCGCTCGCTAGATGATCTCGATTCGTGTCGCGAGTTTCTTGTAATCACACTGCCCACTTACCGGATCCCACGCACGGTGGCTCGCAGCGTTCACCAGCCATTTGTTCTTGCGCGGATCGGCACTGTCTGCCACCGAAAGATTCCACGGGCTAAACAGATACCCCGGGGGAACTTCTGAGCGAGCGGGACGGATCATACTGGTCTGCCCGACCGACACACGAGCTTCATACGAACCTCGCCGCGTGACCAGTCGCACTCGTTGGCCGTCCTTTATCCCGAAGCGCTTGGCATCGTCGTCGTTGATTTCGACATACTGTTCGGGGACGAGCTTCTGCGTTGTCGCGCCGCGAATCGTCTTGGCTGTATGAAAATGCTCGTACACAACGCCAAGCCCGAGCCAGAACGGATAGACGTCCTGCGCCTTGTGGTCCTTGAGTGACATTTTGCTGTCATTGTAGACGTCCAGATGCGGCAACTCAGGCGGAAGCCCCGCGTCACGGGCTTCAACCAGAATGCGCGGTTTGCCCTTGTTAGCCCCATCGGTATGCAGATCGTCAATCAGGAACGGGCCTTCACCCGGACGACGCTTGTCTCCGTACTCCATCAATTTCGACGTAATGCGATCGAGATTCGTATAATCCTGCTCGCACAATTTGAATCGCGCCTTGCCGTCTGCATGACGGAAGTCTCCGTACGGCGTGCCGGCCCAACCCTCCTGGCCTAAATACCTTCGAGGCGTTCCGCCCGCCTTGGCGATCTCGTAAGTCGGCGCAGGCCACTGAATGCCACGCAGGCTGCGAAGCTGATCGTAAGGTGACACGCCGTCGCGTTTTTCGACTTCGAGTATCCCCGTCAAACCGGCATCGGAACCTTCACTGGCCTTCAGAATATCGCGAAATATATCTTCAGGATCATAAGCCATCAGACCGTTGCCCATCTTGATCTTCTTCTCGTACGGGAAGACCACGTCAGCATCCAAGCCGAGTTTCTCAGCCAGCAGCTTGCCTTTGTCGATGGCCATGTCCATATCAGGCCGACAGTTCGGCGGAGGATTCTTCGTCCCGTCACAGATATAGATACGCCGCTCCGATTGAATGTACGTACCGCCGGTCCATTCGCCCCACGTAGCCGCCGGAAAAATCACGTCCGCGTACAGATTGTTGGGCGCGTGTCGATAGATTTCCTGAATAACAACGAACATACGTGTCAACGCCGGTCGAACGAGTGTTTCCAGATCAGGCATATGCACGTGCGTGGTGTACATCCAGAACATCGCATCCAGCCCGCCCTGGAGCGCCCGCTCCATCATACCGATGACCATGCCAGGGTTGGGCAAAGCGGTCGTCTGGGTCAGCCGTTCGCGCGGGACGCGCCAGCAGTCAGCAATGTGATTTCGCCAGGCTTCATTCTTCAGCGGCTGATTAAAAGGCAATCGGCCCGTCAGCCCGCCCATCAGGCGCTCGCTCATTGCATTGGGTTGGCCGGTCTGCGAATGACTGCCGCAACCAGGCCGACCCAGATTGCCCGTCAGCAGATGAAGATTGATGATGCTGATCGTATTGTGCTGCCCGTGGAGCATCTGGTTGTAACCGATACCCCAGAAACTCAGCACGCCGCCCCGGCCTCGCTCTCGACCTTTGATCGACGCTTCCGCCCAGGTGCGAGCGACGTTCTCAATGGACTCCACAGTCACGCGCCCGTTGTCGATGCGGCGCAATTTCTCAACGACCTGTTCTGGCGAGTAATTCGCCAATACCCCATCGCGATATTTCTTCCAGTTGTTCGTGTGCTTCTCAAGCCACGATTCGGGCATGCACGCCTGCGGATATTTTTTCAACAACACGTGGGCAATGGCATTGAGATAACTGATATCGCCGTTCAGCGTCGGTATGTGATAGCTGTTGCGCGGATTGATATCCTCAAGCCCGATGACTGTCCCCGTTTTTCGCGGATCAGCCACACACGTAGGAATATCATGCTTGGCCTTATGGTCCGCCACGCGCCAAAACAAGATCGGATGCGCCTCGCGAGCATTATGACCCCAAAACGTAATGAAGTCTGCCTCTTCAATATCCTCATAACTCGTCGGCGGCGCATCTGAGCCATAAGAGTGAAAATACCCTGTTACTGCCGACGTCATGCACATACGTGCATTGGCTTCGATCGAGTTACTCCCGATAACCCCCTTCATCAGAAGATTCTCGATCCACTGAGCCTCCATAGTAAGCTGGCCGGAACCATTAAGACCAACCGCGTTAGGCCCCTTCTCCCGAATCGTCTCGGCGATACGCTCAGCCACAAGCTCCTCAGCCTCTTCGTAGGTGGCTTCCCGATAGACATCATCGTCGAATCGCCCCTTCGTGCTGGAAACGTGATTCCGCA
Organism: Phycisphaerae bacterium; assembly: GCA_029260215.1. GTDB lineage: Bacteria > Planctomycetota > Phycisphaerae > UBA1845 > UBA1845 > OFTM258. The sequence goes on from JAJDDQ010000085.1 coordinate 116,317, forward strand.
ACGGGTCGCTCATATCGCGGCGCACCAGCACTTTCGTCAACCGATCGCGATAGATCGGCTCATGCGCATTAAGCCCCTTGATGCACTGAATCCCGCGATTCGTCGGGTGCTTCTTGTCCGGCACCATGCCGACCACTTTGTCGTTTTCGACCTTGATCAGCGTGCCGCAACCCACACCGCAATACGGGCAGGCCGCCTGCAATAGCTTCATTCCAGTGTCACCACCCGCTGAAAGGTCCGGCGCGGCGTGCGCTTGAACGAATTCGTTCGGCAGCGCAGTCGTCATCGCGACAGCCGTACCCGTCCCCGCAGCCATTTTCATGAACTTGCGACGATCAAACCCCTCGCCGTACTTGACGCGACGATGAATCGTATAAGGTGTCATATCTTTGTCACTCATTGTCCCACCTCCTTGAGTGGTGTTGAGCGAGTCAGGGCCATCGCCCCGTCAGTCGCATCATCTGTCTCAATTGAATTCTTCGGCTCCAGCGAGCGCTTCGCCGGAATCGTCATGGGAGACGGAGTCTCAGTCGCCCAATGACGCATGTAGGCCACAATGTCATCCACATCCTGCGATGAAAGATCGGTCAACCCATGCGCGCCGCGCCCGAACGGACGCATCGCCGTGCCCTTACGACCGCGCACGATCGTCGCCTGCAACATGCCATCCGTCGCCGCGGAAAGAAATCCTTCATTGCTCAACTCCGGCGCCCACGAACCCCGCCCCTCATCGCCGTGGCAACCGGCACAGTTGGAACGAAACAACTCTCGCCCGTGAGCAAAGTCCCAGGGAATGACGAACCGATGGGGAATCTGCTGCAGCCGATCCGGTCCGAACGGCGAATCATGCTCCCACGATCGCAGGAACGCGACCACATCGTTCACTTCGTCGCTCGACAGACTGAGAATCGACTGCGGACCGCGCTTCACAGGGCGCATCTCCGTCCCCTGCCGACCCAACGCCATCGTCGCCATCAAAAAACCGTCCGAAGCGAATCGCAGGAAATCAGGATTGGAAAGCGCAGGACCGCTCGCACCCTCACCCCGCTCACCGTGACAGCCTACGCAACTCGTCGCATAGACCGCCGCACCTCTTATGGGCTGCCCATTCGGTGACTTCGCAACACGCACGATCTCACCCGGGCCGGCCCGTTCAAGCAAACGCAGATAAGCGATAACATCTTCAATCTGCCGATCAGACAGCTCGGTAATTCCCTGCCCGCCCTTGCGGAAACCGCGCATCGCCGTGCCTTCCTTGCCGTAAGTAATCCAATGACGCAGCATGGCATCCGACGCCGAACCAAGAAAAACAGCATTATTCAATTGAGGCCCGGTCGCACCCTCCGCATCAACCCCGTGACAACCGGAACAGTGTCCCGTGAACAACTGCCGCCCCGCGTCCCAATCGCCGTGCAGCACAGTCTGAGCATGCCATTCCGGTGACTTCGACGGCTTCTTCTGCCATGTCCGAAGGTATTGAACAATCGAAGCAATGTCTGCATTGCGAAGGTGCTGCCAACCCGGCATACCTGTTCCAGGTCGCCCCTCGATCATCGTTTTGATCAGAAACTCGTCCGGCACTGCCGTGAGAAACGCTTGCGTATTGAGCGAAGGCCCCAAGTCGCCCGAACCGTCAGCCCCGTGGCACATGGTACAGTTCGCATTGTACAGAGTCGCACCGATGTCTGCCGACACGTTCGCCGATTCCTCCGCAGAGCAAAGAGCAAGAGCACCGTCAATATCCCCCCGGCGCGACTGCCACGTACGCAAGTGAGCCAACAGATCACTGATCTCCTGAGAATCAAACTCTCGCCAAGAAGGCATAGCCGTGTTGGCACGACCGTGAATAATCGTATCGCGAAGGAACGCATCCGAAGCCACAGCCAAGAACGTCGGCGAATTCAACGACACACCAATGCCGCCCTCGCCTTCCACACCATGACACGCCGCACAATTTGCCCGATACAACGCAGCCCCAACGCGCGCCTCCCCCCGAGCCGCACTCACAGCATCCCCGTCCGGCGCGGCAGCGTCCCAACTGCGAATGAAATTCACCAGCAGTGTGATCTCATCCTCCGCAAGTCCCCCTTCGTTCGCCCAACCAAGCATCTTCGTACCAGGTCGGCCGGATGTGATAATCCGTCGCAGAAAATCATCGCTCAAAACCGCCAGCGCATCCGCGTGATGCAAAGACGGCACCACAACCTCAATATCACTACGGCGCTCGACAACGACATCCACCCGGTCCCAATCGTGGCCCCACGGGTCCGCACCCGTAGGCCAAAGACCTTCGCGCATTGTCGTCCCGTAACCCTCCGGACCGTGACACGCGGAGCAGAACATCGCGAAAAGCGTCTCACCCCGAACAGGGTCACCCTCACCAAAACGAGGCTGAGGAATATGACTCGCCGGCGCGGACTTGCGCTTCAAACTCATCATGTACAATGCCAAATCCCGCGCTTCCGCATCGCTCAGATCAACCTCCGGCATCAACGTGCCGGGCGATACCTCCTTCGGATACTTGAAATGCTCGAACAGCCACTGCTCAACAGTGTGCTCGCCCTGCACACGCGTAAAATCGAACGCATGCTTGCCCTTGTCGCCCACGTACGTCAAATCAGGCCCAAGCGTCCCGCCTCGCCCGCGATACTTATGGCAGCCCAGACATCCCAACTCGGTCACCAGTTTCTTCCCGCGTGCCAAACGATCCGCACCGGGCAGCGACTGCGCCAACGACGCCTGATCAATCCTCCCGCCAGATTCACCGGCAAATAAATCCGACTGACCTCCGTAAAGATCATTCTCCGCGTGACAGCGGCCGCAGCTCGTATAAATAGCCGTTCCGCGCAACATAGGAGTGTCAATATGTGGCACTGCACTCCCATCGGATCGCCACCCGTGCGCCAAATCCTTGTGCGTGCCGCGACCCTGCCCCTGATGGCAAACCGTGCATCCGAACGTGTCCGGTTGATGCCAAGTAAGCCACTGTCCCGGATGCTTCGTCAACGGCTGAGGCTCGGAGGCCATCGCCGGATTCTCAACACCCAGATGGCAAGTCGTGCAACGCTCGATTGCAGACAACTCCGACAGATACAACTGTTTCAGATTGATATGAAACGAAGCGGCCGATAGACGCGCCGCGTCCGTCTCAGCAGTCTTCAACAGAAGATCACGATACCGGTGCTGATAGCCCCGCCACTCACCGCGAAAGTTCTCCTGGTACGCAGCCATGCACAGCACAGCCAGACAGGCCAGTGAACTGACCAGAAGAACCATCTTCATAATTCGAACTTGTCGATGATCCATCGTCTTACCTAATGCACCGGCCAATCAATGTGTGACCAGTAGAAATTCCAGTTGGGACCACGGTGAACCGTGGCGAAGTACGTCAAAATCGCAAAGGCAACCAGGAAGCACGTAAACAACGCAATCGCCCCCATCCGCGTCGACCGCTTCAGCTTGACCACCGCCACAGACCACGCCGCGAAAACTCCGACAAACAATGTCCCCGGATTGAACAACGTAATAACGATCTGCGGTACGTGCGCAGTCGCCTCCCAATTGCGAAGCCATCCATAATTAACCGTGAACGCCAAAATCCCCACTGTCGCGAGCGTCGCGAACACAGCACTCCCCACCGCCACACGTCGGCCCTTGCGCCCACTGAACCAGACGCCCGTATCCTCACGCTCGCGATCGAGATAAGGCACCAGACCAAGACCGATCACCACAATAGCGGGAATACAAACGCCACCCATAAACGCCGAATAAGACACAAGCTCCTGCAAACCCAAAAAATACCACGGTGCTTTCGCAGGGTTCTCGGGAACGTCGGGATTGGCTATCTCGCTCAGCGGTGCCTCAAACAAAACCCCCAATACAAGCATCGCCAGCGTCGTCACCATCGCAACCGCAGCAACGACATACATCACATTAGGCCAAGTCATAATCGTGTTGCGCAGCTCAAGATTGACCGCAGGCGTTCGACCTTTCATCAAGCTCATCAGCCCGTAAGTCTTCAGCGGCGCAGGCTCTTCACTCGCCGGCATCACAGAAGAAACCTGCCCCCCCTCCGCAGCATCCGCCGCGAGAGGCCTCACCAGACCGCCATCCTTACGAATACGCCAGAAATGCACGGCAATGAAAATCGTCGTGATGATCGGCAGAACCATAACGTGGAGCACGTAGAACCGAATAAGCGCTTCCTGACCGACATAGTGGGCACCAAGCAAAAGCTCTTTCTGCATACCCCCGGGGTCGAAAATCTGAGTAACGCCCAACGCATCGGTCAGTTCCTGCGGTGATTGTGCAATATTGGCACCGATCGTCACCGCCCAGAACGCCAGTTGATCCCACGGCAACAGATAACCCGTGAAACTCAATCCCAGCGTCAGTACGAACAGCCCCATCCCAATGACCCAATTGAACTGCCGAGGCGGCTTGTACGCCGACGTGTAAAACGCCCGGGCCATGTGCAATATCACACAGAAAACCATCGCATGAGCCGACCACCGATGTACGTTCCGAATCAGACGACCGGTCGGAACCACGTGAATGATATCCAGCATCGACGCATACGCCTGATCCACCGAGGGCTTGTAGTACACCATCAACAGCACGCCCGTAACGCACAGAATGATGAACAGCACCAGCGTCGCCACGCCGAGACCAAACGTCGCCGTCATCTTGATCGAATGCAAATGCGTTCGGACCGGAAGAATGTGGAAGAAAAAATTCGTAAAAATCGCCTGCGAACGAGCACGGTCCGACGTCGGCTTGCCATGCCGAATAACCGAATCGCGAAACGAACGCGGCGTATCCAGAAGATTGCGAGCGAAGTCGCCCATCGCACCATCGTCACCAATGCGACGCTCACCCGACCCATTGCTCGACGACGACGGTGAATTGGTAGTACGTGTTTCAGACATTATAACCAGTGCATCCTCATCCCAGACACAGCGAGCCGCGAACGTCAGTTCGCACAGATTTCAATTCGCACGGATTTCAGATCGAACGAATCTCAGTTCGAACGGATTCCCAAACCGTAACAACTGCAACAATTCGCGCTAGCACTTCGTCAACCATCGTTCAACCAAAAGAGACAAACAGAGCCGCGCCCGTAAGGAAGCGGTGGACCAAGACAACCGTCTATTACGCCCATCTCCCAACACACCACCACAATCCAAATTACCCATCACTTCACGTGCCAGCCGCACTAAGCATTAAGTGTTTTCCCAAGTTCAACCTCTTTCAACGTGTCAGCCACAAGCCATCCCTCGGGCGAAACGGTCAGCTCGACCCACATCAAACCCTTGGGAGCCGGACCTCCAAGAACAGCCCCATCCGCCGCGAATTTCGAACCGTGGCAAGGGCAACTGAACTTGCCGTTCTCCGTACGCTCAACGATACATCCGAGATGCGTACACACCGACGAAATAGCATGAAAACCACCGTCATCGCGATACAGCCAAAGACGGTGCGACGGAAAATAGGTAGTGGAGCCAACCAGAACATCCTCCGGCTTCCCCAGCTTCACAATCGTGCTCGATTCAGGAAACACCGACGGCATCGGCAAACGCATCGCCCCCAGCATCGCCATCATGAAAGCCCCGATCGCGGACCACGCCGCCGCCAAACCCAGAAAATCGCGACGGGTTTTCGGCGTCGCAAAACGACCGCTTGTTTTGAGTGGATCTTCCCGATGCATCACTTACTCCGACCAATCACACGAAAACTGAAACCGCTCCATCGTGATCGCCCCCACCGGACAACGCTCCGCACACAACGCACAACGAATGCACTTGTCCTCGTCCTTGATGATGGCGGACATCTCCGACAACTCCTCGCCCGAATAACGCTCCTGCAACAACTCCGGAAGCCCGTCTTCCCCGGTCAGCCGATCGCACGAAACAAGACGCAGACACAACTCCGGGCAAACATCCGCACACCCACCGCACAAAATGCATTTCTCAGAATCAAAAATCGTGTTCACACCGCAGTCCAGACAACGGCACGCCTCCGTCACCGCAGCCGACTCGTCGTAGCCGCGTTCCACAACAGCCGTCTGACTCCCGCGACGCTCTTCCGCGCTAACCGTAGGCACAGCCGTCCTTTGCAGCTTTTCGTAATCCTGCTCGCGAGCGTAGTCGGGCAGGTTGATCTGCACGAATTCCTCCCGCTTGCGAAGCGACTGACCGGTCAGCGCCGCGTGTATCGACCGCGCGACCTTCTTACCGCTCGCCACCGCATCGATCAGCAACCTCGGCCCATAAGCGATATCCCCAGCCAGGTAGACATCCGTCGCCGAAGTCCGCAATGTCTCCGCGTCACTCTGAATCACACCCCGCTCGTCACGCTTGATATCACTGTCATCACCAATGAACGACACGTCCGACCGCTGACCAATCGCCCACACCACCGTGTCCGCCCGGATAAACGTCGTGTCAGCCTCATCGAATTTTGGCGAAAACCTGCGATTTTCATCAAAAACACGCAAACAACGCTTGAATTTGATCCCTTCAAGTCGACCGTCGGCATCCCGCTCAACCGACAGAGGCCCCAGGGACGGGTGAAGCTCGACGCCTTCTTCATTCCCCTCAATGATTTCCACATCGTCGGCGGGCATCTCGTCAACGCTCTCCAGACAGCACAGATGCACTTCTCGCACACCGCCAAGACGCAGAGCGCTCCGCGAAACGTCGTAACCAACCTGCCGAATCACGCTCCGCGAAACGTCGTAAGCGACATTCCCGCCGCCGATCACCACCACACGTTCGCCAAGCTGCCTCAACGACGACGACGATGATTCGTCGCGCACCGCCAGGTCGCGCAGAAACTCAACACCGCCAAGTATCCCAGGCCCATCGCCGCCCGGAATCGGAATAATCCGCGACCGCTTCGCCCCGACCGCGATGATCGTGGCTGCAAAATCCTTTCGGATGTCAGCCAACGCGATATCTTTGCCCACCTGCGTGTTGCACACGAATTCCACGCCCAGGCTGCGAATGACCTCTACCTCAGCCGCGATCAAATCACGGGGAAGCCGATACTCCGGAATACCGACCGCCAGCATGCCCGCCGGCACCGCTTCCATTTCAAAAACCGTCGGACGATAGCCCAGCAGCGCAAGATCGTGGGCCGCCGCCAGACCAGCCGGACCCGACCCGATAATCGCGATGCGCTTTCCGTCGCCCTTGTTTTCTCCAATCTGAGAAAACGGTATACCGAAGGAGGCCAGCTCCTCCTGTCCACGGCAATCCCGCCCGCCAGTACTGATAACCCGCTTGAGCAGTTCAATCGGCTTGAGTGTTTCACGCGTGAAAGATTCGGGACCGAACCGGTCTGTGACGAAGCGTTTCAGCGCACGGATCGAAATCGCCTCGTCCACCGAGCCGCGCCGACATGCCGCCTCGCACGGCGCGCCGCACACGCGACCACAGATGCTCGCCAACGGGTTCGGCCCCCGCGCGATCCGGTAAGCCTGTTCAAAATCGCCCCCGGCGATCGCCCGCACGTAGCCGCGCGCGTCGGTATGCACCGGACAGGCCTGCTGACAGTTGATCTGACGCTGCCAGTAGGCGTCGTCGGGTAACTCAACTTGGATGCTGGGCAGGCTCATATCATCCACAAATCTATAGACTTATCTTCATCATGGTCAAAAAAAAGACCACGCCTATTCCGTATCTTGTTTCGATTTGCTCCGGCGCTCCAACTCCCGGATCGCCACCTCGTGAATCGTGGTTTCGCGCAAAAACCGCTGCTCCAATTCAACGACCTGCTTCCACTTGCTGTGCGCCAAACAGGGATTGTCGTCGGAGCACTCGTTGTTCCCAAACGGACACCGCCGGCGATCGAACTGCTCGAACGGCGAAAGCACCTCGTAGAGCTTCGTTTCCTTGGCTGAGTTGCGAAGCCGAAACCCGCCGGTCTTGCCCGGAGACGACTCCAGAACGCCGAACCGAACCAAGTCGCCGAGAATCTTGGACAGATATTTAGGCGGAATATCCGCATGCTCGGCAATCCGCCGACCGGGGATAGGCCACGAATCGGCATGCTGGGCCAAGTAAATCAAAGCCCGCAGTGCGTACTCGCTGGTAAGGGTTAGCATGATGTTTCAATTCTAATCACCACTTCTCCATCTTTATATCGACATAACCTTTGCCCGTCAACCCTTTTTCGCTGCGAATTGAAGTCGTGATCGAGTGGTGACGTAAACTCATTACTAACAATATGTTACGCCCGAATAACAAATCATCGCCCGCTGACCGGATATCGACTCTCATGCGTCAGGCGCAATTCCTGGTCCGCTTCCACCCCGTCCAAGACTTCCTCAACGCCGTCAGGCCAAACCACACGCACTCGGCCCGCGCGTAACGCTTGCCCCAACCCGAAATGTGCCGTCCGCTCATCCTGGGACAGATAAGATGAACTCGCTCCAACCTCCAGCATCTGTGTGGTTTCGTCAACCGTAACATAAACGCGGGCACCCAGCGCCGACGTATTGCCGCCGGTCTGCGTCAGCGTCACGCGAAGCCAATGATTCGATGTTTGGCTGACATTGCGCAAAATTAGGGCCGGTCCGCCATGCTCCACTACCACCAGATCCACACGACCGTCGCGATCGAAGTCGGCCCGCGCCCCGCCGCGGCGCACGCCCGGTGTCGCAAGCCATCTGGCTGCGTGAAAAGCCACATCGACGAAACCGCGATCACCCCGATTCCAGTACAGGCACGAGCGTTGTTCCTTCAAATTAGCGTGATCCTCAGCTTTTTCGACCGTGCTGCCGTTGATCATCCACAGGTCCTGGCGACCGTCGTTGTCAAAATCGGCGAACCCCGTCGCCCAGCCGACCATATCAAGTGACACTTGGCCCAAGCCGACGCTGTCAGCCTCGTCCATGAAGTACAAACGCCCGTCTTCGCTGGGGCCGATCAATTCGTCGAAGATCATGTTGCGGTATAGGGCGTTTTCCTGAGCGATCCAGTGCGTAATCAAAAGGTCTTGATCCAGGTCGCCGTCGAAATCGCCCACGGCGATGCCCATCGCACCCCGGTAGTCCGCCGCGAGCGAGGGCGGCCCCACATCCTCGAATTTCACACTTCCGCCCGCGCACCGATTCAGATACACGCCGTTGTTGGACACATCGTTGGCCACATACAAATCCACCCATCCATCGTTGTTCAAATCCACCCAACTGGCAGAAAGACTACGCCCGGACGGATTCGCCACGCCGGCGTCGGCGGCTACGTCCTTGAAAGTCCCATCACCGTTGTTGAGAAAAAGCGAATTCGGTTGAGGCTCGTAGGATGACGGATTCAGCGTGAACGGTTGCTCGGTGGCGTATTGACGCTGGACGATGTTGCGATCCTCGGGACGTGAAACGAAATCCACATAGCTGGCTACGTAGAGATCGAGGTCGCCGTCGCGGTCGACGTCTGCCCACGAGCAACCGGCGCTGAATCGCGAATCGCCGGTCTCGCTCTTTCGGGTCACGTCCACGAACGATCCGTCACCTTGATTTTCGTAAAGCACGTTGGGGCCAAAGGCTGTGACGTAGATGTCCAAGTCCCCGTCATTGTCGTAATCGCCCCAAGCAGCCCCCATGCCATGACCGACAAAGCCCACCCCGGCGGACTCGGTCACGTCCTCGAACTTCACACCGTCAACATTGCGATACAAGCGCGACCTGCCGGCGTCCGCGTCGAGCGTCGCGCCCTCGACAGCGTTTCCGGCAAAATTGACGAAGTACAGGTCGATAAACCCGTCGCCGTCGTAATCACCACAGGCCACGCCCGAACCCATATCCTCGGGCAACAGCGAAGCCCGCTCGAACGGCATGTGATGGAAATCCAGGCCCATCGACGCCGTCGCGTCCTCGAAACGCAGGGGTACCTCGTCCGCAGAAATGGTTTGTTTCAGCACGCTGGTCAAACCCGCCAGATTCGCACCGGCAGCCGGGACCGCTTCCACCCGAGGCCGGCTGAACACGATCACGAGCGCAGCCACAACGGCTGTGCATGCCGCGCTGACCCAGCCCCATCGCGCCAACAGACGTCGTCGCTTATCCTTCTTCGGATTCGCGGCGTGTTTCACTCATCGTCCTCCGATCGTTTCGTATCACGCGAATGACCGCCTCGGCTCGCGAAATATCCGTCACGTGACTCCTCAGCCCCGCTTCCTCGCCAAAAAGCCGATCCAAAAAAGGCGCACTGAACTTGCAATACCAGAGCGTGGCGGTCACGTTCAGCTCATCGCCGGTAAACCCATCCGGTAACGAGAATGTTTTTTCATCGTCCGAAAGATCGACCTGCAGCGACGGATCCAACGGCATGGCTGGGCACTCGAAGCGAAAGTCTGTTGTATCCGTGAACCCCGGAAAAAGCGATCGGCTGTATCGAGAACCGACCTTTCGCCAAAGCTCATGCTTGCCGATCAGCTCCCCTTTTTTGTCGATGGCTTCCCCTTTGAACACGATCTTCGGATTCTCGAGATACCCGCGTGCATCGGGCTTGGCCGACGCGAAGATCACGTTACCTTCCGGGTCGGTCACGGTGACTTCCACCCACGCCTCGATCATGTCCAGAGGCCCGGTGGGGAAATCGTGGCCGGTCTTGTTGTTGGTCAGGATGGTTTGGATGCGCACTTCCTCGCCCGGGCGCACTTCCTCGGGCACGCGAATCCCGACGCGCACAGCAGGGCCGGCCGTCCAGCGATCCGCGATTTCGGGCACATCGTAATCCCCGCGAAGCCAATCGACGGTCAGGTCGCAATGCTCGTCCGCGCCGGGGAGCTCGTGATGACGCGGCACGAACTGATTGGCTGCGAGAAAACGGTGACTGCGGTGCTTGCCGTCGTTGGGGGTGCGGTTGAAGTCGTGGCGATCACCGGCGGCTGGATCGTTGGACTCCACCAGGGGCATGTGACACTCCCGGCAGCTCAGCGTTTTGGTCAGATCATCCTCATTATGCCATCGGCTTTTGCGCCAACTGTCGTATTGATTCTGCCCCTGTACCCAGCCTGCGTCGTTAAGCTCTTCGTCGATGAACTGCTTGTGACAGGCTCCGCACGCTTCAGCCGTCTTGTACAGCGGGCGGGCGTAGGATTCGATGTGCTGGGTGGGGTAGGCACGGATCAGAAAATCGCTGACCAGCTTGGCGGCTTTGCCTTCGTGGAACTCATAGATGTATCGCTGTGCAGGCTGAAGTGTGTAGTCCGCATTGCCGCGCACATCAGTCTGCACCATACTGTGGCACGCGAGACACGACGTCCCCTCGTCGGCCCCTTCTGCGTTGAGTGTCATGTTGCCGACATTTTTTGCCCCGGCGAACAGCGCGATCGGATCGTGACACCCCGCACAATAGCGCGTGGCCTCCGGTGCCAGTTCCTCAGCCATGTTGGCCTGGACTTCCTGAAAAACGAAATCCATTGATGAATAGCGATGTGCGCTCGGCTCCCACTCAGCCACGATTTCCGTGTGGCAACCGCTCGTGCCGCAACCTGCGGAGCCGGCCAACAAGCGCGGATCTATCCGACCTTGATTGCGATAGGCTTGGCGGGCTTCGTCAAGGATGGAATCCACTTTCGCGCGTGCATCGGTGCTGAGGTTTTGTTCGGCGGTCCACCGCTGCGCCACCGTGACGATGCCGACATGGTCGTTGGGGTCGGGCTGGAATTTTGCGATTGCCTCGGTTTGGTTTGAAAGACCCGGCAGCGCGGACAGACGATTTTTCAAGCGCGAAACGACTTCGCTCATGTCCTTGCGCGCCAAGCTGGGCGCGAAAGGCCGATCTTCACCGTACTTGAAGCTGTAGTTGTCCGCGAAGGATTCGTCGAATTGCACGGGCGCGTACCAAAGCGCGAACGCGGTACACAGAACCAACGGCGCTGCGCACCAGGAGAGACTTTGCACGAAGCATGATCGGTAGGCTGACTGCATCCGCGTGCGAACTTCCGCGTTGTTGCTCTTACGCACGAGCAGCGTCAGCAGGTGCGCGCCCATAGCGGCGATGAAAACGAACCCGATGATGATGTGTACGAGATCCCAAGTGTAGCTGATGCGTACGTCGAATATCGCCTGCCACGTCAGTACCGCACCGCTCACAAACAGGACGATGAACCCCCCTGCCGAGACGTAGCCCAGAAGTTGAAAATGATTGAACTTCCCGCGAAACCGTCGCCACCAGTGTTGGGCAAGGTACCAGCCCACCGGCAGGACCATTGCCAACCCCAATATCGTGTGCAACAAAACACTGAACTGGTTCCACCTGGAAAAGGGTAACAGGTAGATCGTCAATCCCGTGATGGTCTCGAACGCGAGAAGCCCGAGGGTTACCCCGGTGAGCGGGCGCCGCCACTCCGCAGCCGAATCCACGCATCCCGATCCTGTCGTAAGCGTTTTTAATGCAACCATAATCCCCTGCTCGCAAGACGGACCCGCGCCCCACCGGCTGGACCGACAGCCGGTGACAAACGCCGATCCCTAGACATTAAGGATACGTCTATGTGTGTATGGATGTCAAGAAATCGCCGCGTTTCCCACGCCCGAAAAAAGAACGGAGGTAACTCTTCAACTACATGCCATGCGAAACTGTCATCTGCACCCTCGACGCGACAGAAAACAGTCTTTTCCCCCTTACAAATGGGGGATACAGGGGGGTTTGAACTGGTGTGAAACGTCGTTTCGCGAAAAGAACCTCCCCCGGCCCCTCCTTTGCAAGGAGGGGAGGAAGAGAGCAATCGCCGCGTTTCCCGCAATCGCCGCGTTTCCCGCGACCGGGATCAGTCGATCAAGATCAGTCGATCGGCTCGTAGTAGAAGTTTCGCTTGCGGGGTTGCCAGCCGGCGTCCGTGATGATGTCGCGAATCTGGTTTTCGTTGAGGTCGAAGACCGTTCCGGCGGCTGACACGACGTTCTCCTCCATCATGACCGAGCCCATGTCGTTCGCGCCGTAAAACAATGCGATCTGCCCGATTTTCGGACCCTGCGTAACCCAGCTCGATTGGACGTTGGGAATGTTGTCCAAATAAATGCGCGACAGAGCGAGCATCCTTAGATACTCGTTCGCGTCGGCCAGGACGAGATGTTTGCCGTCCGGCTCGCCGGTGTAGTCGGGTGGGAATTGTTTGAGTCGGCCCAGCGGTGTGTCGCCGGGTTGGAAGGTCCAGCAGATGTACGCGCTGAAGCCGCCGGTCTCGTCCTGCAAATCACGAATGAGACGCAAATGCTCGATGCGATCAGCGATGGTTTCGATGTGGCCAAACATCATGGTGATGCTGGTTTTCATGCCGAGCTTGTGGGCTTCGCGACAGGTGTAGAGGTATTGCTCGGTGTTGGTTTTTCCGATGCCGATGCGGTCGCGGACGCGATCGACCAGAATTTCACCGCCGCCGCCGGGGATGGAATCCAGCCCGGCCTCTCTGAGGCGGAGGAGGATTTCGCGCACGGGCATGTTGAAAATTTGCTCGAAGGCGTAGATTTCGGGCGGGCTGAAAGCATGGACGTGAACCTGGGGGTATTCCTTCTTGATGAAACGCATGAGGTCGAGATACCACTTGAACGGCAGCATTTCGGCGGGTGCGAGTCCGCCCTGCATCAGCACCTGCGTGCCGCCGATGGCCAACAGCTCCTCGATTTTCGCGCCTATCTGTTCGAACGAGAGAACGTAGCCGCTCGGCAAATCCTTGCGTCCGCTGTCCATGTCAGGCGGGTCCGCTTTGAAATTGCAAAAGATGCACTTGGCTGTGCAGTAGTTGGCGTAGTTGATGTTGCGATCGACGACGTAGGTGCGATACGTCTCTGGATGGAGGCGCATGGTGACTTCGTGTGCCCGACGGCCTAGTTCGTGGATCGAGCATTCGCGGTACATCGCGAGGGCTTCGTCGTCGGTGAGTCTTGTTCCGGTTGTGATGACGGGTGCAACGCTCATGCGAACACTGGCTCCAGATGGTTGGAAAAGACGTCGTGCCTGCGAGCCAATTCAAAGAATGTTTCGATGGCGCGACGGTGATCGTCGGTTAGACGGTACTCAAGGAAACTGGTGAGGTATCGCTTGGCGAGGTCCACGGGCCAGCCTGCGTGCTCCGCCCCACGAGCGGCCAACTCAGCCGCGCGGGCGACGCCTCGATCGCGCGCGTCGTTGAGAAGTTTTTCGACGCACTCGCCAACGCTCGGGTCGATGCAGGCCCAAGTGGCGAAGACGAATGGCAGACCGGTTAGAGATCGCCAGGTCGCGCCCAAGTCCATGTGCGTCGAGAATTCTTCGAGGCCTGGCGGCGAGTTGATGACCTTGTCGCCGATCAGAAGGACAGCCTGACATCGTTCCAATTCCGCACCGGCTGCCGCGGCGAACGGTTTCAGGCGGAGTTTTCGCCCGTATCGCTCGCGCCAGATGATGGAGGCCAACGCGACCGAGGTGTGCGAATCGCGATCGACGCACAGCGTGTCGATGTCGTGCGGATCGACGCGCGAGAAAACGCGGACGGTGAGGCTGGCCCCCGCGCTGGCGATGCCGGCGTCCGAAATCGCGTGCCAGTTTCGCTGCCCACGAATCATGTCGATCACCGGCACCAAGCCGACATCGATGGCGCCGGATTCGAGCATGCCGGGCAGGTTGGCAGGGACGGCGCGGATCAACTCGATACGCTCAGCACGATCGAGACCCTCGATCAGCGGAAGCGTGTTGAGAAAAGAGACCGCACCGATGCGGGTCGGGGTTTCGTCCTGTGTTCGACTCACGTTTGACTATCCTGCGTCGCGTTTTGTATCCCTCGGGATTATACGTGCTCTTTCGATGCGCTGCCAAAGTGTGCGGAATTTTCATCATGTTTGAAAATCGGAGACCGGTGGCGGGTGGCATCTATGAGCGAGTCTCCGTCAAGAGGGTTGCGGGAAGAATTCGGGATCTTTCCAAGCATCTATTCGGCATCGCCACCAGGGTGTGCCATTTAACGATTTCGAGCCAGCCCCATTCACGGTCGCGGCGTCTTG
>JAJDDQ010000086.1 GCA_029260215.1 Phycisphaerae bacterium
ACGTTCTGCCCTCGCCTTGCGACAGAATACGATCTTTTCCCCCCTTGCAAAGGGGGGATACAGGGGGGTCTGGATCGGAGTGACGCTTCGGTTCGCAAGAAGAACCTGATTCTGGACGCTCCCGACTTGGTTGCGTCCAGCCTCCTTCTAAAGGAGGGAAGGAAGAGGGCAATCATCACGCCCGTAAGGCCCAACTGAGTTTGTCGTTGTTCGGGATTGCACGTGGCTGAAGAGTTACGGGGACTGAAATATGTGAAACCGGCGACAGTCGCATATTTCCTGGGGAAACCGAGTGGAAACAGCGGTTAATTACTTTGCGTAAAGCGACGGTGGTCGTCGAGGACTATCGTTTAAGCCACAATCACCGTCGGCCGCACAGTGCGTTGGGCTACATGACGCCCGCGTCGTTCGCCGCTGAGGCGGGGGCCGACAGGGCGGATTGCTAAGGCGAGGCTCGGATTCAACACCATTTCCCATCCTTCACGCCTGTTGCCGGTCGGGTCTGGCCAGATTCATTGGTTCTCCTCTCAGGAAGTTGCTGGAGGGGACGGATGGGATTGTGGTTCAAAATATCATGTGCGACAGCGACCTACCATACAAATCGCGTTTTGGGGCTGCGGCACGGGCTTCTTGCGGCCGTCGCTCGCCCTGACCGGGCGGAGCGGGCGGCCGATGGCCGATGGAACGGGGCGCAGGCTACCAGCGAACGGGTTACCCGAGCCCCCGGTTCGGCCAACCCCTGGCGCGACCAGCGTTCTCAGGGTGCCAAGGTTATCTCGCTCAAGTAGATTTCTTGGAAAAAGAACGAAAAAAACAAAAAAACTTCGCGCGAACCGGCTATCCCCGCGACTACTCTCACGTGAGCCGAAGTTCCGGTTACACGACGAGAGGTACATGCGATGAACCGTAAAGCACTTAACAACAATGACTTGGAGCGATTCCTGCTCGACGCCACCGAGGCCGATCGAGCGGGCGTGTTCACCGCAACGCCGGTGGACGCAGCCTCATTGCTGGCTCAGGGCGTTGAAAGCACAGGGACGCGTCGCGTGGCTGGGTTATACCGCTGGGCGAAGATTGTCACGCCGCTGGCCGCCTGCGTTGGCTTGTGGATCGGCGTTGAGCAGTCCGACCTTTTCGGACCTGAATCGGTCATTTCCAACGTACCAGCCATGAACGGTGCGTTGGCTGGCGGCGAAATCGATTGTATCGAGCTTTCGCAGTTCAACAGATGTTTCACGGGGCCGTCCGGTGCGCCGTCGGTCGATTGCGCCTGTGCCGATCTGGATCAGGACGGCGATGTCGATTTCGCCGATTTTGGAAAGTTTCAAACCATCGTGACAGCCCGAAACGGGTAGCGGTGGTCTTGCGTTGAATAAGTCGCCGCCGAGTGCGGCGTACAGCCTGTTTGATTCAAAGGAGTTTTTGTTATGAAGAAGATGACGGCATTGGTCGTAGCGTTGGCGATGGTGACCAGCGTATCGGCTGCTACATTTACGGCGAGCATCGTGCTCCCCGACGGCAACACGGTTTCGCCCGGCGGTACGCTGGCTGTCGAAGTGCATGGTGTGCTCGACACCGCTGCCGACAATGACGGTCTGGTTTTCGTCAGCGTCGATATTACGGCGACCGGCCCCGAACTTCTGAACCTCGGCCAGGGCATTCTTTGGGGACCGCCCGCGGACGCCTCGATGGACAGCTTCGTCCAGCCGCTCGGTTACGATGCCAATTACGGCGGCACGCCGGTCGGCGTGGCCCTGCTTCAGTCCGGCGGTGCTCAGAACACCATCGGTAACAACCCCGCCCAGGCACCCATGCTTTCGTTCCCCTCAGCGGAGTTCATCGACTTCGACGTCGCTCAGTCGAACCAGGTCATCCTCGAAGGTGAATTGACCGTCGCGGCGGGTCAGGCGGCTGGTACTTACACGTTGAGCCTTGAAAACGTGCTCGCAAACGTCCTCGCCGACGGCCAGGCTGTTAGCTCCTTCGGTGTCTACTCGGTTGAAGCTGCCACGGGCGTGGCTGGCCAGCCGGTCGACGTGATCGTCGCCGATGACTGCCCGGCTGCGGGTATCCTGGTCGGAGCGGCTGGTACTTCCTTCAGTGATCGTGCATTCGACGGCTTCATTGACGCCCGTCGCGAGAGCGACAACGGTGTCGATGTGAACTTGGGCTTGTCCAGCTTCCGCATCGTGTTCACCACCGAGATGGAAGACGCCGACGGCACGGCTTTGAGCGCCGATTCGTTCTCGATCGTCGACACCGCAGGCACCGCGCCGAACGTCACGAGCATCGCCTCAGCGGATGGCGGCCGCACCGTTGATGTCACGCTGAGTGGCAACATAGCCCTGCAGCAGTGGACCACAATCTCGGTCAACGCCCGTTCACAATGTGGGCAGGATGTCCTCGCCGATTCGATCAATGTTGGCTACCTGCCCGGCGATGTCGATCAGGACGCAGCCGTCGGCCCGTTCGACCTGCTCCGCTTCCGTCAGTACGTCAACAATGTGTCGCAGCCGACCGAAGGTGTGACGCTCGACTACGTCGACATCAACCGCAACACGGCGCAGGATCCGTTTGACCTCCTGTCGTTCCGTCAGTTGATCAACGGTGTCACGCCGGCCACGCAAGCATGGCAGGGGGCATCGCTGCCCGCGCTGCCGTAGTGGTTTCGCTGATAACTCCAGACTAAGAGGCCACGGGCCGACCGGACAACTGTGTTCGGTCGGCCCGTCGGCATTTCGCACTGAGTACCCAAAGAGTTGAACCCAAACCGGTGAATGTTTTCGTTTGGTCCAATTGGTGCATGGTTGGCGAAACAGCAATAAGGATTTCGAGTCAGCGTGGGCATTTTTTTGTTTACTGGCTGGACTTGGTCGGATAGGGTTTACGCCCTGCGAGTGGTGGCGATTCGCGCCTCGTGGGATTCCATGTGCGTATTTGTTCGTGGGGTCTGCAGCTTGATTGACAGTTTTTCGGTCAAGCACGACTGAGGGAAAAGCGTAGTCAACCGGGTGTCTTGGCGAGCGGAGCTTCTCCGTGCGCAGAAGGGCGAAGGTAGCCTACGGTGTCTGCACAGACAGATAAATCCAGTAATTTCCGGACGGAACCCATTCCGGGACCGTCGAGCTTGGGCTTCGTCAACCCTAGCCCCGCCTTGGTCAGGCGCTTGGCGGAAGGCATTGCCCACGATCTCAACAATTTGCTGACCGCTGTGTTGGGCTGGTCGGATATGGCGAGGGATCAATTACCCTCAGATCACCCAGCCTGCGCCTCATTGAAATCGATGGGGCGGTCTGCGCACGGAGCCGTCGATTTAGCGCAGTGGTTTTGGATCATCGGCTCACCGGCTCGGGCGGGAGCGGTTCGGTTTGAAGTGAACAGCGTGGTTCGGGAAGCGACTCGGTTGTATCCGTGTTTCTTCCCTGATGAGGTCGACGTACGAACATCCGTTGTGGAGGAGCCTGTGTTCTTTACGGGTGCCCTGCAACGATTTCAGCATCTTGTGCTGGCGGTCATGTTTTCCGTCAGGAATCACTCGGACAACGCTCCGCTGACCGTGCAACTGGATGTGACCCCGATACCGGACGGTTCCCCCGGTGCCTCGGCGTCGTATCGCGTGTCAGCGGGCACGCCATCGTCTTCAAAAGTCGAAACCCGGAATTCTCACCCCGGTGTTGAACGGGATATGGTCGAGCTGCGCGCCCTAGCGGCTGAGGCTGGGGCGTCGGTGCGCGTTGAAGAAGTATCCGGACACGCGATTGTGGTGACCATGCCCGTTTCCAGAGAGGGAGAGACTGTCAGTAAGGGATCCCATGTTCGTAGCGACGACCGCAACGATCGCGGAATGGGTGTGCTGGTCATTGAAAAGGAGCCGATGCTGCGGGCGATGATCGTCACGGTGATTGGCGATGCGGGTTTTGAAGTTCTTGGGGCTGCTGACGGTGCGGAGGCTGTCGATCTCGCCGGGCAATTCGGTGACAGGATTGGCGTGGTGATCGTCGATACGGATTCGCCGGAATCCATGAACGAGGCCGACATGGCGCGGCTGCGCGTTTCCGATCCGTCGATGCAATGGATCGTGATGCGCGGTGTTCCGAACACGTCCGAGCACGATGTGATGGTCCCCGGTCTTCCTTGTTGTGTTCTCCGTAAGCCTTTTGATATGAACGAGTTGGTGCAAGAAGTGGAGGCTGCCGCGTTACAACGCGGCAGGTCTGATGAACATGGACGGCAAAATATCAGTTCTGTTGGTGGATGACCATGCGGTTTTATCGGACGGTTTGGCGGCCAAAATCAACGCTGAACCGGACATGCGCACGGCCGGTATCTGCGGGAACGCCGAGCAGGCCGTCAGCGCGGTAATCCAAAGCAGGCCGCAGGTCGTTTTGATGGACATCGAAATGCCCGGTTTGGACAGCTTCGCCGCGTGCCGGACGATTTTGGCGCAGGTGCCGGAAACGAAGATTATTTTTCTAAGCGCATTCGCCAATGATTCCTTCATTCAGCGGGCGTTGGAGCTTCGGGCGTGGGGTTTCATCACCAAGTCTGAGTCGTTTTCCTGTGTGTGCGATGCGATTCGGGGTGTTGTGTCCGGTCGCGTGGTCTTTTCCGACGACGTGAAATCGAGGCTGGTGGCCGGCAAGAGCGGATACGAGCTTGGAGGGACGATTCAGCCTCGCCTGGCTACGCTGAGTCGGCGGGAGCTTGAAGTCCTTGGGTACCTGGCTCAGGGGCTGGCGGTCAAGGAAGTTGCGAAGGTGATGCACTTAAGCCCCAAGACGGTGGACAACCACAAGTCGAAGATCATGGCCAAGCTCGACATCCACGATCGCGTGGAGCTGGCCCGGTTCGCGATCCGTGAGGGCGTCGCCGTCGTCTGACTGCCTTCGCAATCCCGGGCGATGACGCCCCGGCAGTCGCTTGAAGGGGGCGTGGCCGCTCAATACTGGATTTCGAGGATGCGGTCGCCATTTTCGGCATTCATGGCCCCGTTCGGGTCCGTGCATAGCCAGATTACCGTGAACAACCGTTTCCTGCCTGAGGAGGTGAGGTACTCCGTTTCCATCAGCGCGCCGGTCGGCCCCATCATGCTGATGCGCGTTTCACCCTCACGCAGCGAAGCCATTCGTTCGTGCAGCTCGCTGTCGTCGTGTCTTTGGTTCCGGTCGCGTATTGAACTCGCACCTTGAATTCCCGCGAAACGGTTGCTTTTCTTGATCGAAATCATTGCTCGTTCTCCTTCTGGTCCCGTAAACAGGTAAACCAGGTACGTAGGTAACTTACCGGATCGAGAACGTTATTGGCATGAAGAATTCACTCCAAAACCATTGACAGGTTGGGCGCAGGCGGAGGGTTTGGGCCGACTGCACCATTATGTGGTATTGGCATGCCCATGTGTGCCCGACCTGTGGTAGTAGTTGGCTTTGTGGAATAATGTGGAAAAATTGTGAAATCTTGCGATTATCGGTCATTGGCAAGTGTTACGCATCGCTTTTTCGAGGTCGTGGAGACGTTTTGGGCGGTAACGGGTAAGCCAAGCGGCGGTGTAGCGGATCCAAAAATCGTCTGCGCGACGACGAAAATCGGCGGGTGATGTGTGTTTCGCGGCGAGGAGTGTCATGGCGTGGCACCCGATCGACCACGCGTCGCGGCTCCATGCGTCGGGCATGCGTTCGACGTATGACAGGGCGTTTTCTGCTGTGGCGAGCACTGATTCGGGCGAGCGGCGGGTGAAATCGGCGGCATGTTCGTTGGACGGGTCTGTTGTGTACAACGCAGGCCAGGTTTGCAGTTGGTGACCTGCGGAGGCGGCTGCGTTACGCAGGGCATCGAAGGTGCCCGCCGGTGCTCCGCCGAACACGTGACGCTCGATCGCGAGTGTCAGATATGGTGTTGCCGCGTTTTTTTGGGGTTCATTGTGGTTTTTGGCGTCCGCGCGGACTGAAGTCCGCGGCTCGCAGGGTGAAGGGTTGGGTTGGTTGTTCCATGCTTTGGCGGCGGCTTGGGCGATGGCTGGCAGGGAGCAGGCGGGCAAGTTGAAGTGGCCGTGGTCGCCCCAATCGGTGATTATGATGCCCGATGCACGGTGTTGGGCGGCGGCTCTTGTCGCGTTTTCGAGGTTTTGCTCGGCACCGGGGAGGTCGTTGATCAGCCGGTTCCAGCCTCGCGTGCCGGGGCAGACGACGACATCGCGACCAGCGCGAGCGGGGTGGCTGACGGCGGGGAAGGTCGAATCCGGCTCGTATCCCCAATCGAGCATGACGGCGTCCTCGGGGATTTCGCGGAGCATTTCGGGGAAGGAGCGTATGACGTCACCCCAGAACATCATGCGTTTGCCGTGCTCCCGGCAGCAGTTGGCCAGGAATTTCAGGTGATCGACGTACAGGCGGCCTCGGCCTTTGGCTTCGCAGAATTCGCGGTTGGCGCCTTGGCCGAGGTCGTGGGTCTCGTCGCCGCCGATGTTGACGAAGGGGGCATCGAACAGGGGTAGAAATTCGTCGAGCATGCGTTGGACGAGCTTGCGGGCGTCGGGATGCCTCGCGTTCAGCGTCAGGCCTTTGAGCCGGGTGACCCAGTTCTGGGATTCCCAGTCTTTGTCAGCCGGGATTTCGGCCAGGTGGCGGTATTGGGGCAGGGACAGGATGCGTCCCATGTGCCCGAAGCACGCCAACGAGGGGGTGAGCGTGATGAAGCGTTCGCGACAGTATTGCTTCAATTCGGTGATGTCTTCGTGGGTGAGTCCGTCGCAGTCGCGGGCGATGTCGGGGTCGAATCGGAAGTCGAAGGCGTGCTCGATATAGAGCTGGAGGTGGTTGATTTTCCAGGAGGCCAACCGGTCGACCAGCGACTTGAGCGTGCTCATTTTGGGGACGCGTCCGCGTGTTACGTCGAACGACAGGCCTCTGAGCGGCAGGTCGAGGGCGTCTTCGATGGTCATGCAAGGCCAAGGGAATGGGAACGTTGTGGCGAGTTGGGTGAGGGTTTGCAGTGCGTGGTGTTGGCCTTGGGGGGTTGGGGCGGAGATGAGGAGTTGGTTGGGTTTGATTTCGAGGCGATAAGATTCGTCTGGGGTATGATTTTTTTCGCTAATCGTGATGCGCATTTTCGTGTCGGCTGACTGTGCGGTTGGTTGGAGGTTGGCTGACTTGCACCAACGTTGGCGTGCGTTTTGGACGCGCGGGTCGAGCGAGTGTTTGCTGTTGATGTGGATTTGGTGGCGGGGATGGAAATGGCCTGGGCGGGCGGTGAGCTGTTTTGGGCGCGGGAGGAGTGCGGCAGTGAAATGATCCGGTGATAGAGACATTGAAGTTATGAATAGACTCGGGTTGGAATGATATCAACTTGTTTGGTGGTGGATTGTTGTCGGGCTTGGATCGCGGGTGGGTACGTTTCTTTCCGTTGAGCGATGAATGACGGAATATTGGGGGTTTGAAATGCGAGTACTGCGGCTTCCGGGACTTTTTTGGGGGGCGTGTCGCACGCGACACGGCTAAACGGGTTTGGGTGGCGGGGCATGCGCATTGTGTGGTTCGATTCATCAGGGGGTGTCACATCTGATTGGTGGGTAATCCGGATCGAGACTGTGAGGGAAAAGATGGGTGTAATACACGATTGTTGGCGCCCATCGCCTGCTTACGGGCGTTGCTCTGTTGGTCGCTTCTCGTTGAGCGTCCGCGCGGACTGAAGTCCGCGGCTCGTTTGGGGCGAGAGGCGTTCTACGTTATCCGGCCAAGTGGAACATTAGGGCTTTTTGGGCGTGGAGGCGGTTTTCGGCTTGGTCGAAAATGGCGGAGTTGGGCAGTCGGGAGGTGGCGTAGTCGATTTCGTCCCCGTAGTGGGCGGGGAGACAGTGCAGGATAATCGCGTCGTCTTCGGCGAGCTTCATGGTGTCGGCGTCGATGCGGTAGTCTTTGAAAATACGCTTGCGTTCTTCGGCTTCGGTTTCCTGGCCCATTGAGGCCCACACGTCTGTGTAGAGCACGTCCTGATCTTTGGCGGATTGCAGCTCGTTTGAAATGGTGATTTCGCAGCCGTTCGTTGAGGCGATGTCTTTGGCTTGTTTGGTGACGCCGTCTTTGGGTTCGTAGCCTTTGGGTGTGATGATGGTCATGTTCATACCCATTCGGGCTGCGCCGAACATGAGCGAATGGGCGACGTTGTTGCCGTCGCCGAGGTAGCATGCATTCAGGCCTTCGAGCCTGCCCTTGCGTTCGATGATGGTCTGGAAGTCCGCGAGGATCTGGCAGGGATGCTCGAAGTCGCTAAGGCCATTGATGACGGGGACGGTCGCGTGTTTGGCGAGGTCGGCGACGATGTCGTGTCCGAATACGCGGGCCATGATGATGTCAACGTAGCGCGAGATGACGATGGCGATGTCTTCGGTGGTTTCGCGTTTTCCGAGGCTGATGTCGTTGGGCGAGAGGTAGATGGCGTGCCCGCCGAGTTGGGTCATGCCGGTTTCGAACGAGACGCGGGTGCGCAGGGAGGGCTTCTGGAAGATCATGGCCAACGTCTTGCCGACGAGGGGGGAGTCCTTGTGGGATTTGCCCTCCTGCTTCAGGCGGCGGGCGGTGGTGAGGACTGCGGCGATTTCATCGGTGTCGAAGTCGAGGATGGAGATGAAGTGTCGGGGGGTTGGCATTTGGGGTTGGCTCCTGTTGCTTGTCTTGCGTCGTTGGTCGGTACTGCCTGAATGTATGGGTTTACCGAAACCGCTCGCCTCCTGATTCCGCCCTTGTCGTGTTCAGAGACGCAGTCTCCACTCCAACCGCTCCCTCACGGTCGCGGCTCTGTTTCGTTGTTATCCATTGATGACTTTGGCGAGTTTGTCGAATGCCCAGTCGATTTCGTCTTTGGTGATGCACAGAGGGGGGGCGAGTCGCATTGTTTGTTCGTGGGTGTCTTTGCACAGGATGCCCTCTGCCATCAGTTTCTTGCAATAGTCCATTGCTTTACCGGCTTCGGGTTTGAATTCGATGCCGACCCACAGGCCTCTGCCGCGAATCTGCTTGATTTTGTCGGACTGGAGCGTGGTCAGCCGGTTGAGCAGGTGGTGTCCCAACTGGTCGGCGGCACGCTGGAAGGTTCCCCGGTTGAGGATTTCGATGACCTTGCGTGCGACGGCGCAGGAAAGCGGGTTGCCGCCGAAAGTGCTTCCGTGGCTGCCGGGCGTGAAAACGCCGAGGATTTCCTTCGACGACACGACGGCGGACACCGGCAGGACGCCGCCCCCGAGCGCCTTGCCGAGGATCAGGACGTCGGGTTTGACGCCTTCATGCTCGCACGCGAGGGTCTTGCCGGTGCGTCCGAGGCCCGACTGAATTTCGTCTGCGATGAAGAGTACGTTCTTTTCGGTGCATATTTTTCGCGCGCAGCGGAGGTAGCCGTCGGGTGGGATGATAATGCCCGCTTCACCCTGAATCGGTTCGACGAGGAAAGCCACCGTGTTTTCGTCGATGGCGGATTCGAGTGCGACGAGGTCGCCGTAGGTGACGATTTCAAAGCCCGGTGTGAACGGTCCGAAACCGTCGCGGCAGGATTCGTCGGTGCTGAAGCTGATGATGGTGGTTGTTCGTCCGTGGAAGTTTTCGGAGCAGCAGAGGATCTTGGCTTTGCCCTGGGGAACGCCTTTGACTTTGTATCCCCAGCGTCGGGCGGTCTTGATCGCGGTTTCGACGGCTTCGGCGCCGGTGTTCATGGGCAGGACCATTTCCATGCCGCAGAGGTCAGCCAGTTCGCGGCACATGGGGCCTAGCTGGTCGTTTTGGAACGCGCGTGAGGTGAGCGTAACCTTGTCGAGCTGTTGTTTGACGGCGTCGATGATTTCGGCATTGTTGTGTCCGAAGTTGACGGCTGAGTAGGCTGCGAGCATGTCCATGTAGCGTTTGCCGTCAGCGTCCTCGACCCAGACGCCTTCCGCTTTGGCGATGACAACTGGGAGCGGGTGGTAATTGTGGGCTGCGTAGGTCTCGACCATGTCGATGTGGTCCTGGCCTGTCATGGAGCCGGGTGTTGGCGATTGCGTTTGGACAGTCATGGTGACGCGATCCTTTCAAAGCTGATTCGCGGCGATCGAGCGTGGATTCAGTGGCCGACACCGGCCTGACGCAACGCCGCAAAGGGATGGACAACCTGTCCGATCGGGCGGCAGTATACGTAATACCCTTCGGCAAAATCAAGACGCTGCGTGAGGCGGGCTGGTTGTCGGAAAGTTGGGTGGGATTCATAATGGCGGATTCGGCGCGGTCGGCGGTGTTGGTTGGCGTTTTTCCACGGCCTGACTTCGTCAGACCGTGCCACCCGACTCATCAATTGAGACGTGTTGGGGTGCCGGGGCGTCCGCGCGGACTGAAGTCCGCGGCTCGTGACATTTGGTGGGGAAAGCGCATTGGGCTGCGGGTTTTGAAGGGACGCTTTGGCGTCAGCGATTGGGCGAGCGATTTATGAATCAATTTCGCGACGGGCGGTGGATGGTTGGGTTAATTGCTTTGGCGGCGGTTTTGCATGCCGACAGCTTGATCTATCCGTTCATCATCGACGATTACGTTTACCTTGAGACGGCTGACCAGGCTGGCTGGGAGGATGTTTCGACGATTCTCTCGACGGCGACGATGGATCACGACGCGAGCGGTGTGTGGTGGACACCGTTCGGCGACCTGCCGTTTTACAGGCCTCTGGCGATTCTGACTTTTGTGCTTGATTACCACATCTGGGGATTGAATGCGTTCGGGTTTCATCTGACCAATCTTCTGCTGAACCTTTTGTGCATCTGGCTGACCTGGCGGCTGGCGAGGCATCTGACGGCTGATCGGTCGATTGCGTTTGCGGCTGCGGCGGTGTTTGCGCTGCATCCTGCGCACAATGAAGCGGTGATGTGGATTTCGGGTCGGTTCGATCTTCTGGTTTGCGCGTGCGTGCTGGCTTCGCTGATTGCGTACATGCGTTGGCAGAGGGATCGTGCGGGGCAGCGTTGGGCTTGGTTGTGTTTGTTCTTTTTCGCGTTGGGATTGGGTTGCAAGGAAACGGCGATCATCCTGCCTGCGGTTGTAGTGTTTGGGGAGTTGTTGCGCTGGCGGGGTCGTGAGGCGACTTACCGTTTAGGGGAATTGGCGGTGGGTGCGTTGGGGTTCACGGTGGTGGGCGTCGCGTATCTGGGGCAGCGGTTTGTCTTGTTCGGCGGGCTGGGCACGTTGCCGCCGCCTTACGGTGTGGATTTTTCGACGTCGCGCGGTTTTCTGGACGTGATTTGGAATCTATGCCAATACCTGCTGGACTTCGTTTTCCTGGTTCAGATCGATGCGATTTACCTGGCAGCGTTTTGGGACAAGTATCCGTTCCTGCTGTACGCGGCGGGCTTGGCGGGGCTGGCTGTCGTCGCGTATTGCTGGATGTTGGCAGCCAAGCGCGAGGTCTTGCGTGCGGGGATGGTTTGGGCTGCCTTGTTCACCGCGCCCGCGTTAATGGCCATGCCGGGCGAGCGTAACATTTATCTTTCGTGTGTGGGGGTCGGGTTCATCGGTGCGGGCGTGTTGGCTGCGTTGCGTGCGCGGTGGCAGGATTCACCCCTGCGTTTTCAACGGCTCAAACGGGTTGCGACGGTGGCTGTGGTGGTCGGGTCCGCGATGACGCTGATCGAGCACGGGTTCATGTGGCGGGTCGCGTTCGGTTCGGAGCAGGTGTATCGCGATCTGATGACCGCAATGCCCGATCCGCCGCCGGGCGCGCGTATCTACGTGGTCAATCAATGCCCGCTCAACGCGGTGGGGTTCAATCAGGGTGTGCGGTTGCGCTACGGGCGGCGGGACATAACAGCCTGTGCCTTGACGCTGTCGCCGCACATGGAGGGTTTCTCATACGACGAGGTGTATCGGACGGGGCCTGACACGGTGCGGGTGGATCGTGTGGGCGGCGAGTTTTTCGAGAGCTTCGTCGAGCGATTCCTGATGTTCAATCGGCCAAAGCAGTTGCAGGAGTCAGCCGGTCGCTTTGACCTGTCGCTGGTGAATTCACCGGATTCGATCGAAGGCCTGACGGAACTGGAGTTCAAGCTGCCGCTGGACCTCGACGACGAGCGTGTTTTTCTGTTCCATTGGGACAATCGCCACGTGCAATCGCTGACCGACGTTATTTGGCGTGCGGAATGGCCGCAGTTGGTGACGTGTCCGATTCAATCTCTTCCGGACGACGCCCTCGTACAGCACTGACGACCTGGTGCGCGATGAGGTAGAGCGTCGGCTCGATGATGAGTGTGACAGCCGTCGAGAATGCTAATCCCCACGCGAAGCTCGACGCGAAAGGCGACCATATCTTGCTTCGCCCGCCCCAGCCCATCGCGAGCGGGAGCAACCCCAGAACCGTTGTAATGGTGGTGAGCATGACGGGTCGAAGCCGCAGCAGGCATGCGTCGCGGATGGCTTCGACGGGTGGTTTTCCTATGCGCATGTGCCGGTTGACGAAATCGAGGAGTACGATGGAGTCGTTCACGACCACGCCGGTAAGCCCGACGATCGCGATGAAGGTCATAATGGTGAAGGGGTAGTCGCCGAGGAAGAGGCCCGCCACAACCCCAACGCATGCAAACGGCACGGTGAACATGACCACGAAGGGTTGGCTGTAGCTTTTGAACTGCGTGGCGAGCAGCATGTAGACAAGGACAAAGGCGATGAAGTAGGCCCGTTTGAGGCTGTCGAAAGAGCGGGTGGTCTCCTCGAATTCTCCACCGTAGGTAACGCGGGCGTCGCTTGTCTGCGCGAGCAGGGGTGCGAAATCGCGTTCGACGAGTCCGTTTACATAGTGAGCCGTCGTACGACTGGTGTCGATTTGGGCGTTGACGGTGACGACGCGTTTGCCGTTGTAGTGGGGGATGTTGGCGTAACCCTGGGACATATCCACGGTCGCGATGTCGCGAATTTCGAGCGGATAGCCGCCCGGTGCGCGGATGCGAACATCGAGAAGGTCGTTGAGATCGCGACGATAAGGCCGGTCGAGCAGCAGGCGAACGTCCTGATCCTCGCCGGATTTCACGTCCTTGAAAGTCGAGACGATCACGCCGTCGTTGGCTGTGCGCAGTGCGGAGGCGAGACGCGGCTGGGTAAGCCCGTGTGCGGAGGCGATGTCTTCGTTCAGGCGCAGGTCGATCTGCTTGGGCCCGAAGTCGAGATCGTCCGACACCCCGTACACGCCGTCGATTTGCGCGAGGCGGTGCTTGTACTTTTCAGCTAACCTCTTGGCGATGCTGAGGTTGGGCGATTCGATGCGTATGCCGACGGGCTTGCCGATGGGTGGGCCGTCCTGCGGTGCCCAGACGTTGAAATGACGGATGCCGCAATCGGGATTCGCTTCGACATAGTCACCTATTTTTCGCAGGATCAAGGCTGATACCAGGTCGGGGTCGGCGTTGACGGTCGGCGTGTCCGCGAGCTGGACGTGCAGTTGGGCCATGTTGTTGCGCCACAGCACGCTGTTGTCCACGGTGGCGATAATGCCGAAGGACGCAAGCATGGACTGGATGTACTCATCGCCCATATCGAGGATGAGTTTTTCGATGGGCGCGACGACCTTGGCCGTCTGATCGAGTGAGGCTTCGTCCCATATTTTTATGTCGATTTCGACGAGCTGGTAGTCGGAAGGGAAGAGATCGACGGGCAGTAAGGGGGCGACGGCGTAGGCGACAAACCCCGCACCGAGCAGGGGCAGCGGTGCGAGATAACGATGTCGCAACGAGCCGACGAGAATCATTTCGTACAGCTTGACGAGCGGCGTGAACAGGCCTGCGTGCGGTGCATCCCCGATGGTTGAGTCTTCCTGCGTCGGCGTGATGGCGCGGATGCGCTTCCTTGGCCCCATCGTGTGGTAGTGGACGGGGATCATGACGAGGCATTCGACGAGCGACGCGACGAGCACGACAGCCACAGTCTTGGGAATGATGGAAAAGAACTCGCCGGTCACGCCGGTCATGATGAGCATGGGCAGGAAAGCCACGACCGTTGTTGCGCTGGACGAAACAACAGGCCAGAGCACTTCGTCCACACCGCTGACGATCGCGTCGTGGAGTTTGGCGGCACTCCCGCGCAGATCGGTTCGTCGTTCATTGATCTCGATGTGCCGGTAGATGTTTTCGAGAACGACGATGGCGTCGTCGACGATCATGCCGGAACAAAGCACGAGGGCGAACAGCGAGACGGCGTTGATGGTCACGCCGATAAGGTGCATGAAAATCAGCGAGCACAGGAATGCGAAGGGAATCCCGAGGATGGCGAGGAACGAGTTGCGCACGCCCATCGCCGCCCAAAGACACAGAAACACCAAGCCAATGCCGGAGCTGAGGTTGGTCAGGAGGATGCGCATGCGGCTGCGGATGATGTCGCTCGCGTCCAGACAGGTGGCCACGTTGATGCCGGCGGGCAGCGTTTTCTTGAAGTCGCTGATGGCGGCGCGCACGCCGTCGGACACCTGTCGGGAATCCGATTCGTCGGTCTTGGCGATGGAGAGCGCTTTGCACTCATGGCCCAGGTACCGTGCGAAGAAGCGTTTTCGCTGGAAGCTGCGTTCGATGGTGGCGATATCGCGCAGGTGAACGTGTGAGCCGGAGGGCAGTTTGCGGACGGCGATGTCGCCGAGTTCGTCGGGGTTGATCGCTTCGCCCATAGCGCGAACTGCGTACTCCCCGCGGTTGTGCTCGATGGTGCCCGAGGGGATGTTGCGGTTGTATTGCTTGAGGACGGCTACGACTTCGTCGAGGGTCAGGTCCGCTTCGCGCAGCCTCTGGCGATCGATGCGGATGTGCAGTTCCCGGTCGCGGATGAGTTTGTCATCGACCTTGGCCACACCGCGCACGTCTCGGAGGATGGGTTTGAGTTTCAGCGCGACTTCGTGAAGAGCGTCCTCGCCGACGCCGCCGATATCTTCAACAACGACCCAAAGCAGCGGGAAAATCTCAGCCAGCGAGATGCGCGTGACACGAGGCTCCTCGGCGTCTTCGGGGAGATCGGGCACGCGATCGACGGCGGCGCGCAGCTCGCGGAAAGATGCGTCGAGGGCTGTGTCGGACAGGTCTTCGCGGAATTTCACGCGGATGAAGGAGGCGTCGGATTTGGAATCGGAGATGATGCGGCTGATCCCGCGGATATCCACGATTTCTTCTTCGATGCGGTCGGTGATGAGGCGTTCGATATCTTCAGCCGACGCCCCAGGCCAAAAGGTGTCGATGGTGGCTTCGTCGAGATCGACGTCGGGATAGACATCCACGGGCATGATCTGCACAACGAGGATGCCGGCGAAAATGAGCAGGAAAAACAGCAGGTTGAACAGGACAGCCTGTTTGAGCGAGAAGCGCGCCAGACTCGGCGAGCGACCGTTTTTTGTGTCGTCCCCGATCATGGCTTTTCGATGTTGACCAGCGTGTCGTCGGTGACGTGCTGAAGTCCTTTGGTGATGACGCGATCGCCTTCATTCAATCCCTGAAGAATACGCACGAGCTTGGGGTCCGCCAGCAGCGGAGCAGCCTCGATGAGGGTCAGCCGTGCGCGGTCCTCGTCGTGTTCGGATTCGACGACGAAGCAGTAGAGTCGGCGGTAGGATTCGAAGACGGCTGTGCGCGGAATGACCAGGACTGACTGGTCGTCGCGTGTGTCAGCCGGCGCGACGCTGGCTGCGACGAAGAAGCCCGGGCGCAGGCGTTGGTCGCGGTTTTCGAGAACGATTTCGATGTCGAATTTTCGGCTGTCGAGCGCTGCACGCGGCGGGATACGCAGCATGTTCCCCTCGAAGCGTTGGCCCGGCAGCGCGGGGGAGGTGATGACAGCCGGGTCACCAACTGCGCAATGCACGATTTCCCGTTCGTTAAGCTGGACGACGAGTTTGACGCGATCGGTGTCGATGACCTCCGCGAGCGGCTGCCCGACATGTGCGTATTCACCCTGTCGCGTGTGGACGGCTGCGACATAGCCGGAAATCGGTGCGTTGATGGTGGACTTGCGGAGCAGTTCTTCGGTTTCGCGGCGAGCAGCCTCTGACTGTTTGAGGATGGCGCGCGCGGTTTCGAGCGCGGTGCGGTCGCGCAGGACTTCCATCGGGTTGGCGGATTCCTGGTCTTCCAGGCGCTCGATGCGTCTGAAGTTTTCCTCAGCCAGCGTGAGGTCCGCCTGCGCGCGTTCGACTTCAGCCTGTGCTTTGCGAAGGTCCAGCGTGCGGAGTGCGTCGTCGATCTGAAAAAGCGTGTCACCTTCTTCAACGCGATCACCAGCTTCGACTCGTTGGATCGCGACAAAGCCGGGTACCTGAGCGGCGACGATCAACTCCTCAAAGGGAACCAGAAAACCGGTGGCCTGCACGTTGAAAGGAACGACGCGACGGACGACGGATTCGACCTGAATCCTCACACCCTCATCGCGTGTGGGCTGCGTCGCCGCTTTGGCACGGCGGGATTCGTTCTCGCGCATAGCCTCCAACCCCACGACGCACAGAGCGGCTGTTGCGAGGATCAATGCAAGCGAAACGAGAATGCGTCGGGATTGAATCATGGGTGCATCGACAATCGCGATCAGCGCGGCTTGGCGGCGATACGTTTTCTGACGGCGGCGGAGGTCAGCGCGCAGCACAGTTTGAGAAACGCGCCGGGGCGAAGCCGTCGCTTCGGAGCTTCCGTGTTTTCGAAGAGCGAGCAAATGGTGTTGAAAACGCCCTCGTCGCGCGAGCCGAACACCATCTCGCAGGAGGTGTTGACCTTGATGCATTGGAAGCCGGCGCGCTGGGCCTCCTCAACACTCTTGGGGATGCCGGTCATCCAATAGTCGTGCCAACACACAATGGCGTTGGGCGTGGCGATGGGCAGGATGCCGAAAAAATCGCGCGTGACCTGCGGATGCCGGTGCAAGCCGTCAATGAAAATAAAATCGTAGAGCTTGTTCTCGGCGGCGGCGGGGATGTCTACCGGAGACGAACCCTTCCAGTTGATGAGGATGTCGCAGCCGAGGCGCTCGCGGAGTTGCTCGGCGATGCGTGCGATGCGCTGACCCTCGCCCTCGGACTGGTTGTCCAGGGTTACGGTGCGTTGACCCCTTCGTGCCTGCATCATGGCTGCGACGAATACGCCGCTAAGCCCGAAGGCATTTCCGATGATGAATGCGTTTGTGGGGTTGAAGGCGTCGATGAGGGCACCCAGCGCCCGGCATTCATCTTCGCCGATGCTGATCGGGCCTGACATGCCCGCGAGACGATAGTGCGGGCCGCCCGGATGAACCGCACCGTTCTTGAAAACGGTTTCGACGCCGGCGATGTCGTTCAGGGCGTCGACGATCTTGCGGATGATTTCACGCGAACTCGGCTTTCGCACGCCGGAACACGGTTCCGTATCGGAAACGGGGCGGTTGGATGGTGTTGTCGCTGGTTGCATAGACGGGGCATTATGGCCGGTGTATAGTTTCCCGTCGAGTGATTGCACCCCGAGGCGCGTGACAGGGTGGGGGTGCGGTTCGCTCGACTTGCGGCGTTTCGTTTGGTATGTCAGCCTTCCCGCACCTTGACAGGGTGGCTGGGGGTTCCATAATTTTCCAGTGTGTCGCCGCCTCGCTTGTCTGACGCGGAAAACGGGCGATATGAAATCGAGTTGGTCTGAGGAGCATCGCTTTTGGCAAGGAAGGTAGTTTTCGCAGGGGTAGGCCACCATTTGCCTGAAAAGGTGGTCACGTCGGAAGACGTTGAAAACCGCGTTTACGAGGCTTCTCGTTTCCGGATGCCCAAGGGTCTGCTGACCAAGGCTACGGGCATTGAGGAGCGCCACTATCGTGGCGCGGACGAGCAGGCTTCGGACATGGCGTACAAAGCGTCGGTTGAGGCGCTCGAGCGCGCGGAGATGGATCCCGAAGAAATCGACCTGCTGATATTCGCGTCCTGCATGCAGGATATCGCCGAACCGGCGACAGCTAACATTCTCCAGGAAAAGCTTGGCGCGTCCCGATCGCACGTTTTCGACGTCAAAAATGCCTGCAACAGCTTTCTCAACGGGCTGGATGTGGCTGATTCGATTCTGTCAGCCGGCAAAGCGCAAACGGCACTGATCGCCGTGGGCGAGCCGCTTTCGGTCAGCATCGACTGGAATATCACGTCGGCGGGCGATCTTCGCTCGCGGATCAGTGCGTTGACGCTCGGCGATGCGGGCGCTGCCGTGGTCATTCGGGCCGAGGAAAACGGCAATGGCCGGGGAATTTTGCCTTCGGCTTTCCGCTCGTACGGCGACCAGTGGCGGCACGCGACGGTGATGGGTGGGGGCAGCATGTATGGCCTCAACCAGAAGCACGGTTATTTTCGCGGCAACAGCCAGGAGCTTCGCGAGCAAGCGCTCAAGCACATTCCGGAGCTGGTGAAATCGACGATTGAGCACGTAGGGTGGAAGCCCGAGGAAATCGACGTGGTGTGTTGTCATCAAGTGACACTTGATCTCGTCGAGGAAATCACGAAGCGCTGCGGAGTGAAGCTCGAAAATTGCGTTGTTTCGATTCGCGATTGTGGGAACACCGCAGCAGCCAGCATCCCGCTGTGTCTTTCGCGGGCTTGGTCGAAGGGCATGCTCACGCCCGGTGCGAAGGTTCTCCTGGTCGGCGGTGCCGCCGGTTTCAGCGTCGGCGTTGTGCCGATCGTGTGGTGATCGTTCAAATCACAGTTTTGATTTCTTCCAACTCATGACGGTACTGGTGACCGGGGGCACGGGGTTTGTCGGCGTGAATCTTATTCGCGCGCTGGCTGCGGACGGTGTCCGCGTTCGCGCCCTGGTCAGGCCGACATCAAGCCGGCTTGGTCTCGATATCGATGGCGTGGAGTTTGTCGAGGGCGATGTGACGGACCTCGCGTCGCTGGAGCGGGCAGCCAAGGGGTGCGAGCAGGCCTATCACGTGGCTGGCTGGGTCCAAATCACACCCTGGGGTGCGGAGCAGGCCCACCGGGTCAATGTTCTGGGCGCTGAGAAAGTCTGCAAGGCATGCATGACGGTTGGGGTTGGCAGACTCGTTCACACAAGTTCAATAGCAGCCGTAGGTTACGGTTCGTTGGAGAAGCCGGCTACGGAGGAGATGGCCTGGAATCTGGGCCGGCTTCGCGTGCCCTATTACACGACCAAGCACGAAGGCGAAGCCGTCGTGCGGGGGTTTGTGGAGCGTGGGCTTGACGCGGTGATCGTGAATCCGAGCTACGTGGTGGGGCCTTTCGATATCAAGCCGTCCGGCGGGCGGATGATGATCCAGATCGCGACCGGGCGGCTGCCGGGTTTCCCAACCGTGGGGGGAATCGGTTTTGTGGACGTGCGCGAGGTTGTGGAGGGGATGCGCCTGGCGATGGAGCGCGGCGAACGTGGCGAGCGGTATATTCTCAATGGCGAGAATATCTCTTACCGGGATTACGCTCGTCGGGTCGCGCGGTTGGCGGGCGTGGCTGCTCCGAAGATCGCTGCTCCGTATTGGTTGTTGTATCCAGCTGCGTTGGCTGCGGGCATGTTGGGGCGATTGCGCACTGGGGTGTTTACGGACTTCAATCCAGCCGTTCTGAAAACTGCGTTCTGCGGTCACTATGTCAGCGGTGAGAAATCTCGCGGAAAACTAGGGTTAATGCCCCGCTCTGTAGACAGTGCGATCGTTGATGCGCTCAAGTGGTTTGAAGAAAACGACTACATTCGACGCGACGCTTCGGGCAAGTGGGTGCTGGGCGTTTCCTTTCGTCGATAAGTCCATATTGATAAGCGCAAGACATTCTTGAACGGTTTAGACTGCCTGTCTTGCGCAGATTGCCACAATTTCGCGTGAATTGCCTGCGCGTGTCAGAATCTGTCACCCCCTTCCGATGATAATTGCAAAATGCTATTGGCAAGTCCAGCGTACACCCGACAATACGACTGGTGGGTGTCGCGGTCGTTGTGGGTTCAGTTCTTTATGCAAGACGCGAAGAAATCGATTGTGATTGTCGATGACGAGACAATGTTTCGTCAGGGGCTGGAGTGCCTATTGTGTTCCATGCCGAATGTGAAGGTGCTGGCCAGTGTGGCTGCGATGGCTTCCCCTGTGCGGGAGTTTGTGTCGACGCAGCCGGATGTCCTTATTGCTGAGGCGGATCTGCATACGCAGGATGCTTTTACGCTCATACAGCAGGCGCGAATGGATTGGCCGGCGGTGAAGTCTATTCTTCTGGCCCGGCGCCCGAGGGAGCGACACGTCTACCGGGCACGGGCGATGCGCGTGGACGGGCTGGTGAGCAAGCGGGATTCGTTTTCGTCGCTGTGTCGCGCGATCGATGCGGTGGTGGCTGGTCGAACTTTTTATTCGCAGCGTTACTGCAATCTTCTCGGCACAGCGGATCCTGATGTTTCAATTGACGGATTGGTCGATGCGGCCAGCGGGCGGCGCCTCACGAATCGGGAGAGTGAGGTTCTGTTCTTTGTTGCGTCCGGATTGACGTTGAACGCGTTGGCTGAGCGGATGGGCATCACCCGGCACACGGCTGACAACCACAAGACACGTCTTATGCGCAAGCTTGATGTCCATTCAAGCGTTGAGTTGGTTCGGTACGCGGTGCGTGAGGGGATTATCGACCCGTAACGGGCGAGCGCCCTAAAGCCGATTGGTCGTCTCTGTGTACCGGCTCCATGTTACGTCTGGAAGCTGTGCAGGGATTTTCGCGCCTTGATCCCACGTCGTAACTGGTCAGCGATCTGCATTGGCGATGTTTCGGCTTGGAAGCGTGCTGGTTGAGAATAGTGTTGGATGGGTTTGGGAGCGTCCGCGCGGACTGAAGTCCGCGGCTCGTGGGGTGCGTTCAAAAATCGTAACAGGTCAGCCATCTGCAATGCAAGGCACGGGCGCGGAATGTTAAGATAGGTAGTTTGCGCGATTATCCTTGCGCTGGTATGTAGACCGTCATGCAGCCACGGAAGGCGAAAATCATTGCGGCGAAGGGATTGG
>JAJDDQ010000087.1 GCA_029260215.1 Phycisphaerae bacterium
CGAGGCAAACCCCGGCCTACCTTGCGAATCTGATTGACATCCATGCTCGTCCTCCTGCCAGGAATCAAAACCCTTGTCCTGATAGGAGTTATCGATCCACGCCCCAAAATCGCTTGAGCTTACTTTGCGCTGTACTGCTAATGGCGACATAGGTGCCAATGGCGACGTCACCATCAACTGCAAGCTCGGTAGGGGTCGCATCATCGTCGACGGCCTATGCGACGGAACGATCTCGATCGGGCAGGACACCGGGTTGGCATCATTGATTCAGTTGACAGAAGGTTGATTCATTCATAAGAACCCCAAATCACTGGAAAAAACGGTCCTGGCGCTATCACCAGAGGGGGTGATTTCACCGAAAGCGGGGTTTCTACGAATGAATCAAGGTTTGGACGAGAACGGCACCGTCACAATCAACGCATCACAGGGCGACTTCAACGCCGCCGGCAGCATTCTCATCGGCCCCAATTCCATTCCGCTCGTATTGGACCCGATCGTCAACGATGGCTGCATTCAAATACTCGACGACAGTGCCGACGGCAGCCACGGCGACCTTATCGGGGACCTAAACATCATCGGTTGTCACGCAACAGCCGACGATCTCGGCATCAGCGTCGAGGGCACGCAAACCGGCGACGTGACCATCACGCAGACCGGCTGCACCAATCCAGGTCGTCGCGTCCGCCTGCCCGTGATACGCATCGTGTAGCCACCGTTTCGGGATAAGTCCGGTGCCCGCCCCAAAAGCTGGACAACACACGCACGCATGGATAGGGTTTCGCCCGGCGGTCGGGAGACGGTATGCCCCTTGGCCCCTTTCACGCTGCGAGCCTGCGTGCCGACGCTCGACCCGCAGCCGATGTGTCACCCCCTTATATGGGTTGTCTATGTATCCAGAACTTTGGGTAATGCCCGGAACCGGTTGGACCCTCAAGAGCTACGGGTTCATGATGATGGCTGGCTTCCTCAGCGCGGTCTATTTCGCCATGCGCCGGGCGATGCGGGCCAAAACCGACCCCGACGAAATCCTGAACATCGCGTTCTACGCGCTGGTCTCCGGCGTCATCGGTTCGCGCATCATGTTTGTGTGGCATTATTGGGACGAGTCCTTTGCCGACGCCCCCGACCGTTTTTGGGCTATCATTAATCTGACGCGCGGCGGGCTGGAATTCCTGGGCGGCGTGCTTTTTACCATTCCGGTCGTTGTGGTGTACATGTGGCGGAAGAAACTTTCCATCCGCCTCTTCGGAGACTTCTTGGCGATCATGATCCCCTGGGCGCTGGGCTTTGGCAGGCTTGGTTGTTTTCTGAACGGCTGCTGCTTCGGCGGAGCCTGTGTCGATGCCCACGGTCAGCCTGCTTCTTCGCTCGCGGTCGCGTTTCCTTTCGGCAGCCCCGCCGCCATCCGCCAGTGGGAGGAGCGGGAGATCACATTCCCCGCTGAGTTGACCTACGACGGCGTGGGCGACGGGAATTCGAGCATTTTCGGGGCTACGCTCCTCGGGCGGGATCTGGTCAGCATGACGCCCGAGGCTCGCGAAAAACCGCTCCGCCAACTAGAGCGAATCGAGGAAATTTACCGTCGTGCGGAGAAGAACGATCCCGAAAGCGAACAGACAAAGCAACTGAAGGCTGAATACGAAGCCACCCGGAGCATCGCCGAAGATCATGCGAATCTAACGGTCCCGCTCATGTTGGCTACCCATTATCCATCGCGTGAGGATCCAACGCGCATCACCACGATGCGCGAAATCCGAGACTTGGCCCGTGCCCATGACGCACGCTGGGTCCACCCCACGCAACTCTACGCCGCCGTCGCAGGCCTTCTGCTGGCCATCATGCTGGCACGTGTGTTTCACCGCCGGAAGCGCCACGGCTTGGTGTGGGGCCTGTTCCTGCTGACCTATCCACCGACACGCATCTTTCTGGAGATGATCCGCTCGGACAATCCTCTGGACGCGTACGGTTTGACCGTATCACAGGCTATCAGTTTGACCATGATGGTCGGCGGTGTAATCTGGCTCGTCGTGATCTACAAGTTCATGCCGGAGCGCTCGCCGATTCTGAAACCGTGGTACCCGCCTCAGGAAGGCGAAGCCCAGCCCGCCAGCGCGTAAACCGTTCAGTTCCAAAACCGGCCCTGACCATCTGGAAAGCAACTCTGCCGCGACGCGTCTCCGCCGGAGCCTGCCAGTCTTGGGCTACCGCACTGCGCAGCGTGAGAAGTTGGTCAAGATTGGGGCGAACTTCTTCCGACACTTCAGGTACGTGTCATTCCGTATGGCTGACGTGGCGACAAAGTTGCGTCATCGGAGGCGGCCAATGCGAAACGTCGGTCCGTGCAGATATTTCAACTCCCCAGCCGCTGTGACCGGTCACATCGGCCCGTTGCCTCTGCCGGCGAAAGCCCGGACATGATCGAGCAGCAGCGAACGGCGAATGCAGTACCGCCGGTGAAAGCGCCCGACCTCGAGACACTTCGTACGGGCGATCGGATATTGATCCTCAACAATCCCGGTGACTTCACACGCAACTATCTCCAGGACATGGGCGCGGCATGCGAACGCCTCGGGTTGAGGCCTGCCACCCTCGAACTCAGTGATATATGGTCGCGGAGCAGTGCCGGGACGCCGATTGACTGGAAATCCTTAGCCGAAAATTTGCACAATGGCGGGTTTCGGGCCGCCATCAGCACAGGCCACAACGGCGTTTTCGATCTGCCTATGACGCAGGACGTCTCGGGCCGAAAGGTGCCGTTTCTACAGATGCTCGGCATTCCGCATATTCAATGGTGGACCGACCATCCCCATTGGGCGCACGAGCGCGTCGCGCTGAGCGAGCAAGTGCAGCCGGCGTTGCGGTCTGAGAATCACCACGTGTTCGTCAAGTGCGAACTCGCCGCCGGTGAGATTCGTCAGTTCCTGAAATGGCCTCATGTGTACGGACTGCCTGTCGCTGAAAACCCCGACCGTTTGAAACCGGCCCGTGACGTCTCGCCCGATTGTGATGTTGTGGCTGTGGTCGGTTCGCCGCCGGAGCTTGATCCGGACTTGAAGCCGTTTCTCAAGGAGGACGACCCGGACGTGTCAGCCATGTCCGAATGTGTGGCTGCCAAAGTTCGTCAAAAACTATCCAGTCTGTGGGCGGAGAGGGGGCCGGCCAATATCCAAAACGAACTCAACGCTCTTGGAGACAATTGGGTGGCGGCCAGGGCGACCGACGCGCTCACGGGTTCGTTTCGTGTCTTTTGTCGCCTGGAGCCGCAGTACCCGCAGGCTTGCTCGTGGATACGCGAGAACTATCGCGTTTACTTCGACGCATTGCACATTCTTTGGGATTTCGGACGGTGGCAACGCACGTTCACCCTCGCGTATCTCGCACGCTACTTTCGCGTTCGTGTTCTTGGAAATCCAGACTGGTCATCGCTGGAACTCGGCGGCTCGCCCCGGATACCTCACGACGCGCAACCGGCTACGTATGCGAGCGGAACACTCGGCATCAACATTTCGCAATGCAATGACGAGGAAGGGATTACGCACAAACCGTTCCAAATGGCAGCGTGCGGTGTGCCGATGATTCATATCGAACGCAAAGGGCTTTCCGATTGCTTTGCGCCCGATGAAGAATTCATGGCATTCCTGACGCCGCGCGAAGCGCGCGACGCCGTCACGGCATTGCTCGATGACCGAGAACGCCGTGAAGCGATGGCCTTCGCCGCACGCAATCGCGTCATTTGCGATCACACCTGGGACAAACGACTCGTCGAAATCTTCCACGCGACAGGGTTGCCACTGGAGGCCGCCTGTTGAGGCTGGAGCGTGCCGGAGGCTGACTTTCGTCACGATCTGCATCTTCGTCTCCGGCTGACCTCCACAGCTATTTCTTATCGGTCCCTGCGGATTCGACACGAGAAAATCGGTGCAACAGGCCGATAAGCAGGCGACAGGAGCCTCGAAAATGCCCGATGAACACATTCGAATAAATCTGGAACTCCGTCCGCGCATCGTGATTGCCGTCCCCTGCACGGGGTCGGTGCACCGTGAAGCGGATCGAACCATTCGCGAACTTCTCAAACAAACGCGCACGGCTGACACGGTCATGTGGTGGTATCAGGAGGCCCCGCACGATCGCTGCCGCAACGCACTGATTGCCCGATTTATGAACGATGCGGAATGGACGCACCTGCTGTTCATCGACACCGACGTCACCACCGAACCCGACGCTGTGGACCGGTTGCTCGCCCACGACGTGCCCATCGTCTGCGCCCCCGTGCCGACCATGAACCTGCGCTACGGCCCACCCGATCAGCCAAAGTCCGCCACCGTCGGAACGAACATCATGCTGCATGACGACCCCAAACTTCGGGGTACGGTCGTGCCGCCGGACGCAGTCCACACCGGCTACCGTCGCGTCGACCCTGATGATTTCCCCAACGAACCTTTCACTTGCGATGCCACCGGGCTGGGCCTGTGCCTTATTCGTCGCGACGTTTTTGAGAAAATCCAAAAACCCTGGTGTGCGTTTGTAGGTCATTTCGATGGTGAAATGATCGGCGAAGACATTTACTTTTTTCGCAAGGCGCGGGCGGCTGGCTTTGAGATTCTGGTCGATCCGTCCATCAACGCCGATCATTACAAATCGGTCGATCTTACTCATCTCGACCTGCTGTACAGCGACAAAATTCCTGTCTCCTCCTGGCCGAGGTTGGCTACGCCCAATGACGATCGGAACATTCTGGTGACGGTTTTCACGCCGCCCACCGGTTGGCTGCACGTCCGACTCGTGCAGGCGCTTGCCAGTTGGGAAAACGCTTACGGCGAGCGCATCCGCATCGAGACCGTTACGGCTGACACGTTACGTGGCGGCATGCTGGAACTGGCGGAGCGGGTAGCCTCACTGGAGGATCGATTCACGCACGTTCTGATGATGCGCGACGACGTCGTGCCGCATGAAAGAACGCTGGGGCTGCTGGCGAGCGTGGACGCGCCCGTGGTCGGCGGATTGACGCGCAAACTCATCGACGGCCGCATTCGCTGGGCATATTGGCACGACGATTCCATCACCGGGCAACTCGAAGCGCCGCAGAACATCCAGCTCCCGTCCATGAACGAGCCGTTTTCCGTAACATCCATCGAGCCAGCCTGCGCGCTGATCGAGCGTGAATCGTTGGCACTCGTTCCCGAAGTCCTGCGCACACTCGATCATCGCCCCAATGCCGACGACGAATTCATTCACCGCTGGTGCGCTGCGGTTCGGCACAACACTGGCCGACCCATAATGCAGGCCCCCATGACCGTCGAACGCCGCTGCGAATTCGGCTTGAAAGGGCTGCTGAATCTCAAAATGAGATTGAAAGACCGCCTCCGCGATCAACAGGCGGAAGCCAACGCAGTGTGATTTCCATTCGGTGCGAGCGGATTGAGGCGGGGGCGGGGCGTTACTTCCGAAGTTTTCGCGCCTTGATCAGCGCCCGTGCCGCACCCAGCTTGATTTGTCTTGCGGTTTCAGCGTTCGGGGGTCTCATGCTGTCGAGCAGGCGACCTGTCAGGTGCCACAACGCGGCACTGTCGCGTTTGGCGGCTGCGTCCGCTTCGATGGTTTCACGCAGCGCGTCCAGTACCTTTTTCACGGCGTCGTCTCGCGTTAA
Organism: Phycisphaerae bacterium; assembly: GCA_029260215.1. GTDB lineage: Bacteria > Planctomycetota > Phycisphaerae > UBA1845 > UBA1845 > OFTM258. The sequence continues at coordinate 5,648 of JAJDDQ010000087.1, forward strand.
TTGCTCCGCCGCTGACACATCGACGTCCGCGCCGCTCGGGTTTGGAAAGAACGGTACAAGTCGCATCCGGCGGGCAACTTTCGCCCGTGCCGCCATGGCCTCCGGTGTTCCGAACATCGCATAGGCTGGTACGACCATCGCGACCGCCGCCCATAGAATCAATACACGCGTTCCCCATCCGCCAAGCCAAGCGGGGTACCATCGCTTTTTTGGTGAGGCTTCTACGATTCTCTCTGCGCGCGGGAGCCGCCCGCCGCCGTACCAGGGACCGGCTGCCAATACCCAGATTACGACGCTGAACATCAGATAATTCGCGTTGACCAACGTACTCGACATCGGCACCAGCACATCGGTCTGTTGCAAATAGGGTGACTCGTTGATCGCGATTGCGATGGCCGTCAGCCCGCAGTAGGCCACATATCCACCCATTGCCCGCAGGCCTCGATCCCACCAGGGCAGCCAATAAGACGCCAGCGTCAGCGCCAGCACCGGCGGAAACATCGTCGCGTGCCAGAAATACCGGCGCGTGTCGCAAAACAGATAGGGCGCGGGATGCAGGAACAGTCGATGGATGGCCTTCACCAGCCAGACCGTGAAATCCGCGTTCCAGGCAGACGTGAACTTCCAAGCCACACCAGCCACGATCGCCAGCGGCACGACGCGTATCAGAAACCGTCGCAGCGAGAATTCCACGCGAGAGGCCTCGCTCACGATGGCGATCCCCCGTTACTTCCTTCGCATTTTCCCACTCTCGCAGCCCTCTTCGTCGCCCACGCCGCCCAGATCAGCCAGAGCGGTGCGACGCAGGAGATCAAAAACCACTGCATCAAAACCATATGTGCGAAGTGAAAGAATTTTGGCGTCCAGCTTGAAATCAACACCAGTCCGGCGATGCGCAGGACGTTCAACCCCGCCACGCCCACCAGCCCGACCACGCATCCGATCACGGTGTCGCGCAAGCGGCAGGGATAGGCGATCGCCGCCGCGCAGAAAAGCCCCTTCGCGAAGAGGGCTGTACACTCGACACTCACGATCAGCGGAATTCCCGTCCCGGTGACGGTGACTTCGTCCAGAACCACCTCAGACTCGAACAGGCCCGCCAGCCACGCTCCCATCGCCGCCGACCACTCACGCAGCCCGTAGACCCAATCCGGCTCATGCCCGGTTTGACTCAGGTGCATGATATAGGCTTCGCCAAACCCGAGGGCCAGCGTCAAAACCACCAGCTTGATTACGAACGAGGTCGCAACCCGCGCCGGGCTGACGCCGGGGGGAATCGGAGACTGGGGCTGTACGGGTTGTTCCGTCATGATTTCTTCCGTCGGATGCTTCGCACGCCGACTTTACCGTGCGTTGCCGACACCTATTAGGGCACACCGTCAACATCGTCAATCCGGCGCGACTCCGGCAATGATTGCGTTCAGTGTCCCGGTTCTGATTGGGCCGCGGACACGCTGCCGGGAAGCGTCAGGCCACCTGGGGTGCTTATTCGGTTGCCAAAGAGCGTTTCGCGTTCTGCGTGCGAAAATACGTCTGCTGTCCACTAATAGAACGTCGGTGCTGATTCGCGCGATCGCGAAATAACGAATCAGGGGTGGCCGCGATGGGCGGGGCGGTGGGGCGTGGACGTGTCGGCCCTTCGCGCATTCGGCGTATTATGCGTGTTTAAGGTCGTTGCGGAGCGTTATATCGCAGTGTTCGGCGGCGGCGAAGAAGGGGAAATCTTCGTTGCGGTAGCCGGTGGGGTGGGGGAGTTGGAAGGGCGTGCCGTCGATTTTGGTGATGTTGGCACCCGATTCGGTGATGAGCAGCGAACCGGCGGCGACGTCCCAGAGTTTGCATTCGCGACACAAAACCGCGTCGACCGCACCCGCAGCGAGGTAGGCCATGTGCAGCGCGGTGGAGCCGATGTTACGCAGGTTGTAACGGTCGATCCACGCTTCGATGAAGGGGAGGATTGGCAGGTTTCGCCCTGAGGGGGCGGCGATGAGCGTTTCGCGGTCACCGCCTGGGTCGGGCTGGGTGACGTGGCGACCGTTGCAGAGAACGCCTTCCCCGGCGACGGCAGAAGCATGCCAACCGGAGCCGTGCTCGCGGATGACGCCGACGATGGAACGGCGTTCGTGCATGAGTGCGATGGAGGTGGCGAAGCAGGGGAAACCGTGCGCGAAGTTTCGCGTGCCGTCGAGCGGATCGACGACCCAGGTGAACGAGCGTCGCGAGGCGTCGTCGGCTGATCCAAGCTCTTCGCCGAGAAAGGCGTGGTCGGGGTAGCGTTGCGTGACGGCTTCGCGGAGCATGGTTTCGATGCGCCGGTCGACTTCGGTGACCGGGCTTTGATCGTGCTTGCGTTCGAAGGGCACGGGGCCTGCGTATTCGCGGGTGATGTCGGCGGCTTGGCGGGCGAGGTCTTCGGCGAACGCTCTGGCTTCGTGAAGGTCGAAATCATGCATGCAGCCAACTATAGCGGTGGATTGCGGTTCCACCAAACGTCGGCCTTGACCGTGGGGCGGGCACGTTTGATCATTCGGGCGTGGTGAATCCATGACGCAGCCGGAATTTAGAATCGTGGTAAGCGAATCGCTGAGCGAGGATGCGCTGCGCCGACTTCGTGAGGTTGGCGAGGTTCGCGTGCTTGATTCCTGCGACGATGCGACGGTGCGCGCGGCCATCGTCGATTGCGATGCGCTGGTCGTGCGCAGCTACACGCGCGTCACGGGCGAACTGCTCGAATCTGCCGGCCGACTGAAAGTGATCGGCAGGGCGGGGATCGGATTGGATCACATCGATTTAGCCGCTGCGAAATCGCGTGGCATCGTCGTCGTTCATACGCCGGCGGCCAGCACGAACTCGGTGGCGGAGCACACGTTTGCGTTGTTGTTGGCTGTTGAGCGGATGATCGTGCAGGGCGACGCGATGGCCCGTGATGATCGCTTCTTGGATGCGCGCAGGACGTTCGTTTCGCGGGAACTGGGCGATTTGACTCTCGGCGTTGTCGGCATGGGGCGGATCGGCAGGCGCGTGGCGGAGATCGGCCGATGCGGGTTCGGCATGCGCGTTGTGTACAATGATATTTGTGAGGTTGGGCCTTTCGATTTCGAGGCGGCGTTCGTGTCGAAGGACGATCTCTACGGTTGTGCCGACGTTATCACGATGCACGTTCCGCTGACGAACGATACGCGGGGGATGATTGGTGCGGAGGCGTTGGGCAAATTCGCGCGATTGCCCGTGCTGCTCAATACGTCGCGTGGGGCGGTTGTGGATGGGCGTGCTTTGGCAAAGGCGCTTGCGGACGGGTGGTTGGCGGGGGCGGCGGTCGATGTGTTTGATCCCGAGCCTCCGCTGGCGGATCATCCGCTGCTGCGGGCGCCGCGTTGTGTTCTTTCTCCGCATGTGGCGTCGCGGTCTGCCGGTGGTTTGGCGCGGATGAACGATGTTGTGGACGATGTTTTGGGTGTTTTGCGTGGGGAGCGACCACGGCATGCGGCTGAGATGATTTGAGGCGTGTTGAGGTGTTGATACCAAGTCTCGCGTGAAAAAAGGCTTGATCGCCAGGGAACTGGGCGATACACCTTTCGCGGGGCGGTAGTGCTGCGACACGCGCTATTCGACGGTCGGGTGCCCCACCTCTTCAGAGGCGGGGGAGTCGAGAGGTTCTTGGGATTCGACTTTCCCACGGCTAAAGCGGTGGGGCACCCGACCGGTCAATTGAGTCGTGACAATGCACGCGCGGTTGTGAGGCTTCGGGAATCCGCGCGAACTGAAGTTCGCGGCTCGCTATGTTTGGCGTGAGGATGCTCCGGGTGCGGTAACGGAATGGTGTATGTCCTGGTTTTTTGAATTCGCGAGTCGCAACTGGGCGTTGATGAGCATCTCCACGACGTTGGCGGTGCTCGTGATTGTGCCGTTGTGGATTGTTCGCAAGTACGCGCTGATCGCGTTGAACATCCTCGACGACCTGTCTCCGCCGGTTTGGCCGGAGATGTACGAAACCGGGCCTATGGACGGCGAGCCGGTTTCCTTCACCGCGTTTGACGGGCACGTTCTGCATGGGCATTACCTGTTGGCCAACGCGGAGGTCGCGCGCAAGGGGACGGTGATATTCGCCCACGAATTCGGGATGGATCGGCGATCGTCGGTACGCTACAACCGCATGCTGCGTCGCGCGGGCTACGATGTGTTCGTGTTCGATTTTCGCGGGCACGGTTCGTCGGCGGGTGAGCAGGGCTACAAGCCGCGACAGTTTCCGAGCGATCGGGAGCAGTGGGACACGCTCGGTGCGATCGCCATCGTCGGTGAAATGCTGGAGAAACGCGGGTTGTCCCGCGATGTGGGGTTGTTCGGCATCTCCCGAGGGGGCGGAGCCGTCGTGCTGGCTGCGTCGGCTGTTCCCGAAGTCCGGGCGATTGTGACGGACGGCGCGTTTTGCAGCGACCTCTTGATCGAATTCTATCTACGTCGGTGGGCGTGCATCTTCGCGAAAATTCGTTTTGCGTACGAAAATCACCCGCCGATCTTCTGGCGGTTCCTGCGTTACGTCATCATCGATCGCGCGGAGCGGGCCTGGGGTTGTCGATTCCCTTCGGTGTGCAAAGCGCTCGGGCGCATGGGTGAACCAGCCATGCTGTTCATCCACGGCGAGCGCGACACGTACGTTCCTGTCGATCATTCTCAGGTTTTGTATCAGCGGTACAGCGGGCCGAAGTATATGTGGACCGTTCCCGGTGCCCGGCACAACGAGAGCGCCCACCGTCAGCCGGAAGAATACGCCGCGAAAGTCGTTGGTTTTTTTGATCGGCACTTGGCTTCGCCCGGCACGGTTGAGGCTGATGACGAGTCGCTCACTCTGAGCGATCTTGCGCAACCGCTGGCGGAGTCCACATCGTCTGCGGCGAACACAATCGCCCGCTGAACGTAATATCGTCGGAACTGGTTTCTAGGGATGCTTGATATGCGTACTGCACTGTTGCCTGTTGCGTTGATCGTGTTCTTTTCGGCGACGCTGTTTGCGCAGGAAAGCGAACGGCGAGAGTCCGAGCTGCGCGTTCGCCGAACCCACATCGTGGAAGCCGTGGAGAAAGTGCGCGATTCGGTGGTCAACATTTCGTCCAACAGTCCGGTGAAGCGTCGTGCGAGCGTTTTTGGCGTCTTTGAAATTCCGCCCCAAAAATCCAGCGGCAGCGGGTTCGTCATTCATGAGAACGGGTACATCGTGACGAACGACCATGTCGTGGCGCAATCCACCGATCACCGCGTGCGCTTCATCGACGGGCGCGAATACAAGGCTGAAATCGTCGCACGGGATCCGCGACACGACTTGGCTGTCCTGCGGATCGAGCCGGATTCTCCGCTGAAGCCGATCCCGCTCGGTCGCAGCGACGACATTATGCTGGGCGAAGACGCGATCGCCATCGGCAATCCGTTCGGGCTGGAGAATACGATTACGCGCGGCGTGATCAGTGCGGTCAATCGGCGGCTCGAGTTCGACACCGACGTCGTGTACGACAACCTGATTCAAACGGATGCGAGCACCAACCCCGGAAACTCCGGCGGGCCATTGCTCAACGCGCTGGGGCAGTTGATCGGCGTGAACACAGCCATTCGGCGCGATGCGGAAAACGTGGGATTCGCGATTCCGGTGGACCAACTCCGACGCACGTTGATCGAAATGCTGGACGTGTCCAAGCTCTATCAGGTGCGTTTCGGCATGCGTGTGGACGGAGCGCCGCCGAGAGTTGTGTCGATTGAAAACGACGGCCCGGCTGACAAAGCGGGTGCGAAGCTGGGGGATGAGGTCGACTCGGTTGACGGGGTTAAGGTGGGGCGTGCCATTGACTTCTGCATCGCGATGCTAGGCCGGCGCGTGGGGGACGTGGTTCGACTCGGTCTGTCGCGCGACGGCAAGGCTGCCGGCGCACGGATAAGGCTCGAGGAAATCCCGCGGCTGAACGGAGCCGAGATCGCCTGGAACAAATTGGGGCTGAGGTTGGAGCCTATTCCCGAGGCGGCGCAGCGGCGTTTCGACATCAGCGCCCGCGCGGGCATGGTCATCACCAAAGTCGATCCGCAAGGTCCGGCTGCTCATGTTCATGTTTCCAAGGGCGATCTTCTGGTCGGCATGGGACAATACCGCGCGTGGCCCATCAAGCGGGTCGGTCTTTTGTTGAAGGAATTACGCCGCGGCGAGCCGGTAGATATTGTGGTGTATCGTTTTTATGCGAACGGGCCGCCGGATCGGATTGAACAGCGGGTGTATGCGCGGTAGCTTCCCTGCACGATGAGTGACGAGATATCAGCCGCACACAATACCGCCTTTCCGGTCGAAGCGATCACGCCTGATGAGCTGAAGCTCAAACGGGAGGAGCAGACGCTGCACATCCGCTGGCGCGACGGGCGTTTGAGCGTGTACCCGGCGGTGATGCTTCGCCGACAATGTCCGTGCGCTACCTGTCGAACGGAGCGCGATCAAAAGAAGACCGAGTTGCTGCCGATCCTCAAGAGCGACCCCGGTCAAATCAAGCTGGCCAATGCCAAGCTGGTCGGCACGTACGCAATTCAATTGATCTGGTCCGACGGCCACGACGCCGGAATATTTGACTACAAGTACCTTCGTTCGCTCGACAGGAACGCGTGAGCGGTTCGCGAGTGTTCAGCGGGGTCCGCATCGGGTGTTCGAGACGGCGCGGGGCAGACGGTTTTCTGCGATTGCGAATCGATCGCGGAATGCCCATCGAAGATGGTTTTTCTCCGATTTAGTTTCTGAGTGAGATGGCCAATCGAGGGCGAGGCCGCGCGGATTCGCGAAGAAAGCGCTGTTTCCACTCCAACCTCCCCTCCCCTCCTTTGTAAGGAGGGGAGGGGAAGCATGGTCGGAAGGGACTATCTGGTGCCGTGTGTGCGCTCGATCGCGCGAAACTCCGGATTAAAGCGTTCCTTCGAATTCTGAATCTGCGTCTTGAACGCGCGGAGTTCTTCGTCGCTCAACGCACCGTCGCCATCGAGGTCAGCCTCGGGGTGATGTTCGAGCACGCTTCGTATCTTCAACTGTTCGTAGAAATCGTTTCGCTCTTCATCGGTGAGTTCGCCATCGCCGTCGCGGTCCATTTCTTCGAATTGGTGTCGCTCCATCCAATTCAATGCGAATTCCTTGAACGACTTTACATAGGTACGAATGTCGTCAGCAGTCGGCTCTATCGCGGTGTTGTCCAGAATCCAAATCCGATTGATCGCGATCGCGTTCATGTGCATGGCCTTGGCGTCCGCACGCGAAGTGTGAACGCGTTGGACCCTTTCACCGGGCTTGCCGACCTTTTCCGCAACGTCCGCCCGCTGATGCGGTTTGACCTTGGACGGCGGCCGATCATAGCTGACCGCGTGAAATGCCTCACCGATGCTCAGTTGACCGTCCTTGTCGTAGTCGGCAAAGGGAATGCCTCCTATCACCGCGTCCGGGTTCAGCATCGCCTTGGCCAACAGATAATGTGTGGTTTCATCCATATCCACCCGACCGTCACCGTTGGTGTCAGGCACATCAATCGTCGCAAGGCGATTGTTAAGCTCGGTCACTGCCTGCCCAGCTCGTTCGAGCGTTTTGAAGTGAAGATGATGGAGTTCGTGCATTTCATCTTCAGACATTTCAAGATGTTCGTAGTCATGGGCGTGCGGAGTGTGATCGTGGTCGTGGTGCGCATGGGGGTGTTCCTTTCCCCCGTCGGCCAACGCGAAGCCGCCCCACGCTCCGATGAGCGTGACAGCCAGCCCACTCCAAACGAGCCCGTTTCCTCCTTGATTAGAATGCAAAACCATATCGATTCTCCTTTCAATGGTTGCCGGGTTGGCCGCCATGTACGCAGGGTGAAAGGCCGCGATCGCGCGGGCAGGGCGTCGCTTGGCTGCGTCCAGTAAGCAACGCGCGTATTCGCCCGCGGAGAGTCTGCCCCGACGCAGGGCCCATTCGTCACAGGCACACTCTCTTGCCAAATCAATCCTTCGATTCACCCAGTACACGACAGGCCAAAAGAACAGCAACGTTCCGACGATCCTTTGGAAGCAACCCACGAGCACGTCGCCTCGCCGGAGATGAGCGACCTCGTGAACAATGACGGTTTCAAGATGTTTCGCACAGTGCAAGTGTCGATCAGAAAGTACCAGCAACGGCCGCCGCCACCCGATGACAAACGGTGCGGCTGTATCACCAGAGACCCTGACCTGCGGAACGCGCGCGACGCGCAACTTGCGACAGGTGGCGGCGACAAGATCGGTGAGTTCGTGCGGCGGCTGGGGTAGTCCTTCGTACTCTGTGCGAAGTCGGTTACAGGCGGCTGCACGACGCAGAAATTTGTATGCGACGATGAATACATAGATAGGCCACAACCATTGCAGCCAATTGACTTGCCTCGCGGGCGATTCAATCGGATGAGAGGCGGTCAATGTGCGTTCGTGATTCCGCATGCCCAAGACATCGATGTGTTCAAGAGATTGCCCGGTGGCTGCGCGCGTCGTGGTCGAAACGACATCCTCACAGACGCGGGCCAGTGAAAACGAAAATGACGGTGACACGGGCAGAACGAATTTGAGCAGCACGATGCACCACAACGCTATTTGCGCCGTCGAAGAAAGTTTCCGGTGGCCGACGGAGACGATCATCCAGGTAAGAATCGCCAGCAGCGTGCCGTAACACAATGCCTGGAGAATCCAATCGAGCACGACGTCTGAATTCAATATCGCCGAGAGAAATTCGAGGACTGCATTCATCGCTCGCCTCCTTCCGTTCCCTCGGTCGATTGATTCGGGTTGCGATCTTTCCGCTCTCGTTCGGCGATTTTTTGTTCGATGCGGCGAAGATCCCCAGCCGAGAAGTCCGCCTCGCGCGCCAGTTGGAGCATTAGATCCTCCGCACGACCGTCGAAGACGTTTTGAAGAAACTGAGACACGCGATGCCCGAGTACCTGATCGCGGCGGACTGCGTGCGTGTAGACGAAAGGCTGACGCGCGTTGTCCACGTGCAGCGCGTGCTTATCCCCCAGTTGTTTCATCATGGTCATGACGGTGGTGTAGGCTGGCTCTTCACCGCTTTGAGCGGCAAGGGCGTCCTTGACCTGCCGAACCGTTTGAGGCCCGTTTCGCCAAAGAACCTTGAGAATGCGAAGCTCGGCGGCGGTGATGTGCGGCGTTACGTTTGGCATGTCCAACCTTTCTACTAAGTATATCGGCATGTTACTATGTATATAGTAATTCGTCAACCCTAAATACTCTTTTGGGTTCTTTTCCGAACAAGCTACTGAGCGAAGTGGCCTTGGCGCTCTGAAAACGCTGATTTCACGAGGTTTTGGCCGATCTCGCGCCTCGGGGATTCCGTCCGTAAGCCCAAGCGCGAATTGTGTGGTAAGTCGTTGTCACGCATGGTGTTTCGATCCACCATCCTTCCAACAACTTTTTGGGATGAGAACCATCAAAGCAGTAGCCCACGAACCTGTGTCCGTGGGCTATGGTTTTTCGGATCAATCGCGTCGGATCGCGGTCAGTCGATCGGATCGACGGCAAAAATTTCGACGCGGCGGTTTTTCGCGCGGGCGGCGTTGTTGGTGTTGGGCATACGCGGGCGGTGTTCGCCAGCACCACAGGCCACGAGCTTGGACGGGCTTAGTCCCTTCTGCTGGAGATGGCGTACGACGCTCAAAGCTCGCTGAGTGCTCAATTCGAGATTGTCGGTCCAGCCGCTCTTCTTGATGGGTGTATCATCCGTGTGGCCGAAGACGAAAATGTCTTTGTCAGGGTAGCGGCTGCGAATGGCAGCGGCGATATCGTCGAGGCTTCGTTTGCCTGCGTCGCGGAGGGAGGCTTTGCCGGAGGGGAAAAGGACGCTGCCTTCGATGGCGATCATGGCACCGCCGGGCACTGCCTGCCAGCCGTCGGGTGCGGCGGCGGGTTCTGGCTTGGCGGCGAGCCTCATGTTGAGATCGCTGATTTCGCCCTGAAAGGACATCACCCGGCCTTCGAGATCGTTGCGATCCTGACGCAATATTTCGTTTTCTCGACGGGCACCCGCCAATTCGTCGATCAATCGTTGATTGGTATCCTCGATCAGCGATATCTGATCATCCTTGGCTTTGAGCTTGTCGGTGCATCCGATGAGCGTCGGCAGCATGAGCATTACGGGGAGCATTGAAAACTTGCGGAGCTTGGTCATGTCGCGTGTCCTTTCCAGGGTTGTCAGGCGTCCTCTTTGTCGGCTTCGTTGTCGTCGTGGAGGGCTGTCTTGATTTTCCGGTCGATTCGTTTTTCCGCCTCGGTGATTTCCTTTTTCCGCCGCTCGATCTCGTCCTGCTCACGCTGGCGTTCCTGTTCGCGGAACATCACCTTCATGTCCCGCCAAACGGTACGCGTCAGGGCGAGTATCCACCACGTGACGACGGTCGCACCGGCGGTACACAGCATGAGCCACAGGACGTTGATCGATTCATAGGTCGCGAAGAACCAGACGGTCACGCGGTGATCGCGATTCTTGTAAACCACAAGCCCGACGACCAACGCCAAGGCTATGAAAAGCGTGAGCTTAGCATAGAGCCGGATTTGCTTGAAAACAAGGCTCATCAGACGCCTCCAAAAAGAGGATGTCGCCAAACGTCGTGCAAAAACACGCCGAAAGCGGAGTCCAGGTTCCTGAAAATCGTCGATTGTGCGATTTGGTCGTAAAACACGGTCGCGGTCAGCATGCCGATCCAAAGCCACGGGCCGAGCGGAATCGCCCGCGTACGCTTGAACGGCAGCAGTGCGATCCAAGCGACGACCGCGATGAAGCAGCAAAGGACGAATCCAATCACGACGATTTGCCAGCCGGCCACGCAGCCGGCAGCGGCCATCATGTGGATGTCGCCCGTGGCGAAGGCTTCCTTGCCGTAAAGAAGGTTGGCGACGATACGCACGCCCCAGCCGACGCTCGCGGCGATGACGTATCCGGTGATTGCCCGCGAAATACCCCAGACCATCGGGTTGTGCAGGACTGAGGTCATTGCCTCAGCCGCCTGTGAATTGTTGAACGCCAACCACAGGGCGGCTACCCCCAGGATGATCCCCGGCGCCAGGCAGGCCAGCTCGCCCAGGGTCATCCGCAGGGCATCGGGAGCTTCGAACTCGATGGCTTGGACGATTTCCGTGTCCGTTTCGCGCACCTGAGCGGCTTCGTAAACAATGAGGGCGAAGAAGAAGGTCAATGCGATGAGGCATCGGACGACGTAGGGTACCGGATCGTAACCCCAGTCGGACAACATAGTTGTGACGCAGAGGAACAAAAAGATCGCCAGAGGAATCAGCACGATGCGCGTGCTCGGCTTTGCGGTCGTCGCAGGGGTGGATGGTTCTTCCAGCGGTGCGTCTTCCGCTGGTGGGGCGCGAAGTGTGACTTGAATGACGATCCAGACGATGGCGAACCCGACGAAGGCAGCCACGGCTGCGATGGCTGTTCCGTCGTGCGGCTGCATCCATTCGTAGTCGGTTCCGGGTTTCCAGAAAGCGTGCATGACGAGGCCGAAGAAGGCGGCGAAGTGCGTGAAGCGAATATCGACCCAGTAATATTGGATGTCGATGGCGGACATGGCCAACAGGCTGGCGAAAAGGACGAAGTGGGCCAAAAAGATGGGCCAATGCTCGGCGATGAGCCAGTTGAGGTCGGTGAAGCTGGCGCGTGTGTCGGCTGATCCGATAAAAAAGCGATCCATGAGCACGACGACGGTGATGGCCGTCATGAGTTCGATGAAGGCGTAGCGTGGTGAGATGGGTTGCCAGCAGTTGCGACACCGGCCTCTGAGCAGGAGAAACCCGACGACGGGGAGATTGTCGTACCAGGCGATGGGGTTTCCGCAGCTTGGGCAGAACGACCAGGTTGGGTCGCTGAGCCTGAGCCCGAGCGGCAGCCGGTAGATGACCACGTTAATGAAACTCCCCACGCACAGACCGGCTGCGGTGAAGAAGCACATCCACCAGACCGTGGCGGTGGCGGACAGGATGGTCAGATTATCGATCAGCAATGCCGCAAGCTCTTAGCGGCTGTGCGCGCCGTCACACCAGGGCAGGTTGCCGCTTCGGTGACATTGGCAGACGGCCTTTTTTCCCGGTTCGGTTATTTCCGTGACGATTGGTGCCAAGTCGGTCCCTTCGCGGGAGTGGGCGCCGTCACAGTAGGGCAGCTTGGCGCTGAGGCCGCACTGGCAGTAAGCCTTCTTGCCGGTTGTTTCCTCGATGACCATCGGGGCGGTCCCGTGTTTTGGATCAGCCATGGTTATTCTCCTTTTGGCGACTGGCTTTATCACAATCGGGTCAGGGAAACAAGGTGCGGACCTTCTTGACGTTCTCGGCGAGACGCTCCAAAACATCGTTTTCGCGTCTGAGCGGTAGGGCGATGGGGCCTTCATATCGCACGGCGAGCATCGCGGTGGCGACTTGGCGCATGTCGATTTCGCCGTCGGACAACGCGGCGGGCGTGTGTTGTTTTGTATTTGTCAGGCGGACCATGCCGATTCGCGACTCGAAGCCCCAGATGAACTCATTCGGATTGACCGACGCGAGGTGGGCGTCGGCGATGTTGATGTCCAGGAGGAGTTGGTCGGGGGGGAAGTCAGCCAGGATCGTTGCGATGTCGGCCGGCTGCTCGATGCATGACCCCAGAGTGTTGCGGATGGCGATGCGCGTGTTCGTTTGTTCTGCCCATTCGAGGGCGGATCGAACGGATTCGTGGAATGCTTCGCGCGGGATGGCGGTTCTGGGGCCGGCTGCGATGCTCAGGAGCGGAACGTCGATCGCGATGGATGACAGGCGATTTGACATTGGCCGATACGGGGCGACCGAAGCGGAATCCGATTCGTTGTCACTGATCGTCAAATCGATGCACGCAATCGAAAGCTCGCTTGCGGTGTTTAGGCATTCGTTAGCGTTTGGAATCAGTTTGTCGATGCCAAGCCGGCGAGCGGCGACGGACAACTCGTCCAGCGGTTGGGGGCCGGTTAAACATAGTCGCGTTTGCAGGGACATCGAATTACCACTTTTTCTTGCGTGGCGACGCGTTGCTCTGGCTCAGACCCCCCTGTATCCCCCCTTTGTAAGGGGGGAAAAGAGTGTTTCCTACCACAAAAGAGGTGGTCAATGACCTTACGTCGTGCATGGTTGAAGAGTTACCTTACGTGTTGGTCGTTGATGTGAGCAGATCGACTACGGTTAGCACGCCGAGCAACACGCTGACCAGACCGTTGATGGTGAAGAATGCGATGTTGACTTTCGAAAGGTCGTTGGGCTTGACGAGGCTGTTCTCGACGGCGAGCAGCAGGGCGACGGCTGCGACGCCGATCTGGTATACGGTGCCCAGAGTCGTCGTCATGCCCAGTGCGATGAGCAGGACGACCGTGCAGCCGTGGCACACCTTGGCCAAGTGCAGCGCGAAGGGGATGCCGAATCGCGCGGGCACGCTGAACAACCCGGCGGTGCGGTCGTGCTCGGCGTCCTGGCAGGCGTAGATGAGGTCGAAACCGGCGATCCACGTTGTGACCGCGGCAGTCAGAATGAGGGTGGGCCAGCCTAAGCTCGACGGGTGGATGGCGATCCAGGCTGCTGCGGGTGAAAGGCCGATGGCTGCGCCGAGGTAAAAGTGGGACCAGCGTGTGAACCGCTTTGTCAGAGAATAGGCGCACAGGAACGCCAACACGGGAATTGCCAGGATGATGGGCCAGCGGTTTGTGTAGTATCGGTCGAATCCCCAGCAGCCGGCGACGAATACTGCGGCGGCTGATCCAAGGAAAATCCATGCGGCGGATGGGGACAGTTTGTTTGCAGGCAGCGGGCGGTTCGCGGTGCGCGGGTTGCGCGCGTCCAGCTTGGCATCGACGATGCGGTTGAATGTCATGGCGACGCTGCGTGCCCCGACCATGCACACGACGATGAGCAGCAGTTGTCCCCATTGAGGTCTGTGTGTGTTTTCGATGTGCAGTCCTGCGAGGAACGCACCGATCACCGCGAAGGGCAGTGCGAAGACCGAGTGCGATAGCTTGATCATCTCGGACCAGTTGCGGATCGATTCCAGGGCGGCGGGCATAATTCAGCGCTACCCTTCGGCCGGTGGTTGTCCGGTCCAGCGTGTGGCGAGATCGTGACTTACGCCGACGAGGTCCAGAAGCTTGCCGACGACGAAGTCGACGAGGTCGTCAATGCTTTTCGGGCGTAAGTAGAATCCGGGGTTGGCGGGGCAGATGATGACGCCCGCGCGACTCAATCTCAGCATGTTTTCGAGATCGATCGGGCCGGTGGGCATCTCGCGCGGTACGACGATGAGCCGGCGAGATTCCTTGATCGTGACGGCGGCTGCCCGGGCGATGAGGTTTTCGCCGTTCCCGCAGGCCATCTCGCCAAGCGTGCGGCTGCTGCACGGGCAGACGATCATTCCGTCGGTCAGGAAGGATCCGCTGGCCAGCGTGTCGCCGACGTCCTGATGGCTGTGCAGGAAGAGATGGGGTTCGTCGCGTCCGAGGATCGCGTACGCGTCGATTTTTTCGATATCCAGCTCGTCTGCGAGCAGTCGCCTGCCCCATTTGGAAACGACGACGTGTGTTTCGACGGACGCCAGCGTCAATTGATCGATGAGGCGGACGGCGTAGACTGCGCCGCTGGCCCCGGTGATGGCCACGACGATGCGTTTGGGGCTGCTCAACGGTTTTCAGACTCCTTCCGTCGCGGTTCGATCGAGCTGGCGCATGCGCGACTCCGCCTGTTCCCGCCAGACGCTTTCGGAGCAATTCTGAACGACGTGTTCGTAGGCGGTTCTCGAATCCGCCGCCTGCCGCAGGGATTGCCGCGCGACGCCGAGTTGGAAAAGGGCTTCACAGAAAGCGTCCGATTCTCCGTGTTCGGAGACGATGGCGGCCAACATTTCGGCGCGTTCTTCGATGTCTTTGACGGCCAGCGAGGCGTAGAGTTCGAGGTTGTCGGCCAACTGGCAGGCGGGGAATCGTTCGGCGATCGCGTTGAGGTTTTTCGCGTAAAGCGGGTCGCGCGGGTCGAGGCTTAGGAACACGACGATCGGAGCGTCGCCCCAAAGTGGGTCGCGGTTGCTGTCGAGTAATCCGAGGAGTTTTCGCCCTTCGGTGACCTGCTGTGCGATCGAGATGTCCAGGCCTTTTTCGGGTGGATCGCGCTGCATGATGGCGTTGATCGCCTTGCTTGTGGTGACTTCGTCCGTGCGAAACGCATTGGTCCCGAACCGTTGGCTGAGGATGTTCAAGCGGTCGATGGCTTGATCCACTTCGCCTGCACGGGCGTCGAGGCGCGCCAGACGCAGCAACGCGACGGCTGCAGGCGGCGAGTCCGGTGCCAGGTGCTCGATCAACTCCCACGCCCGTCGTGATCGAGCGCTGGGGAAGTCATCGTAAAATACCAACTCACGTTTTTCCCGGAAGCGCTCGACGTCCACGTTCATGTCCAGCGCCCGTCCTTCGATGTACTTTGCGCTTGGTGCGTAGATGCTGCCCGGGAACAGGAGCACGAACCGGTCGGCGGCTCTTGCGGCTGAATCCTTGTAGCGCGTGAAGAGCAGCTCCGCTTCATCGTCCAGCGCGAGCAGCCATTTCAATTCGACCTTGTCTCGCACGTCTTCGTAGGACATCCCGCCGGCGAACTGCCTTGCGAGCGTTTTCTCCACGGCGCGATCGAATTCCTCTGCAATTGAACGGCTGACGAAATACTCCGATCCAGGCCCGTAGCGTTGTTCGAGGAGACTGTAGTGCAATTCATCCCTGCCTACCTGGAACTCGAACATTGCGGCTGGTGCGAGGAACATGGCTGCCAGAAGCGGTGCGACCGCGCCAGGCCGATACTTGACGATGTGAGCGATGATCAGCACGACGCCCATGAAAATCGCGGATGCGATCACGGCCAGGATCAATGGTGCCAAAAGCTTTATGCGGTCGGCGGGGTTGGTCAGATCAGCCACAGCTGAGCTCGCTTGCCGTGAGGCCATGAAAAAATAAATGACTACCGGGACCAGTGCGAACAGGGCACCCGCGAAGCGCGAACGGATACGCATCGGGCTTAGGGATATGAGCAGGCAGGAAACGGTCAGCGCAATCGCCAGCCAGGGCATGACCGCGATGAACCCCACGACAGCGATGAAGGGCAGTGCGCAAGGTAAGCGGTAAAGGATCGTAATCAGGATGGGGATCGAGACCAGAGCGGCGAGAATCAAGCCCAGGACGGGCACCATCATTGGCACGCTTTCGACGCTGATAGGCCCCAATGACAGGCCGATTGGCGTGTATTCGTTGTCCAGTGTTGGGTTGAAGGTGTCGGCCAGCGCTTGGCTGTAACCCTGCATACGCGGTGCGAAGACGATGCCGGTGCGAAGCCAGTACGCGACGCAGCCCAGCCCGCTGAACAGGCAGACGTTTATCAACAGCAGGATAACCGCCCGCCGCCGGTACTTCGGCTCGGTGCGCGACCAGACGTCTGCGATGACGCGGCCTTCGTCATGTGTTGGTCGGCTTGGCTCTTTGCTCATGCCTTCACCGGGTCGCGAGGTAGATGGTCACGACGCCGAACGTCATCGGCGTGGCGGAAACGCCCGAAAAACCGGCTTCGCGCAGGTGTTCGCACATCGTTTCCGCGTCTACGAACGATACCACCGAGCTGGGCAGATAGCGATAGGCTCCTGTGCGATCGCGGCTGACCAGGGCCGCGCCCCAGGGCATTACACGGGAGGAGTAGAATTCGTACAGTTTTCGCATTCCATGATGGGTGGGGCGGGTGAATTCCAGAATGACCGCTCGGCCGCCGTCGCCCAGCACGCGGTGCATTTCGCGTAAGCCGGCTTTGAGATCGGTGAAATTGCGTACGCCGAACGCGCAACCGGTGATGGTGAACGATCCCGAGGCGAACGGTAACGCCAGCGCGTCGGCCTGCCCCCAGGATGTTTCCGCCGGCGTGCGTTGAGCGGCCAGCGACAGCATGCCCATCGCGAAATCCGTGCCGACGATCGTTTTCGGTCTGTGTTTCAAGCGTGCGAATGTCCGCGTGAGGTCTCCCGTACCGCAGGCGATGTCCAGCACGCGATCATGCTCGGCGGCGTGGGTCAGTGCGACGGCTTTACGCCGCCAGGCGCGATCCCGCCCGACACTGAATAATCTGTTGACTCGTTCGTACGTTGGGGCGATGGCATCGAACATGCGTCGCACGCGGGCGCGTTTGTCCGGCTGGGCGTGCGGGTGTTGTAGTTGCTCGGAATCCCAGAGCAGGTCCGCATCGGTCGAAGCATTGTTGTTGACGGATGGGCTTTTCATGAGCGAGCGCGTGAAAACGGCACGCCGGGCTGTCCCCGACGTGCCGCGCGTTTCGTGCTGTTGTCTTCGCGCATTACCCCTTGGCGGCTTGATAGCGCGACGCGACGTTTTTCCAATTCACGACGTTCCAGAAGGCGGCTACGTAATCGGGGCGGCGATTCTGGTACTTGAGGTAATAAGCGTGCTCCCACACATCCAGCCCCAGCAAGGGTTTCAGACCGGCGGCCAGCGGACTGTCCTGGTTCGCGAAATCCTTGACCACGAGTTGGCCGCCCGCGTCAAGACATAGCCAAGCCCAGCCGCTGCCGAACCTGCCCGCTGCGGCTGCTGCGAACTTCGCCTTGAAGTCATCGAACGAAACGAAGGCGGACTGGATGGCATCTCCCAGAGCACCGTCCGGTGTGCCACCACCGTCGGGGCCCATCGTCTCCCAGAAAATCGAGTGGTTGCTGTGCCCGCCGCCGTGGTTGTTGACCGCTCCGCGAATGTCCTCGGGCACGGATTTGAGGTTCGTCAACAAATCGTCGAGGCTTTTGGATGCCCAATCGGGGTGTTTGCCGAGGGCGTCGTTGAGCTTGGCCACATAGGCTGCGTGATGCTTGTCGTGGTGGATTTCCATCGTTTTGGCATCAATATGCGGTTCCAGAGCGTTGAAATCGTACGGCAGGGGTGGAAGTTCATGGGCCACTGTGGTGTCTCCTCGTGCTGGATGTTGATCTTTGAAGGGTTCCCAAACGTCGTCCGGCGGGAGCCTAATGACCTCTCCCAAAATCGTCAAGGCCGACCTGCCCTTTTGGACGACAAGAACCCTATGGAGTGCGTGGCCGTCGTTGGCGGTCGAGCGTTGGCAGGGAGAATCTGTTCGTGCGTGTGGCGATTCTGACAAGCAACGACATTCGACACCGATATTTCGTGAACGCGCTGGCTGACCGGTTTGAGGTCGTGGCCATCGTGTATCAGGAAACGGGGTACGTGCCCGCGAACACGGATTCGACACAGATCGACGCGGCGACGGCTGAGATCGTTCGAATGCATTTCGATGAGCGCCGGCGTCAGGAGGGATTGTTCTTCGGCGACGGTGCGACTTTGTGCAAAGACACGGCTGGTTGTCGCGTACGGCATGTTGACACGCGCGAACTGAATTCGGACGCCACGGTGGATTTGCTTCGCGGTGAAAAAGTCGACGTCGGCGTGGTGTATGGAACGGGTCTCATCAAGTCGCCGCTGATCGATGCGTTCGCCGGAAGACTCATCAACATGCATCTGGGATTGTCGCCGTATTATCGCGGGACAGCCACCAATTTTTACCCGTTGCTCAATGACGAGCCGGAATTCGTCGGAGCGACCGTTCATTGGATTGATTCCGGGATCGACGCGGGGCCGATCATCCACCACGCCAGGCCGACGATTACTGCCGACGACATGCCTCATACGGTGGGTTGCAAAGCTATTGAAGCCGGAATCCAAGAAGTTCTGCAAACGCTGGATGAGTTTCGGGCGGGGCGCGTTGAGTCCGTCGCCCAATGGTCTGCGCCCGATCCGAAGCTGTACTTCCGCAAGGACTACCACCCGTCTCAGGTCGCACGCCTCTATGAGCTTATCGATGCGGGGTTGTTTCCCAGGTACGCCGCTCGGGAACATCGCGTGCGAAATCTCATGCGGCTGGTCGCCTGAAGCGAAATCACGTTTTCCCAAGACTGCGAATCATGAATGAGAGGGGGGGTTCACCGTCGCTCTGGGAGGGTTTACAATGGCGAAGCGTGATATCGTGGAAACAACAGGAGATCGACATGACTTACAACTTGGTTGCTAATCGAAAGCTGCTAGCGGTGGCGCTCACGATTCTCATCGTGTTGCCGGCCTGCACGAACATCCCGGCGGGCGATAACGGTGACGACGCAAATACGAATGCCGACATCGGCGGCAATGAGAATTCAAACGCGAACGAAAACGAAAACGCGAACGACAGCGACGACAACCAAAACAATAATGGGGCGGTCAATGCGGCGGCGCTCACCGTTGGGGCGGGCGAACACATCCTTGGTTCGGCTTCCGCGACCGTCACGGTGATTGAGTACATCGATTTCCAATGCTCGGTTTGCCGCGCTTTTGCGCTGAACGCTTTCCCGGGTGTGGAAGAAGCCTACATTGATCGTGGCGATGTTCGTTGGGTCTTTCGCAACTTTCCGCTGACCGCGATTCATGAATTCGCGGTCAATGCGGCGGTGGCGGCGGAGTGTGCGGCGGATCAAGGTCTGTTTCTCGAATACCACGACGTTTTGTTTGAGAATCAGCCGGATTTCGAAAACGCGCAGCTTACAGATTACGCGGAAGAGGTCGGCCTCGATTTGGATGTATTCACCGCTTGCGTTGAAAGTGGCGATAAGTTGGCTGGCGTGGAAGCGGATATCGCCTCCGGCCTGTCGCTGGGCGTCGGCGGGACACCCACTTTTTTCGTCAACGGCCAAGGGTTCTTCGGCGGGCTGACTCTGGATCGGATCAGCGATATTCTCGATGCGGCCCTCGTCGAGGCGGAGGACGATGCAACATTCGGCGGCGGGGCGTTTCGGTCGATCCCATCGCGGTGATCAATCGTTCGCAGGCCCGGATGAATTACTGAAGACGACGGCGTCGGTTTGGTGACGATCGCGCCTGCCGAACACGATGACGCCTTCCGCGACGATGCCGACGGCCATCAGCAGCAGGCAAGCCCCGACGACGAGCAGCAGCGTCTGTTTCTTTTCGTAGAAACCGTGGAGTTGTTGTGCCGTCGCGACGAACGTGCTCAAGAGCATGAAAACGGCTGGTATGCCCGTGAATATCCACTTGCGCCCGCGTTGCACGAAGTACAGAGTGACCACCATTAACGTCAAACCCGCCAGCAGTTGGTTCGTGATTCCGAACAGCGTCCACAAGGCCAGCCCCGCCGGTTTGTAAACGTCTCCGTCGCGAATCTTGTAGAACGCGAAAAAGCAAATGCTCGCGATGGCGATTCCGGCGGCCAGGAATCGATTCTCAAGGAACTTCATGCGCATCGACACACCGATCTCGGACACGTTGAAGCGTAGCAGCCTCGTGGCGGAATCCAGCGTGGTCAGCGCGAACGAAACGACGATGACCGCGATGAAAGCCGCCGCAAGATTTCGATCCGCTCCCAACGCGCAAATGAAACTGGACGATCCGTGAATAAACGCGCCAAGTTTCGCGGACAGGCCCGCTTCAATAGTGTTCCAGTCTCGATACGCGACGTGCCAGGCTTCACTGCTGTCGAACCCGGCTGTACAGGCGATCACCGCGAGCAGCCCGAGCAGCGACTCGCCGATCATGCCCCCGTAAGCGACGAACCGCGCGTCGGACTCGCGATCGATCTGCTTGGCTGTCGTGCCGGAGGAGACCAGCCCGTGAAACCCGCTGGCTGCCCCGCAGGCCACAATAATGAACACGAACGGAAACAGCGGCGGCGCTCCCTCGGGGTGCAGGTTGACCGCTGGGGCATTGAATTCGGGGCCGAGCAGGAAAAAGCCCGCGTAAGCAGCGATCAGGCCGAGGTACAGCAGGAGTGAATTCAGAAAATCCCGCGCTTGCAGCAGGCTCCACACCGGGAGTACCGACGCGAGAAACGCATAGCCCAGCAGTACCCAAGTCCATGTAACCTGGCTGGGCCAGTCATCAACCGGCAACCCGCATGTCGGCAGTTTCGCACCCAGCCAGACGAATCCCAGCATCAGCACAAATCCCACGACCGTGGTCCGACCGAGAGGGAATCCTCGCTTGTAAAGAAGCCATCCCATAATCATTGCCATGACCATCAGCGCCGCGGACGGCAGGAAAGCCGACGGGAACGACGTGCCCGCAGCAGCTAGGTTGTTCGGATCGAAGTCGCTGTTGATGGAAAACAGTTTCGCGATGATGAACACGAATACGCCCATGGCCAGGCTTACGCCGAAGAAAATGATGACCAGGAACAGCATTTTCGCACGAGGCCCGATCACGCCGTCTGCCACTTTACCGATGGACATGCCCCGGGCACGCATGGATACGACGAGTGCGCCGAGATCATGCACGCAGCCGACGAACACCGCCCCAAGCACCACCCACAGCATGGCCGGCACCCATCCCCAGATAACCGCGACGGCTGGCCCGAGCATCGGTGCGAGTCCGGTGATGGACGCATAGTGGTGCCCGAACAGGACGAAGCGGTTGGTTGGAACGTAATCGATGCCGTCTTTCAGAGTGTGCGCGGGCGTGATGTTCGCATCGTTCAGCCGAAAAACGCGCTTCGCAAGAAATTTTGCGTAAACGACGAAACCGAATACGTACAACAACAGGCAGCCGATAATGGCCAATACGGGGTTCATGGGGGGTATCCTAAGGCGTTTCCACGTCGCAATCTATCTTTACTTGCATGGAAGGATGGACCGTGTGTGGCATGCCCGCCTCGATGGCGGGCATGTTGCATCGGCGGGCCGCTGAAGAAGTGTAGCACGGGTTTGCAACCCGTGTGTTCACCGGCCAGGAATCGGAGTCTCGTAGCGCACCATCGTTCGCATCGGTTGGAAACCAGTGCCACACCACTCAACGTATGAGTGTCTTTCCGTGGCACTACTCCGTTCTGCACTCTCTCTCACATCGAAGACTTAACTTTTCGCAGCCTCGCTAATGCTTGTGCGAAAAGCGAACGAATGTGGAACGTCTCTGCCCGGCGACGCGCCGGTTTTTGATGTGAACAGCTTTCCTGTACGCTCTCGCCCGACAAATTGCATGGCTGCTGTATTTAGCGACACACTTAGCCGCGTCCGCGTCTCGACGTCTTTGACGCCAGCCCTGCGTAAGGGGGGAAAAGCGGTGCAGGAATTGGAAGGGTGAACCTGTTCGCGGTAAAAGCGTCCGGGTAAGAGGCGTTCGGCTTTGAGATTCGATTTCAGCGACTGAATGGAGAGTTGGCGATGGCTTCTGGAACGGTGACGCGGACGGAATTCGAGGGGATTGCGGTTCGGCGAGGGAAAGTTCGGGATATTTACGATCTGGGGGCTGAGATTCTGCTCGTGGCGACCGATCGGGTCAGCGCGTACGACGTCGTGCTGCCCACGCCGGTCCCGGGCAAAGGCGAGATGCTTACGCGCATTTCGAAATTCTGGTTCGACCGCTTCGGCTGCGATGTGCCGCACCATCTGATCGGGGTGATCGATGACGAAGCGCCGCCGGGTTTTGAAGATCATCTGGAGGTGCTGCGCGGGCGGACGATGCGCTGTCGCAAGACCGAAGTCGTGCCGATCGAATGCGTGGTGCGCGGGTACCTGGCTGGCTCGGGGTGGGCGGAGTATCAGCGAAGCAGTTCGGTATGCAATATCGCCCTGCCGAGCGGGTTGAAACAATGCTCCAAGCTTCCGTCGCCGATCTTCACGCCGTCCACCAAGGCTGCCGTGGGGCACGATGAGAACATTTCCTTCGAGCAGGCATGTGAGGCTGTCAGTGTCGAGATGATGACACTGCTTCGGCAGCGCAGCCTGGACCTTTACGAGCGTGCGGCGGCGTATGCACTGACGCGCGGGATCATTATTGCGGATACTAAATTTGAATGGGGCCTAATTGGGGACGATCTCATTCTGATTGATGAAGTGCTCACGCCGGATTCCTCCCGCTTTTGGCCGGCGGAGAAGTACGAAGAGGGCCGGGATCAGGAGAGTTTCGACAAACAATACGTACGCAACTACCTGACGACACTGGTGAAAGCCGGCCAGTGGGACAAGACTCCGCCCGGCCCCGATCTGCCGGATGAGATCGTGCAGAACACGGCTGCGAAATATGCGGAGGCGGTTGGGTTGTTGATGGGGTGAGGGGTGGCGCATGTCCGATCCGTACGAGTGGAGTTTGAGCTTGTCGCGTACGTCAGCACGTGTTTCGGTCCGACCTCCCCCGGCCCCTCCTTCTGACGGAGGGGAGGAAGATGGGCGTTGTTGGCGGCGGGAGAGGGTGAGGCGGAGTGGTTGGGTTCTTGATGCGTTGGCGATCGAGCGATGCGTAATCAAGATCGTGGGGGAGGGAACGGGATGGGGGTAATTTGTGACTGTTGTTGTCTACCGCTTCCTTACGGGCGCGGCTCTGTTTGTCTGTTCATATCGAACGATGGTTGACGGGGTACTGCGGTGAATGGGTGTGCGAAAATCCGCGCGAACTTCAGTTCTTTGTTTGCTCACGCGTTTTTTCGATTGCGCATGTAGTCGTGTAGCGCGTCGGGCCAGGGGCGGGGTTGGCGGCCTGTGGTGGCGGTGAACTTGTCGCAGTTCAGAACGCTGTACATCGGGCGTGCGGCGACGGCGCCGAATTCGGCTGTGGTGGTGGGCGAAACGGGCACATCATACCCAGCTATCTCGATAGCCTTTATCGCAAGTCCGTGCCACGTTGTGGCATTCGCGTTGGTGAAATGGAACAGGCCTGCTGCGTCGACGCGCATCAGTTGCTCGATGGCGACGGCTAAGTCTCCGGCGTAGGTGGGGCTGCCGTTTTGATCGGCCACCACGCGCAGCGGCTGTCCTTTGGCTGCCCGGGCGAGAATGGCTTCGATGAAGTTCCTGCCGCCGATTCCGTACAGCCATGCGGTGCGCACGATGATGTGTGTCTCTGCGTGTTGGGCGTTTTGTTCGCCCAGAAGTTTGGATCGTCCGTAGGCGTTTTGCGGATTGGGCGCGTCGTGTTCGGCGTAGGGCTTTTCGGACGATCCGTCGAAAACGTAATCGGTGCTGATGTGTACGAGGGTCGCGCCGCATTCGTTGCATGCGTCGGCTAACTTCGACACAGCCAAGCCGTTGACGCGGTTCGCCAATTCGTGATTTTCCTCCGCGCCGTCAACATTGGTGTAGGCGGCGGCATTGATCAGCCACTGGGGACGGTGCTGTTGCAGGACTTCGCGAATGCGGTCGCTGTCGGTGATGTCCAGCTCGGCTTCGGAGAAGGACTTCGCGTTCCAATCGCCGCCGGCTGCGAGGACTTTTTCGAGGTGCCCGGCGAGTTGGCCTCCGGCACCGGTGATGATGACGCGCGGTGTGTCGCTCACTGTTCGACGCGTTTTCCGTACTGCTCTTCGTAGTACTTTCGGTATTGGCCGGATTTAATCGGCTCCCACCAGGACTTGTGATCGACGAACCACTGCACGGTCTGCTTGATCCCTTCGTCGAAATCGACGACGGGCGACCAGCCGAGTTCGGTGCGGATTTTGCGGTCGTCAATCGCGTAGCGACGATCGTGGCCTGGCCTGTCGGTGACGTATTTGATGAGACTTTCGTCTTTTCCGGTGATGGCGAGGAGTTTTGCGGTCATCTCCTTGTTGGTCATACCCTTGCCCGATGTGATGTTGTAGACCTCGCCACTGCGGCCTGACTCCGCGACGCGCGCGATGGCGGCGGAGTGGTCGTCAACGTGAATCCACTGTCGTGCGTGCAGGCCGTCGCCGTAGAGCGGAACTTGTTTGTTCTCGAATAAATTGGTGATGAACAGCGGGATCATCTTTTCGGGATACTGGTATGGGCCGTAGTTGTTGCAGCAGCGGGTGATGACGACGTCGAGATCGAAGCTGTGGTGGAAGGCCAATGCGACGAGATCGCCGCCGGTTTTGGTGGCGGAGTACGGGTTCCGAGGGGTCAGCCGGTAGTTTTCGTCGGCGTCTTCGCCCGGTGCCTGGGAGCCGTAGACTTCGTCGGTTGAAATCTGCACGAAGCGAATGTGCGGCCTTTGTTTGATTGCGTCGAGGAAGACCTGCACACCGCCGACGTTTGTGCCCGCGAAATCGTCCGCACCGAGTAGGCTGCGGTCGACGTGGGTGTGGGCGGCGGCGTTGATGACAGTGTCGATGTCCTGGTCGAGCAGGGTGGAGACCGTCTCGCGGTCGCAGATGTTTCCATGCACGAAACGGTGGCGAGGGACGTCGTCCAGGTCTTTGAGATTGGCGAGATTCCCGGCGTAGGTGAGTGCGTCGAGGCTGACGATGGACGCATCGGGCCATCGCTTGAGAAGATAGTGAACCAGATTCGAGCCGATGAAGCCGGCGGCACCGGTGACGAGTACGTTTTTCGGTTGGCGTTTGCTTGTGTCAATCGACATGGTTCGCTCCTCCTTCGTGGACGAGTCCGCTCGCACGGAAAAGCGACTCGAACGTGCCCGCGTCGGTCCACCAGCCGTCGAGCACGTCGTAAGTCAGCGTGCAGTCGCGGAGGTAGGCATTGTTGACGTCGGTGATTTCAAGCTCGCCGCGATCGGAAGGCTTCAATGGCCGGATGATATCGAACACGCGTGCGTCGTAGAAGTAGATACCGATGACAGCCAGGTTGCTCGGCGGGTCTTTGGGCTTTTCGATGATGTTGACCACGCGGTCCCCCTCGGTGACGGCTACGCCGAATCGTTCGGGGTCGGGTACTTCCTTGAGCAGTATTTTCGCGCCCTTCGGTTGTTCGAGGAACGCTTTTGCAGCGCCGCAGATGTTCTTCTCGATGATGTTGTCGCCCAGGATGACGCAGATTTTCCCGCCTTCGGCGAAATCCTCGGCCAGGCTGAGCGCTTCCGCGATGCCGCCCTCACCCTGCTGGTAGGTGTATTGTAAGTGCTTGATCCCGAACTCGCGGCCATTGCCCAGGAGCTGAAGAAAATCGCCGGCGTGCTGTCCGCCGGTGACAATGAGGATTTCATCGATGCCCGCGTTGAGCATGGCCCGCAGCGGGTAGAAGATCATGGGTTGGTCCAGGACGGGCAGAAGATGCTTGTTGGTCACCTTGGTGACGGGCAGCAGTCGCCCTCCCAACCCACCGGCCAATACGACGCCGCGTATCTTATCCATCTTTTCTCGTCCAATCGTAAGGAATGCTCGGGTCGTCGGGTGCGACGCGGTGCTCGTCCGGATTTTTGTAGTCGAAAAGTTCGGTCGGAAGATTCATTACGATGCACTCGTGCTCGCTGATGCACTTATAGCCGTGGTAGACGAGCGGCGGAATTTTTACGAGTACGGAACGGAAATCACCGGCGAAGAATTCGTTGACCTCTCCCCTGGTCGGTGAATCCTCGCGTGCGTCGTAGAGCACGATCTTGGCCATGCCGCGCACGACGGCGAAATGGTCCGTTTGTTTCTTGTGGTAATGCCAAGCCTTGACCACGCCCGGGTAGGCCGAGGTGATGTAGACTTGGCCGAAGCAGTCGAAGACGTCGTCGTCGTTTCGTAGAATCTCCATGAGCCGACCACGTTCGTCACAAATCATTTTTAGCGGTTTTTCGATCACCCCGTCGATCATTTCGCGGAAAACTCCCGGTTTGGCGCCCAATCTCAATAAGTTTGTACGATGTTCCCCTTCGTCAGACGGGGCATTTATAGCCAATCTCCGGGCCGGTGTCACGAACCGAGTCCGGTTGCGATTATCGGCTTGGATCGGGGTGCTGATTGATGAGAGATTCGTTTTTTCGGACCCGGGCGAGCAGCGAATCGAGCAGGGCTGGTGCGAGGAAGTCCAGCCAGCAAAGCATGCGTCCCGCCGGGGTGAGCACGACCTCGCGTCGCGGGCGGCGAATGCATCGAACGACGGCCGCCGCCGCCCCGCGCGTGCCCATTGCGAAACGTGTTTTTTTGGCTTCGGATTGGTCTTCGAGGCGTCCGGGGCAGATTAGCGTTACGGCGACACCGGTATGCGCAAGCTCGACGCGCAGGGCATCGGTCCACGCATTCAGTGCGGCTTTTGAGGCGGAATAGGCTGCACGCTGGGGCGTGGCTCGTTTCCCGAGAACCGACGACACGTTCAGGATTTGGCCTGATCCGCGTTGGATCATTTCTGGAAGGACAGCCTGTGTGAAACGCACGGCGCTTAGATAGTTGACTTCGAGGCTGGTTTGGACGTCCTCGATCGGCGCGTCGATCGCAGGCCCTTCGCATTTGAAACCGGCGGCGTTGACGAGCACGTCGATTCGGCCCGTCGAGGATCGCCCGAGGTTGACGGCTCGCTCGATTTCCATCGGCTTGCACACGTCTGCGGGACAAACGACGGCCTGCACGCCGAGATCGGTGACTCGCTTCGCAACTGCATTCAAGCGGTCTGCGTTTCGGGCCGATAACGCGAGGTTGGCACCGGCTTGTGCGAGCGCGACGGCTGTTTCAACACCGAAAGGACTCGTCGCGCCGGTCATGAACACGTTTTTGCCGCGCAGGTTCGCCATGCATCGCCTCGCCATGTCACCGCTTGATGAATTCGAACACGTCAGCGGGACCGTGATCTCGATGGGCTTTATTATCGTGGAAACGCCTCGACGTGAACACTCGTGCCTTCAACTTGACCGGAGTTCCCGCATGACCTAGAAGGGACGATTCGGTTGGCGTGGCGGCGCCTGCGTGGTTGGCCAGCCTTGTCAGCGAGTGGGGTTTGCCTTCGGGACAGCGAAATTAAATTATGAAAAGAGCGTTGATCGCGGGCATTACGGGGCAGGACGGCAGCTATTTGGCGGAGCTGCTGCTGTCAAAAGGGTATGAGGTGCACGGGATCATCCGGCGATCGACGAATCGGCAGACCAATGTCGACCACATCCGAGAGAAACTGAATCTGCATTATGGCGACATGTGCGACGAAGTGAGTCTGTCGCGCATCATTCACGAATGCGATCCTGAAGAGTTTTACAATCTTGCGGCTCAAAGCCACGTCCGGCTGAGCTTTGACAATCCTCTCTATACGACAGACGTTGCGGCTTTGGGCGCTGTGCGGGCACTGGAGATTCTGCACAAATTCAAGCCGAATTGCCGGTTCTATCAGGCCTCCACGAGCGAAATCTTCGGGAACTGTCCCCCGCCGCAGCGCGAGGACTCGCCCTGCCATCCCGTAAGCCCCTACGGAATCGCAAAACTGTCTGCCCATCATTCCGTTCGTGTTTATCGCGATGGATACGGCATGTATGCGTGCTCGGGGATCCTCTTTAATCACGAATCGCCGCGTCGTGGGGAGGAATTCGTCACGCGCAAGATCACGCGCGCAACCGCCGACATCGTAGCCGGCAAGAAAGATGAGCTTTGGCTGGGGAATTTGAATGCGCAGCGCGACTGGGGTTACGCGAAGGAATACGTGGAGGCCATGTGGCTGATGCTGCAGCAGGACGAGCCGGACGATTTCCTGATCGCGACAGGGGAAACGCATTCGGTACGGGATTTTCTCGAAGTGACGTTTGAGCATGCCGGGCTGGAGATCGCCAAGCACGTCAAGCACCACGACAACCTCGAACGCCCCAACGAAGTGCATGCCCTATGCGGCGATGCTAGCAAGGCCCGCGAAAAACTTGGTTGGCAACCGAAGACGACGTTCGCCGACTTGGCTCAAATCATGCTGGAACACGATCTGTGTTTGGCCGGCGTGCAGGTCTGACTCAGGCGAACGCGAACAGACATTAATCCTTCTCAAACATACCTCATCGCGGCGGTGTGCCGATACCAAAGACATAGTGTGATTTGCAACTGGTGTTCTGCGTTGTGGTCGCATAGAATACATGTTGAAGGGGGCGATTGGTTTCGACCGGGCGAGTGCAAGGTTAAGCCGCGTGCCGAGGTTGCTCGTAGGCCTCGTAAAACCACGAGCAAAAAACTAAGTGGCAACTCTCAGTTGCGCATGGCTGCCTGATTAGGTAGCCCGTTCCGCGATCGACGCCCGCTAGATCGTCGGAGCGAAAATAGTGGGCTGGCATGGTCGTTCTACTCGACGGCGTCCGTGTGAGAAATCAGCCGAGTTTGCCAATGACAGAGCCTGTCGGTCGGCGCTGTCTGCGGCGAGAAATAAATGATCCCGACTACGCACGTAGAAACTTTTCCGGATCCGCCACGGGACGGGGGTTCGATTCCCCCCGCCTCCATTAGCTAAACCCTTGCAAACACAAGGGTTACATCGACGAAAAAACGTGTCCCCAGTCAGTCCCTAGTGAGTGTCACTTCAAAGGGCCTTTCTGGGTCAACAACGCATCGTCGATGCCACTTTCGAACTTCGTGTATTCTTCGTGAAACGCGAACCGGTCCAGACCACGGTAGTGGTCGTGGATCGGGTCGGCAGCGTGGCCCATTGCCACCTTCGACACCTCGCGACGAATCTTGCTCACGTGCGCCCGCGTCCTGTGGTAATGCCGCAGCCAATGCCATCGAAGCAATGACCAGAGCCTGCCGGTCCTCGGGTGCTTGTGTACGAGTACGCCAGCCTCCAGAGCGTAGCGTTTCAGCCGTATGAGCGTTTTGTTGCCAGCAACCTGGTTGCCAGCCTGGTTCATGAACACCCAATCCGACGTTTGGCCGAGGCCCATTGAACCGATAACGCTTGCCAGCCGGTTCGTAATATGCACCGGTCGACGAGCCGCCCGGCTCTTCGGTATCCACAGGCCATCCGCCGTCAGGCAACGCCGGCGCAATTCTGGGCGAACGCGATCGTCGTCAGGCCGCTTGATGTCCAGGATGATTTCACGTTCATCAAGGTCGATATCCCCGACCTGAAGAAACTGAAGTTCCTGAAAGCGGAATCCGCCTTCGCAGATGAAGACGATCAGATTCACGGTCTGCGTATCGAAGTGTTTTGAAGCAACCTCGATGACGGCGTTGATCTGATCCGGGTAAATCGTCGGCGGTGGCAACGTGTGCGTTGGCAAACGATCAAGCTCGGCTTGGCGGCCGGTTGCCGCCGGGTTCGGTCCGGACATGAGCTTGCGTTTGAAAATGACGTACCCGTAGAAATTGCGCACGGCGTCCATATAGTGGTTCGCTGTGGCCGCACCCACGCCAGCTTGGTCGCGCAGATACGATTGGAATTTCACCAGCAATCCCGGATTAACGTCCTGCACGAAAATCAACCGACGCTTCTCCATCCACGCCCGCAGGCAACTCAGTCTGCCCTTGAGCTTCGCAACGTACTCGTAGCTCCGGCCCAATGTTTCGATGTAGCCAATGAAGCCATCGACCACCGGGCCCATCCGTGTTCGCTCGGGTTCGGTCTCCTTCTCAGGATAATGTCGCTGTCGAAAGAGTTCCTCACTCTTTCGCGATGCGATGAGCCGAGCGAACGAAAGATCCGTCTCGCGAGTGCTCTTGCTAATCCCCTTCTTGTACGCGCGACCCTGGCTGCGTTGACCGGATGCTGCCATCTTGGCCAGTTCCCAGTACATCTGCCAGTATGGGCTGCGTGGGGTAAGAAAGAGCGTGACCTCGCCGACGCGTTCCGACTTGGTCCACCTGTTCTTACGCGTCTCCTTTCTCGCCATACGTCACCTCCTTTTTCGGGAGATGCGCGGCTTACGGCGAAACTCAATTTGACCACTCTTGATCCCGTTGAGCCATCGAATCAGCTCGGCCTTGCGGTGGTACCACCGGTTGCCGAGTCTGAAGCACGGCAGGTGAGTGTACGCGCGCTCCTGACACCAGTCCACGATGGTCTTGGGCGACTTGCCCAGCACCGTGGCGAATTGTGCCGATGTGCAGGGATCGGATAGCACATTCAGCTGGGGCTGGGGGCTAACGGCGTTTTTCGCGGCATTGGCTCCGTTTGCACTATTCAATACACGGTGACCTTGAGATTTCGATGTCTCGTCGGCTTCAAACATGGGCTATTCGACTCAGGCTGCTCCAAGCGATCGGAGCCACTTCTCGATGTCGTTGGTGCGCCAGCGTAGGATCCGTGGCCCGATTGTGATGGGCTTCGGCAGGCTGCCATCGGCGACGCGCCGTTCGACAGTCCGTTTGGACATCTTCAGCATGGCGGCCAAGTCCTGGATGGTTAGCAACGCCGGTAAACTTGGCGTGTCACCTGTGTTCTCAGGCGATGCCGTGCTGGGTTGATGATCAACGTTTGTGCCTTCGTTGATTGTCATTGTCCCATCTCCCGGCCCTGCTCTTGCTGAGGCTCCTTGATCTGAGGTTCCTTGATCTGAGGTTCTTCGATTTGTGTTTGAGGGCCTGCGTACTCTCGCGTGAGATCAAGATTGGTCTGCTGAGTTTTTTCCGCTTCGCTCTGTTTCGGTTCAGTCAGGGACGTTGCCTGTTGATGCTGAATCGACTGGGATTGATCGTACGCACTCCCGCCATATTCCGCCGTGAGACGTTGGCTGTCTGGCACCTCCTTGTCCGGCCATTGTGCCTGAGCTGCTTGATCCAACTGGTTTTGACCTGCCGAGGGTTCCGATTGCGAAAGGTCGTTTGATGGAACCTGCGGCAGCTCCATCTCCGGCCGGTGGATCGACGTTTGGCCATCGCTGTGGAATTGAATTCGCGTGCTCTCCGGTTCATTCAGAACACGTCCCCGACCGTAATCGACCACCGGATTGTCCGGTTTCTGCTGCTCGGGCGTATACGCCGGCGTTAAGTGACCCGCTTCCGCCGTCTGGCTTTGGTCGGCGACACGTACGCCTTGGTCGACGGCAGGCTGCGCCGCCGCGATGGCTTCCTGCTTTACGGCGGGAGGCAAGCTATTGACTGACTGTTGCGATGCCATGCGATTTCTCCAATTCTTGAACCTATGTGAATGTGATCTGATTGCCGCAATTGCGGCACTTGATTTGAATTTGCGCTTGGTATCCCCAAATCCGGTAACGAACGCCGCACGTCGGACAGGCACGAACGTTGATATCGAGGTGACGGATTCGTCTGGGACGCCTTGCGCGCGCCAGTATTCCCAGAGCGATGATTGCGATAATCGCCATGAGCCTGAGCGCAAGCGGCGCTGTTGATTCAAGAGCGACGCGCGATCCACCTGAAGGATTGCAATCACCCCGGTGTTCGTGCTCATGCAGTCGCATCGAAAACTTCGCATGATCGTCGCACAGGTCGGCAACCAGCCGCGATTGGCCACGCACACGATCATCGACTTCCCTGATGTTGCGCCTAAGGTTTGCGATTTTCGGATTGACCTTGCGGTCAATCGCAGCCTCGATTTGGACAGTGCAAGAGACTTGAAGCAGCAAAGGCAATATGCCGATCAACAACAATGATGTTTGTCGCGGTGCTTTCATGCCGCTTCCTTTCGCTTCTTCGTGATGATGAAATGGCACTTGCAAACCGGACAACGACGGGGCTTTTCAACGTACTCGCGGCGAACACGCAAACGGCGATGGCATTGCGGATTTGGACAGAAGATCAGGGCCTTCTTCCACGGTCTTGGTTGCTTGGGGGCAGACGCGACGTCTTCCGTTTCGGGACAAATCAGTTTCAGCCCGCCGCTTGTGTGAATCAGGCTCTTCAACGTCGGGTCGAGTCGCTCGATCATCTGCATGGTGCCGACAACGGCTTTCTCGCTCGCGTTAATCAATGGTCGCTTCAGTGTGGCGCGGACGGGCTGTCCGATGTCGGTTGAGCCGCCGAGTTCCACGGACGCCTTGCGTGAGCGCAGTTTCGCATTACGACGATCAACGAACCGACTGCGCAGCTTCCAATACTCTATTTGGCCGCCGAGAAGCGCGAGCATGCCAGTCCACATCGCGTACACACCAAAGATCCGATCGACGTGCTTGAAGCTCGCGTAGCCAACGCACAACAACAACGCAGGTTCAACGTATCGATTCACCAGTGACTCACTCCACTTGATGCCTAGAACGCCCAACAGCCCGTGAAGCCTGGAAAAACCGGCGTAGTGTGCATCCACATCGATGTCGTCATGCGTGACCCGAACGCGCGTGAACACCATAGCTCGATGAATGAAGCCCATTGCGATCGACGCGACGGCGAATGCGCGAAATAGCGAGTTCCGTTCGTCCGGAAAAACAAAAGCCGAGATAACCCATATCACGCCGAGGACGAGTGACGATTGAAGGGTGTATTTCAGACGCGGGTAACGCTCACCCATTTCAGTGTGCAAGATGCAGTTGAAGGAATAGACCGGGATTCGAATGGCGACCGGTTGCTCTTCAGGATCGGTCGCCCCGAACGGTCCAACTGCCGCCGGCGACGGATCAAGTCGTTGTTCGTGCTGATTCATTTGACATGCCCTCGTTCGCGGATCCGTTGATCGAACAAACTACGCCCGTTGCGAAAACAACACGCGAAGCGCATTCCTGCCGTTCGCATCGAATGTTCGCCCACCTTGAAAAACGATGGCTTCCGCCTCAAAATTGTTCGTTGGGCCGCCCTTCTTCAAGGTGGAAAAGACGCGCGGAATGACCTCCCAGTCCAGCGATTCCCTACCCCCGGCTGCCTGGGTTAACTGTTCCTCGCCGGAATCGTTGAGGGCGGTACTCATGTTCGACGTGCCGCGATAAACCAAGATCTTCCCAATCTGGTCTGCGGCAAACTCGTTGGTTATCGAGCACGCGTTCTGGTGAAATATCTTCGTCTGGAGATTGCCCAAAAATGCGTCGACTTCCGCCCGTCCCTGGTCGCCGGGCAGGACCGAATAGAACCCAGGAAGGTTCTGCGAAATACATACGGTGATGAGTCTTGCGCTGCGCGCCGTCGCTTGAACCTCTTTGTCCTGCGATGTCAGGAACTGCTGCCCCTCGTCCATCCAGAGT
Organism: Phycisphaerae bacterium; assembly: GCA_029260215.1. GTDB lineage: Bacteria > Planctomycetota > Phycisphaerae > UBA1845 > UBA1845 > OFTM258. The sequence goes on from JAJDDQ010000087.1 coordinate 39,442, forward strand.
ACGGCGGGTCTTGGATTTCCGCCGGGGTTGCGGCGTTCAGCGGAACGTTGAAACGTGTGTTTGAAAAGGACCTGGGCGAGTCTCCCGGCTTCGCCGTATTCTTTCACCGGCATGTCCAGGACGACCACGGCGCCGCTTTCGAGAATCATCTCCGGAACGAGGTTGGTAGATGTGCAGAAGAGTTCCCGGAGCATTCCACGCAGAAACGCATCCGCGAGGCTCGAAAACGTGACTTCGATGCAACCGCGTGTCTTCTCTGGGATGCGTGGATAATCGCCCCAGAAATACTCAGCCGCCTGCTGGAAATCATTCTGCTGCACGGTGGTGAGTTCACCCGCGCGTTTCTTGTGGTCGCCCTCACGAATGCATTCGCAGCACAATGATCCATTTTGCCACTCGGTCGATTCCCGCTCGCGCTCGCTGCGCGGGGCAGATCGAATGACCCGGGCGATATCGGGAAGGGATACAGAACCCTTTGCGATGAGCAACAGGTCGATTGCGTTGCGCAGTAGCTGCTCCAGCGTGCGCTGCCAAAACTCATCGTTGTTCGCTTGACCGCTATTTCGATCGGCCACCTCGAAGAGCGTCGAGAAAAGCGCGACAAGGTTGTGCGTCAAACCTCCGCCCGGCCCGGGCCGACACGCTTCGTAGGCCAACGGGTTGAATCGATATGGATGATCCGGTCCGAACAGGATGAGCGAATCTTCCCGTCCAGTTTCCTTGCAAAGCTGTTTCCAGTGCTCGGTTTCGTCGGTTTTTGCCGTCAGGACGAGAAAACCATATCCCTGCTGCAACATGGCCTTGGCGAACGTGCGACCTGACGCTGAGGATTTTCCGCTTCCAATCCCCCCGAAGATCATTACGCCTTCGCAGGCGTCACGAAGCGTCCAAGGGTCTCTGGGTGAAAACCGAAGGATCTCGGAATCTAGGGAATACGTCCCGACCCGTGGTACGGGTCGAGGACAGGACGCGAACGCGGTCAACGTGCCGGCGAAGCTCGTAAGTAGTCGAAATGCGTTGCGCGAAGTGTGATGTGGTGCGCTGTTCGGTTTCTCCATCTGCGTTGCTCCAAGTCGTTTGCAAATCCTGTATTGGCGAACCAACGGTACACAAGTATTTTCGTATGCTCCGACCCAAAAATCCCCAGGTAAGCGCCCGTGTAACAGGCACAAATCTCCGAGTTCAGGCATTTGATCGCACTACTTCTCAGTCACGACTTGTACGCGCCATACCCGATCGTGATTTGTTATGCCGTTTTTTTCACCCCATCGCGGGTGTTTCTACTTGACTTGTTGCGGGTGGTGTGCTTTTCTCGAATGATAGAGTGACAAACGGGAGATCATCGCCGACAGATGGCCGAACACATCGACAGGGAAGAGGGGCTGAAGCGCCTTCATGAAATTCGAAGCGTGATCTTGTTTGCTGGAAAAGGCTTGGATTGCTTCCAGACCTTCGGGGCGTTCAAACAGATTTACGCCTCAAACGGCAGCGACCCAACGACAAAACTCATCGACGACATCATGATTGACTATATGACAGGATCGGTGCCGACCGAAGAGATAGAAGAAAAGCTCGAAACGCTTGAATCTCTGGTTCGACAGTTATCCGCTGAGTCGCACGGCTGGCGCACCAAAGTGGAGGAGACTCAACCGAATACTCGCGATGTTGAACTAAGTTAATCACTCAGCGAATCGAGTCGTTTGAACCGCATATCGTTATCCGCATCTTTTGGTGCCCAGTCGTACCCAACGGGGTCTTTGGCGTACTTCGAGATATCGTTCCGAAGCTTGGCGGCAGTCTCAAAGTCCTTCTCCAAATGGGCGATTTCAGCCAATCCCAGCGTGGCTTCAGCGACAATAAGATGATAGCCGTGGACACGGTTCAGGGTAGAACGTTCAATTGTTTTTTCCAAGAGACGACGTGCCATTCGCCGCCGAGCGCGGGCCTTAACGCCACCATCGCGCGTGCTGAGTATGACATGCGCGCGTGCGCATTCCTGCATCGCGAATGTAAAACAGTAGTGCGATCGCGGACTTACGCGAGGTCGCTCTCCGACCAACTCCGCGATTCGTTCAATACTACGAACCCGGCCTCTTAGTGGACTGCTCAAACAGTGGGTCCGCGCGACGTAGACCTCAGCGGCCCAAATGTAGTCCACCAATTCTTGGCGACACTCCAGCGGTCGGTCCTGAAACTTATGTTTGATTCTGTTGAGTTCAGCGTCGGCCTCACTGAATCTCTTCTTCCGGGCTAGGGCCATCGCATGACGTGGCGCGCGGACTGAAAGCAACAGCCCGCCGTCAACATCCGGCGAGCTAGTCGGATGCCACACAGCGGCCTCCTTACTCCGGCCCATCAATTCGTAGATCGATGCAATTGTACCCCGAGCCGCAAGGTGGTGTCGCGATTGAGCGGGATCGACCCCGTTGGCAAGATACGCCTCGATGTGTTTCCATGCCTCCAAGGCATCACCAAGTGCCTTTATCAGCCATCCAAGTTGAATCCAACATGCGGAGCGATTAATGAGTGCGACCGCAAGGCGATCGTGCTTTCCTTCCTCGCGCCACAAAGAAGGGCAACGCTGATACATATCTATTGCCTTTAACGGTTGCCCGAGCACGTGATAGGTCGTAGCGACTTCATTAACGACCCATGCGCGATCATCCCATCGTTCGATCGAGTCCTTTGGTGCGCGGGCAAAATCACCGTTCGGGAAAAAGTAGCCTAACAGATCAAGATACGTGAAAGTAATATGCTGAAGATCAATCAGTTTGTTAGGCATGTACCCGATGTTTCGCCGGATCCTGTTACGTATCAAGGTGATTGCGTCGTGATGATATCCCGCTCGCGCCCGATGCGCGGCCAACTCAACGTTCGCGCGGAATAGCCTTTTTTGAGATGTTGCGTCCTCCAATGCGCCGTATTTGATCGTTCTGTTGGAAAGCGCGCGTTCAAAGTGTGTACCAAGACATGCCCTCTCGTTCTTTTCGAGTGACCAGCTACTAATTGTTGCGCGGAGAATCAGCGTTGCCAATAACGACTCAAGGTCAAGACCGCTTTCCTCGGAACCACGACGCAGCAGCGTCGTTTGACCCAATCTACAAATAATCGGATGAAAGTGCTCGGTCGTCAGTTTGGATTCTGCGTCGCAGAATTCCCGGTAGAATGGCAGGAACACGTTTTCTACGTCGTCTTCGACAGCAGCGTTGATGCAGTAGCTAAGAAACTTTATGAAGTACCGTTCCTCTTCATCGAACTGGCGTCCCATCGGAGTGAGAATCTGCTCGTGTAGGATGCGGGCGGCCAGTGATTTCGACGAATCGGGGCGCCGTTCCGACGAAGGGCCGAGGAGCGTGGCGAACAACTCGGTGGCGCGTACGACACGTCCCGGACCCGACGCACGCAATTCGCGGCATACTGCTGCGGCCGCACCTGGATGCCCTCCCACAGCTTGCCAGAATTGCGATACGTCTTCGCCGGGTTGATAACCGTGATGCTTGAAAATGTCGAGAAACGAATTCAGCGGCAGCCCACCAATCGAGACGCGGCAAAGTCTGCAAGTATCTGGAATTGACTCATCGGGACACGGGATCGAAGAGGACAGGAGGATCATGCCTTGCTTGTCGTTCGCTTTGCCGTCCGACTTGCATGCTGTAGTGAATTCTCGAATCAGATGCTCGAAAGCCGAGGGCAGGGATTTCTTGGGATCCAGTGAAAGCCTGAGTAGCACGGCAAAGCGCTCAAGCACGATCAGCACCGGACGGGTCTTGCGATAGCCGTGAAGGAGGAGTTCAAGTACGTGTGAATTCAATTGTTCGTTCGAAAATCGGTTAACTTCGTCATGCGTTGCAATGCAAAAATGGGTGCAAACCTGTTGAAGAAAGTCCCGAATCGAATCCGTTGAGTCGCCTGGTTCAAAGACATGTCGGTAGCATAGAGTTGCGCCTTGAATCGAACGTTTGTTGTTTTCGCAAGGTTTTCTGTCGTTCTTGCACAAAGCGTGTGCGAATTGGTGCGCAAGTGCCGTTTTGCCTTGGCCACCGATGCCTGCAACTTCGACAAGGGGCTCAAGCATGTCCCAATTCAGGAGTAGTTGATTGAGTTCGGCTTCCCGCCCAACGAACGGGTTTGCAACGGATGGGATGTTGGAGGTGGGGGTGTGTTTTAGAACAAGAAAGTCTCCGATTGCCTCCTTCACGATGTCGCTGCTCTTGTCCGGATTTTCAGGGAGCGCCACGCCAAGCACCTGGCACGTGCTTTCGAGCTTTCCGCGTTTCGATAGCTCGCCGATCACGCCATCTACCAATTTGTCGAATGGGTTGCCGGGACGACGGACGTTACTTCCAGATCGAATCGACGTGGCATTGCCGCCCCCAGTATTTCCCAAGAGTATGCGAAGGCTCTCCTGGCCCTGAGGATCGGTGTTTTCGCCGTATGCTGGTTTCAAAATGACCTCAAGATTCTTAAGATCGACGGTGATTGTTGGCATGGCGCTCTCTCCTACCGCGTTGTGTGGCACGTGCCCGAACGCCAAGAGAATAACACGCCGAACGACTTGGGGCGATTGGAATGCCTCCGAGACCAGGGGCGTTTTCCCCGAGATGAAGCCCCTTTGTGTTCAAACGGCGATTCTGATACTCCGTGGTAGATCGTTGTGCGCGACCGGGAACGCGCCGGTCAATTGAAGTGTGGGATTCGCGGGGAGCAGGCCAGAGGCGATGCCGCATGATCCAAGAATAGTTGCTTTCGGTCGAATCGGCGTCATAGCAACGACGAGTCCTTTCCAGCACATTTGGGCCCCTTCGTCACGATGTGGGTCCACCTACCGGCTTGAAGCTGGAATCGGATGTCATTCATGGCGGCCTTGAATCGTAGGTGTAGGCCGGATCGTGACCGCCCTTCTCGCCCAAGTCGCTGTTCGACTGCTTGCTTCAATTCCGCTTCTGTAGCCGATCCCCGGCGCGATAGCTCCTCCTCAATCATCCGGACGACCTCGGCGGTCGTCACGGCCTTGGCTGAGCAGCGCGACCGCTTGCGCTTGGCACCGCCGTTCAGCGCAGCAAGCGCGGATTGAATGCGTGCTCGTTCCTTCTCCAAGCCAGCGAGTTGTTTCTGGAGGCCGACCATCTCGCCGTTGAGCTTTCCTTCCTCATCTCGTAACTGTTCGGTGACACGCCTAAGTACGTTTTCATTCATCTTTGGAATACTCCCTTCGTTTACCCGAATGACTCAACACGATGAGGGATTCGATTCAAAGAAAGTACTATTTTCAAATACGAAATACTCGCAAGAATTGTGTGTCATATTGTGGCACTCCCTGTCGTCCAATGGCATTGCAGTCTATTCAAAGCTCTGCTTCGAGAAGATGTCTGAACCAATTATGTATTGATCCCAATGCAACCTCTGGTTACAATAGAACATGCTCCGAATGATTCAAAACACCTCCGCAGCGTCGGCCAAATCGTACTATACCAAGGGCCTAACCCGCGAAGATTACTACAGCCAGGGCCAGGAGATTTTAGGTCGCTGGGGCGGCCGCGCGGCGCAGCTTCTAGGGCTTGATGGCTACGTAGATCGAGAGTCGTTCGAGGCGTTGTGTGAGAATAGGCATCCGCAAACTGGCAAGCGCCTGACGGTCCGCACCAAGGACAATCGCACCGTGGGCTACGACCTCAATTTCCACGTGCCCAAGAGCGTATCTGTGCTACAGGCCTACACACAGGATCAATCCCTGGTTGAGGCGTTTAGGGACGCCACGCAGGAGACCATGCTGGAGATCGAGGCCGACATGAAAACTCGCGTGCGACGGGGCGGTCGTGTAGCGGAGCGCGAAACAGCCAACGCTGTGTGGGCCGAGTTTATCCACTTTACAAGCCGTCCCGTGGACGGCGTGCCCGATCCGCATCTACACGCACATTGCTTCGTGTTTAACGCTTCGCACGACGATAAAGAGAACCGTTTCAAAGCGGGACAATTCAGGGACATCAAGCGGGACGCGCCTTACTACGAAGCGGCCTTCCACGCGCGCCTGGCCAAGACGCTCGCGGAACAAGGCTACGCCATCGAGCGCACCCACAAGGGGTGGGAGATCGGCGGCGTGCCGCAGAACGTGTTGGACAAGTTCTCGCGCAGAACGGCACAGATCGAAGAGGTAGCCGAGCGACGCGGCATTACCGATCCCAAGGCTAAATCGGAATTGGGTGCCAAGACCCGCGCCGCCAAGGACACCGAGCACACGCGCGACGAATTACGACAAGGATGGCTCGGTAGAATGTCGCCCCACGAACACGCCGCTTTGGAACGCGTGGCCGCACGAACCGACCCAGCACCGAAGCCCAAGATCGACGGTAAACGTGCGATGGACTACGCCGTCGCGCATGGCTTCGAGCGGTCTTCAGTCATCAGTGAACGCCAGCTAAAGACCGAGGCCCTGCGTCATGGTGTTGGCAACGTTACCGTGGATGAGGTCCACCGCGAATCAGAGCGCAAGGAGGTGCTTTCCGGTGACCTGAACGGCCAGCGCATGGTCACCACGCGCGAAGTGCTGGCCGAGGAAAAACGCATGCTGGATTTTGCACGACTGGGGCGCGGTGTGTATGAACCGCTGGGCGCGCGTGGCTATGCGTTTCGGCGGGATTTTCTGAGCGACGAGCAAAAAGCCGCCGTGGAACACATTCTACAATCTCGCGATCAGGTCATCCTGCTTCGCGGTGGCGCCGGGGTCGGCAAAACAACACTCATGAAAGAGACCGTGAACGGCATCCGCGAAGCGGGAAAAAACGTCTTCGCGTTCGCGCCATCGGCAGACGCCAGCCGGGGCGTGCTTCGCGACGATGGCTTCAGCAAGGCGGAGACGGTGGCCAAACTCCTCGATAGCGAAGAACTGCAAGCCGAAACCAGGAACCAGGTCATCTGGATTGACGAGTCCGGTCTTTTGAGCGTCCGGGACATGGGCCGAGTGTTCAGCATCGCCGAGCGCCAGAACGCGCGTGTACTCCTATCAGGCGACACCAAACAGCACCTGCCGGTTCTACGTGGCGACGCCATGCGTTTGCTGGAAACCGAGGCCGGCCTCCAGCCGGCGGAGGTTTCCAATATCAGGCGCCAGCGAGGTGACTACAAGGCCGCCATTGGCGACATCAGCAAGGGGCGATTGGAGGACGGCTACAAGAAGCTGGACCAACTCGGCGCCCTCAGGGAGGTTCACGACCGGGACGAACGCCACCAGCAGTTAGCGCGTGACTACTACGAAGCTCTGACCCAGGGGCGCACGGTGTTGGCAGTGTCGCCCACGCACCGCGAGGGCGCAGCCGTGACCGAGGCCATCCGCGCGGAACTACGTCAACAGGGCCGGATCGGCACCGAAGAGCGCCCCTTCACGCGACATCGAGTCCTTCAGCTGACCGAAGCTCAGCGCAGCGATTCGGCGAACTATCGCGAGGGCCTGGTGGTGCAGTTTCATCAGAACGTGCCGGGTTTTCAGCGTGGTCAACGGGTCAAGGTCGGCGCCGTCGATGTGGACGGCACGGTGCGCGTGCTGGCGGCGGTGCGCGGCGGTGAGGTTTCACCGTTGCCGCTGGAGCGTTCGCGTCATTTTCAGGTGTACGAGAGGGAGTCGTTGAATCTGTCAACGGGCGACCGTTTGCGCATCACGCAAAACGGTTTTACCAAGAACCGCCGCCACCGCCTCAACAACGGCGCGGTGTATTCGGTAAAGGGCTTTACCGAGGAAGGCGACCTTCAACTGGCCAACGGCTGGGTGGTGGACAAGGACTACGCCAATTTCACACACGGATTCTGTACCACGTCGCATGCTGCGCAGGGTAAGACCACGGACAGGGTCTTGATCGCTCAGGGTGCGGAATCCTTCGGGGCGTCCAGCGCGGAACAATTCTACGTTTCGGCAAGCCGGGCACGCGAACGCGTGACCGTGTACACCGAGAACAAGGAAGACCTCTTGGACAGAGTGCAGCGATCTGAACGGCGCATCTCGGCCACGGAGTTGATGCAGCAGGACGCTCAAGCGCACAAAACGGCACGCAGCGAGCGGCTGCGCGAACACACCGAGACACTCAACCGCATGGCGACCCAGACCCGCGCCTACGCCAGCCGACAGCGTGACCGCATCGCGGAAAAATACGCGGCATTCCGAGAACGTCGCGCCGCGCCGCCGGAACCGGCGCAGGGGGTGCCCCATGAACGATGAACGCGGTCATAGCCTCGCCGAGCGCTACGGCGTTACCCCGACCCACAGCGTGCCGGAACCCGAGTCGCGGGCCTTTTCGAAGGTCAGCGCCAATCGCGGCTTTGTCATCATGTTGGATCTGCGTTTCAAGACCGGCGATTGCGTGGCCCTGCCCTATTCGTTTCTGAATGTCATTCAGTTCAGCCGATCACGGGGAATTCGTCTTTCGTTCGGCGGCCACAAGGTCACAGTCACGGGGCGCAATCTTGAGCCGCTTTATCGTGGCCTGCGCGATCACAGGATTACCTGGATTCAGGAGTCCGAGGAGGCTCTGGACGTTGGCGGCGCGGACGAAACCGTCGTCGCCCGATTGCAACTGGAAGAGTCTTGACCTCCCGGAGATGCGGCCGGTTTCGATCGCAACCCGACAGAAGTAAACCGCCGGACCCCAAATGAGGAGTCCGGCGGCGGAAGCGATGCGCTTCAACGGGTTAGCCTTCGTAAGGCTGCTCGGTCTCGGTGTCTTCCGAGTTCGTGACACCGTTGTTGCGGCGGGGTTGGGACTGGATGAAGGCGTGTGCCTTTTCCAGGGCCACTGCGGCGGCGATCAGGTCGCGCTGATGCAGCGTGCCTGTGTCTTTGAAGCTGCCGTCATCGCTCTTGTAGCTGCGTGACAGGGTCACCGTCAGGAACGTTCCGTTTGTTCCTTCGTTAGCCCAGATTGCGGCCTTTACGTTGCCGATTTCCACGCGGTGGATGGGAAGATTGCTCTTGTTTGTCATGGTAAACCTCCTTGGGTTTGGGTTATGGGTTTTTGGTTCACCCACCGAAGGAAAGACCAAAAACCCTTACACCCAAACCCGGAGTTGCCGCCAGGCGGCTCCGCCGACCACAACGGCCCGCGGCGCGTCCACGCCCGCGGTCCGGACCGAGCCGGGCAAACTTCGCAGGCAAGAGAGAATCCTCTTTCAGAGGACCTGGCCGACCAGGCCACCCCAAAATCGCGGAGGGTTCCCCCTGGGAGACCGTCTATTTTTGGGTGGCGGAGGCTTCGACCTTGACGGCGAAGGCAAACCGAAGTCTCGGACGGACCGGGTATGGCGTGGCCGACGCGGGACGTTGAAGGCGGATCCGTCGCGGTCCAGACAAACAAAATCGAGCAATTTCACACCACAGTGTGCATCGGGCGCGTGCCGCCGATCTGATGCTCGTAACGGAATTTGAACGGAATGTTCTAGCGTGACTCCTCGCAAGCAACGGATGGACGGCCTCAATGCCTGCACAGGACGCAATAAGAGCGTCCATGCGCCCAATGGCCCGAAAAACTCTCACAAGCCCATCGATCCCCGACGCTGCACGTGCGATTCGCGGAGAACCGATCCGAGCGGACACAGGGTCGACCTGTTGCGCGCCGCGTTCCGCCGTCGTCACTGAAACCGGCGGTACTGGTCTGATGTCAGCAAAGACGATGTGTGGGTACATGGCTTTGTGGCCACAAGGCTACGTGGGCACGAATCGTGCACGATGCGTGCCGGATCATTCAATTCAGGCTTGCGCGAAAAGTTTGATTGCGCTACTGTCATCCCGTGGCATTGTGGTTACCAGGCCAGATGGCCTTGTAGCCACAACGGCGCTAACGATTGAGAACGAGTACTGGATACGATGTGGCACACAAGGAAGAACAGGAATATCACAAGATAACGCGTAACACGCGCATCATCGCCGTGGGCAACCAGAAAGGCGGCGTGGGCAAGACGACTATCGCCGTCCATCTCGCCGCGGCGCTCGGTGAACGCGGTCGCAAGTGCCTCGTTTGGGACCTGGACGTGAATTGCGGTTCGACGCGGCATTTGGGCATCCCGGACGGACTCAACGTGCTGGGCACGTTTGAGGTGCTGACCGGCGCGGAATCGGCCCAGGAAGTGATCGTGAGGCCCGGCGATCTCGATGGCGTCACGCTTCCCAAGAACGTTGAATTGCTGCCGGCCCACGTCAAGCTCGAAGGGTTGGATCGTGTCCTCGCGGCTCGGAATTCCTTCGTGGCCAGCCCGGACCTGTTGATTGCGCCATTGGAATCGCTGCGGGGCCAATACGACTACATCCTTTTGGACACGGCACCCAATCTGACCACACCCACCATCGCGGCCTACAAGGCGGCGGCGTACTTCTTGCTGGTGACCACGCCGGAGTCGTTCGCCATCGACGGTCTGAACAACGCCATGAAGTACGTGGCCAACGCCCGCGAGGCGGGCAACCGCGCGCTGAGACTCATGGGTGTGGTGGTCGGCAAGGTACCGGGGCGCGGCACGCGGTTGTCCAGTGAATTACTCGATTACGTCGATCGCACCTTTGCCGGTGGCGACGCGTTTATGCAGCCCTACAAGACCACGATCAACGCATCCACCGTCATTCCGAGTGTACAGAAAGACGGGCGCACGCTGTTTGACACCGACCCTGAGCACAAGATCGCCTGGCAGTTCAGGGCGCTGGCGAGTGAGGTGGAAAAGAGATTCGAACAATTGGAGGCAGCGACGGGAAAGGAGGACAAATCGAATAGAGTTGGTCCTGCGGAGGACGTCAGGAATGGCTAAGATCGGCGCACCGCCAGAGCGAGCATTCAATCCCATCGACGCGAATGTGCTGGCCGCGTTGAGCGGTTCGGAGATCGGCGCCGGCACGACACACGCAGAACACGCGGTGCAGGGTCAACCAATAACGAATGCCACACCGAACGTCGAACCGGGGAATCGATCATCAACAAATATGACGCTGAGCACCGGAAGCGGGCGGGAAACTCCGCTCAATCGCATAAGGAGATTTAAGGTCAGTACCGATGAAGACGTTGCCATCGACCGCGCAATGGGCCGGCTTTCGGAGTCACTATCCGCCAAGGTAGGATTCAGTCACGTCGCACGCTGCTTGTTGCGATTGTATCTCGATCACGAGACTCGGATTCTCGAATTGGCCAGGCACTCGGATGCACGAGCATCGCGGCCAGCGAACGGCGACGTCGCGGCCACGTTGGAATTCGAGCGTAAAATGGCAGGGGTCATACGTGAATCGCTTACTTCGGACCAGCATGGACGCCACGAGGCGTAACGTAGTGTTTTTGCAAGAGCCGTCGCACGGTCACACGATTCGGAACGAGAATAGTGTTGGGGCCGCGATGGGTGAACCGCGAGAGTTGCCAACTTTCACATCGGAGTGGGGCGACCTCCCCCAAACAACCCATTGAAAACTCCTTGCGCCGAAATCCAAACCGATGTACGGTCACTTCCGAACACAGGGCGTTGAAACCCTTCACAAGGCCGGCCCAGGTCCGTTAGTCCTGGTCTCCCATGTCGGGGGGCCGGTGAATATAACACCCGCAAGGGAAACAGCCGGGCGTCTCGCTTTGTGGACGTTTCAATTCCCCCGATTCCAATGGAGGGAGAATGGCGAAGCGAGACGAATTCGATTGCAGGGCGGGAAAACTCCTGCGATCCGAGAGGCTCAGAGCACAAATATCGCAGGAGAAACTGGGCAAGCATCTGGGTGTGAGTTTTCAGCAAATTCAAAAGTATGAAACGGGTACAAACCGCATCAGCCTGCACACGGCCGTTCGGTGTGCTACTGCATTCGACGTTCCCGTCACTCAGTTGATTCCCGACGCCCCCAAGCCAACACTCATCGAAAATCACGTCACCGCGCGAATCGTCGGTGCCTTCGAGCGACTGGAACCAAACGTTCAGCGTGCCGTGCTTCGCCTCTTGCAAGCAATGGCTCGTGAGCATCCAAATGTCTCAAGAACAAAACGCTCTGCCCGGTAGGGATACTTTCATCGCGGGAACATCCGAGGGCGCGAGTACAACCCCACGTTGATGTCGCGGCGTTGGTGCGCGCGTTTCCAGGCGCTATTTCAATACTCTTCAGTTTTCGTTCCAAAATGCCGAAAACAAGTTCAAATCGATGAGGGTGATTCCTTACCCAGAATAAAATGGTTGGAGAACAGAAGATGGCAGACAGCCAGAAAAAGTCGATGGGAATAGTTGGGCTTGCGGTTGCCAGCGTGGCGTTTGGCGGCATTTGGCTCGGTGTCAAGCTCGGCAACGAACCCCAACCAGTTGCGGCGGCGCCCACTGATCCGACGCTCTATCACTTCTTTCACGACGACGGCTGGAGTGGCACGCTCATCGACGAAAACGCCGTAGTCGGCTGGAAAACTGCATCTTCCGAGTCGAAATTCTCGGCTGTGCTCTTTCAGAGAGTGCAGGATCCGGGTGCCACGTCCAAGTTCGCGATGATGGTATCCGGCTACACCGGTGAATTCGACTACGCGGTTGGCTCCCTTGAAGGCGAGTGGGGGTATGACGTCGCGAAGATCGACGGAAACAAGCTGAAGCCAACCTCGAACGGTTCCGGACCTGGAAAATGGGAACCTGTTCCCGACCCCAACGAAGATGGGTTGTTCTCGATTGACGAGCTAATCGGAGCCTCGGCGGGCGGGGACTACACATCTGAATTCGGAGACAGCCTGATTGAATCGCAGTTTTGTGTGATGGCGCAAGTTGGATGCGGCGGCGTGGTGAAATGCGGCACTTGCTCAACCGACGGAACCCAAAAAGGCCGAACCAGCAAAGGAGGCGGGAAGATTGATTCCTGCTGCGTAGAAGGGGAACAGGCACCCGAGCCACCCGGACCACCACAACCAGGTACTACTGATGTTGGACCACCGCTTGAGTGCGTAAATCCTGACTGTTCAGGTGGACCGGAGTTCCCCGCTGCTGAAGAAATCGGCGAGATCGTCAAGGTGGAAAAGCGTGGCGGATACGACGGCACCGACGGTGCCGAAGATGGAGGAGAGGGTTGCGCGTCATCAGCGCTTTCCAATGGCGTTGGCGAGGAAGAGGAGGATCAGGGCCTCGGATACTGGAACCACGGCGGAAATTTTATAACTTTTGCTGAAGCCAGCGGCCTTGGACTGCACGTCCATATTCCGACGGGAAACGTTTACGCAAAGCACGACTTGGGTCCTGGCGTGACGGTTCAATACAATCACATGGATCGCGGCACCGAATCGACGTTGGGTAAGGGTTGGACGGATGGCAACAACCTCTACCTGGATACCGAAGCGATAGTCGGTGCCATCTTGGTCGTCGACGGTTCCGGTTACGAGAGCGCCTACACGTCGAATGGAGTCGGGTTTGACCGCCCTGTCATGCGCGACGCGGACCTGGTCTTTGTCGGAAACCAGTATGAGTTACGCTATCGTGACGGCGGGCGGGTACGATTCAACATCGCCCCGACAACGCCCGGCGGAAGCATCCACCACGTAGCTGAGTTCGAAAACCAGCATGGATCGATCACACGATTCGATTATCTGCTTTCGCGGCTTTCGAAGATCACAACGGCCCACGGGCTTGAGATCGATTACAACTACAACGCCGAGGGGCGGATTACGAGCATCGATCACACCAACGGTGAAAGTACTTCATTTGTCTATTCAGAAGACAAGTTGGTAGGGATTTGCGACGATGCCGGGTGCCTTGAATTCGGATACACGGGCGATTTACTGACAAGCGAAATGCTTAGGAACGGCGTAACGTTTACATGTTCGTACACGCCTAGGTCACGCGAGATCAAGGATTCCCTGGGCGGGGCCATTGTGAGAGTTGACGCACCACGATTTCCGGATTTTCGCAACGATCATATCAACACGTGGAACAGCGTGGGATATCTGCCAACAAATACGGTTCAAGTCACCGACGGACGGGGCGAGGTGTTGCATCGTGTCCGCAATCAATTCGGAAGGAGCGTTGCGATCAAGCGCCCCATTTCGCAATGGTCCGCTGTGACTCTCTTCCAGATGACATATGCTGCGGATGGTGAGGGGCGAATCACGTGGATGAAGAACGGTGTCGGCGCGACCCAAACGCTTGAATATGATTCTCTTGACCGACTGTCGCTGCGCACGGATGAGATGGGCGTGGAGACCGCGTACGCCTACTGGAACGATCCCAGTGTCCGACGCTATATGAACATTTCCAGTGTCACGCGCTCGATCGGCGGCGACGAGTCGATCTGGAGCGCCGACTATTTTGGCGCTAACGGAAGGCTCAAGGGAATAACGGACCCCGTTGGCAACTCGATATCCTACACCTATACGTTTCACGCACAGGGCCCGAACAACCTTCCCGGAAGAGTCAAGGAAGTCGAACGGACCGACCGACTTGGCAACCGTACGAAACGGGAATATAGCGAACTTGGCCAGCTCATTATTCACACGATCGACCCTGGCGGACTCAATCTGGTTCGCGAATATTCGTATGGAAAGTTTCACCATCTCCTTACCAGTATCGAGACGCGCGTAACCCCCACAAAAACGCTGACAACGATACTCGACTACGATGACGCGCTTCGTTGGAATGGCCTTACGATCGATCCCGTCGTATCGTCCGAGAGTCTTAATCTCACGTATTCGTGGACGATGGATGGCCAAGGAAAAACCGAATCATTTACTGACGCGAAAGGAACCACCACCGCTTATGAGCGTGACCACAGAGGGCGAATAGAGACGATCACGCATGACCCGGCAGGGTTGAATTTGCGCGCGGCGTACGCCTACGATGATGCCGACCTGCTCATCTCGTACACCGATCCCAACGGCGGTGTCTCACACTACGATTACAACGAATATGGGCACCTGGTTTTTGTACGTGATGCGGAGAATCTGAACACACGGTTTGTTACAAACACGCTCGGCTTGGTCACGACGCGCAATCGGTGGCATCAGCCCGGAAGTGTTGCCGGTCCGGGGCATCGAACGACGTACGCCTACGACAACGCGAATCGTATCCGAAGTATCTCTGTGCTTGGAAGCGGGACGACGTATGTCGAATACACGGACAGCGGTGCTTGCACACCTTGTGGTGCCGCTTATCGACCACTTGTGCGCAAAATCACAGACGGCGAAGGAAAGATATCGTTTTTCGAGTATGACGATCTCGATCGTCTGACCAAGGCCATCCGAAAGATCAACGATGTGGCTGACAACGGCGGCGACGCCGACGACGCGGTTTGGGTATTCAGTTACGATGCTGAAGGCAATCTGCTTAGTCGTATGTCACCCGAAGGTGAAACCGTCGCTTACCTCTACGATGCCGCCAATCGGCCTTACCAGCGCGCGGTCGATTCGCTTGGGAATAATCTGGTCACAACCGTCAGCTACGACGGGGCGAGCAATCCCGAGTTCATCACGCTGCCCACAGGCAACGTCATCACGCTGACGTACGACATGGCCAACCGCCCGGAGGCGGTCGTGGACAGCATCGGCGATCTGGTGTCGCTCACCTACGACGCCAATGACAACGTCGAATCGTATGTCGACGCGAACGGCAACGCGTGGTCGTTCAACTACGACGCTGCGGACCGGCTCGTGAAGGCCTACGACCCGCTGGTTGAATCTCCCGCTGATGCGTTCACGACGTACCTGTACGACCTGAACAGCAACCTCACCGGTTTCGTCGATCGCAACGGCGTACAGGCGCGTTTCGAGTACGACGGAATCGATCGTATGACCCGCATGGTCGAGGATTTCGTCGGTACGCCCGGCAGCGGCACCGAGAACACAGCCACATCCTTCAGCTACAATGGCTTGGGCGACATCACGTTCCTGACGGACCACGACAACAATGTCACGGAATACGTGTACGATTCGGCAGGTCGTGTAGAGCGGATCAAGTATCCGGACAACAACCCGCCGGGTTCGGGCGAGCTGGCGTTCGAGTACAACCTGGTCGATCGTGTGACGAAACGCACCGATCAGTCGGGCGTTGAAACGACCTATACGTACGACGACCTGCATCAGCTCACCGGTCGGTCCTATTCGACGCTGCGTGACGAGACGTTTGCCTTTGACCGTTCGGGCCGGTTGAAGCTGGCGCAAAACGATCTCGCCCGGCTGGAGTTCGCGCACGATCCGATGGGGCGGTTGGATTCGCTTCAACAAATATTCCTGACCGACGTCGCTCAATACACGACGGACTTTGGCTACTCCGTGGGGCCGGTCGGCGCAACACGCACGATCGACTACCCCGCCGGGCGTGCGGTGGTTGACACATTCGACGAACGGCTTCGGATGATCGACGTGTCCGGCGGTGCGGGTGTTGGGGCGAGTTGGCAGTACGACGACGCCAACCGTCGCATCGGTGCCGCACTGGCCAACGGCGTGAGCAGCACGTTCGGCTTTGACGTGAACGACCGCGTGACGGCCATCACGCACACTGGCACAGCGCCGATTTTCGACGTGCAATACGGATTCGGCCCGGCTGGCAACCGGCTGTTCACAAAGAACCTTCTTCAGTCGGACCGCAGCGAACTCTACGGGCACGATAGTCTGTACCGGCTTCGTTCGCTGTCGCGCGGTGTCTTGAACGCCAACAATGACGCGATCACGACACCGCTGGTGCATCCGGCACTGGCGACGGCGAAGCAGTGGACCAACCTCGATCATCGCGGGAATTGGCTGGACGTTTCGGCCACGATCAATTCCGTCACCACCCAGCAAACGCGCACGCCCAACGGTGTGAATGAGTATGAATCGATCGATCCCGACGGACCTGATCCGCAACCGGCTGTCGCGCTGGTTCACGATGCCAATGGCAACTTGACACTTGACCCGCTGGCACTGAACGTCGGCGATGCGGGCGCGCCCAGTGGCCAGAAATACGAATATGACGAGGAAAACCGCGTCACCGTCGTACGCCGCGCGAGCGATGACGCTGTCCTGCTCGAAAAGCGCTACGACGCCGTGGGCCGACGTGTTGAATCAATAGATCATCAGGACGCGCACGAGCTTTGCGGTGTGGGCCAATCTACGCGCACGCGTCACCTCTACGTCGGCCCGGAGACGATTGAGGAGTACACGCTCTGCGACGACGGAACCGGCGGAATCGATACAACACTGGCCCGTGAATTCATCTGGGGCACGTCCTTCCCCGAACCGGTGGCCTTGATCGACCACACCGACGCCGGAGTGTCACCCGTTGGCACGCCGGAAGTCCTGCACTATGTCCACGACATCCTCGGAAGCGTCATCGCGCTAACGGACGCTGCGGGCGCTGCCGTAGAGAACTACACGTACGAGGCCTACGGCCAAACACACATTACCGACGCCACAGGCACGGGGTTGACAGAATCCGCCTACGCCAACCCCTTCGCCTGGACCGGCCAACGCTACGACGCAGCCGTCAACCTCTACCACTTCTGGTTTCGCACCTACTCGCCGACGCTGGGCCGGTGGTTGGGGCGCGACCCAATTGGTTATGTAGATGGCCCGAGTTTGTACGCATACGTCAGTGGAGGGCCGCTCGGTGCCACCGATTCGTTCGGTCTGGTTTTGGATTTTGTTCTGGACGCGATTGGGGCTGTCAGCGACGGATTCGACTACGTGAGTGGTGGTTACACGCAGATCGGTTTTATCATCGGCGTTGAAGGGATTTCCTACGGCGAGGCCGTTGCCGCGGGGGATCAGATGCAAGGTGCAGTAATAAACGGCGGGCTCGATATCGCAGCCGCTGCCATCCCGGGTATGATCGGCCCAGGCGGCATCAAAGTCGCCGGCAAGGCTGCCGATGCTATTGCGGACGCTGCCAAGGCAGCAGATAATGCCGCTGACGCGGCAAAGGCCGCGAAGAAAGCTGCCGAGGCCGCCAAGAAAGCTGCGGAGGCTGCCAAGAAAGCTGCGGAGGCTGCCGAGGCTGCGAAACGCGTCAAGAAAGCCCGAAAAAAGCAAAAAGCTCCAGGACAACAATTTGAGGAAATTGAAGGTGCTCAACGGAAATCGCGAAAAGGGCGTCGCCCTGGGACGATAATCGAACAAAAGGGCAAGTCAAAGCAGCAAGATCGGATTGACATAAACCGACAGGGAAAAGAATGCGAGAGCGGCGGTGGCGGGTGATTCTTGATGAGTGATTACTTTGAGCGAGCGAAGTTTGAATTCGAGAAGGGCAAACTTGTTGAAGCTCGGCGTTTCGCGATCCTATCCACAGAGAGTTCACCACTTAATGTTGAACGGTGGGTATGGCTTGGTGAGATTGAACAGGATCTGGAGTTGTTCGATTCAGCCATCGCATCCTTTCGGCGTGCTGTCGAAATTGACCCCGACAACGCGGTGGCTCATTCTGGACTAGGGCGCTCACTAGCCGACGCTGGCCGTCACGAAGAGGCGGTTGAAGCATTCCGAGTAGGCGTTCAACTCGCTCCTACATCGTCGCGCTACACATTACTGGGGATCGCTTGCGAGCGTGCAGGCGACAGCAATAGTTCTGTGGAGAACTTGTTGTGTGCTATCAATCTCAACCCCAAGAACGACGAAGCACTCTTTCACTTGGGCGTCGTTTACCAAGAGATCGGACGATTTCCCGATGCCTTGTCAGCACTTCGTAATTCCTTGAAATTGGATCCCGAAAATGCATGTACTCTTCGAGAAATGGGCAAAATATTTGCAAGAACAGGCAATGTTGATGAGGCCGTGACGATGTTTCGAGAGGCGATACAAAAGAATCGTCTAGAATGCTGGGCTCGCGTTTATCTAGGCAACGCGTATTGGGTGTTGGGGCGGGAGCAAGATGCGGAGCGCGTATTCCGTGATACATGTGACGTATGTAGCCACTGGGCGCCAGCCTATTGGTGCTTCGGCCATTTTCTAAATGTGCAAGATCGCTTGCAAGAGGCAGAAGCGCATTGCAGAATTGCGGTTGAATTGGATGCTGAGGATGCTTCAGCCACCTTCCATCTGGCAGAAGTTCTCTATCAACTCGGCAACACTGACGAGGCCAAACAATTATTCGTCCAAACTCTCGAATCCGATCCGCAGCATATGCGTGCAGGTGAGGCTTTAGAGAGTTTGTTCTAGATCAATATCTATCCGACAAACGCTTTGACGCCAAGGGGCCGACAAGCCGATCGACCATTAGGACGCGCACGAACTGTGCTGCTCAGCTCAAAGAATGATCCCGTCGAAGCGGCGCACAGGGCGTCCGAAACCGAAGAAGCTTGCTTCGGTTCTTCTTGTACTTACCCAAGTGGAGATCAGTGCGAAGGAGCATGAACATCCTACCCCAGCGATCGAATTATAGGTCATTCACCGTTACAGTTTCAAAATAGCGAACGGTCCGAACAGAATCAAGCACGGGGAGTGGCTGCTCGATGCGTATCGCGAATTACCCGACAAGCTAAGCGGGCACAGGGACGACGAAGAGACCCGCGTCGCCTTGGCCCAGCATGTCAGATTGTCTCTAGCGGAAAAGTTGGGACGCGTCGTGGAAATTTCAAACAGACGCGATCCATGAGAAGTTGCTGATCTTAGTAACTCACTTTGAACGTCGGTGAATCCTCGGGCCGCGATTTCCTGCGATCGTAGAGTCTTGTCGTCGAAATATTTGCGTGTCCCAACCAGGTTTGCACGTAGGCGATGTCAGACTGGTGTTCGAGGGCGTTTGTGGCGGCAGTGGCGCGCAGCGCATGCAAACACAATCCATCAACCGTGATGCCCGCCCGGCGGCCGTATTCCTTCACAGCGGCGTAAATACCCCCACCCGTTATGGCGTTCTCGAGTGTTAGGGTGATGTTGTTTTTCACGGGCCTGAATAACGCCCCGGATTTGTCCTGACGGTGCCCGGCGACATCGAGATAGTCGTTGAGCGCCGAAAGCGCGGCGGGGTGGACGGGCACGTAGCGCGTCTTCGACCCTTTGCCGAAAACCGTGAAGTGCATCACGCCGCGCCGTTCTCCGAGGCTGGACACCTTGAGTGCCGCGAGTTCACTGCGTCGCATAGCATGGAACAGGTAGACAGCGATGATGGCCCGGTCGCGTTTGGCTTTGATCGAATCTCCCTCGGGGGCCTGCAACAACATTCGAGCCTGATCGTCGGAGAGTGCCGGGGTTTTACCTTCGTTGGCGTCGGCGGCCGGGCGCTTGACGCCGGAAACAGGATTGTGGGTGACGGCGTTTTCGTTGCAGAGATGGTCGAACAGCGAAGAGATGGCCGAGAGCTTGCGGCGGACCGTTGCGGGTGCGAGTTCCCGATGTTCGAGTACGGTTCGCCAGGCGATCACATGAGCACGGGTTACATCGCGAAATTCTCCCGCATGCTCGATCCCGCAGAAAGCGACGAAATCTTCGACATCATTCTGATAGGCCCGCCGGGTGTTGGGGTTGTCGATGTTGGTGAACCAGATTGTTGCCGCAGGTACGTTGGCGAGACCTTGGAATTGTTCCGCTGTGAGGGCCCGTGCCCGAGGACTCCCCATGACAATCGCGTTTCCCGCATCCACATTTTCAGTTATGATCTCCTCCGTCGAATTGTTGGCGAGACGATCGGATTTTTGGTTCCGAAAACCTCAATCGGATTTTACTGTTGATAATATATTTTATCAACAGTAAAAACTGATGTCGATTTTGTGCATGGGGGAGAGCCGCCCATTGGCTGGCTTGCGAAGAAATCACGGCTTGACAAATTGATCGGGAATGCTCGTGCTAAACGCACGAGCATATTCCATGCGTTGCCGATCTCGCCATTCTTGCATAAGGGGATGTCCATGAAACCGGGCTGGTTAGCGGAACACGCGTTCGCAGAGTTTCGAAGACGGCGAAGTCAACTGGAAAGTGTGGTTGGCCAAAACGAGGCGGCGACGCGTCTGAAGGTAATCGACACGGTGCTGTTTGAGATCCTGCGCTGGGATAAAGCAGTGGTAGAAACCGAGCTGCATTCGCGCAAAATAGGGTACGCCGACTATGTATTCGGTGTCGAATCTAGTTTCTCTCTTGTGCTTGAGGCTAAGCGGCAGGGGACCACGTTCGTAATCTCGGAGCGTGTACATTCCAGCCGCCCGCTGCCATTTGCCCTGCTAGCTCGGGAGTCGCCGGGTGCGGCCGACGCTCTGCGCCAAGCCTGCTCATATGCTGTCCAATTTGGCGCACAATACATCGCCGTTTCGAACGGACATCAATGGATTTTGGCGTTGACATTTGTTCAAGGAACGCCGATTGAGTCTCGCTCGGTAATTGTTTTTGCTAGCATTGATCAAATCGCGGACAATTTCCGAGACTTCTGGGGGGCGTTTTCACCCTTGGCCATCAAAACGAACCGTCCAACCCAAGATCTTCTCGATAGTTGTTTCGACCTTGCACCCCCGAAGCTCTCAGCGCGAATCAACAACTATCCTCAGCCAGCTTCAAGAAACATCTTTCGCAATGAGCTGAGCACCATCATAGAGCCGATGTGGGCTAAGGCTACGCAAGACGATTCGGATATCGGATTCTTGAAGGCGTGCTATGTGAAACCTTTGAGTGAAACCGACGATCTGGACGTCGCCAAAATGCTTCTGCGCCGAGCGCAACCGCGCGAAGACGCCGAGGAGGTCACGGTCGCAGCGGCGGCTCGCAATGTATCATCGCTGATTTACGACACGGCTCGCGCCGCACACAAGCCTGTCGCGTTGCTGGGGCGGGTAGGATTCGGAAAATCCATTTTCTTGCATTATTTGCGCAATATCTACGCTGCGGAAGAACTAAGCAAGTACATTCAGATAGTTATTAATTTCGTTGATCGTCCAGACACGCCTGATGACGTGCCTGGATTCATTTACTCTGAGATTGATCGCCAGTTATTGGAATTACATTCAATAGATGTTCGAAGCGACGCGTTGGCAAGGTCAGTTCTAAACTTCGAGTTGGAGCGGTTCCGCTCCTCAACACGTGCGAAACTGTATGCGGATGACGCCGAGAAACTCGCCAATGCTGAGGTGGTGTTTCTTGAAGGACTTCAACAGGATCGCCACTCATATTACGGCAACGTTTTTCGGCACCTGATCAAGGGACAAAAGAGATGCGTTGCCGTTTTCTTCGACAACCTGGATCGGCAATCAGATTCGATTCAAGAAAGCGCATTCCTGCGGGCTTCCGCAATAGCGCGCGATTGGCTCGCGGTTGTCTTTATTTGTCTTCGTCCAGGAACGTTTCAGCGATCTCGATCAGCTGGAGTGCTTGACACTGTGGCGCCTCAAGTGTTGACGATTGCGCCTCCGCCCACCAGTGTCATGTTGAAGCGCAGGTTCGAGTATGCACAAAAAGTGGCGGAAACGGCGGAGGACTTTTCCGCGCATAGCGGTGCAGAAGAACAGAGCCCACTGGATTATAAAGCAGCTCGGGATTTCTTCCAGGTTTGCGCTCAATCTTTTGGGCGAAATCAATCGCTCGGTGAAATATTTACTTGCGTATCAAATGGGAATGTGCGCGCCATATTGCACTATGTTCGTGATGTAATGAGAAGTGGACATCTAGACACTGAAAAAATCCTCGAAAAAGTAGAGGCGACGAGAAAATATGACATCGCTGCACACGAGGCGCTCAGAGCGCTATTATACGGAGATTACAAACATTTTTGCCCGTCGTCGTCACCGTTTATCAACTTATTCGATATTCAACATTCTGAGCCACGCGAGCACTTTACTCGCCTATTGGCTCTTGAATTCTTTGGACAACACGTTACTGCGGGCGGCTCGTCGGGTTACTGCCAAGTGGAGGACGCGCAGGCGTACCTATATTCACTGGGATATTCAGGGTCTCATGTCCAGTGGACACTTCGAATACTCTACGAAGGCAAGTGCTTGGAGGGAACGACCTACGATGCGCTGTTCGACGAGTCGGGTGAGGAATTGAGAATCACCGCCCTTGGAAGGTACCATTGTAATGACCTCGTGGGTACGTTTGTATACGTGGATGCCATTTCCGTCGATACGCCGATTATTGACGAGCGACGTAGAAGGGAAATCAAGGATGTTAGTGAAATCGGAGATAGAATTCTTCGCGCACGAAGCATGCTGGGCTACCTAGAAAAGTGTGCCAACAGCCTTGGACAGGCGAACGCTCGTCGGGCGTGGGAGCGAGTATACCTAAGTGTTGATGAGGAACTAGTGACAATACAAGACATCGTCGAGTCGACAAAGTAGAGATGGGGCAGGACACGGCAAAATCCAGCACTGCAATAGCCGGATTTTCGCGCGTAGATTCGCAAACAGATGGGTTCTTCTCTGTGTATCTTCTCGCTATTGGTTCTCTCGATATTGTGCCGATCAGGTCGCATCAAAAGGATAGTATTGCGCTGACGCTAAGTAACGAAGTGGTGACGGCGTTGATGGACCAAACTGCTTCGGCGGAACAAGACCTGAAATCCAGCAAACCAATCAGATGAAGAAAGGGCCAAGCGCCGAACGGTTCTTTACGTGAAAAGCTCGCCCTGCGTCGGCTGTGGATCGCCCGCGACCAGCGTGACCGGCGGACCGTCCAGCACGTAGGCGGTTCCCCGATGGGTCACGGTCATCCCGTGATAGAAACCCATCGGATCGTTGCGGGCACGCTCGCCGCAGTCGTCGCGGGTTTTCTCACTGTACGTCGTGGCCGGGCCGTCGAACGCCGCCAGTTCACGCAGTCGGTAGGCTTGGACCCGACCGACAACAACGCTCGTCGCAACCCAGACGCATCCTCGGAGCCGAAACGGTTTGCGAACCCGCCCGCCGTCGCCGATCACGTCGGCGCTGTAGGATGCGACGATGTCGCCTTCGCGATCGCGACGGTTGTGTTCACTGTTCCAAACGCCGTGCGCAAGGCGTTTGGGATCGACCTCGATCACTCGGCGTGGGTTGCGTGCCTTGTCGCTGTTCATTGTCGGCATGGTATTTTGCTCCTTTTCATGTCGTTTTGACCGATGCCGGAATCACGGACGAACGCGGTGAGCCGGGTAGTCAGGCGAAGCGGTGCGGGCCGGAGCGCAGCGACAACACGGTCGCTTGACGACGCGGCGGCGTTCGTCAGGCTGGTATCATCAAGACAAGACGGCTGAAAAAATCGCCATGCCCCGTGTGCATTTGCCAGCAACAAGGCACGCATCCCGCGCCGAGCAAATTTCCAATCGTCCGAACGAGCGTGCAGCCGACTGGGCGGCGCGGTGGTGGCCGCCCGATCACCGTCGATGACACGGCATGAACGAAGTCGATCGAACGCCTGCCTTGGAGCGACTCGAAATGCAAGCAACATGATGCTCATCACCCCGCTCAAAGCATCACTACGCGGCGTGATCCGCGTTCACGATCCGTACCGCGTTTCGACGGCTCGTTAATTGGGCCAGAACACGTTGTGCATCGTCCATCCTCGCGAACCACCGTCGCTTGAATCGAATGGTCTCATCAAAAAACCCATAACCGCGAATCTCCTCCTTGTTTCCATACGTTCCGTTTGGGACAAGCTCGACGACCTGTTCACCCGAAACGGGCGATTGGGTGAGCCGCCAGCCGTTGTCCAGTTCGATGACGGCACCGCTGCGAACAAGTTCCGCGATCTCCCCGGCTGACGCATCGGAAAGCGTGTTGCCGATGCCGAGCCGCTGCTTGACCGGCAGCACGTCCTTGCGATTCAGATTGAATCCGATAAGGGCCTCCCCATTGTCGAGGATGGCACGTGCCACTTTGGTGTTGTCGATGCCGCGTCCGCCCATGATCTTGTCGTAGATGGGGATGATGGCACCGCAGAGAACATGAAACCTCTCCTTCGCAGTGGCGGGCGTGCTGGCGTAAGCCTTGTCCCAGAACACCTTCGCAGCCGTGGGGCTGACCTTTGTATACTTCGCGGCGAGTTCGTGTCGTTCGACCACGATCCGGTTGGATCGTCTGACGTTCATCAATACGACTTGCCGTTGCGATTCGTCGTGGTGGGCCGATACGGCGTAGACGGTGCCGCCCCGGTTGTTTCGGTAAAAACCCTCTCCGGCGAACCGGCTCCGGGCGGCTTCAAAGTCGATACGCTCAACGTCAATCTCCCCCGCCAGTTCGTGCAGAACGGTGCGTGCCCCGGACGCCGCGTCAACGTGCAGTGTCTGCGGCGGTCGGGCGCTGTGGAGATTCTTGGCTCGGATTTCGGACACGCCGAAGTCGAACGCACCCCGCTGTTTGGCCGCATCGCCGGCTTCGACGTACCGTTCGTAGAACAGTTCGAAGATCGTGTTCTGCTTTTCGACCGGCAGTACCATGATCCGATTGAGGAAGTGGTTCACCTTGCGTAACAGGCTGTCCCGCACGGCGGCTTTGTCCTTGTCGAGCACGCCCATGCGTTCAAGGTCACGCACGCCGAGTCTGGCGTTCGCGTGGTCGCCGTGTGTGATTTCCTGATAGAGTCGTGCCAAAGCCGCAGCCCCGAATCGGTCGGTAACGTCCTCCGGGCGAAACAACGCACCGCCGGGTGATTGTCGCTCGCCCTTGGTGAGTGCTCCCAACGTCGCCAGTCGCTTGGACACGGCGTTGACCTGTCGCTTCTGACCCGCCAGGTCGAGCAATACGAGCCGGATGATCGGAGCCGACACCTGATGCGAGCGATGCACCCTGCCGAACACCTGCATCTGCTGATCGGCGGACCATGAAAGCTGAAACGCATAAAACACCCGTCGCTGATGGTTTTTCGCGTCCACGTCGGCATGCAGACTGATGCCGGTAGCACCCGCCCCGGACACGATGGCCAGACGTTTTGTGCCGTCCTGAAACTGCCGGGTTTCGTGTTCGTTCAATCGTTTGGTGCCGACGCCGCTGATCTTGCGACGGACGTACCTGCCGCGTTCGAAGCGGTGCGAGCGTCCGGTGATTTCGGCAACGTTTTCCGGGCCGAAGTGATTGAGGAGCGTGTCGAGCGGGTTCTGCGGAAAATCCAAGTCCGCCACCCGATCGAGCAGTTCCGCACGTTTGGCCATATTCTCGCGGCTGATTTCGGGGTTTCCGTGTTCATCTTCCGCGCGGACGGACTTGACCTTGCCCGTCATGGGATCGGTAACTTCGTGGTACTGATAAATCGGAAACTGCTTCTCGATCAGTTGCACGATCATCTCGCGTGGCGTGGCGTCGAGTTCGGACAGGTCGAGCCCGTCGGCCAGTGCCCGACTCACCTTCCGTTCGGTCTGGGCCTCGTTGGTGTTGAACAGACTCACGACCACGGAGCGGCCTTCGGACAGGTCGCGATCGATGGCCGCGATCACGTCGGGAAGCTCGCAGGCCATCATCAGTTGCAGAAAAAACCGCTGCTGCGTCGCGTAGAATTGAGCGTAACGGTTGGGGTTACGCTGCTGACCGGCGGTTTGTTCGGCCTCCTCGAACGCCGCAAGCAACTGCGACCAAAGCTCGGCGATCTCGTCGTACTGAAAACGTTCGGCAAGGGTCATGTTGTGTCGAAGCGGCTCGTACTCGACGGCGGTGTCGGGGACGATGGTTCCGTCCTTGTCTCGGCTGGGTCCGTAGCTGATGGTCCGGGCGAGATACGATCCCACGGCTTTGAGGTCGCGACAGAGCATTTCCATAGCGGCCACGCCGCCGCGTTCCATCGCCAGAACAAACGATGGAAAGTCGGGAAACGGTGCTCCGGTTCCCCACAGCCCCAGACGCTCGTAGGCGGCCAGGTGGCGAACCTCGGTGGCCCCGGTGGCGCTGAAGTAGCGGACGCGGGCGTTTGGAAACATTCGCTGTAATTCGATGCCCATATTGCCCCGCTGCGTGCCGGCGTCGGTGCTGGCCTTGCCGCCGTAGGGCGTGGATGCTGCGTTTTTCATAAGGTGCGATTCGTCGAAGGCGATCACACCGTCAAAATCCCGTCCCAGCCAGTCGGCAAGCTGTTTGAATCGCGGGCGATTGCGCTTGAAGTCCTGAGCCAGCATGGTGTAGGTGGTGAAAAACACTCCTTGCGACGCGGTCAGAACATCGGCGGGTTTGTGCTTGGCCTGATGGAGAATGGAAAGCGGCAAGCCGACCGCGTCCCGGTCACGTTCGGCGTCCACGACCAGTTGGTGGGATGCGGATATGTGTACGTGTTTCCTGCGTCCCTGCTGAAACTGATCGTAGATGAAGGCGTAGATTTCTCGGCCCTTGCCGATGCCCGTTCCGTCGCCGTTCCAGTGTCCCCTTCGGTTGCCGTCGGGAAGAATCGATTCGGTCGCCTGTCCGGCGTAGATTGTGTCCTCGATCTGAATGTCGGAGACCCGCCCTTCGACGATCAATTCCGGGGGCAAATGATGTTGGTAGGTGATGTCCGGCGGCTCGACCGACGCCATCGTGGTCGATTCGACGACGTTGGCCGGGTGCGTCTCCGCACCGCGAACGGTGGCCTTGCGTACCTCGTAGCGGGAGAACACGGTGCCCGTTTCGATATTCGGGGCGGGCTTCGCTGTGTTGGTGACGATTTCGCCGATGCCGCTGCCATCAACGGGGCGTGGTGTTTCGTTGCGTGCTTTCCCGTTGCGATCCGTTCGGCGTGCGGCCTGTTCGATGCGGGCCGGGATATTCTCGTCGCCCAGACCGCGAAGCAGTTCATACGCGGCGAGCGGTGAGAGTTCCGAACCGGTGACGATGTTATCTTCGTTTGGCGTCGGGCCGTCGTGGTCGATGACGATGATCTGATTGCCGAACGATGTCCCGAACTTGCCGGATCCGCCGCCGTCCATGCCGATGTTGGCACGGACGCGGTAACGTCGCTCGATCTTCCGCCACCAATCGCGAAAGACGACTCGATCAAGGGCCATGCCCCGGCCCACGATCGCGACAAGGCGGCCGCCGGGTTTCAAGCGGAGCAGGGCCTGCTCGACGTGCCGGGCACCGAATTTGGTGTTGTGTCCCGTTACCCGTCCTCCGGTGGCCGAAAACGGCGGGTTCATCACGATGGCGTCAAAGCTCTTGTCGGGATCGAGAAGGTTGTGCAGACGCTCTCCGTCAACCGACGTGACCGGAAAACCCTGCATGGCCAGCAATGCTGACCGGCGGGGATCGATTTCGTTGGTCGCGACATTCGCTCCGGCCATTCGTGCGAACACGGCCAGATTGCCCGTCCCGGCGCTCGGCTCAAGCACGGCCATACCGGGCCGGATCGCCGCAGCCGCCACCACGACGAACGCCTGAGCGGGCGGCGTACTGAATTGCTGCAACTCGACTTGCCGCTCATCGCGACGGGTCTGTCGCGGCATGCGCTGAGTCAGTTCCGACAGCCTCTCGATTGCACGCCGCCCGTCACAAAGGTCGAGGGCAAGTCCGCCGATGTGCAGGTTCATACCTGCCTCGGCTGCGTCGTAAGCATCGCGGGCGTGCCCGACAGCGTTTCCGAAAACCTCGCGGGTGAGTGCGTCGAGACGGGGGTTGTCGATCTTCGTGGAAGGCTCATCACGAAGCAGTGATTCGATTCTTCGGGCGAGCATCGCAACGACAGCGTCGTTCGATCTCAGAATCCGGCCCTTGTTCCGTCTGCCGTCTAAAGCCGTCGTCGTCGGGTTCTCACCCGGAACCGGACCCGCCGACGAGGGTGCAGGCGGACGGAACAACATGGCCCGCCCAACTGCCGGTAATGTCTGAGTCCGAGGGTTCTTGGTCGCTGCGGCGTCAAGCTGAATGAACAGCGACATCTGTTCGCCGCAGAGTGGATGAGTTCGTTTGATTTGCTTTGTTCGTGTCATTTTCTAAAAGTCCTCCGAGGTAGGGTGGTTGGGTTTTCTTCACTGGAGACAGAGGAAACCCAATCACCCTTCGGAGGACTTGCGCAGAGCCGGACGGCCAGAGGCCGAAGCGCTTCGCGGGAGGAGTGACAGGCGAGTTCTGCCTGGCGATTCGCCCGCCGCTTCGACCGTCGGCAATGCCGTCGGCATGCCGGTGGCCGTCCGACTCGTAGCACGATCGGGCAAAGCAAATTCCTGCGACGCGATGCGGAGGACAGTTGCTGGATGTTTGGAGTCGGAAGTGATGTGGATGGAAACTTTGGGTTATCAGCGAACGTTCGGTCCAAATCCGCCAGCGCCGAAGGCGCATCACTTTTCTTGTGAATTCGGCCTACTCGGTTGTTTCCGCTGAACCGTAAAGAAAGGCCCGCCCGGAATGGGCGGGCCGGGAACATCTCTAATGTTCCGAGGGCAGGTAGAGCGTCCAGTGCGTGCCGTCGAAGCCCGCCCAGATATCGATCGCATCGAGCGGAAAATCCGTGAACGGAATCTGCTGAGTGATGGCGGGCTGTACGCCGGAATCGGCACGCATGGTCAGTACCGCGGATTGGTCACCGGCAACCTCAAGACGCCAGAATTGCAGCGAACGCAACCGGCTGTCCCGAGCCATCGCTCCAGTCATCTTCCGGTCACCGAAGTAGGACGCGATGGCATCGATCAGCCAGTACGCACCGCCCTGCTCGGTCACGTACTTCACGCCCGGCGTGTAGATCACGCGCGGGTTGAGCGTGTGGCGGTAGCGATCCAGATCGCCCGTGAATTGTTGAAGGTCGGCCTGCGTCAGTCGCGGTTGATTGGTTTCGTTCATCGTTTGGGTCTCCTCAATTGGTTTTTCGGGCTTGGCGACCGTCGCCTGTGCCCCTCACCCGTGAACGGGGCCCGGCGTCGCAGCGCAGAGACCGAGCAAAAAACCAATGTGGAGAACGGATGCAACGAGAACCGAACACCGCGAAGCAGGCCATCAATCAATGTGGCGCGATGGAACCGGAGGCGCACCAAGGCGTAATTCGACGGAGCGTGTGGCCGATCAATCGTGGACGAATGGCGACGCTGACGGGTCTCGCGTGCTACCGACGAGCGAGTATGTTGGAGGCTCGTGACGGCAAGGATTGACGTCTCTTTCACGATGGCCGTGATGATCGACGGGTTCGACCGGTCATCGCTGCCGGCGGTGACCCATTGGGCCGTTCGACAGACGTGTCAACGTCGGCGTTTTCGCTTTCTCTTGGATTTCGGTTTCGACTTGGCGTTCGGAACCTGCTCGACGAGGGCGATCTCCGAAAAGCACACCCAACCCACGCGGCACTCGATCAGCAATTCGACGATTTCGATCTGCTTCCCGAAATCAACCAGCACCGCTGTGGCTTTGTTTCCCGGGGGAAGACCGACCTGATTGCCGCCGTTGATGCGCACGACGCCGCCGCTGATCGAATTGCAATAGTTGACCAGGATTCCCTCCGCATGAACGGGTACCACATACCGTGCCACCACACTCAAGTTGCCGTCGTTTTCACCATAGGCCGTGCTGAAATCATCGTCGAACCATCTTCGGGTTCTTCCGTAGTTGCCGGTGTTCACCTGAGCGCGGGCCCGGAGCAGCTTCAACCCCGAGATCAAACCATTGCGTTTCCGGCCTTCCCACGTGGTGATGGTGGGTGTAAATGATTGGGCTACCACGTTCTCAAATCGAGATTCCTGAACCTGGCGCTGATGCTCACGCGGTACGCTCCACGGCTCGACGACCCACTGGCCACCGCTGATGACACCGGCTGAAGATACGGTATCGAGAATGACTGGGATTGTGGGATGCACGCCTTCGATCAGTAGCCGACCTTTCGCATCAACCCTTCCGGAGACGGGAACGTCGCTGAACGGCATGCTCGAACGCAGACGGGCCCGCCCGGCAAAGTTCAACAAGTCGGAATCGAATGACTCGATGGTCACGGTCGCGCCCCATTCGTCGAGTCCGTTTTGAATCAAGTCAAACTTACCCGTGGGCACAACGGCGTCGAACACGCGTCGAAGTTGCGCTTCTGCCCGTTCAGCCTTACTCCGCAGTCGTTCGGCCACCCGTCGACGGCGCAGGGTCGCGGCCAGTTCCTGTTGACGCCGCCGTTCTGTCTCTTCAGCGGCGCGGATCGTGGCCTGGCGCGCGAGGGCTTCGCGATCCGCCTCTGACAGCTCAGTGATCGTTGTCGCGGGGCTGGATTCTTGTTGATCGGCGTTGGTTGCCGTTTTCATGAATCGGCAGCTTACCGCCACAGCCAGCACGCCCACCGCCACCAGGATGATGGCACCGTTCCACAGGTTCTTGTAACGCATCATCGGTCTCCAGTAGTTGAAGAAAGTGAATCGTCGAATACGAACGCCGTGACAGCCGCCCCGCAGAACCAACGATTAAAGTACTCGGTTCGACCGCCGCACTGTCTGCCGTGCTTTCGCATTTTCTGAATTCGTATGAAGTTCATGATTGCTCCGCGTACATCGACTTCCAATTCGGTCAATTCGGCCCACTATTTGTTCGTATGGATCAATGGGATTAGGTGAACGCGCCGCCAAGTGTGTACTTGACGTTCGACCTCCAATCTTGTCGTCTTGTGCCGATTCCTGACGGCGCAACATTTTTTTTGGATGGAGTGCTCGATGACGGCAGGAGATCAGTCGCTGCGCTATGCCTCATCGCGCGCAAAAATGGCACCGACGTCCCGCGAGGAGTGCAGCAAATGCATCACGACGATGCCCTTTCCGCTGGGGCGGTAGAAAACCATATACTTGGGGAACCCGATGACCGGAACGCATCGTACATCGTGAAGCCGGACGAATGGGGACCGCCGCAGCGAACCCATGCGGGGCATCTCTATGAGTTGCTCGAGGGTGTCGGCCAGCGCCCCCAGGAATCTCGTTGCCGCCGTGGGGTTGTCATGGTCAATGTACGCGGTGTGTTCGTCGATTTCGTCCTGGGCGGTGGGACGTATGAGAACGCGATCGTTCACGCACGCGGCTTTTGGTAGCCGTTTCGACTCTCTTCCAGAGCCCGTTGGCGCTCGGCCCAGAACTCGGGCGTCACTTCAATGGAATCGCCGCCGTCAAAACTCGCCAGCAAGGCTTGATCGATTTCGGCATCGAAGTCTTGATGTTGCCGGACCTGTTCGGCGCGTACGAGATGTCTGACGTACTCGCCGACCGTACCAAACTGGCCGCGCTGCGCTTCACTGTCGAGCCAGGCCTTCATGGGTTCCGGTACGGAGATATCGATCAAGGTCTGCATGTCAAAAAGGATATCACGCCCGCCGATTTGTGTCAATATTCTTCGCATGAATGCGCAATTGCTGAGCACGCCACGTCAAGGCGGAAAAATCCAAAGTACCCTACTTCATCTCTCCGCTCGGTTCAGAGTTGCTGGGCGACGGGAGGATCACCACCACGCATCACATTGCCAAGACATTCTTTTTTTTCGTCAACACGGTCGAGATCGAGCGGTTATCCACAACTTCGCCGCGACAACTACAGGTAGTGATTAAAGGAATACTAAAGGATGGGGTTACCGTTTCACCGCGATTGGGGGTACCGATTCACCGCAGGAAATCCGTGCAAACCGGCGCTCGGCCCCAAACTTCGTGGGGGTACCAAATCACCGTGCATAAGTGCCTCAATTCACGCATGTTTTCCACAAGGGTTACCGTTTCACCGTCCTACGATGCGAGTCTGGATTGCGGCGCCACCGCCGGGCGTCCGGGTTTGATGACCAGCCCGCCGTCGATGTCGGAGATGCACAAGCCAGGATACACGGTTTGAACCTTGAGAATGGCCGACTTGGCCTTGCGCTTGAAATTTTTGAGGTCGCTGTAGTCGGTGCCGAACTGGGCGCGCAACCCCCGCCAGGGAACGAACTGAGCCTTACCGCCCTCCGCGACGCGGAATGTGCGGTACGCGAGCCAAGCGTAGAGGTCCAGGGCCAGAGGGGACTGTTTCAACGCCCGCAGGGCGCGCATATCGACCGGCACGGGATGGGCAAGGACGGCCTCGTAAAAAGACTCGCCCAGCATGATCCAGCTACCGAACAGGCTCGACTGAGACGGGTTCATCGGATCCCACCAGAACTCGCCCGCCGGGGCCACCTGCATGTCCAGCCAGGCCTTGCACTTCAGCGCCCCGACTTCGTCGGTACGCTCGAAACTGATCGTGGCCCGAAACAATCGTTCCAGCTGGTTACGCAGGCGTCGGGCGTCGCCGCGTTTGCCACCGCCGGTGTAGGGATTGAGCCCGACCTCGCGCATAAAACCGGCCAGCGTATCGCCCAATTCGAGTTTTCGGCTGCGTCTGCGCAGCGCCTCGCGCGTCAGCCAGAACAGGACCAGACGGGGCACGCTCCCATACGGAAACCCGATGGACTCGTCGTTCTGGTCCAACCCCGGTCGGATGCGCAGCATCAGGTTGCCGTTGACCCGCTTCCACGCGGGCACGTTGCCCGGATTGCGATGGGGCAGCGTGACCTGCACGAGTTGCCGGGCCATGTACGTGATGGAATTGGCCTCGTCCGCCGGAGTCTGCCATATCTCGTCTCCGGCCTCAAGCACGCGGCGCTCCGTTCGCGTGAGCTTCAATGCTCCGGAATCGAAAACGCCCTCGCGCTGACCCGTATCAGTTGCTTTTTGCATACGGCTTTTTTGGCACGCTTTGCAGAGAATGTACAGCGATAATTGCCGCGCGACGTCCCGATGATCAGAACAGTCTCATCCTGGCTACACGCACCGTCGGCGACCGGTCCACGGCCAACGAAAACATCCTGTCGCGCGCGAAAATCCTAAACCAATCGAGACCAGGCTGGGTCGCATCCGATCCGGGATTTTTTAGAATCGAACGTGTCCGCAGGACAAACCACCTGGTCCGGGACGGTATATTGCCGTGGGTCTTCGAGTGGCACAAACGGCGCGTGATAGGAAAGAAGCAGAAGCGGTTCCGCCTGCGTGCTGAATGTGTGCATCACGCCCTGTCTGAACAGCAAAACGTCGCGGCTGCGCACCGGAACGTGTCGGATGTCTTCGCCGCTGAACTCATCCAGACGTTCATGTGACGTGTGGAAGAACCCCCGTCCCTCCAGCACGTAGATGAGGCGGTCTGAATCCTCGTGCGTGTGCATGGGCAGATCGCGAGCGCCCTCGGCGAACCGCAGGAACAGGAAACCATCGTCACGTGACGGCAAGTCGGCCTGGGCGGGCAGCAACACGCCGCCCGCAACCGAGTGGCTGCCTTCGAAAGGGGATATCATTTCCACGGAAAACGCCGTGCGCATGGCCTCCACCAGCGAACCGAACGAAACGCCCGGCCCGGTCCCCCGTACCCGGCCAATCGCCGCCCGCGGGGCGGTGCCGGACTCGCCGCGCAAAAACGCGACGTACGCTTCGGCCTGCCGGAGCACCGACGCCATCGCCTGACGGCCGTCGATGGGGTTTCCGGTCGTGTAGTGCAAAAAAACGGGGTCTACGTCGTAAACCATCTGAGCGGTTGTCATGGTCACACCTCCTTGGAATTTGCCTGACACACATAGTCTATTTTGGACTATTCCAAAGTCAACTACAGGCTGCGCTTTTTCCGAGGGAAAAAGCGATGGCCAAATCCGTGTTCACCGCCGATTACGAGGCTTTTCTTGAACTCCTAAAAGAACGGCGAAATCGTGCCAAAATCACGCAGGTGGGGTTGGCCGAGGCGCTGGTCACGACGCAATCATCTGTCAGCAAGGTGGAACGCGGCGAGCGGCGTCTGGATGTCGTTGAGCTCAAACACTGGTGCGACGCTTTGGGAATCTCGTTCGTCGGCTTCACACGCGAGTTGGAGCGCCGGATGGTGAATTAGGGCTTGCGCGCAACTGGGGCGTGTGCTATCCACGGGTGGAATCAACATGTACGCCGCCCGATGGAAACTGACGACAATTACCCAAATGAAGACGAAAACACGCGCAAGGCCCGCTTGGAGTGTCTCCTGGCCGAATACCGGGCACTTTACGGGCTGGCGGAGTTTCGGATGGCCTCGCTGGATCGGCGCGTACCGATCGCCGGGGCCACACTGACGGTATCGCTGGCGAGCGTGGCCTCAATGCCGTCCCAGGCGGCTCCTGTCGTTTTCGTCGGCCTGCCCTTGGCATTGATCTGGTTCCTAAGAACAACCATCAACCACGCCCGATCGTTCGAGGACGCGCTGCGGCGAATCGAGCAGATCGAAATTGAAATCAACGCCATGATTGGCCGAGAGGCCATGTGCTTTCAGTCGCGGCATCCCAGCCGGGGAAAACGCGTGGGAGGACGAACGGGGAGCGAGACCATCGGGGCCGCGCTCGTCGCCGTGATGACAATGCTAGTGGGAAGCGGTTACATGTTCGTCAAAACGGCTGCATCGCCGTGGGAGCAAAGTATCGCGTACGTCGGGTATCTACTCGCCGTGCTGGGCTACATGCTGCTTACCGTCATACGCCTGAAACGGTACACATATCAGCCGCGATAGCCGACCGTCGAAGAATGTACGACGCCCGGTGGGGAAATCCGGAAATCTTTGTGTAGAGGCTACTCCGTACTCAGCCGCAAGGGTCCTTTCGCACTCTCGGCGAGTCTCTCTCCATTTTGACAAGTGCATTCACGCGGCGTCTTGGTTTTTCGTCTGCCCGCGGCGTTTTCAGGGGCTAAAGAATTGAGGTTCTCCTCCCAAAAAGTTACTGAGTAAGATGGCCTTGGTGCTCTGGATACGCTGATTTCACGGGGTTTTGGCCGATCTCGGGCCTCGGGGAGCCCGTCCGCAAGTGGCCTGCGTCCCACCCTTTCAGCCGTCGCCCGCTTGTCGCTCGGACAGGGCGAGCGACGGCCGAAAGGGTCCCGAGCCGCAGGCCCAAACGCGCATTGTGTGGTAAGTCGTTGTCGCACAAGGCGTTTCGAACCAACAGCCTTCCAGTAACTAATTCGGAGGAGAACCAGAATTGAAGAGTCGAAATCATTCACCAACAGTGCGAGAGAGACAAGTGAAACTCCCCAATGACATTCTAGGATCATCTGACCAATTAGATCGATGAAAGCGTATCCAGTCCTGCGACGTCACATGGTGTCGCGGTCCGCTGGCAACCCTTCGGAGAATACGTTATATGTGGCAATGACGGTCAAAATCATTGGCGTTGATCCAATTACGCAACCTATGAAAAACGCCAGGGCACCCGCCTTGCCCTGAGTAGTATGTACTGCGCTCCATTGATAGATCAAGTCAATCCAACCGAACCCTACGGCCAGTGCACCGAAATCATCCGCACCCGCGGAAGGCGAAAGCAATAGGCCTATGACGGACCATCCAGCACCAATCAGCAGTCCGAGAAGCATGATTAGGAGCAATTTCAGCCAGTTATTCATTCTATATGACAAATTGTTTGGGGTAGTTATTTTGATTGTCGTTCCAAGTGAGCGATCGCAGTTTCTATCGTCACTAAAGGAATTGCTTAAGAAATAATTTGTAGCGACTACTGCAATTATCGTTGGCGTCCAGAGTACAGAATATCCTGAAATAGCGAGCCTCCAATCGAGCCAGAAGCTCGCGACCAATTCGGAAAGCCATCTCGGATCTCGTTCTGACGTAGCGTCGAGAAATGCAATCCAAAATAACGTGGAAATCGTCAATGACGCGATAACCACTCCAACAACATAGGAGATGCCGATAATATATATCGATGGTCTTGGCCAGTGCTTCATTCTTCCATTCCACTGCCAACATAGCTGGTCCTATTGTGATTGACAATCCTTTACTTCATTATTCGTGGGATCCTTCGCTCCTTTCTTGGCCTTTTCGAACCTATTGAGGAGGCCTTCTAGTGATTTGTTAAACTTAGCTTGGTCACGTAATCTGCCTTCAATATTTTTCTTGATTTCGTCAATATTCTTGCGTGCGTTTTCGACTTTCTGATAATTGGCATTCTGAGCGTTCAGCGCTTCGAGGGCACTCTTGAGGTTGTAAGCCTCGAAGGGCTCCATCTTCTTGACGATCTGGTTAGCAAGCTCAGTCTTATCGTTCGGAGACAAGTAATCGCACACCTCTTGGTCTAGAAATGACCTGACTCCTACTTGTGCTGTTTTAATTTCCTCAGCGGAGAAATTATGAAAGAATGTTTCTTGGCCTGCATGAATTGTCCCGAAGGGATCCAGATTGGTCCATGGATTGTTCGCCACAAAGGCGAATGTGTTGCCGAGTGAGCCGGGGTCGCCCCAAGTGCCAAGAGTGTCGGGCGAGGTGAAGCGCCCAGCGGCGGGATCGTAGTATCTCGTTCGACAATAGTACCAACTAGTCTCGGAATCGAGACGGCGCCCCATGGATGAAAATGGATTCGCGATTGGCGATGTGGGTAGCTCTACCTCTTGAGAATCGAATAAGATAGTAACACCGAAGTCGCCATATTCGTATCGCTCAGCGACAGCACCGGTGACATCCGTGATGGCCATGATGTTGTAAAGATCGTCGGTGTGGTAGTAGTGATCGGTGCCGCTTCGGCGCATGGTGAGAACCTCGTCGAGGTAGGGGCCGGAGACATATGTAGCTTGCGTTTCGCCGCTGGCGTCTTGTTCATCGCATGCCTGCCAGCGGTCGTAATAGTAACGCGTGGTTTCGGAAGCGGCATCGACGTTCACGGCCTTTTCGATACGGCGGCCCAGTGTGTCGTAGCGGTAGGTGTGACGTTGACCCAAATCGAGATCGACGTACTCCACCATCTGATTGCGATAGTCGTAGCCTATCGTCGCAATATCGGGAGTGCCACCGGGTTGGTCTAATTGAACTAGGTCGCCATTCTTGTCGTAGGCACGCTCGTCGAAGGGTGTGGTCGTATACTGGTTTAACTGAAGATCGGCCGGCTCGGGTAGAGTAGCATCCAGCGTGAATGTTCCTGAGTCAGTGCCGCCTTGGACTTGGTTGCGATTACCGACGCCGTCTAGCGTGTAGTCGATTTTTTCGGGCGTTCCGGCCATCGGCGTTTTGACCGATTGGATCATGCGGTAGGCGGGATCATACTCATAATCATGGATCAGTTGCGGTCCCGCAGCGCGAACGTCCTTGCGTTGGGTCTTGTTGAACATCCGGTCCCAGTTGTACGTTCGCTCATCGATGATCGCACCGCCGGAAACAACACTGTGCTTTGTGCGTACAATTCGCTTCACGCCGAAATCGTTCGCGGCGTTGGGCGTTCCCGTGATGCCATCGTAGGTGTACTCGGTACGCGTACCGTTGCCGTAGTCGCGGCGGGCGACGCGGGCCGGTCCGACGTAGTCGTACGTCGCAATCAAGCCACTGGCTGCATCCGCGATTGTCTTCTTGCGATTCAGCTCGTCATAGGCCGTGTTGATCGTACGGCCCTGAGAGCCGTCGCCCGTGGAGCCGGGGTAATTGCATGTGAGCTTGTTGCCGACCCCGTCGTAGGAATCGGTAACCGTTCTGCCATTCGCAAACGGGGTGCCGACAAATTGCGTTTCGGTGAGAATATTGGACATGGAGTCGTACGTTCGCGTCACGCGCGAATCGTTGTCCTCGGCCAGTACGAGGCGCGACAGACCGTCGTAACTGTAGGTTTCCGAGGTGGTCGCCACCGAAACGCCGGGCCCCGGCGTAATAGTCCTGCCCGTCACGCGGTTCAGCAGATCGTATTGAGCCTGTACGACCGAGCCGTTGGCGTCTTTGTTCGTTATTGCGTTGTCGTGAACGTCATGCCCGAAAACGAACCCGCCAGACGTGTCGGGACTGGTCGCTCCGTTCAGCCAGGTCAGCCGGCCGGAACCGACAACATGCACCGTGCCGTCGGCCATGCGCGTGGCGAATTGCCGGTTCAGCGGATCGTGTGCGTATCGCGTGGCGTTGCCCGCGTCGTCGATTTGAGCGATGAGCCGGGAGGTGTCGTCCCACTCTTGGGCGGTGACGATGTCGGCTTTGTCGATCGCACTGGCACCGTTGCCGTTCAGGTCGCGGACGGTTTGGATGAGTCGGTTGATGCCGTCGTAGATGTATCGTGTTTCATTCGACAGGGCGTCGACCAACACCGTGCGGTTGTTGCGCGAATCGTACCCGAATGTCTGGGTATTGCCGGTGGCTGAGACGTCGGTGTTGCCGAGGTTGTCCGTCGTGGTCGCGAGACGATCAAGGTTGTCGTGGGTGTTGGTCGTGGTGAACGTCTCGACGGAGCCGTCGATGGTTGACTTCTCGTTTTCAGTCGCGGTGATGACGTTGTTGTTCGCGTCGTATGCGTACACAACCTCGTTGGCCAAGGCATCCGTGGTGGTATCCAGACGGTTGGCGGTATCGTATGAAAACAGCTTCTCGTGCAGGTTGTCGTCCACGGTTCGGCGAATCTGTGATCGGTCCGTGTATTCGATATCGGTGATGACATTGCCGAGCTGCTGGCCGCCCAATAGATCGTTCTGCTGGTCGTCGAAGAATGAGACTTCTGTACGTGTGGGCCTGTCCAGCGCATCGTAGACGAACGTGGTTTCGGAGAGACGGATGTTGCCGGCGCCTCCGATTACATCCACAGGCTCACCCATGACACGAATGCCGAACGGGTTTGTCGTTCCGCCTGTCTGGTCGCCGCCGATGTTTCCGTTGGCGTCATAACGGTAGGCGGTGACGTTGCCCATAGGGTCGGTTGATTCGACGACGCGGTCGTAGCTGTCGTACACGTTTGACGTGAGGTACACGTCGCACAGGCCGCTCGATTCGCATTCGAGGCCGGACCGTGTAAGCGCGATGTTGCGGTTGCCGTCGTAGTCAAGCTGGGTCGTGGATTGGACGGCGGCACCGGGTGCGCGGATCACCTGGAAAACGAGGTCTCGTTCGTCGTAGAGCGTCTGAACAACATTGTCGGGTTGGCGTCCTTCAACGGCCTCACCGTAGCGCGTCAGTGTCTGATTGCGATTGGCGTCGTAGGCGTACTCGGTGGTCAGAAAATCGCTCGCGGGCAGGCCGGTGCAGACCGGCAACACGCTCGTGCCGGGGAGGGCACCGCTGTAATTGCCGACCTCGGCGCACACGCGCACCGGGTAGTTGAGAATCTCGTATTCATAGACGGTCGTGAGGTGCGCGTTGGCCTTCTGGGTGCCCGTTTCATCAATATTTTGAATGTCGACACGAGCGACGTTGTTGTTTGCGTCGTAGTGGGTATCCGTCTGGTAGCGCAGGCCATTGCCGTCGGTGACCTCGCGTGAGATTTCGCGGACGACTTGGTCCAGCTCGTTGACCACATACTGCATGTCGTGCCCGCGAGGATCGGTTACGCGAACGATGTTGCCAACCGTGTCGTACTCGTAGGCGGTCGTAAGGCTAAGATTGGCGGGGCCGGCATCAACGAGCTCCTCGCTCATGTAGCCGGTTTGCGGGCCGCTGTCGTAATAGGTGTACTCATCACGTTGTCGATGGGACGATCCGTTGTCAGGCCAATCGTGCGCCTCAAGCTGGCCGAACACGTTGTATTCATAATCGTGAACGATCGAGGAAATACGCTCCTGCGTCTGAATTCGATTCCCGTTGTCATCGTAGTTGTTGAACGTGGTATTGCCGCGACCGTCGGTGTGCTCGGTGACGAAGTTGAACCCACAACAGCCGCTCGCGAATCCGGTGTCGTACTTGAATTCCTCGGCGACCATTGTTTGGTCACCCGCCGGAACGTGCGAACCCGGGAACCGAAAACGCCACCGCAGGTTCGCTCGGCCGCGCTGTTGCGTGTCGGAATTCAAATCGATTTCGTAGAAATTGGCCGTGATGTTGCCGTTCTGATGGACGGTCTTCAAGAGAAGGGATTCATTGTTCCAAAAATGTCTGGTCTCAAAAAACGTCGGATCATCCGCACGCAGTTTTCCCGTTGGCCTGTTCAGCGTGGCCGTCGTGGGCTGATCGGGATTGGCCCGGCCGGTGAACTTGCGCTCGATCACTCCCTGGTTTCGGGCGTCGTAGAAATACTCGCGGACGTTGCCGACGCGGTCGTTGATGATTGAGCGCATCACGGCCTGATTGTTTTCGGCAGTTGGAGACACCGGAACGTAATCAAAGTCGATAACGTCGCCCGGATCGCCCCACACTTGCCTGACGAGGCGATCGTAGTAGACACTTCCAGGGTCGGTCGCAAATCGTGTATCGCTGGGTGCAATCGTATGAGCGTACGTGTTGACCAGATACGTTTGGCCCTTGGCGTCTGTCACGGTCAGCAGATCGTGGTTGAGCGCTTCGTCTGCGAATCCGGTCGTATAGGTGTAGGTCGTGGTCTTGCCCTGCGGAAAATCGTTTCCGGTGGGTGTGCCTGTGACGATTGGCGATCGCACAGATTTCAGGTCGCCGGCTGAGCCGTCCGCATCACCGTCCTGATAGTACTCGTATTGGACCTGCCGCCCGGTGAAATCCGTAACTGTGTTGATGAAGTCGCGTGGCTGGCCGGACACGTTGATCGACACGTAGCCGATGTTGATGTCGCGAACGAGCGTATCCGTAATAGCTGCCAAGCGGCCAAGCCCATCGTAGGCGAAACTCAGCTTGTTGCCGTTGCGGTCGATGATCTCCTTGAGCCTTCCGGCGGACGGCGAACCATTGAAGTCGCCAAAAACCCATTCACCCTTGTTCGCAAACGCCATTCGGTAGACGCTGTTATCCGCGTCGTACGACAGATCGCGAAAGAACCCGGCTTTGCACCACGTGCCATCGTTTTGAGCACGGTACACGTCGCGCCGCGTGGCTCCGTCGCATAGAAGGATGTCATCATCCTGCGGCTCGATGAACACGTTGTACCCAAAGTCCCAACTGTTTCCTTGAGCGGAATCGACGCCCCGCTTGGATGCATACTTTCGGGTCCATCTGAAATCCTGACCGCGACCCCGGATGCGCAGGTCTACGATCTCCTCATAGAATTCTCCGGAGAAGTAGTAGACGGGATCGCTCTCTGTGTTTGAGCTACTCGAAACCATTGAAGGCGTCGAACCTGCAGCTCCGCCTGTCAGGCAATCAACCGGCGCTGCGGGTGCGTTTCCCGAAGTGGCCTTTTCCTCAACTCCATCGGACGCGTCCGGCTCTTGAACCTCTCCAACCGTTCCAGCACCTTGAACGGTGCCAACGCCCGGATACGGCGGGCAGAATCCACCCCAGCCAGCCGTACGAATCCCGTCGCCGGGATCGGAGACCACCATCGACCCGTCGTCGGATACGCGTGCGCTGGAAACGATTTCGAATGACATCGTGTCGTGATCGAAGCTCAACACATAAGCCACCGCACCGGGGGGCAAGCCGCGAGAATTCGGATATTCGACCTTCACCGGCGGATCGAATACAGCCCCGGACGGCTGAAGCGTCCAGGCGAACGACGGCGCGGCACCGTCCGGCATGGACATCGGAATATCGTCTACATGGACTGTGTTGAGCGCAATGGTGGTTCCGGTGGGAGCGAGTGCGCCGCCGACGTACATCGAACCAGCGGTCACCGTCATTTTCAGTCCCTCAAGCCCGCCGATCGTCAATTCGACGTCTTCAGTGCGACTATACACTTGCACGTTTGCGGGATTCAGGGGCGGAAGTCGTACCGGCATGCCGAGCGAGTTACGGGTGTTTGGCACGATGATCGGGTGAAACGAAAGCGATGGGAAACTTCCCGGCGGAATCGCGACACCGTTCACAGCCGTGGCCGTTTGACCAAGCACGCCAAGTTGAACCGGGCCGCTCAGCGCGAGCTCATCAAACTGGCAAACTCCCCGCTCGTCAGAAAACGTCGTCTCATTTGAACCATCGGATGCGATGATCGTACATGTCGCACCTTCAATCGGCTGCCCCGCGTTGTCCACGACCTGTGTCGCAAACGATGTCGGTGTCGATTCTTCCCGCTCCAGGCCAACCAGCACGAATGCCACCGGACCAATTTGAGCTTTGGACAGCGATGCCTCAATCGTATTCACGCCCGGCTGTAAGCCGTATTCGAAATCGACAGACGCATGCCCCGTCGGCTCCGTGGTGACGGTGACCTCACTCATGCCGTTCACCGTGCCGCCACCCTGTGTGACCGTAAACGTAACGCCAACGCTGGCCACACCGTTTCGCGAATCGTTGACCCACACACGAAGGGGCTCGATCGCGGGGTTGCCGACCTCGCCGCGCTGATTGTTGCCGGCGCTCGCGTTGATTTGAGAAGCTGAGTTGCCGTTTGCCGACGCGCAGAACCGTACAAAGTCCGAGGCGCTCATCGCCGACACGTCTACCCGATTGTTGCCGCTGCCCGACTCACTCCCGAGCGTCCACAATGCACTCGCCTGTCCCGACCCGTCCGTGAAGCACTGAAGCATCATCGGGCCGACATTCGTGCAGAACTGCCCACCCGTCGCAGCCAATCGCCCATCGCTCCCGGAAACCTTGAACGTCACCAGCTTGTTAACCAGTGGCGTTACGCCGTCGGTCTCGGTTGCCAGAACGACGACGGGCTGTGCGAGCGGTTGCAGCACTTGTGCCGCCTGCCCGTTTCCAGACACCGCCGCAAGGCGAATCTCGTCAACAGGCGGCGCGAGTCGGGATACACTGATCGACTCTGTCACCGAGTTCCCCAGAGTGTCCGAAGCGATTACGTCAACGACGTTGTCGCCAAGGGCCAGCGCCAGCGCAGGGAAGAAGAACGTTCCGTTGGTCCCGATGCCGAAATCAACCTGGGCAGCCGCACCGTTCACCGTCACGCTCAAACCCGACGAACCCGTCAACTGGTCGCCTATCCGGCCAAACACGTCGATCTGGCTCGCAGTGGCTTGAAGGCCATCGGCAGGCCCGTCCAGGAACAATTCCGGCGGTGAAGAGTCGTGGGCGAT
This sequence comes from Phycisphaerae bacterium, assembly GCA_029260215.1. Taxonomy (GTDB): domain Bacteria; phylum Planctomycetota; class Phycisphaerae; order UBA1845; family UBA1845; genus OFTM258. Next base: position 83,004 of record JAJDDQ010000087.1, read on the forward strand.
CTCAGCACAGGTCGGGGCACTGATTTCGCCATTGCAACTCGAAATCGTTCGCAGAAAAACCTGATTGACGGTGTTCGTCTCCAAAGGCACTTGGATCGCAAATACGCCGCCGGGCACCATTGTCTGCAACAAGCCGAGGGGCGTGGAAACCTCAACGGTCGAATCCGCGAGCGCCGTACCGGTAAGTTGAACCGTAGCGGACGACGTAATCGAAACGTACGGATCAAGCACGGGGTTGGCCGGCACAACACCCAAAGTCACGGGCGAAGACGGTGTCAGCAGAAAACGCGCTTGACCATCGGAAAGCCCATTGCTGACCCTCGCCTTGTATTCGATGCACTGCTGCAACGCCGGGTTGAAATCGAAGGACGCCGACAAGCCGTCGGGGCTGAGGCTCGCCGTGCTGGGCACGAGGAGTTGCCCCGTCTCGTCCACGACGTGCAGCGATCGCCGGGAAAACAGACCAGCCGCCACCGGGCCGCTGAAACGAACATCGATACTGGGCACGGTACCAGCCGGCCCGACCGCCGAATCCGTGGTAACGCTCGCGAGCGAAGGCTGGGGCGATGCCGATGGCAGGCTGGCCCCCTCGTTCAGCGAATAAGTCGCAACGTCCAGCGCATTAATACAGCCGTCGCCATTGAGGTCAGCCGAAGCGATGAATCCGGGGGCACCGAGGCACATTCCGATCGACGACAGCACGAGGTTGGCATCGGCGTTGTCGACCGTCCCGTCCGTATTGGCGTCTCCTTGAAGCACGTTGAATTGAAAGACAGCCTGTCCGCCGCGCGTACCGTCTCCCGACGGCAGCGCCGCCGTCGCCGGTGACGCGATCTCTCCGTCGAGTTCGTTACCAGCCAGGTCGGTGATGGTGTAGTCCAGCACAACGACCACGCGATCGTTCCGCAGCGACGCCGGGAACTCAACCGTCAGAAGCCGATTGATATCGTCGTACGTGCTCGTGAAACCCTTGATGGTTCCCCCCGTCGCTGTCTGAACAGCCACCGCTCCAGCCGGGATTGTTACCGGCTCATCGAATCCGATGCGAACGCGTTCAAGACCGAGATTGCTGACGATCCACTTCGACGGCGCCGGTGAGATGCGATCAACGCGGGGCGGCAACGTGTCCGAACCTCCGCCACCCACCTCGGCGGTCGGGCGCTGGGCTTCATTCAACAATTCCTGTGCCGGCTCCGTACGCTGTGCTGAAGCAAGGCCGGCTTGGAGCAGAAATGCAACGCACGCCACAAATGCGGGCCTTGCACTGTGAGTTGAACAAGTCTCAGTTTTCATAAATTCATCCAGTCGTGAATTGCCGGTCAGTTTTCAAACGTCAGTGATCGTCGCTGAGCTTACCTACGGTGTAATCACGGCCCGCACCGTCGACAGGCACAAGCCCGGTGGAATGACTGTTGTTGCGGTAGCCGTGGACAATTCGAAAGTACCGGTCAACGCCATAGAAGTCGTCACGATAAACGTGAAGTCCATGGGATAGATATACACATCCACCGTTGCCCCGGGTTGCACGTTATGAGCTTCGATCGCAAACAAAACTTCTTGGTCGCTATCGATCAGGATATCTGGAGACACAAAATCAGCTGTCGGTGTGTTGGGCACTAGAATACCATCGACGCCGACGATTCGAACGGTTGGTGACGCGAGGTTCGCTAGTAGCGGGGTACTTGCAGTCAATGGGACTCGGCGGACAACAGGACCGCCGAGAATACTCAAGCCAGTGTAGTTGGTAGATTCGATTCGAATGTAGCCGGCCCCCAACGTATCGTTACGCCCGCGCACGCGGACGGATCCGCCGCCGCCGACGATAGGAGATACCAACCGTATTGCGCCTCCGCCGCCCGCCAAAGCAGTTGATGTATCTCCCCCGATACCACCGTTTGCATCAATTCTGCCCGAATTCGAGACTCGGATTTCCAGTGAACTGGCAATGAGGATCGCGCCGCCACCTGCACCACCACCGTAGCTGCTGTCGCTAATACTACGGTAGCATCCACCACCACCGGAGCCACCAGTCAGTGGCTGAATCAACGTATTGCCATACGTTGATTGGCCTGCGTAGCAAGTACGACCATGTGACCCACAGTTGTCAATAACCGCAAAGCAATTACTGGCATTGTTGTCAGCTAGGCCTCCTCCCGGACCGAATCCATCTTGTGATGGTATGCCAAGGTACTTACCCATTCCGCCCGGAAATCCTCCTGGTCCGGGCGTCGACGGTAATGGTTGTTCATCCGTGTCATGACCCTTACCACCACTCAAATCCAGTGTTCCGTCGATTTCAATCAGTCCTGTGGCAAGCCAAGTGACGGGAGCCCAATTCAATTGAGGAGCGCGCATCACGAGCGTGACTCCGCTGGGAATCGTGATTGATGTAAAATGGAATACGTTGTCGTGGTCCGGATCGAGCGGTGGAATGAATTCATCGGGATCGAAGATGATCGTCCCGCTCTGGCCCGTGTAATCGAGCGCGCCATCGCTTCCATCGGAACCACTTGTGAATTGCCCTAACGCGACTTGGCTGCCGATTGCAATGGCTATGAGACTCGCGATGGCCGCTGGGAGCTTTATGCTGCGGTTCGGTCGAGATCGCGTTTCAGATTGGTGAATCATCAAGACTATCTCCATTGGGAAACGATTTGCGGGCGGTCATGGACTAATCACGGCCCGTACCGTTGAAAGGCACAGCCCTGGAGGTACGGTCACCGATGCGGTCGCTGTGGAAAACTCAAACGTGCCGGCTAGGGCAGTCGAGGTCGTCACGATCAACGGGAAATCGTTTGGATAGATGTACACGTCCACCGTCACGCCGGGATCAATGTTTCGGGCTTCGATCTCAAAAACGACGTCTTGATCGCTGTCGATCACTACGTCCGGACTTACAAAATCCGCGGTCGGTGAGTAGGGAATCGAAATACCATCGACACTGACGATTCGGATCAATGGCGTATTCTGGTTTGTCAAGAGCGGCGTGTTTTCGGTTAGGTTCACGACGCGCGTGTTCAATTGCCCCTGGGGAATAAATAGATTCAAGTATTCCGTTGCTTCGATTCGTATGTAGCCACCCCCTGGGCTTGAACCTGAACCGAGGGCCCTGACTGCCCCGCCTCCGCCGACAACTGGTGAGACCAAGCGAATTGCGCCGCCCGCCCCATAATACAAAGATCCACTTAGCCCAACACCTTCCCCGCCTCTACCACCATCCGCAACGATTTGCCCTCCCAAGCTCACACGTATTTCTTCGGTACTAGCGATGAGAATCGCGCCACCTCCACCACCGCCTCCGCCGCTTGCTCCAACCCCACCGCAACCGCCACCGCCTGATCCGCCCGTCAACGGCTGCAAGAACATATTCCCGTACGTGGTCTGGCCGGTCGAACAGGAAGTGGCGTGGGATCCGCAATGAGACGAGCCTGAGAGGCAGAAGAAGCTTGCGGTGCCGCCGCCGGGCCCAAACCCTGCTTGCGAGGGCGCTCCTAAGTAAGCACCGACTCCACCTGGGTATCCACCTGGCCCTGGGATTGCTGGAGACGGCGCTTGCACGGGGCCATGACCGTCCTCGCCGCTCAAATCCAACATGCCGTCGATTTGCACGAGTCCCGCCGCAAGCCAAAACACCGGCGCCCAGTTCAACTCGGGAGCACGAAGCCGAAGCGTGACGCCACTCGGAATCGTGATCGTCGTGAAGTGGTAAACGTTGTCACGGTCAGGATCGAGCGGTGGGACGAAATCATCCGGGTTGAAGATGATCGTGCCGCTTTGGCCTGTGTAGTCCAGCGCGCCGTCGCTGCCGTCCGAACCGCTCGTGAATTGCGCCTGCGCGGTTTGGCCGATTAGGGCTGTCGCCATCGCAATGAAGAATCCGGCGATCAGAAGGCGACGCCTTGTTGCGCACGATCGCGATTTGGCTTGTAACATCATTGCACCATCACTCCGTTGTGGCTTCTTCGCATCGGTAATCATCAAGGATTGAGGATCGCACGCACCGTCGACACACATAGCCCAGGCGGAACGGTCGCAGTGGCCGTGGCCGTCGAGAACGCCAACGTGCCCGCCAAGGGTGTCGACGTCGTAACGATCAGCGGAAAATCATTCGGATAAATGTAAACGTCCGCCGTCGCGCCGGGAGCCACGTTCGTCGCTTCAATCTCAAACACGACAGGTTGATCGTTGTCGATCACCACATCAGGGTTAAGGAAATCCGCGGCTGGCGCACTGGGCACAGGAATCCCGTCGATGGTTACGACACGCACCGACGGCATGTTTTGACTGGTGAGAATTGGCGTATTCATCGTTAGACCCGCGATCCGCATTGTTTCTGGGACAAACGACTCGATGGTCAATCCGGTGTATTCAGTCGATTCAATCCTCAGATAGCCCACACCAGCGCTTGAAATGCGTCCATCGACGCTCAAGATTCCGCCACCACCGACCGTCGGTGCTATAAGCCGAATAGACCCGCCGGAACCTGCGAACAACAAAGTAGGTCCCAGACCAAATCCTCCATCGCCACCGACTCCCCCGTCAGCCCGAATCTCGCCACCTCCATTCGTCACTCGAATCTCTTCCGAACTGGCAATCAGGAGGGCCCCTCCTCCAGCACCTCCACCGGCGCCTCCTGTATCGTTTGGGCAGCCGCCTCCACCGGATCCGCCGCTCATCGGTTGCTGGAGAATGTTTCCGTAAGTGACCTGTCCTGTTCCTCCCGCACATTTGTTTCCGTGTGAGGCGCAACTGTAGATTTGCGAGAAGCAAACCGAACTTGGTACGCCGCCCCCAGGGCCGAATCCCGCTTGAGCGGCGACAGCAGAAAAATTCCCGGCCCCGCCAGGGTAGCCGCCGGGGCCTGGAATCGAAGGAATCCTGGGCCCAGCGCCATGTCCATCTTCGCCGCTCAGATTTACGACACCATCGATTCGTACTAGTCCAGTAGCAAGCCAAGTAACAGCCGCCCAGTTAAGCTCAGGGGCCCGAAGCCGAAGCGTGACACCACTCGGAATGGTGATCGTCGTGAAGTGGTAAACGTTGTCACGGTCAGGATCGAGCGGTGGGACGAAATCGTCGGGGTTGAAGATGATCGTGCCGCTCTGACCCGTGTAGTCCAGCGCCCCATCGCTCCCATCCGATCCGCTCGTGAATTGCGCCTGCGCGGTTTGGCCGGTTAGGGCCGTCGTCATCGCAACGAAGAATCCGGCAATCAGGAGGCGACGTCCTGCTGCGCGCGTGGGCGGTTTGGCTTGTAACATCATTGCACCATCACTCCGTTGTGGCTTCTTCACATCGCTAATCATCAAGGGTTGAGGATCGCACGTACCGTCGACACACATAGCCCAGGCGGTACGGTCGCAGTGGCCGTGGCCGTCGAGAATCCCAATGTGCCTATCAGGGGCGTCGACGTCGTAACGATCAGCGGAAAATCATTCGGATAAATGTAGACGTCCACCGTCGCGCCGGGGGCAACGTTCACCGCTTCAATCTCAAACACCACGGGCTGATCGTTGTCGATCACCACGTCCGGACTCACAAAATCCGCAGTGGGTGAGTTGGGAATCGAAATGCCATCGACGCTGACGACTCGGATAAATGGCGTATTCTGGTTTGTCAAAAGCGGCGTGTTTTCTGTGAGCGCGGCAACACGCCAGGGAATGTACTGAGAGAAGCCAATACTCAATTCGGTATATTGAGTTGTCTCGATTCGTATGTAGCCAGCTCCAGCCCCAAAGGAACCAGCACCCACGTCGAGGGAACCGACGCCTCCAACGGCGGGCGCAACGAGTCGAATTGCTCCACCAGAACCCGCGTTCTGTGTTGGCGTGGAGTTTGAACCGCCACCATATCCACCTCTTGCACGGATTCTGCCTCCGCTCTGGAAGCGAATTTCCTCTGAGCTCGCTATTAGAATCGCCCCTCCGCCGGCACCACCACCGTCGCGTGTAGATAGGCCGCTTCCGCCAGATCCGCCTATCAAGGGTTGCAAGAAGATGTTGCCGTATGTCACGAGATTGCCGGCACACGTTTTCCCATGTGTCGCACATGTTCCCGAGCCGGTGACATGTCCTGCCCCGGGACCGAACCCGTCCTGTGCAGGGGCGCCCATGAATGATCCGATACCTCCAGGGTATCCACCGGGGCCGGGAATCGATGGTGCGACCGGACCCAAATCGGTGTGTCCGACGCCGCCGGACAAATCGATATCGCCCTCGATACTGACCAAGCCCGTCGCAAGCCAAAACACGGGCGCCCAATTGAGCTCCGGAGCACGTAGAATGAGTGTTAGGTTTTCGGGGATCGTGATCGTCGTGAAGTGGTATGCGTTATCGCGGTCGGGATCGAGCGGCGGGACGAAATCGTCGGGATTGAAGATGATCGTCCCGCTCTGCCCTGTGTAGTCCAGCGCGCCATCACTCCCATCCGAACCGCTCGTAAATTGCGCGTTCACGACTTGGCAAGTCATGGCCACGATGATCCCAACAGCCAGGACAGTGTTGATGGCGGCCATCTTGCTCTCCCGTGATTCGGATGTGCGTTTCGACATCATTCCAACGTATCTCCGTTAACTTTGCCGTAAGATCCGCGCGGACGGCTCAAGGCTGATTCAGATTCTCGATGCTGAATAACGGCCCGACGAATTCCGGGTTCGGATTGTTCGGGTCGGGAAGCGTTTGGTTGTACATGGAAAACAGCGCAGCGGGCACTTCGATGACCGGCATGTTGGGGTCCGGCAGAACCTGATTGTACATCGAGAACAACGCGCTCGGAGATTCGAGACTCGGGTTGTTCGGATCGGGCGGAGTCGTGTTGTAAATTGTAAAGAGGGCGGACGGCGTCTCAATGATCAGATCGCCGGGGTCAATCGGAATGCTGGCGGGATCAAGCGGGTCGGACCCGAACTCGATCTCCTCCCCGTCGATGAATCCGTCACCGTCGGAATCGAGCGATGTCGGGTCCAGCCCGGCGAGCAACTCGTCGCCGTCGTCCAAGCCGTCGCCGTCGGTATCCGTAAGTCCCGGGTCCGTACCCAGAACAATCTCGACGCAGTTCGCCAGAAGATCGCCGTCGGTGTCCTCGTCGCCGTCGAGTATGCCGTTGCCGTCGCTGTCGGTCTCGTCCGGATTGAGGCCTAGATTGAGTTCGATCTGGTCCGGGATGCAATCGCCGTCCATGTCGTTCGTGCCGCGCCCGAGGAAAATGACGCCCGCATCCGTGAATCCGTCCGCCACCGGCAACAACAGGCCGACGGAGCCGATTAGCAGCATGCTCTTGGAAACCACGTCCGCACGCACGAAGAGGTTTTCATCGTTGCCCACGAACACGAGGATTGAAAAGCTGCCGTCGGCACCGGTAACGGTCGTGCCCAGCCCGCCCAGAACGGTAATCGTCACACCATCAGCCGGCGAGTCGTCGCTCATGCGCACCAGACCCGTGATGGTCGTATCAACCGTTGAGGTAAACACGTTGAGACGCTTCGTCGTCGCGACGCCGTTGTTTGTGGCTGTCACAAAAACCACACCGACGCCCTGAGCCGTGACCAGACCGTCGGGCGCGACGGTGGCGATTAGGTCATTTGAGGTGCTGTAAGTTGTCCAAGCCGCCCTCGGTGTCACGTCGATCGTCATATCGCCGCTCACCAGCGCCAGCGTTTCGAGTTGGACGGTCTCGCCGATGGCCAATGTTGTGTTGCATCCATTGCAGACGCCAAGCGTCATGGAAATCGGCGTCAGGGGCGGGCGATCTGTGATGGTCAAGCTGCCGACTTCGAGTGCGCCGTTGAGTGGGATTTGAAAAAAGTCGCTCAGTGTCCAGCGGACAATGCCGTTCGCATTGCTCGTGCCTTCGATACGGAAGAACTGATCGCCCAAGCCGTCAAGATCGCTGTCGACCAACGATATGTTGGGAATCACGAAGCTGCCGTCGGCGCTGACAGGAACCGTTTGGCCATTGATGGACAACGTCCACGAGTCGTCGAGTTGTGAATATACGGTTGTCACCCACGCGAACGAGACAAGCGCGACGTGAAGAATGATGCTTTGCTTCCTGCACCGAAGAAACGTCATCATGAAACCTTCCTAGGACAAGGATCGAGACGAAGAATCAGGCTCAAACTTACGCCCGATTCTCGAAAACCTCAAACCGCTAACATTGTTTGCGCTCACGTGCCCGATGATAGACGATCGTCCCGGCGGTCAGAATCAGAATCGTCATGACCACCAACCCCCACTGTGAGACAGTCGGGATGGGCGTTCCCGCGACGGTAATAGTCCCGGCGAAGGCACCAAACGGGACGGAAAAGGCGTTTGCGTCGCTTAGGGCCGAGGCAGCTCCCATTTGGATCGTGAAATCGCCATCGGCATCGAACGAGGCCGTCAGCACGACCTCAGCCAATACGTCATTCACGCCGTCAACGGCGAGAACGGTGGAGTTGTCATCGGTGATGGTGTTGATGAACACGCCGCCATCGCCGCCGTCCAAAATCACGCTAAAGAGCGGATCACGCGTAGCGTCGCCAGCGGTTATCAGGTTTTGTGAATCGAAGAAATTCGTGGCCACGACGTCTGCGGTCAGAGTCCCAACCGCCATCGGCCCCGGAACGACATCCACATCGAGCGAGTAACCCAGCAGAGGGGTGGTGTTGGAGCGGATGAGTACCAGCACGCTGACGGTACCGCCAGGAGCCACGATCGATGCCACAGGCTCGACGATGATCTGCTCACCGCCCGGCCCGAATGCTGCAATCGCATCACCGTTCACAGGCGATTCGAATCCGCTAGCCGCCTTTCGGTACAAGGCCACATCGAGAACGTTGACCACGCCGTCAGCGTTCAAGTCGGCTGCGGAATCGGCTTGCCCGAGCGATGCACGCAGTCGGGCAGCGATGTGCTGGTCCAATCTGCCCTCTGATGCGGGTGCAGAAATGGGGAACAAGGCCGTAACAGCGAATAGGCTGGCCAGAAGCCTCGATCGTGCAAGACGGTTGTGTGCGGAGAGTTGAAGTTGTTGCATCAATCGTGTCCCCTTGCAACGCCGAGCGTTGGTTGGCACGATCATACCGATCAGCTATCCAAGATTCAATTGATAAAAAGAGTGCGGCTGCAATACTGGTAACTCTTCAGCCACGTGCAACGATTCGCGTGCGAGAATGTTAAGATAGGTAAGCTTGCGCGATTTGCGTTGCGCTGGTATGTCATGGGGCATGCATGCGGAGCGCGTGAAATCGATTGATGAGTTGGTCGACGCGGCAGTGCGCGGCGAACTGAACGAAGCGCAGACGCTGCGGCTTTGCGCGGAGTGCCCCGAGCTTGTCACACTGGCGTTGCTGGCAGCCGAGAAGCGCATCGCCGAACTACAACAGGCGTCGCACGTCCATCAACCGGCATCTCTGCGCGGTATCGGGGTACATGCTGTTTACCGTCATACGCCTGAAACGATACACCTATGATCCGCGATAAAGAATCATTATTCGACGCAAACGACGTCCAGCTGGGTGAGCTGGACGTCAGCGTTTCGAGGTCTGCGCCGAACTCGTCGGCGGTTCGCCTCAGGCGATCAGAACGTTCATCGAGTTGCACGCGTTCGCGGATCGCCGCGACTGATGGCAGACAGCCATCGGAAACGAGTGTTTCCTTGAGCGACCTTATCTCTCCACGTAGGGTAACAGGATGGATTCGGCTTTCTTGGTTCGTTTCTTGGCCATACTTAGTCTTGGGCTACGCTAGGCCGTCGAATGATCGCCGTGAACTTGTTTCCATCTCGATCCTCGACAAAATCAATGTCGGGATATTCGCGCAGCGCACGTATGACGCCGCTTCCCAAGCCTCGATACGGAAGTACCTTCGTCGCGTAGGAGGCAAGAATCGGATTGCGAATGTTGGAGTTTCCGCTAAGGATGTTCTCGACCGTCAAGTCGTTCGGAAGATGCCCCGGACTGATTATCTCGACGCGATCGTCGAACACGAAAATACGGATTGGTGCTGAAACGAAGTAGTCACGATGGATGAATGCATTGGCAAGTAGTTCCTCGAAGACAATTCGGGGCACTTCCGTCTTGCCTTCGGTATTTACACCCTGGCCGTTTTGCTCCTGCCGAAGATTGCGAATGATGAAGGCGAGTACCTTTTCAAACTGCGCTTCAATCCGACCGTAGATATCGGTACTATCTACGTACTTGGAAACATGAATATCCACGCCGGGATAGCAAACCGCTTTGCAGTGGCATGTCGGAGCAAGTGGAGTCGGGTCCGACGCAAAGAGAAGCGTTCCTGCTATCGTGAGCAATCCATCTTTCAGGAGGCGCATGTTCGTAAGAACTTGGGCCAGGGGCAGATGTTGGTCATCCAAATCCACTTCAAATCGCTCTTTGTAGAACTTCCTGAAATACGACAGCTCGATATCGGATGCGGATGTGCCAGCGACCGGCACGTCGTCACCGTGCACCAGCTGAGCACTTTGGAACATCCGTTGCAGTTCTTCCCGAGCAGTTACTCTGCGCTTATCGCTTCCACTCTTGACCCAAATTGCCCCGTTGTTGTCCACGTACGGCTTCCCCAATCCATCTGGAACCGTTACGACTAGAATAACTCCAGTTCCAACCGCGACATTCTCAGTATGTGGATTGACGGGAGGACGAACGAGGTTTGAGGCTGCGTTGCTGACGAGCTGGTTCAGCCTTGCAACGTTCACGGTATCCAGTTCGAACACTTCACCGTCATCAGCGACGCCGATGAAAACATGCCCACCGCCCGAATTTGCAAGCGCAGCCATTTCCGCCGCAATTGATGTAGCGTTGGTCACGTCCCGCTTAAACTGATGTCGGCTGTCTTCGCCACGACTGATCGCTTCTAGGAGCTCTGTTGTTTCCATGATTGATAGATCCTCTTGCGCTCTTTGAACGCCTCTTCGCCGCCTTCCATGATGCGGACAATCGATTGTTGTAGACTAGGGCAATCGATGCTTCCAACCTGCGTTCGGATCTCATCGTCGCTGTATTCGCAAGCGAGGACTTGCTCCGCATCACCAAGGACAGGGATATTCGGATTGTGCGTCGCAAAAATGAACTGAGTCGCCGGCTTCAGCTTCCGTACTAGCTTGATTACGTCTTCATAGATAGTCTGGTTGTCCAAGTCATCTTCAGGCTGATCAATGATCACGACGTCGTTATCGCGCTGGCTTAAAACGAAGAGAATCAGCGCCGATGCACGCTGGCCCAGCGAGTGGTTCTTCAGTTGCTTTCCGTGATATTTAATTGTGAAGCTGTTCGGTACTTGCCACGTCAATAGAGACGTGAGGTTATCATTGAAGTACGAGGCAAACGTATCCCCCAAGTTACCAACAAGAGACTTGGCCTTCTCCAGTTCGCGATAGATACCAGCCCCGTCTGAAAACTCCGTCACCACACTGTCCAACGTGGTCTCGCGTATTTTGCTCCCACGAAAGAGGTCTTTTATGAACTTAAGAAATGCCGCCTTATCGCTTTTGTACTCGATTACAATTTGAAGGGCCGTTTCCTGCTCGTTGATTCGCTCCAAGCGGGCCTTGATGAGTCGGAACTCATCATGCCATTTGTCATTCAATTCGGTAAGGTCAGCCACGAGTTGTGCCTGCAAAACAGTCTGTTGATCTTTCTCCTTGCCGAGTGCGACCAGCAGTTGCTTTGCGTTATCGATAGTCTTTCGGAGCTTTAGAAACTCATCGGGCTCAATCGCCGTTGCACCACTGGATTTCAACTCCTCCGACAGGTTCCTGGAAACTTCAGCGAACTCTTCTTTCAGGGCTCCCTTCATTCCCTCGAACTGCGTCGCCTTGTCCTTCAATTCTGAAGAAGCAGTTTTCGCTTCTTCCGCAATCTTGCCGATCTGACCAAATCCCTTGGCGATCCGGTCAAATATTGCCAAACTCTCTTTGAATAATTCTGCGTTACGTTTCGATTTGTACTTGCCACTGGATGCAAAATCGTCCTCGTATTCCGCGAGCAGTTCATCAAGGCTCTCGATGTATCCGTCTACGAAGCCGGTCAGTCCCTTCATCGTTCGGCTGTCTTGCTCGAAGTCGACTTGTTTTTGAAGCTTCTCCTCAACACCGTGCTCCTTGTACACCTTGAGGCGATGTTCAGCATCCGCCTTCTTGTTTTCGTACTCTTTTTGTTTCTCGGCAACATCCGACAGCTTTTGCAGACGACGTACCGTTTCTACGACTGCCTGTTTCCGCAAGGCGATCTCGTGACGCGTGTCCACGAGAGCGTCCCCAACGAGTTTCTCGACGAGTTCGTTCTCAAAGCCTTGGCCGGTATTGGACAAATCCTTTTGCCCAAAGTAGATCGGCTTGTGTAGGACAGTTTCACGGATGTTGATTCCCGGCTGTACTGTGCCATTGACGTACACATCCGGTTGTTCGCCAACGATGCGACGAATTTCGTATTCGCGACCGTGTCGATCAATGGCCTCGATCGTCACTTTGCCACCACTACCAAGGGCGTTCTTCACTGACCCTTGCTTGTATCCGTCGCGGTCTGCGTTTTCGGGTAGCTCGATTCCCAAGGCATAGCGGATCGACTCGATGATTGATGACTTTCCACTTCCGCGAATCCCGATGTACGTATTCAGCTCCGGCGAAAAACGAAGTTTCGTCCCCTCCAGCTTTGCTCCCTCGAAGCTCACTTCCTTTATGAACGAGTGTGCCCGTTGCGGCAGTTCAGAAGCAACGCGATTCGTATAGTCAAACAAGGCGAACTTCACGGCTTCGAAAGTAAACGCCCCGAGTTTCAAGTAGGTTTCCTTGCCTCTTCCGATTTCAACTAGTGCCTTGCAGTCGCATCCTTCGACTTCCGCAGGATACCAGTCGCCGAGCCACCCTTTGACTTTCGTTCGGTCGTCTCGCGTCAGTACCTTTTGGAATCCAAGGCAACGATGCCGAAACGGCTCCGACGCCCCCAGCTTCATGATCGTTGCTCCACCAAATCCTCCCCAGAGTCCGTTGTCGGCCTCGACATGGGCACAAATTAGGAAATAGTCTTTCTCGTATTCATCAAGCGTGCGGATTGTTTCAACTAAGTCGTCGTTCGACTGGCTGTTCTCGTTTTCGAAGTTGTCCTGGCCAGAAAACGTCCGGCCGAGGAAATTTTGAATGTGATTCGTCTGAGCGGTGTTGTAGAACCACTCGTCGCTGAAGACCACCAACGTGTGAATACCCTTTTTTCCATCCTTCACCGACAGCTCGACGCCAGGCAAGATGAAGATTTCTTTCTTCCGGGCAGCTTTACGAAGTGCCTTGAACTCCTGCGAATCAAATTTGTTGTGATTCGCGATCACCGCGACACGAATCGAAGCTCTCTCAAGAAAGTCGACGTAATTTGTTACGAATTGCTCGTTATCACCTGTATACCGAAATTCCTTGTCAGCTTTGGTGTGCATGTGGAAATCCGCACGGATCCACGTCGATCCATAGGCGAATTCTGTCGGCGCTGATGGTTGGTCACTCTTCATCTTAGATTTCTCCCACGCCAAACATGAGCCAGCGGAACTCCTCCGCATTGAGGCGGCCCTTTCAGTTCTGGTCGAGCCAGACTTCATCCGAGAGCACGGCGCCCTTCGGCAATGGGCTTCGCAGGGCGACTGTCGCCTCACCGATCTCGTGCAGGTTACGATCGACGCATGCGCGGAACAGCACCATCGACGATCGATCCAAGCGTCCCGGCTGTGCCTGCCGAGCCAACTCGTGCGCAAAATACTTAGCATAGTATGGAGAAGTCACGATTTTTCTCCTTACCGCGGAAATTCATGCTGTTGACCGTTCGCCAGCCAACGAGCATTGGAATACGCTCGGAACGGACAGCCTATGCCGATTTCCTGGCCGGAAAACTGATTGAAGCCTCTCGTGAACGCCGTATAACTCTCAATTATGCGTCGATGGAGCTCGAATACATCCATGTTGCGATCTCCCGTGAAAACAGGTCAGATCTTCATCTGGCGCCTTGTTTTGGACTTGCGTCAGCTACTTTCAATAGCTTCTTGAGCACGCTCTCAAGCTCGGTCTTTTTGTACATGCGATAGTTGTTCACAGGATGGCGATACTCCGTAAATTTGCCAGCTGCTCCCCATGCCCTAACCGTGTTTGGTGACACGTCTAGAATCTGAGCAGCTTCCTTGACGCCAACAAAACCCGCACGACGCATCATTCCGTTCGCTCCTTGGCCTAACTAATTGAGGCTTCAAACCTTACCAAAGAGTTCAGGTGCCGGCAAGGTCGCAAAACGGCCTCCGAATCCGCAAGGCTTCAATGGACACGAGGTCGGACTCGGCCTTTTTCCGCGCCCGATTGACGGCACGCAAGATTTTGAGGAACCGACGCCTTACCGGGACGTGCGGGAAGGCGGGCGGCCTGGAGGAACAACTCCGAGGATGCAGAGGCCGCCGCTGTCGTGATCGCGGCAGCAGACGGCGGCGTATCGAGAAACACGAAATCGTAGAGTTGCCTGGCGAGTGCCAACGGCTGGTCCAGGATGCACGTCCGATCGACGAACTTCGAGAGGACTACGTCCAGCTCTGAAAGCTGCGGCCTGTCCTTATCAAAAACGTTGTCCGGCGCATTCTTGGTCTTCGACCTCGCAGGATGAACGACCTCGTCGGACGTTTCGTGCGACGACTTGCCTGGCGAATCGGGCCTCAAACGTGTGGAACTCGCGGAATCGACGTGCAAGCGCGGGGAACTAACGGTAAACATGCGTTTGTCATCGCAGCCAATTGCCAGGATAGGGATGCGGTGTCCCCAGTCAGTCCCCAGTAGATGCGGTCTACAAACGGCTACAACGGTCAAGAGTGGTCTTGTTGAGTCTGTTCGTAACCGCAACATCTACCGGATGTTATTGGCTAAATCGTTATCAAATCAGGACTTACAAAACAGGAGGACACGGAATTCGATTCCCCCCGCCTCCAAATGTAAGCCTTTTATTAACAAGGGTTTACGAATCGCAAAACCGAGTACTCACAGAGTACTCACAACATAATGCCATAGGGTTGTCACTTCTGCTCAAGCAGGCGGTCGTCAATCCCGCTGTCGAACTTGGCGTACTCCTCGTGGAAGGCGAACCGATCCAGGCCTCGATAATGGTCGTGGATCGGATCGGCGGCGTGGCCCATGGCCACCTTCGAAACCTCCCGCCGGATCTTGCTCACGTGGGCCCGCGTCCGATGGTAGTGACGCAGCCAGTGCCACTTCATTAGTGACCACGGCTTCCCGGTCCTCGCGTGCATCTCCACGAGTACGTTGGCCTCCAGAGCGTACGCCTTGAGACGCAGAAGCGTCTTGTTCTGGGCGACTTGCCTGCCGGCCTGGTTCAAGAAGAGCCAGTCCGTCGAATCGCCGAGGCCCATCCGCCCGATCACTCGCGCCATCCGATCCGTGATGTGGATCGGCCGCCGGCTGGCCCGACTCTTGGGAACCCAGAGGCCATCAGCCGTTAGGCACCTCTGCTGGAGTTCCGGTCGGACGCGATCAAGGTCCGGCTTCTTGACGTCGAGGATGATCTCACGAGCCTTGAGGTCCAAGTCGCCCACCTGCAAGAACTGAACCTCCTGGAACCGAAAACCGCCTTCACAGATGAACACGATCAGATTGACGATCTGCGTGTCGTTATGCCGACCCGCAGCCTCGATGATCGCGTTGATCTGATCCGGGTAGATGGTGGGAGGCGGCAGCGTTCGCTCGGGCAAGCGGTCCAACTCGGCCTGCCTGCCGGTCGCGGCAGGGTTCGGCCCCGTTACAAGCTTCCGCTTGTGGATCGCGTACCCGAAGAAGTTGTGCACGGCGTCGAGGTAGTCGTTTACGGTCGATGACCGCAAGCCGTACACCTTCTTAAGATGCTGCATGAACTCGCGGAGCAAGACCGGCGACACATCCTGCACGAGCCTCAAACCTCGGCCTTCCATCCAGTCGGCCAAACGGCCCAATCGGCCTTTGAGGTTCTTGAGATGCTCGTGACTACGGTCGAGCGTCTCCAGGTACTCGAAGAACCCGGCCGTCGCCGTCCGCAGCAGAACCGGGCGTTCTTTTGCCTTCGCCAATTCGGGAAACTGCTTTTTCTTGAACAGCTCCTCATTGACGCGGCCTGCAACCTGGCGGGCAAATGCCAAGTCGGTCTCTCGCGTGCTCCGACTCACTTGCCGTCGCCGAAGACTGCGACGCCTCTTCTTGCCTTTTCCGCTTTCGAATTCCTCCCAATACATCCACCAGTAGGGGCTCCTGCGCGTGAGGAAAAGCGTGACCTCGCCCACTCGCTCAGTTTTTACCCTATGGTTGGATGACCTCTCCTTTCTCGCCATACCTCATCTCCTTTCCGCGGAGACGCGGGGCTTTCGGCGAAACTCAATCTGACCACTCTTGATCCCTTTCAACCATCGCTTCAGCTCGGCAGCCGGATGATACCAACGATTGCCGAGTCGGAAGCACGGGAGTTGAGTGTAGCGCCGTTCTTGGCACCAGTCCACAATCGTCTTGGACGATTTACCAAGAGCGGCGGCCAACTGCGCGGATGTGCAGGGATCGGGCAGCTCGTCGATCTTGGATGAGACGAGTTGAGTGGGAGCGGGTCGGCTTGCCTCCGCGCTAGCGCGCTCGCGCTCACCGTGACGAGGATCAATCGCGCTCATGTCGTCCCCCCTGCAACGAACGAGTCACCCTAATTCCAACCAGCTCGATCAACCGCTGACGTAGCTGATCGCCGGCGCCAAATTCGCGTGCAAGCTCCGGAAGCCGATACTCGAAAATCTCGATGATTTGGGCACGGTTTTCATCGTGCAACACAAGCACTCGGTGCCTGAGATCGTTGTACGTGACGTCTTCGTGCATCAGCAGAGCCACCATCAGCGCAAGCAGCTCTCCCTCTGTCGGAACTCGACCGGGCGTGTCGCTTGCAGCAAGCGGTGTATCAGATAGATCCCACTGGAGCATTGCTTTTTCCTCCTACGCGCGGCACTGCGGCGCGTCGCAAAGTCGTCTCCGGCATCTCATCCCACGCTCGCCCGTCAAGAAGTCGCCCGGCCTTCTTCTTGTTCACGCCGCCCCACTGCTTGAAGAAGAAGGGGACGCCAGAATGCTGGCACTGGTCGCGGATATCGGTTGCCCACGCGGGGCTCATCGGGCGGGCCTTCGGGCCCGATTCGCCTCCGACGATGACCCAGTCGATCCCGGTCAGGTCCAGGTTGGGAAGCGGCCCAAGTAGCGGTTCGAGCGATAGGAACTTGGTCTTGGCGTCGGCGCCCCGAAGGTCGTCAACGCGTGGAACATACTCAGCGTTTTCAACGCTAACGCCCATCCAAACGTTCTTGGGCCAATTCAGATGCCGAGAGAGTTTTTGAAGGCGATCTGATCGCTTGGTCAGCACCTGAAACTCATGCCAGTGTGCGCCGGCCATGACCTCGAACACGCGATGGATGAAATCGAACGGCACCTTCTCATGAAACAGGTCGCTCATCGAATTGACGAAGACCCTCCGCGGCTTCTTCCAATGGAGAGGATCGAACAACTTGTCTTCACGGCACACGACTTCGCCCGTCCATCGCGGCCCGTTCGCCGACGTCACCGCGAGGCCTTCGAACGGCAAACCGGGTTTGGTGAATCGCGCGGCCATCCTCGCAGCGTAACAGTGGGCGCAACCGGGCGAGCACATCGTGCAACCAAGAACGGGGTTCCATGTCGCGTCCGTCCAATCGATCTTCGAGTTAACAGCCATCAGTCGATCTCCGAGGGTCTCTCTTGAAAGTGCATTATTGCAGAAGCCGGGCGCGGAAAGGGCCATATGGGATTGACGCGAGGATGACTTGCCGTGGTCAAAGCGTCGGCTGCTACGATCGCAAGGCGCGGTGCAACGACCGATGGAAACCAGCCGACTTACTCCTGGCAGGCATCGAACTCTGAGGCCGTCCACCCGCGTGCTGCTTCGCGCCGGTGCAAGAATGCAAGCGCCTCCGGTTTCCAATTGTAGTAGTCGCGACGGCTCGCGGTGTACTGGGCCAATCGATCCGAATCCGTGTCAAACCACTCAAGGAGGTCGGCGATTTCCTTAACCTTGGGGGGTACGTTCGTTTCGTCCAACGCGTAGGAGCGCCAATCGAGGCCGGCGTTTTTCAGATCTTCGAGAATGCGGTACGTGCGTGGTCCGAAGTCCGCGATGGCTTCATGGAGTCCTTCGAGAAACGCGTAGATCTCGTCATCCATCGCGAAGGTTCGAATCTTCTCGAGAATCTCACTCGGTTCCGGCTCGAACCGGAGGCTCAACGCCCGCGTCTTCAGGGCAATCGCGTTGGCACCGAAGACATCGAAGGAATTGCAGAGCATGAGAACGTGGCTGCGCGTGTAGAAGTAGCCCTTGCCTCCATCGACGGCCACAGCGCGCGGGTCAACGGAACCCCATGTCACGCGTTTGAATTCACGCGTCTCGCACAGCTGCTTGAGCAGACCGACGTGCGTCGTGCTCGACAGGAGTGTGTCGATTTCATCGAATATGACGAGTTTGTCCTTACCCTTCTCGAGCACTGAGTACAGTGCGAGTGGTGTGATGTGCCCGCCGATGTGGACCGGATCGCGCATGCTCAGTAATCGCCGTGTTTCTTCGCTTTTCCCAAGACCGCCGCGCGAGCAAATGACGAGCATGTTGAGGTAGCCATCGCGGAAGGCAGTGATGAACCGGGTCAGCTCGTCGTACGTCGTTATCGTGATCTCCGTCATGTTTCGCGCTCCTTCGTATGGTCACCCAGGGGCCACGGGATGCCCCGCTCACAGCATTGGACTCGATTGGATTGGCTGGATGGCAAACGTGTGGATGACAGTCTTGGCCGGGCGTGTCACCGCCGTCGCCGTGGTGTTCGGACTCGGTCAAAGCGAATCGTGTCGGCGGCGCCGCGGCCCAATCGCGTTCTCGTCACAGCACTCGCCTGACCACGACCGAGCCCGTCGAGGACTCGCGACGGGCTCGGTGTTGAAATCGAAAACGGTGGTCAAACGGATGACTCGGACGGTTCTCGCGGATTCTCCGCCTTGAGCTCCATCCAAACGGCCGCGCGCTGGGCCAGCACCGACAGCCGGAGGAGATCGTCAGCGAAGAGCGTTCCGGTGTCGCGCCATTCACCACCCTTGTCACGAAACCGTTTCTGGATAGTGGCCGAGCGTCGAAGTGTCGTTCGACCATCCACTTCAGTCTGGTTTTCCCAAACGGACAGCGTCAGCGGGCCCATTCGGAACGCCCTGATGGGGCGATTGGAGTCGTTCATCATACTTCTCCTAGGATTCAGTTTTACGAATTCAGTCAGCTAGATGACCCTGAACACGAACCAGACGATGAGGAATCGCATCGTCAGGGCGCAGCCGAGCACCACAAACCAAGGGAGCCAAGTAGGGTTGGACCGGCTCCGCCACGCGCACAGCCGCCGATCGTGCCACCAGCCGGCACGAGCGAACTCGGGCAGTCCGAGCGAGGCCGCGCCCACGATTTGCTGTGGATGCTCTACATGAACATCCGCCGAAGCAAATCGGCGAGCCAGGATCTGCTGCTTTTCAAAGTCATCTTTCTGATGGCGCCCGAGAAGCAGGAAACCGCAACCCTCAAGGCCATGTGCGGCCCCGGAGACAACGGCGAACCCGTTCTCACCGTGATGCTTCCCGAGGAAGATTGACCCATCGGAGCTTGATCGCTGCTCCTTCTTCATTTCTTTTTGTCGCGGCCGCCTTTCTGGCCGCGATTCTTTCCGCGACCTAGCGATAGCTATGCTCGGCGGTGGGGGCGTGATACCCCACGTGGCGCTGAACCACGTTGCCCCTCTGCGGAATTCCCGTCATCCATGCGCGGCCTGTCCTTTCGTACCCCACGATACAATCAACAGACTGGCACGATGTCAGATTCTCGACGAACAGGAGACTACGATGAGTATTCGAGCACCGCTCCGCGATGAACTCAAACGCTACCGACGAGGCAAACCAGCACTCGATGGCGGGGTGCCGGGCATCAGGTACGGCAGGGCAACGCGCGGCACATTGGAGCAGGTCATCACCGGGCATCATGCGCAACAGTCCGGTGATACCGAGTATCGAGCTCTTTCCCAACCATCCGAATACGACCCGGGACACGCATTCTACTCATCCGAGCCGCCGAACTATCGGCCGCCCGAGCCCTGGCATGACGCCTTCGCAGCGCGGCCGACGGGACTGTTGGGCGGCTTCGATGTGGCCTCAACGCAACCGCAGCACCCAGCCATCGATCACGAGCTTGCGGGATGGCTCTCCGCTCGATTCATCAACGACCTACCAACTCAAGCGACAGAGAATGTCATCTCGATTGATGAGGCCATTCATGGAATCGTTGGTTCCGATGCTGGCATTGTCGGCAACAGCCCAATGGCTGACCTTTGGGATCAGGTTATTGACCGACCACTTTACGAGCAATCTGCGCTTGCGCCCGCCATGTTCGAACAACAGATGGAGGCCGCCGCTGGTGATCCGTCGACCCCGGAGCCAATGTCTGATAGTCGAGAGATGTCCAGCGGTCCATCAGGTCCGGTGGCTGACCACGTCGGCTACGCACCATCTACGTTTTCCGCCCAAGTACTCGATCATCACATGGACGTGTTGCACGGAGAATCTGCAACGCCGCACCGTGAATCTGGCATTCATGATCCGAGTGACTATCTCACTGTGCCCCCTTACCGGCAACAGTGCCCCAGTCGACTCACCAGGCGATTCACACGGTTTCGATTCTCATTCGGCCAGCCCATCGCTTGAACAGATCGTAGAGGACGAGATGCTGCAAATGGACCCCTACGCGATGACAGATCCCTACGGCATGCCGGGAGGGCCGATGGGTGTGTTTGGACCGATGCCACCGGGTCTTGGACCGATCGGACCGGCCATGGCGCCCCTGGGGCCAATGTGATCGCGCTGCGGATCTGGCGCCCGCGATACTGACGGCACGATTAGTCGCTAACCACATCATGATCACCCAGCGCATGGCTTCGCGCATACTCACTGCGGTCGCGCTAGCCCGCCGGTTGTGACGGATATTTCTTTCCCCGTTTTCACTTGCGCGCTCAGCATCCATGACCTATGCTTTATGTAGAAAGCGAGGTGCGCGATGTCGATTGGAATCCGAAAGCTGCTTCTTGCAGGCGTCATCTTTGGGATCTTGGCACTGGCCAACACCGGCGCGATCGTCGCGTGCTTGCAGGAGATCGGAATCGTTCCGTTGGTGTCATCGGGCAGGCAAAACCGGCCAGTAGTGGGCAGGTGAAAACCGGCCATTTTGAGGAGTCTTCGGTTCGTCGCATAGCTTCTCCTGTGAAAGGAGAAAGCTGTGTCGAATCGACTCAAGATGGCCAAAGTCCAAAC
>JAJDDQ010000088.1 GCA_029260215.1 Phycisphaerae bacterium
CGAGGCAAACCCCGGCCTACCTTGCGAATCTGATTGACATCCATGCTCGTCCTCCTGCCAGGAATCAAAACCCTTGTCCTGATAGGAGTTATCGATCCACGCCCCAAAATCGCTTGAGCTTACTTTGCGCTGTACTGCTAAGCCCCGATCAGGGAAGGTCCAATTCCGACTGAGGCAGTACACAGGGATAATCACCAAAAGTGCGGGAGAACCAGTTTGCCAGCCCGATGACAGTTTCGTTCCCATCGTCGATGACTGCGTGGTCGCGGACCTTGACCGGCTCCGGCTGAGCATGACCGCCATGAGGGACGGCGGACCGTTCGTGCTCCACGCCGAGTTGTCGAACCTTCGCAAGAAATGGGAGCGGATCATCGTTTTGGCGGAGATTCCTGCCATCACTCGCCACGACCTGCGACGGACAGCCATCACGCGGGCACTGTTGGCCGGTGTTGCGCCGCCGGTCGTTCAACGGCTGGCAGGCCACAAGGACATCAAGACCACGATGGACCATTATTTCGAGGTCGAAAAGGAGGAATTGCGACGTGGTAGACTCATCGCAAAGGTGGGTTGATTCTTGCGCTCTTCGGTCAGCTCGACGCCCAGATCAGCGTTCTTGACTGCGCCGGGCGGGATTCGAACCCACGACTTTCGGATTAGAAATCCGATGCTCTATCCAACTGAGCTACCGGCGCGACGCCTTACGAGTGTTGTACGCTCAGCCTACGACCGTGCCAAGGATAGTGAGATCGACACACGCGACACCACGCTTGTGCCGGCGATCTCGCGCCGTGTCAGCCCGCCCGTCGGCGATCCCTACTTGATTGCCAGCATCACGTTGGCGTAGTAGGTATTGTCCAGCTTCACGATGCCGGGTTGTGGCATCGAGTTGTAGGAATTCAGCACGCCGAGCTTGAGCTTCCAAGCCTTGCTGTCACCGAGCGGAAACACCAAGGCTGTATCAAAGTTCAAACGATAATTGTTCACCTCTTCAATCGAAGGGCTGTAGCTGGCTGCATGGGTAAGGCGGCAGAAACTCGAAAGATCGACCATGTAATCCAAGCCGAGGTCCAGCGTCACGTCATCAAAGGTCACACCGGTCATGTACGACTCATGTCGATAGCCGACACCGGCACGCGTCTTCAGCATGTGGTTCGGTTTCTTGATCCAAAAGTGCCCGCCGCCAGCGGCCACCGTCGCACGCAAATCAAGGTCTTCGAATTCGTCGAACTCGAGGTCCAATCGCGTGTACCAATACCGCCGATCGGAAACATTGTTCTCGTAGTGGACACCACCTTTGTATTCGTTTGTGTTGCGAATCTCGTTCTGGTCGGCGTATTCAGCGGCTATGTAAAACAACAGTCGATCCTCCGACGTTGTACGGAGCAGATCGAATCGCCCACGAGCCTCGCGTGTCTGACGATTGCCCTCCTGCATGCGAAAGCCTCCTTCGATCGTGGCGGACCAGTTTGGCTTATACTTTGCAACCAACGCCGCCTCCTCGGGACTTGGCTGGCCAACCTTCCAAACCGCTGTAACGCGATCGAAATCAATCGGTACCGGTCCCTGAGCCGTCTCGACAACGGCCGCTCCCTCGCCTGTTCGGCCCACAGGCCCGATGAGCCGATCCCCGCTCTCCATCGCGACGGTAAGGCGTTCGTCCGTTTCGATTGAACTTACCACCGCAAGATCGATCTCGATCGCCCCGGCGAACGTTGTCGAAATTTTGACCTTCCCGCCCGAAAACCCCTCTATTGTGCCGACCACCTGGCTACCGTCATTGACGTGTATGACGTCGCCGAGCAACGGATGCGCGCACAACATGCCTACGATGAAAGCAAACGTGGGAAGATGACGATCAACGAACACTTTAGCTTCTCCAACAGAACGCTGCCCGCGAACTCTGCGAGCAGGCTGATTTCAACCATTCAAAAACCGCACCGGTGGTAGCGTTGATACGATTCAACGCGATACGAACCGGCTTGTTCAGGACAAGATCATAAGGAGGGGGTAGATCAAACCGCAGGCGATCATGCTGGAGTGCCGCCGCCTGTTCTCCTTGTAAATCATTTTCCTACATATGCTTACGTGCCAAAACCATCAGGCTGCGTCGCAACCCATGTCGCCCGCACCGTTCGGGTGTTTGCACAGCGACCGACGCGAATGTGGCCTCCGTGCTACGTCATGGATCGTGAACGGCCCCCTATATAGGCTCCGCAGGCGACGTTGGCAACACCGCAGAAGAAGTCGCGGCTGCGGGCGACGACAACGCTTGACAACAATCAGAGTTTGAGGCGACAGGCAATCTTCCCGCCCAGCACCGGTGTCCTCGGGCCCCATGTGCGGGGGAAGTGAAAGCGCGGGCGGGCGTGCTCTTAGCCTTGATTTGGAGTATTGGTGCACGCTTTGCGAAATGCACGCTTTGTTGGCCAACACGGAATCCGCCGCATATTCGATGGCGACACAATCGCTAAAACCGTCACATAGATTCCACTCGTTGCAATCGCGGCCACTGTGCATGCATTTTGTATTCGCCCAAATCTGAATCGCCGCAATGCGATTGAATATTGGTCACACAACACTCGCATTGTCTTGTTGTATTGGTCTCGGAAATTTACTACGATGCGGGCGAAGGCGGGGAATTCGTTTTGGCTTGTCTTAGGGCGGTTTAAGTATTTTGCGTGGGGTAATGATTGCTATGAAGAATCTTTTTCTTGTCTTGTCGTTCTTGGCGCTGGTGATGGCTACCAGTGTCCAAGCCGACCCTGTGTTGCCGAACGGCACGTACCAGCTTGGGAATCATCCGGACGGGAATGCCGCGCCGCCGCTTTACGGCCTGCGGTTGGACGCGCTCAACGGATCGGGTGGTACATTCACTTTTGATTTTGAAGACGACGTCGCCGATTCGGCTGACAACGGAGCTGGGATGTCCATGTCGCTCGATCTCGATTTGAACGATCTTTCGATGTCAACCATCCGTATCTTCGGAACGGTATTCGGCGGAAGGAATCAGGGCAGCGGTTATGCCGCCACTGAAGTCGGTTTGTGGGATGTCGATTTTACCTACAGCGCCAACATTCAGGTGGCTGGCGACGGACGCATTTTTGTGGAGCCGGAGAGCAATCCAGACAATAACGGCTCGATCACGCCGCAGTTCACCAGTGGTGCGTTCACGGCAGGCGATTCGATCGGCCTGTG
The DNA here is from genome assembly GCA_029260215.1 of Phycisphaerae bacterium. GTDB lineage: Bacteria > Planctomycetota > Phycisphaerae > UBA1845 > UBA1845 > OFTM258. Next base: position 3,196 of record JAJDDQ010000088.1, read on the forward strand.
GGATTACATCACTGGCGGCACGGGCACGGTATTCAATCTTGATACCGGCCATCGCGGCTTCGCCGGAGTGAGCGGATGGGGGTGGCTGGCCCACGGAGACGCGGACAACCATGTGAGCGCTTCGGATTGGCTGTTTACGGTTAGCCCCACGCCGATTCCCGTTCCGGGTGCAGCCGTGCTCGGTTTGATTGGCTTGGGTGCAGTCGGCACGCGCCGACGCAATTAGCGAGATCTTCACGCAAGACATTCGGAAACACGGCACGTTCAATCGGGCTCCCTTGCTTCTTTTTATTCACACGGAAGCGTTCGTGAATGCGGTTTGGGTTTTGAGTCCGGAAGCGAAGTCAGGCGGTTGACCACTCACGTCGCAGTAGTCCGTAGAATATCGTGTCGTTGATTTCGTCATTCACAAGCCAGCGTTCGCGCAGGTATCCCTCACGCTGAAATCCGAGTCGCTCGATCAGACGAATCGAGGCCTCGTTGCGCGGGTCCACATCGGCTTCGATGCGGTGCAAATCGAGTTCCTCAAAGGCAAAGCGCAGCAACGCGCGCGTGGCCTCTGTCATGAGACCCTGGTTCCAATGATCGGACCGTAAGACGAAGCCGATTTCCGCGCGGCGATTTTGAACATCGACATGGGCCAGTGTGCAGGTGCCGATGATGGTATCGTCGCCGTGGCGGGCGACGCCCCATTGGTAGAGCGTGCCCTGCTCGAAATGTTGCCGGACGTTTTCGACCATCTCAACACCGGCGGATTCGTCGGTCCACGGCGACGAACTCCAATAACGCATAGCCTGCGGGTCTGAGAATATCCCGAACAACGTGGGCGCATCGCTGGGTTCAAGCCAGCGCAGCACCACGCGCGCGGATGTCAGAGTGGGAAGTTTTTCGCCGTTAATCATTGTCATTGAGGCAATCTCGTTCGACACAGAGTTTGACAGCCCATTGAGGAACATAGACTTTCTGTGTGGCACCGGTTTTCAACCGGTGCGAATGGCTGTGTTTCACCAGGCACTGGTCACTCGACCTGTGAACGCGCGGGTTGGAAACCCGTGCCACACCTTTTCAACGTCCTGCCAGGAACAGGCAAAGTCGCTCAGCCTGTCGATCCTCAAGTCACTTTTTCTTGACCCGCGCGGGCAGCGGAAATCGATCGCCGAGCAATGCGATGACCGACATGGCTGTCCCGTAGTTGCGCGTGCGCGGGAACACGCGGTCGTTCCAGGTTCCGTCCGCGTCGCGCGTGCGAAGCAGCTTTTCGAGCAGACGCGCCCGTTCGGAGGCCTGGTCGCCGTTGGGCAGCATGGCGATGGCCTGTGCGGCGTAGCGGTGGGCGAAATAGAAGTAGTAAGGTGCGATGCCGTACGGTGCCTTGTGCGTACCGTTTTGCTTACGGCGTTTTTCGAGTTCGTCCCAATGCTCGTGGAATGCGTCGAGTGCCGGCTTGATTGTCTCGGAGTTCCCCTTGCCCAGGAGAATCAGCGTGGTATCGCACAATGGGCTTCGACCGATCGATCCGGGAAGTTTGGGGCGAGCGAACTTGCTTTTGGATTCGAGATTAATTCGTCCTGCGTACTGATACGCGCCATCGGGCGCTCTACCCGATAGCAATGCTTCCGCGGATCGTGTGAACACTTTGTCGGGAATTTTCGCCCCCACCTGTCGAGCCATCAGGAGCGACTGGACCACGGGCCCGGTAACGAACGAAGCGTGCTTGCGTCTACCCGCATAGTTCCAGCCGCCGCCATCGACCTCCTCTTCGAGGAGCGTCGCGACCAGTTTCGGAATCCACTCAGACACCGCTTCCCGTCGCGCGCCGGCCCGTTTCGTTTTCAGCAGATGCGAAAAGAAATCCAACGCACAAGCCTGTCCCCATACACGCACGTCGTATCGATAGTCCGTCTTGGCCGCCATCCGATCGTCGTGCAGCTCTTGCAGAACCAGGTCGATGCCGCGCTCGATGGCCGACCGGACTTTGGAATTGTCGACGGGTGCGCCATACAGCAATGCCTCACACACCAGCGACGTTCCGCCGACACGGTAGCCGACGGGAATCTTGCCACGCACGCGGTACACGCCCTCGTAAGGCCAAGCGCCGTCCTCCTCCTGCATGGACAGAAGCTGGTCAACGCCGACTCGAATCAATGCATCGACCGAAAGCGACTCCTTTTCCTTCGCCGTGCAGGGGATTACACAAGTGAGCACGACGAGCGACAACCAACGCGTGATTCGGACAGGCATCTGAAATCCTCACATCAAAACGATCAAGCAGAATTCGAGGCACGCGAAAAGTCTAGCATCGCCGAGCACAGCATACAAACCCCGCCACCGTCGCGAGTAGTTGGAGAGCGGGCAGAAGTGTCCGTCCCGACGACAACGGGAACCCCGGCAACATCGGTGCGATCACGCTGGACCCGGCGCAATCGTCGGACAACTTCGAGGTCAGCATCAAGAACGGTGCTAACGCCGGGGCGGCCAACCTGGGCAGCATGGACCTGACCAAAACCGGCTGGAACGGCTACTTCTCAATCAAAGACGCCAGAATCACCGGCGACCTGACCGGCACGCTAATACTCAAAGCCGACAGCGGTGGAACGGGGGGCGAAATCACGACCTGCCTCACCGTGGACGGCGACCTGACCGGCAGTATCGACTTGTCCAAGATTACTGGAGCGCTCAATGTGCAAGCAGATTAATCGGGGAGCGTCGTCGTGAGTAATCGGATCGAGGGCGGCAGTGTTACTTTGGGCCGCGTTGCTTCGGGCGGTTCCCTTGATATCAACGATATGGTCAACACGGTCGACTCAGTGGTATTGACTGTGGGCGACGACATGGCCGGCGAAATGATTTTGCGTTCGGGCATCGCAGCGGACCAGTCTCTCGCAATCGGCGGCGAGTTGACGACGACAGGCACGATTAACTTCAACGGAGGTGACATGGCTGGGGCCCTTTTGATCGCCAAAGGCGGGGCGGGACGCATTCTGAACGGTGGATCGGTTGAGTCTGGGCAGCAAGCGCTTCTCTGTTGCACTGTGGGCTACACATTCTCCGGGCAGGCTGAGTTCGTCACCGTCGCGACGCTTGGAGCTTTAAGTGTGGAGGCTGGTGGGATTGACGGCGAAATCACGATTCATGGCGACTTGCTTGGTTCGATTGCAACGCGACTGAGCGGTTTTTTTGGCAAGAACGCTGTGAGCGTTCGACGAAGCACATCTTGAGGAGTGGCGTCGCGGGGGGATGATCTCGGCGGAGGTGCTGCATGACAGATCGAGCGAGACATGGATGTCGCAGAGATTCAGCGAGCTGGCCCTGGTCTTGAGGCCTATCTGGCGGAGTTTTCGGATTGCTTTGGACGGTGTGATACGGAGTTGTATCTCGAGGTTTACGTGAAGGGCCAGAACTCGGATTTCCAGCGTAAAAGTGCTGAACCGATCGCCCTCCGAGCCGGAATTGTTCCGCGTTCGTTACAGGTGTTCCTGGGCTCGGCGAACTGGGATGAGCGGCGAATGATCGATCGGGTGCAGGAGATCGTGGTGCGTGATCACAGCCATCCCTATGCCATCGGCTTGATCGACGAGACGGGCTCGACC
>JAJDDQ010000010.1 GCA_029260215.1 Phycisphaerae bacterium
AACAACCTGGGCATGCCGGTCATCGGCTTGGGCGCGCGCAGCGCGGAGTATGCTCACCTTCCGCTCCAATGGATGCCGCACATTCAGGTCGCCGATGTCGCAGCCAGTGTGGAGCGGGCGCTCGACCTGGAAGGGCGTGAGTTGATGCATGGCAAAGACGACGATGGAAAGAGCCAATGGGCGGTACTGCTCGATCCGAATGGAGCGGCGTTCGGGATCATCCCAGTCGTCTCTGCGGAGGCGATCCCCCCAACTGAGGACGCCGCGGCGCGTGCGGGTTGCATCTCCTGGCTCGACCTGACGGCCTCCGACGCCTCGGCAACCCGGGACTTCTATCGACAGGTCGTTGACTGGTCGGTGCAGGACGTCGAGATGGAGGACGCAGGCGAGCGCTACGCCGACTACAACATGTTCGGTGCCGATGGAAGTCCAGCGGCGGGAGTCTGTCATGCGCGCGGCGTCAACCTGGGGCTGCCACCTATCTGGATGATCTACCTCCCCGTCGGCGACCTCGCCGAAAGTCTCCGTCGCGTACGAGAGGGAGGGGGCAAGGTCATCAAGGCGACACGGGGGACCGATGGGAAGTACGCATGTGCGGTGGTTCAGGATCCGGTGGGGGCGTGGCTGGCGCTGGTGCCGGGATGAAGAAGGTGCAGCGGCTTAACAGAGCGTTGCCCCTGACAGCGCGCTTCGCTCGTCAAAAAAAGCCTTGGGAAACAAAACGAGCGGATCAAGGCGATCGGCACACCGGTCAACGCCCAGCGAAACAGGAGAGTGATTCGGCTCTCTTCCACCTCTTTTCCCGTTGCCCCGCTCCGGCGTAGCCGGGGCGAGGATTCGCTACGTAGGCTCCCCTGACCGGAGGGCGTAGACCACCTGCCAGATTCGGTCAACTTCGCCACGCTCGATCGCTTCGAGCGGCTTGAGTCCGTCAAGAACTTCGTTCGGAGTCTCAAGCCACTCTGCAACGACGTTCTCTTCGACAATCTCGGCGAGTGCGCGCAGCAACCGTTCCAGTTCGGTGAAACGCCTCGCAACCTGTGGCGACGGCCTCTTTCCACTGCGAAGCGTGGACGCGGTCTTCGTGGACACGCCGAGCAATCGTGCCTCCGTTGTTTGCCGAATACCAAACCGTTGCCGGAGCGTCTTCTTCGGGTTCCGGAGGGCGGGTTTCTTGGGTTTCGTCTTCGTTTTTGACATCGATAACTCCTCCAACCACAGTATCGCTTCCTTGGCGTGGAAAGTCAAGTAATTTTACGTGTAATAATGCTTGTCCGACTACGGCACAACATCTACGTCGCTCCCTCTTCTGAGGTTGTCCACGAAGATGACGAGGTTAAATTCATCCGGACGTGCGGCGGAGGCCACAATCAGGCCCTCGAGGCCCGTCTCAGCCGCAGCCCTGCCAATCGCCTGCGTGAGAGCCTCTTCGCCCTGTGCGTTCGCCTGCCGCCAATCGGTATCGAGCATCCGTTGCCTGGAGACGACGAGTGACTTGCGAATGTGCCCGTCTGTCGTGTCAACAAGCCGTGAGACGCGAACGTAAATCGCCCTGGTGACTCGTGGTAGTAGCTTTCGGGGAGCAAACCCGAACTTCCGGGCCATCGCAAACGTCTCTTCGGTCGCGAGTTCGGGAGAGCTGGCTGCATAGAGCGTGGGAACCCCGAACGGGGGATTCCAGCGGCCACCGTTGAGCTTCGCCCCTGCTCCGCTAATGAAATCAGACGGGCCAGCGTACTTCGGATGAGCCAGACGATAGACATCCCCTTGCCACGAAACGAACCGCCCGTCGGCGACCAGACGTTCCATCGTTCGCTTGAGTCGAGAGAAGTCAGGATGAGGCGCGAGCGCAGCTGCCATCATGGGCATTGGTCTAACTGGCAAAGTGGTTCGTGTACAGGGTGCCAACTCGCTACCATGGCCGGGGCGATAGCCACCGCATCATAAGCGGCTTTTTCGGGCACGGAAAACCCGTTCACAGGCTGATTCAGTACCCGGGGCTGGTCAGGAGGATGCCGCCGTCAACGCCGCGAACGATGATTTGATCCGGCTTCAGAGGGAAAAACCCAAAGCGGTTGATCGATTCATTCACCTTGGTGAGCGTTTCCGGGCTGTATTCGCCAGGAACTTGCGCGAGAATTACCGCCACGGCACTTTGCCCCTCGTCCCATTGAAACCCAACCTCGCCGTCCTGGTCAAAAGTTAGCTCGACGCGATGAGCCGTCGCCCCGGCGAGGAACTCGGCAAACCCGTTTTGCGACTTCAACTGCCAAACCAGCGATGCCAAAAGCCACTGCTGGTCATCAAATCCATCCGGAGCATCAGCCGCGACCGATCGGCGCAAAGCTTCAATCACCTGCGGGTCCATCAGCCGCGTGGCGAAATCCGTGGAAAATTTCTCGTCGTCGGCCATGTTCCGATTGAGGTTGTCAATAGCCGCGTCCCGTTCCGCAGTAAGTCGCGTCGCTTCGGTTCTTGCCTGATCGCGTTCCTGGCCAATCTGTGTGACTTGATCCTCCAAAGTTTTCGCCTGCGTTTCCAAAGCAGCGCGTCCGCGCCACTCGCCCACGGCAAACGCTCCGCCGCCCAATGCCGTTAGGAGGCCAACGGCAAAGCACGCCGAACCCAACGTGAGCCGGTTCGCGCCCGCAAGCAGAGCACCGATCGTGAGCTTCTCGATCTCGACAGATTTGGCCGCGTTTGGCCCCTTGGTGTGTTTCTGTTTTCGACGGCCCAATATGACACTCCGATTACAGCCGCACTGTGGCAGCATGTTTCAAACCAGCATATCGCCCAGGTGTCGGTCATTGAAGATTTTGGACGGGAAAAGTTTACAAAGCCAATGCCCTCAAGACCACTTCGCCAACACCCACCGTCGCCCCAACCGATCCCATTGGAAGTGCTGGAGGATCGCTCCGCAAGCGATCGCCGCCGTCAGCCCGGCCAACTGTCGCAATTTGCCTATCTTAACGCAGGAGTCGAATTGTTTCGTGCTCGTGAATTCATCAAAATCCACGACATGCGCCGATGATGCCGAAAGAGCAGAGTGCCCACGGAGCGGCACCGCCGGAAAACAGGAGGCTGCAAATCATGATGACCGGAAAGGCCCGCATCGTCCGAACCCGTGAAGTCGCCCAGAGCGAGGTGGATGAGTTTCTCATCGACCAATACCTCGACGGCGATCCGCCCGACGAATTCGAAAGTCGCGAAGTGCGCATCGTCTACGGCTCGAAAAAACTTTCCCGAAGCCCGGACGATTCCGGCGCGTTCACCGCCGAGGAAGTTTTCTCCACAGGAAACGCCGGAGCGTATCAAAACGCCGAGTCGTATCGACACGACCGCGAAGCCTTCGGCTCCCCGTTTTCAGTTTTGCTTGAAGGCATTGAAGGAATTGAAATCAGCGAAACGCCCCCCGACCCGAGGCTGCCGGTGGTCATCCCGCACGTTCCACCCGCGCTCAAAAACTCAAGGTCCGCCGCCATCATCAGGCCCAGGCTCGTGGAATACCGCGCACCGGCTGAGCCGTCGGCGACGCCCGCAGCCGGAAAAGCTGCGCCGAGCGTTTCCGATCGAATCCGTTGGACCCGATTTGCGGTGGGGCTTGGGTTTGGAGCAGCCGCGGGGATTGCCCTGCTCACCGCGCTAAAGTTGTTTTAGCGAAAAAAGTCACGCTTTACTTGAGGCCGGCAATCAGGGTGATCGCCTCAGCCTCGGTGTCTGCCAGCGTCAGGAGTCTGTCGAGCTTGGTTACCTCGAACAGGTAGCGGATGCCGTCGTTGATGCCCACAAGCACGAGTCGGCCTTTGGCTTTGGCGTATTTTTCCTGAAGCGGGATCAGCACCGCGAGGGCAGCCGACGACAGGTTTTTGACCTTGGTGAGGTTAAGAACGAGCTTGCGGCGGTCTTCCTGGTCAATCAGGGCGAAAAGCGTGGATCTGAATTCTTCGATGTGGCGTGGGTCGATGACCGCGGAATCGTTGATCGTAGCCACGGTCACGCCCTGGATGGTCTGAATGACGATATAGTCGTTTCGACTCATGCTGGATTATTGTACCGTGCCTCGGGCTGGTGAGCCAGACGCCGCGTTGCCGCGACAATTGGCTTCGGCGGGTCTTGACGGGGGCGGTGTTGCGGGTATGCTCTGCGGTTCGAATTTGTTCGACTGACAAGACCGTGAAAGAGCGTGAACGATGACGATAGGAACGATGCCGTCAACAATGGCCAACAGCGCGAGCGTTCGTAGCTCGTGGCATATCGTGGATGCCACCGAACAGTCTCTGGGGCGGTTGGCTGTCAAGATAGCCCATGTGCTGATGGGCAAGCACAAGCCCATATACACACCGCATGTCGATACGGGTGATTTTGTCGTGGTGACCAACGTCGAGAAGCTGAGCATATCAGCCAAAAAACTCGATGCCGGCGTCTACCCGCGTTACACGTATCATCCCGGCGGCTACAAGGAAATTCCGATGCGGAAGGTGTTCGATGAACGCCCGGATCGGGTTTTGTATGAGGCTGTCCGGCGCATGATGCCCAAGAATGCCATCGGGCGTCGTATGCTCAAGAAACTGAAGCTCTATCGCGGCGACAAGCATCCGCACAGCGCGCAGCAGCCGTCCCCGTGGGCTTTTTAGTTTAGTTAGAATCAGTAGTTGGATTTAGTTAGTTTGCCAGACTACGCTTCGGAGAATCGCACCCGTGACCGACGAACCCCAATCGACACCCGCCGCTGAGAATACCGAACCCACTCCGGCTGCCCCGGAACCCGTTGTGACGCCGGCAGCATCACCTGCTCCGGTCGCCCAGCGCGTGACCGACCCCGGCAAGCTGTACCTTTGGGGTACTGGGCGCCGAAAGGCGGCCGTGGCCCGCGTGCGGATTCGCCCCGGTACGGGCAAGTTCGAGATCAACAAGCGCCCGCTTGAGGATTTCTTCTGCCACGAGGTGCATCGACAGGCCGTCGTGGCACCGCTGAAGGCCACCGAAAACCTGAAACGCCTCGATGTGTTCGTGAATGTCGGCGGCGGGGGCGTTACCGGGCAGGCTGGCGCGGTTGTGCTCGGCGTGGCCCGTGCTTTGCTGAAGCACAATGCGGATTACATCGAGCAGCTTCGCGAAGGCCAATACCTGACCCGAGACAGCCGCAAAGTCGAGCGGAAGAAATACGGTCAGCGTGGCGCCAGGCGTCGCTTCCAGTTCTCCAAACGTTAGACTGTCATCCCACTACCGAGTGGCCCTACGCGCGTCGACGAACTTGTCAGTCTGCGTGGACGTTGTCGACGTCCGTGCTGTTGGCCGATTCCGCGTCGCTTTTGGCAAGATTCCAGCGGAACATCAACTTTCCCGTTGAATTCGGACGGTCGCCGTTCTAGGATGATGCGGTGGTGTTCCGAAAAGGGCGGCGGGGGATTCTTGTGCAAATCAAGTTCAGATGTTTTCGAACGGGGGTTTTGTGCGCACTGGTGGCGTCAGTATGCGCACGCGGAACCAACGCGGGCGACACCGTCGCGGGTGGGCCTGCACTGTTGACCGTCTTGAACTCTGGCTTTGAGGCCGACTTGGTCAACGCTGGTTGCTTCGGATTGTTTCAGCCGGCTGACTGGGTTGCTTACGATCCCAACGGTTTGCTGAACGGCGGTGGAAACTCGATCGGCGGATTAAATCTGCCCGTTGGATCGGTTTTCTTTCCGGATGGAGCGCCGGAGGGCGATCACGTGGGTCTTGTCTTTTTGCAGGATACCATTGGTGGCGGGCCGGCCGGCCTGTCGCAGGTGTTGGCGGAAACATTGCAGGCCAACACGACCTACACGTTGACGGTTCAGGTCGGAGACATTGATTCGGGTACGGGGCCTCCCCCATGCGATGTGTTCGGATTCTTCAATCTCGATAATTTCCCCGGCTATCAGGTGCAACTGTTGGCTGGCGATGTGGTTGTGGGGCAGGACGATAACTCGTTGTTCGGTGTGATCGACGACGGCCAATTCATGCTCAGTACGACGGTGGTCGTCATTGGCGCGTCGCATGCGCAACTGGGTCTGCCGCTTGAGATCCGACTAGTCAATCTTAATGTGGCTGAAGTTCCCGGCGTGCCGGGCATCGAAGTGGATTTCGACGATGTTCAGTTGGTGGCGGAATCAACGTGCGTCGCGATTGTCGGCGATTTCGACTCCGACTGCGATGTAGACCTCGTTGACTACAGTCAGCTCTTCGCCTGCACCGGCGGTCCTGATCTGCCGCCAGCGGTAGGATGTCCGCCAGGTGTTGACGCGGATTTCGACAGCGACGGGGATGTGGACCTGGTTGATTTCATTACGTTTTCGTTGAACTTTACGGGGTCTGGGGCGAGGGGTGTGGCTATTTCCTTCGGCGCTGTGGAATAATTCGCGCCTCACTTTACTTGCGCAGGGCGCGGGGGGCTGTCAGAATTCCGGGCGTGTTACGATCTTTTATTCAATCGGGAGATAGTCATGGACAGGGAAGTTTTG